>CAKTQV010000001.1 GCA_934597255.1 uncultured Oscillospiraceae bacterium
GGGTGCGACTAGCAGTAGGTGTGGCACCGGGGGCAGACACCGCGATTTCAATCCACGCACCCCGTGAGGGGTGCGACTGATGGGCTTTTTCAGCTCGGCCCGGATGACGCAATTTCAATCCACGCACCCCGTGAGGGGTGCGACCTGGGAGCGCGCGTACCTTTTTCAATCATCCACACAATTTCAATCCACGCACCCCGTGAGGGGTGCGACAATATATTATAATGTAACCATAGCGAGGCGGGAGATTTCAATCCACGCACCCCGTGAGGGGTGCGACCCTGCAGTTTCTAGCGGCCTACGGGGTAAAACAGGAGATTTCAATCCACGCACCCCGTGAGGGGTGCGACGCGGGAACTTTGTATTTCGCGCTGGCGGGGATCTGATTTCAATCCACGCACCCCGTGAGGGGTGCGACCTTTCAACTGCTCGACCGTATCGTAGCTTCCGAATTTCAATCCACGCACCCCGTGAGGGGTGCGACATCCGCTCCGGCATTGATGCCCGCATTGTAAGCGATTTCAATCCACGCACCCCGTGAGGGGTGCGACTCTATCGGCTGGCCGTTTCCCCTGTCCAGCTTCATTTCAATCCACGCACCCCGTGAGGGGTGCGACGCGCGGCCGGGCTTGCAGGATGGCCCCTACTTTCCATTTCAATCCACGCACCCCGTGAGGGGTGCGACAGACTGTTCTAGGACAAATTCCTAAATTATTTATCATTTCAATCCACGCACCCCGTGAGGGGTGCGACACCAGATGCGCGAGTACATCAAGGACAACTTCACGGCATTTCAATCCACGCACCCCGTGAGGGGTGCGACCCTACGCCCGTGCGCAGCCATGCCTCGTTTACGCCATTTCAATCCACGCACCCCGTGAGGGGTGCGACTCCGCACTTGCTGCAGATTAGCTGCCATGCGGGTATTTCAATCCACGCACCCCGTGAGGGGTGCGACCGTCGGCGCTTTCGTCGGCTCATCCTCGGCTACGAATTTCAATCCACGCACCCCGTGAGGGGTGCGACGTGCCCCGCCTCACTGCCCTGGATTATAACACGGGCGGAATTTCAATCCACGCACCCCGTGAGGGGTGCGACCATACCCTTATCTGTCCTACTTTGCGGACATCTGATTTCAATCCACGCACCCCGTGAGGGGTGCGACACGCGCAGCGCCTCGACAAAGGCGTCCTTGCCGCCATTTCAATCCACGCACCCCGTGAGGGGTGCGACGTTGCACGTTCCGTCCGGCATTGATGTATATCAATTTCAATCCACGCACCCCGTGAGGGGTGCGACTGTATCACGTCCAGCTCGGCGCGTTCGCCAAAAAGGAATTTCAATCCACGCACCCCGTGAGGGGTGCGACCTCGACGGTATCTGCGCGGTTGATGTCCGCAGTCTTATTTCAATCCACGCACCCCGTGAGGGGTGCGACAATAACCGCACCGGGGTCAAAGGCGTATGTTGGAAATTTCAATCCACGCACCCCGTGAGGGGTGCGACTGTAAATTGTCCTTGACAATACAACTAATAAGGTATATTTCAATCCACGCACCCCGTGAGGGGTGCGACGCATGAGTTCGCGCGGGCAACGGCGTGGGACATGGGCATTTCAATCCACGCACCCCGTGAGGGGTGCGACTCGCCATACCATTTCGCCAACTGCTCGTGATTGCCATTTCAATCCACGCACCCCGTGAGGGGTGCGACTGCCTCCGGCGCCCAGCTACGCCCTGCCCGGTCGTATTTCAATCCACGCACCCCGTGAGGGGTGCGACGAATACATCCCTCTATATTACAGCTACCGCAGAATTTCAATCCACGCACCCCGTGAGGGGTGCGACCCGTCCTTTTTTCGCGCCGCACCGCCCGCCTTGATATTTCAATCCACGCACCCCGTGAGGGGTGCGACGCTTCTTTTCAGACAGGGCTTTGTCGAAAGCCTCCTTATTTCAATCCACGCACCCCGTGAGGGGTGCGACCCGGCGCCTCGACGACCGTCTTGACGCGACCGGCATTTCAATCCACGCACCCCGTGAGGGGTGCGACGGCGGGGATATGCCGGCTCGGCGCGCCGAACTCATTTCAATCCACGCACCCCGTGAGGGGTGCGACCCCGCATCCTCGGCCGCTTTGCCAACGTCGATGATATTTCAATCCACGCACCCCGTGAGGGGTGCGACGTCATATCGCCTTCAACGCCGCCCATGCTGTCCGTATTTCAATCCACGCACCCCGTGAGGGGTGCGACGGCTTTTAACGCACAGCTTCAAGCGTGGTTCGCTATTTCAATCCACGCACCCCGTGAGGGGTGCGACTCGTTCATTCGCGATAACTACGCGTCGCAGGTGGGATTTCAATCCACGCACCCCGTGAGGGGTGCGACAAAGTTCAGATTACCGCCGTTGCAAATATCGGCAAATTTCAATCCACGCACCCCGTGAGGGGTGCGACTCAATACAGCGTAACCGATCCGGACGGCGACACGGTATTTCAATCCACGCACCCCGTGAGGGGTGCGACGATACAGCTTCTTACAGCCGATCGCAATTCCTTTATTTCAATCCACGCACCCCGTGAGGGGTGCGACTCCGATCGCTGTTGCTGTTGCTTGCTTCCTTTGCGTCATTTCAATCCACGCACCCCGTGAGGGGTGCGACACGCGGGAATGCAAATTTTCCCTTTCCGAAAAGATTTCAATCCACGCACCCCGTGAGGGGTGCGACATTCGCCGGAGATCGCGCAACAGCGCTATGAAGAATTTCAATCCACGCACCCCGTGAGGGGTGCGACTGTCCTCATGCCATAACCTCCCGCGCAATCTGCCGATTTCAATCCACGCACCCCGTGAGGGGTGCGACTCCGTTTGACGCTTCCCCCGTTTGGGAGGATTGCACATTTCAATCCACGCACCCCGTGAGGGGTGCGACGCTTGGACGGTCATTCAGACGGGCGCGGATTGGGTATTTCAATCCACGCACCCCGTGAGGGGTGCGACCGCACGGTATGCGTTACACAACGCGCGCCGTGCGTTATTTCAATCCACGCACCCCGTGAGGGGTGCGACTGCCGTGGAGCGGGAGCGGCGCGGCGGACAAGCAATTTCAATCCACGCACCCCGTGAGGGGTGCGACCGGGCTTGCACAATGGACGTATTGGAGCAGGAAGATTTCAATCCACGCACCCCGTGAGGGGTGCGACACGCTTCACCGACGGCAACGTTTGAAAAGTCCGTCATTTCAATCCACGCACCCCGTGAGGGGTGCGACGTCATATCGCCTTCAACGCCGCCCATGCTGTCCGTATTTCAATCCACGCACCCCGTGAGGGGTGCGACCGCGCCGTCGTGATTGAATGCGGCGCAATGATGATATTTCAATCCACGCACCCCGTGAGGGGTGCGACGACACGCCGACGCGCGTTTTTGTCTGCAATCGCGTTATTTCAATCCACGCACCCCGTGAGGGGTGCGACTGCCTGTGATCTTATTATACGTCATTTGACGTATATTTCAATCCACGCACCCCGTGAGGGGTGCGACGGATCACCCCCGCCGCCGTCATTCGTCTATGCCTATTTCAATCCACGCACCCCGTGAGGGGTGCGACGGTATGTCGCAATCACAGCTTGCGCGGGCGGCGGATTTCAATCCACGCACCCCGTGAGGGGTGCGACTCGTCCCACCAGCCGTGGGCGACGGCGTTTTCGTATTTCAATCCACGCACCCCGTGAGGGGTGCGACCAAAGTGGGGAAAATGACAAGCGCCGCATTCGTCATTTCAATCCACGCACCCCGTGAGGGGTGCGACTTAAGGTTTTCAAAACGTCGTGCCGGATCGAATAGATTTCAATCCACGCACCCCGTGAGGGGTGCGACGCGCCGCCCAGCATTACCGCGCCAGCAACGTGTATTTCAATCCACGCACCCCGTGAGGGGTGCGACAGCGAAAATGCATAAATTTTCTGCGCATTTTCGTGACAACAGACAATTTCATCGGGCCTTTCCGTCCGGAGCGCCGTCTGTAGGGGCGCTTTTTGCTTTTTTCGGGGTTTTTCGGCGCGCGGGGGCGTGCGAACCTGCGCGGGGATGGCTGCGCGCTTGGACTTCGCGCTAGATCATCAGCGTCTCCTCCGGCAGGTAGGCCGGCTTGCAGCCGAAGTGCTCGATTTTATTCTCGTATTTCTTGCCGAGGTAATAAAACCGCAGGCTGTCGCGCTCCGGGTCCATGATCTTGCAGAGCTTATTCTGCAGGCTCCGGCACTGCGCCGTGTCCAGCAGGCACTCGAACACGGAGTTCTGCACCCGCTGGCCGTAGTTGACGCACTGCTTCGCGATCTGCCGCAGGCGCCTGCGCCCGGCGGCGTCCTCCGTGTTTACGTCATAGGTAATCAGCACCAGCATAGAGCCCCCTCACTTCCACAAAAACGGCGGATAGTCGTCCAGATCGCCGCGCAGATACCGCGCGAGCAGCAGGCTCTGGACATACGGCACCAGCCCCCACGGGAGCTTTTCCTCGAGAAATGGGTGCGTGATCGTCTCGCGCTTGCGCTCCTGCCAGCGCCGGAGAAACGTCCTGCGCCCCTCGTCCGTCAGCAGCACGGCCCCGCTCTCGCGGAAGACGAAGTCCGATGCCTTGAGCACGCGGTTATTTACCATCGTCAGCACGAACCGATCCGCCATGCACGCGCGCAGCTCCTCCATCAGGTCGAGCGCCAGCGACTCCCGCCCCGGCCGGTCGCGGTGCAGGAAGCCGACATAGGCGTCCAGCCCCACGCTCTCGAGCGCGGAGGCGCAGTCGTGCGCGAGCAGGCTGTAGGCAAACGAGAGCATCGCGTTGAATGCGTCGAGCGGCGGACGGCGGCTGCGCTCGCGGAAAAAGAACGTCTCCTTCTCCCGCAGAATCATCTCGTCGAGCACGCCGAAATAGGCCGTGGCCCCGGCGCCCTCCAGCCCGCGCAGGCTCTCGAGCGACGTCTCGGCCGCGATCTGCGGCAAAAGCCCCTGCAGCTGCGCCGACACCTCGGCAAAGCGCCCGGTGTCCACCCGCAGCGCGTGGTCCCGCTTCGTGCGCTCCACGCTCCAGCGGGCGTTATAGACCTTGCCGAAGATCATCATCCGCGCCGCGCGGCAGCTCTCGCCGGGGTCGTCCGCCACGCGGTACTGCATCCGCCGCAGCAGGACATTCCCCTGCGACGGGCCGCAGACCCGGGCGAGAAATTTCCCACGCGGGCTGCAGAACGCGAGCCCGACCCCGCGCGCCGCGCAGGCCCCCATCAGCGCCGGGGACGCACCGGCGTAGGAGAACGACACGATGCTCTGCAGTGTGTGCAGCGGATAGCGCGCCAGCGCCTCGCCGCCGCGGTTCGCGACCACATTCTCACCGTCGAGCGAGAGGTACACGTCCTCCGACATGACAAAGAGCGTATTGAGCAGATGTCTCATAGGCTGTCCTCCATCGCGCGGCGCACATAGGCGGAGACGGAGCTGCTGCGCATCAGCTTCGGCAGGCAGAGCTCGCGCAGCGAACAGGCATTGCACGCCTTCGTCGGACGCACCTTCGGCGTCCGCCCGCGGGCATATAGATCGTGCATCTCACACAGAAGCGAGCGCGCCTCCTCGCGCAGAGCGTCTGTAAAGGCGATCTCCCTGCGCCTGCGGATCTCGCCGTAATAAAGCGCGCCTGCCGGGATTTCGCAGCAGAGCATCTCCTCCAGACATATCGCCTGCCCGCAAAGCTGCAGCTCGTCGCAGCTGTCCTCCTTCGGCCGCCCGCGCTTATACTCCACGGGATAGGGCTGCCAGAGGCCTTCCCGACCCTTGAGCGGGATGCCCGCGCCGCCGCGGCGGAACTCCAGCACATCGCACGCGCCGGAGACGCCGAGCGTCGGCGAAAAGACGCGCATGTCCCGCGTGACGAGCAGATCCCCGCGGCTTTCGGTGAAGTCGCCGTCGTGCGCCCGCTCGTGCAGAATCGCCCCGTCCGTCGTGCGCAGGTTCTCCGCCCACTGGTTCTCCACATGGATAAGCGCCCACTGCCGGCGGCAGAACTTGAAATGCTGCAGCCCGGAGAGCTGGAGGAAATCCTCCTCCGGATAGATCACCCCATCCGCGTGCAGGTCACGCCGGCGGGCAGGTGCTCCTCATCCACGGTGACGGTGTAGTCGTCATAGCTGCGCGGAGCGGTAACGCCGTCCTTGTGTGCAGCCTTTACCAGCTCGAAGAGCTTGTGCGCCGGAGCGCAGCCGAGCTCCGTATCGTGCTTGAACACGATCAGCTCGCGCACGGCCATCTTACCGCGCGCAGCAGAGTGGTCGTTTTCAAACATGTTGAGGATAGCCGTCCACAGAAGAGACAGATCCTCCTCAGAAAACCCGGTCGTCTTGCGCGCGAGATTTGCCGAGACATAGCCCTCCACACGGTACAAGCCGTAGGGGACAATGTACTTGCGGCCCATCTCCGTACCCTTCTTTTCCGCATCTGCCTCAGTGGTGATGGCGACGCGCGTGATCGTGATCTCCTGCGGCAGGATCGGGTCGACGCTGCGCGCGAAGCCGAGCTGCACCGGCCCGCGCACCTGTCCGCAGTTGAGCGCGCCCTTGACGAATGTGGTCATGACCGCGCCGAAGGTTCGGATGTCGTAGAAATTGGCGCACATGAAGTCGCGGAGCTTCTCGTCGAGGTGCTCGTCCTTCTTCTTGGCTTCTTTAAGCTTGGTCGGATCTACGCCGACGTAGGCGCAGGCCTCCTTGTCGCTGGTGTTCAGCGGCACGCCGTCCTTGATGTAGATGCGGTAGCCCGGCTCATCCTCCTTGGCCGTCTCCACAAAGTTGCGGATCTTGCGCTTGAGACACACGTCCGTCACCAGACCGTAGCCTGTCTCCGGGTCGATGCGCGGCATGTTGCCCGCGTCTGGATCGCCGTTGGGGTTGCCGTTTTCCACGTCGAACAGCACCACAAATTCATACCGGTTCTTGATCGCTTCAGCCATTTTCATTCTCCTCCTTTTTCGTATAACGCTTCTGTGTCTGATGATAGTAACCAAGGTCAAAGGCCCCTTGCTGCGCCAGCGTCAGCCGGGTGGGAAGCTCCTCGCTCAGGACATTTTTGAGCGCGCCGACCTGCTTGTCATAGTAGACGCGCTGGGCCGTGCTGAGCTTGCGCAGATGTTTCTGATAGAGATTGTTCAGCACGGGGAAAATACTCGCGGGCATCGCTGCAGCGGAGCTGAAATACTTATCCTTGATCGTCGCGTTGATGCCGGGATTTGCGGCCTGCTGCACGGCCTCGTAGACCGAGAACAGGCGGCCCAGCGTATAGGCCGGGTTGGTGCTGGCTTCGTTGAGACTCACGGTCAAAACCTCCTTCGGGCAGTCTGTATGTGGATTGTTCAGGTAATACGCTTTTAAGATGGCCGCGCGGCCCCATGTGACGTTCCGCTCTGCGCGGATGCGGAGCATCACGCCCTCCAGCAGCGCCGCCGGATACGGCCCGCCGGAGAAGACGGTGCGCGCCGTCGCGCCCGCCATTGCAGGGGCCGGCGATTTGTCGCGGGAGTTGAGGTTTACCGTCTCGCGCAGCATCGCCCAGAGTGGCAGCATCTCGTACCGTGAGCCCACGATGCGCAGACGCTCATAGTGCGCGTTGACGTTCCGCATCAGCCGCCCGAAGGTGTCGCGCAGGAAGAAGCGTACGGACAGGCGAGCCGCGTTGGGCGCAAGGCCGAGAATGTAGAACGGTCGGTTCGGATCGACGCCGAGGTCGTCGCAGGGCTTTCCATCCGCCAGACGCTTCAGCGCCGCGCGCAGATCGTTGTCGGAAAGCCCTTTGGGTGTCTCGCCGCCGAAGAGAAACGCCTGTGCATAGTCCTGATAGACCGGCTCCGCGCCTTCGGCCCAGCAGACGACGGTTGTGTCACCGATCGTCTGGACACTGCTTTTGTCCGCGAGCAGGTGATTGAGCGCCGCCGTATAGGCGAAGGCGGCATGCTTTCCCACGGGGGCGTTGTAATTCTGCTCGCGTCCGTAGGAGCAGAACGCCGGGGCGTTGAAGGAGACGAGCGCCGCGCCGCTCGACTGCGCGTCCCGCACGCCCTTGATGGCCGGGTGCGTCGCGGAAATCTCGTCCTCCCGCCCCGTTACAAGACACTGCAGGCGCACGGCGTTCGGGTCGCCGCCGTCGCGATGCGTCTGCCATGCCGCGCGGATGGCGGGATCGTCCTGCGGATATACGCTGTCCACACGGAATGCGAGATTGGCGCTCCCGGTAATGTCGTCGAACGATGCGCGCAGAGCCGGGTGCTCCGCCGCCATCGACGGATCCCATGTGTCGAAAAAAGCGAGAATCGCCCGCGCGGCGGGGCTCTCCACACCGTCCAGAATCGCGTGGTGCAGCTGCGCCGCCGCTTGAAAACACTCGCGGCTGCGCGCGGGCTTCCCCTTCTGATCGATGCCCAACAGATAGGCGGAGTTGTCCCAGAGAAAGTTGGACGCGACGCCGGCCGTGCGTTTTACCGCCGCGGGCAGAACTATCTCCTGCGGCCGCTGGACGGTCTTTTTCCCGGCGACGACCTCCTGCATGGTGGGGATGACTTGTGTCACCGCGCCGTTTTCGTCGAGACAAAGCGCGAAGCTGATCTTCGCGGGCGACCAGCCCGGCGCGGCGATTTCCCCGCGCGTGAGCAGATCCTCATAATAGCGCGTCAAAGCCTGCAGAATCATCCATGCACCTCCCCGCTCTCCGGCGGCGGGACGGTCACGACGCCGTCGGTCATGACGGCCCGGAAGAACCGCGGCCGAATGTCCTGCGGATCGCCATAATCCATATCCCAGAGCATCCACCCCAGATCGCGCGTGCCGCGCAGCTCCTCCGGGCACGGCGGAAGCATCGTGCAGCGGCGGAACTGTGCCGGGAACTCCCGCGTTCCGAAATAAGGCATGCTGTAGCACTGTCCGCGCTCGAGCCGCCGCTTGACGATGTCCTGAAACTTGCCGGGGCTGTCGCTGGGCGCGGCTTTTTCTGTCAGATCAAAGTGCGCGTCGATCACATACCGCACATCCTGCAGAACCATAGCCGCGCGCTGCTGGATGCTCTCCGGTGCCGCGAGGTACAGCTCGCCCGCGCCGCGCTCCATCACGGTTTTTACGTTGCGGGCGCTGATCTTGTCCTTCACCTCGTTGCGGCGGATGTTTGTGAAGCGGATCGGTCGGCACACATGGATGCGGTCGATCCGCCACATCAGCCCCGGGTGCCAGTAGATGCTTTCAAGCAGTCCACGCGCGGCGGACGGTGTCATGCAATCGTAGCTGACGCGTTCGGTTTTCATCTCAGGCCGCGTGAAACACGCGTACTCGCCCCAGACCTCTACTTGAATGGCCATAAACACTCTCCTTTCTCTCTTAAAGCGTATGCTGATTTTATCAGTAAGCCTGTCCCATAAAACGGACTTCAGATCATAAGAGCCTTCCCCGTCTCCGGCTCCAGCGTCAGGCCCATCGTCTCACTATAGAGCGACATGTCCCGCAGGATGGCGCTGCCGCTGTCCAGCGTGGGGACATCCTGCGCCGTCAGGATCGCCCCGGCGGCATACAGCGCCTGAAAATGCGGCTCGTATACCGAAACGGCGTACCTCCCCAGCGCGCGGTAGAGCGCCTTGGAGCACTCCCCTGCGGCCAGCCGCTCAATGAGCGCGGCTCCCTCGCCGAATGGAACATAGACCGTGTGGGTATTGCTCTCGATCAGATGAAACGACTCCGCGACCGTCTGAAACGGCATGTCGCAGCCGCTGATCCCCTCCGTAAACGCCCGGATGACACCGTTTTTATCCAGCGCATCTCCCTTTAGACTCCGCAGACTGCAGAAATAGCGCGCCATTGTCTCTGGTGTGCCGGGATCGCGCCCGCCCTGCAGCGCTTCCACCGCCGCACCGATCGCCTGTCGGAACAGCGTGGGCGGCGGCTCCGTCCGCTCAAAAATGGTGACGACGCTCTCGTCAATGGGGCGCTTTCCCTCGCGGTTGCAGCGTCCCGCCGCCTGCAAAATTGAGTCGAGCCCTGCCATTTCGCGGTAGACGAGCGGGAAGTCCACGTCCACGCCTGCCTCGATCAGCGACGTCGACACCACGCGGCACACCTCGCCCCGCCGCAGCCGCTCCCGAATCTTGTGCAGGAATGCCTGCCGCTGCGCCGGGATCATCAGCGTCGATAGATGGAAGCTCCCCTCCCGCGGCAGCAGCTCATAGATGCGCTGCGCCGCGCGGCGGCTGTTCACGATACAAAGCACCTGCCGGTGCTCCCCCAGCCGTCCGGCCAGCGCGCTGTCCTCCAGCGCGTCCTCCCGGCGGAATGTAACGCGGCGGAACCGCTCATAGAGCGCCGCCGTCTGCGGACAAAGCTCCTCCACCGGCCAGCCCGGCGCATACGCCGCCAGCAGATCCCCGAGCGATGGCTGCGTCGCCGTACACAGCACGACCGTGGAGCGGAACTGCGCCGTGAGCGAAGCCATCGCCGCAACGCACGGACGCAGATGCGGCAGCGGCAGCATCTGGGCCTCGTCGAAAACGATGACGCTGTTTGCCAGATTGTGGAGCTTGCGGCAGCGGGAGGAGCGGTTTGCATAGAGCGATTCAAACAGCTGCACCGCCGTCGTCACCACGACCGGTATGTCCCAATTTTCGGCGGCCAGCGCGCGGCGCACCTCCTCCGGCGGTGCGCCGTCAGAGAGGTCAAGCTGCACGCCGCAGTGGTGCTCGAGCACGTTGGCAGCGCCGAGAATGTCGCGGAACACAGCAGCGTTTTGTTCGATGATCGAGGTGTATGGAATGACGTAAATTACCCGCTGCATCCCGTGCACGGCGGCGTGGCGCAGCGCGAAGGCAAGTGAAGCGACGGTTTTTCCACCGCCTGTCGGGACAGTCAGCGTGTAAAGCCCTTTTGCTTTCGTGCCTGCCTCCAAACAGGTATTTAATATATCGCAGCGCAGGCGGTTTAGCTCATTCTGCGGATTCTGCCACGGGGCAATGTATTTTTCCAGCCGCGCGAGCAGCGTAGGAATATCGTCGTATCCGCCGCGCCCGCGATCACCGTCCATAAAGTGTTCGGTATCCAGAAAGTCGGCATCCACCAAGCAGGAATAGAGCATCCGCGTCCGGAACGACGCGCACAGCCGATCCGGCTGAGCCGCCGCCCGCGGCAGGTCCGGGAGCGTCATACCGCTCTCGCCACAGCTTTCCAGATACTGTTCGGCAATTCCTTTTTTCAGCCGACCATAAAGCGTTGCGTCCCCAGCGCAATCGGTCCGCACGTTGCCAAAATCCGGCAGGCCGCTGTGGTGCCCCGCGATACAGGCCGCGTCCTCGAACCGGCCATAGTATTTGGAGCAGGCGACTGCGCCCGCCGTTGCGTGGTCAACGCGCGGCCCGTCCCGCAGCAGGCGGTTCTGAAAACCATCCGTACATTTGCCGAGATCATGCAGCAGGCCGATCAGTTCGCCATCGTCCCCTGCCCCGAAGGCCTCCGCGAACGCGCGGCTTAGCGCCGCCGTCCCGGTCAGATGCTCCGCGACGGTCTGCTTTTGTCCGCTGCCGGCAATGTGTGCAAAATACTGCAAGGCAAACCTCCAAATATCTGCAATAATATACAAACATACTATAGCACGGGACGAACAGCTGTTCAATGAAAAATGGAAATTTCTTTCCTGTCCGCGGCGGCGGGGAAAAGAAAAAGGACACAGGCGCTCGGCCGCGGCCGGGGCGCCTGTGTCTTTTGTTCGTTATGTATGCCGGCCGCGGCGGGGCGAGGACCTGCGCGCGGGCGGCGCGTTTCGGCCGCCGCCTTTCGGATGGGCGCGGTCGGCCGCTTTGGGCTTTGGCCCGGCCTTTGCTCCGGGGCCGGCGGAGGCTCTGGGCGTCCAGGGGCGGATGAGGCATTTCGGCCCCGTCCCGATCAGATCCTCGCGCCCGGCGGCGCGCAGCGCCTCGGCCACGAGCCGGTGATTCTTCGGGTCGGTGAACTGCAGCAGCGCGCGCTGCATGGCCTTTTCCTTTTCGCTCGTCGCCACATACACCGGCTTCATCGTGCGCGGGTCGATGCCGCTGTGATACATGCAGGTGGACATGGTGCCCGGCGTGGGATAAAAGTCCTGCACCTGCTCGGGCCGCATGTTGTGCGCCTTGAGGTATTCGGCCAGCTTTACGGCGTCGGCCAGCGTTGAGCCGGGATGACTGGACATGAGATAGCTGACGGCATATTGCTTTTTGCCGAGCCTGGCGTTGAGACTCTGGTATTTGTCCAGAAAGCGCTCGTATACCTGAACGGGCGGCTTGCCCATGTAATACAGCACGCTGTCCACGCAGTGCTCCGGCGCCACCTTGAGCTGGCCGGAGATGTGCCAGTCGGCCAGCTCGCGCAGAAACGCGCCGGACTTGTCGCACAGCAGATAGTCAAAGCGCACGCCCGAGCGGACGAACACCTTCTTCACGCCCTCGATGCCGCGCAGCTTCTTCAGCAGCAGGGTATAGTCCGATTCGTCGGCGTCCAGATTCGGGCACGGGGACGGCGCCAGACAGCTTTTGTTCGGGCACATGCCATGCTGGAGCTGGCGGCGGCAGCTTGTATGGCGGAAGTTGGCCGTCGGCCCGCCGACGTCGGACACATAGCCCTTCCAGAGCGGATGCTTCGTCATGGCGCGCACCTCCGCGATGACGCTTTCATGGCTGCGGGACGTGACCATGCGGCCCTGATGGAACGCGAGCGCGCAGAAATTGCAGCCGCCGAAGCAGCCCCGGTTGTGGATGACGGAAAAGCGCACCTCCTCGATGGCGGGCACGCCGCCCACCGCGTCGTACATGGGATGCACCTCGCGCGTGTAGGGGAGCGCCGCCACGGCGTCGAGCTCCGCCGTCGCCAGAGGCATGGCGGGCTTGTAGACCACGAGCGTCCGCTCGCCGTGGCGCTGCAGCAGCGTGCGGCCGCGGATGGGGTCGTGCTCGTCGTATTCCATGCGCACCGACTTCGCGTAGGCCGTCCGGTCGGCGCAGACCTCCTCGAACGAGGGGAGCCAAAGCCCCTCCGGCGGCTGCCGGAGCACGATGGCCGTGCCGGGGATGTTCTCCAGGGAAAGGCCCTTTTCGAGCCGGTGAGCGATCTTCACCATGGAGCGCTCGCCCATGCCGTACGAGAGAATGTCGGCCTTGGCGTCGATCAGCACGCTGCGGCGCACGCGGTCGTCCCAGTAGTCATAGTGCGCAAAGCGGCGCAGGCTCGCCTCCAAACCGCCGATGACGACGGGCAGACCGGGAAAGGCCTCGCGCGCGCGGTTGGCGTATACGATGACGGCGCGGTCGGGCCGCAGGCCGGGCTTTTTGCCGGGGGAATAGAAGTCCTCGGAGCGCCGCCGGCGGGCGGCGGTGTAGTGGGCGACCATGGAATCGAGATTGCCGGCGGAGATCAGCACGCCGTAATTGGGCCGCCCCATGGCGCGGAAGGCATCGGCGTCGTGCCACGCGGGCTGCGCCAGCATGGCGACGCGGTAGCCCTCGCTTTCGAGCAGCCGCCCGATCACGGCCGGGCCGAAGCTGGGGTGATCGACGTAGGCGTCGCCGGTGACGAGCAGAAAGTCGTAGTCCTGCCAGCCGCGCCGCCGCATATCCTCTTGTGAAACGGGGAGAAAGCTATTCCAGTTTTCCATCGTACCAACCCGATATTCCGTGAAATTTGCACTGCACGCCGCGCTCCGTCTCGCGCACGACGGAGATCTCGTCGCCGGGGGACAGCGCCATGCGGTAATCCGTGCAGTCGTTGATGAGCCAGAAGCCGTCCTCCTCGCGCAGCAGGTTCCGGCGCAGAACGTCCATCTCGTAGCCGGTGCGCGCGTGGCGCACGCGGCAGAATTCGCCGTCCGTGCCGAGCAGGACGACGCGGTTGTCGCCATAGCGGATGTAATAATGCCGTTCGCTCTCGCGCTGTGCGTCCAGCACGCGGCGAACGGGAAAGCCGTCGTAGCTCACGCACTCCATCGAAGGGAGGATGAGGGCGTTGAGCTGGCCGTCATCCTTGAGAACGCAGCCGCCGTCGATGCTCACGAGCCGCAGAGCGCGGTCGATGATGGGCTGGGCGCAGGTGATGCGTCCGCCGTACAGCACCACCGGCCAGTGGCCGACGATCGTCCATTTTTCATGCGGCCGCGCCGTGTCGCGGTAGCGGTCGGTCTTCATGCAGGCAAACGCCCCCTGCTCGGGCAGATAGGCGCTGTGGACGAACACATAATCCTGCGTTTCGACGATGTGGGGCAGGGAGCGCAGAAAGTCAAACTCCGGAACGAAGGCCTCGCGAACGGCGTCCTTGGCCGCGGCCAGATCCATATCGGGCGCGATGGGGATGCCGAGCGCGTGGAGCATCTGGGCGATCAGCCCGTCGCCCCAGCCGCGGTTGCGGCCCACGAGATACTGAAGATACCAGGCGTCCATGCGCTCGTCCGGCTCGTTGTCGCAGAAATCCTGCCAGAAGTCGCAGTTGCCGCACACGGTGTGCACGTCAAAGCGCTCCGACAGCGCCATGATATAGCGCAGCGTGCCGAGCGGATCGGGGCCCTTTTCCAGAATATCGCCCACGATGACGAGCGTGTCGTCCGCGCCGAAGGCGACCTTTTTCAGCAGGCCCTGCAGATAGTTGAGCTTTCCGTGCACGTCCGACAGCGCGATGATGCGGCGGCCGGGCGCGGTGTCGAGCCGCCGCACGACCGGCGGCTCGTGCAGGCGCATGAGGATGGTGCGGGAATAGCGCCGGCTCACGGCAGACACCAGATCTGCGGCCGGATATCCAGCTCCATCAGCCACAGATCGCCGCCGACGCCCTGCACGCTCTGGACGCGGACAAAGCCGCTGTGCTCATAAAAGCCGATGGCGGCCTCGTTCGTCTGCGACACATGCAGCCGGAGTTTTTCAAAGCCCATGCGCCGGAAATACGCGACGGCATGGCCCAGAAGCTGCACGCCGAGCCGGCGGCCGCGGAACGGCTCCCGGCAGAAGAGAAGGCTGATCCAGCCCGCCTTCTCCCGCGCGCCGCGCTCGCGGTCCAGCTCGATTAGACCCACGAACTCGCTGCCGCAGCGCATCTGCACAAGAAGCTGCGGGTCCTGTGCGCTGTGGGCGTGCGCCATGGCGAGATACACGCTTTCGTTGAAGCCGGCCAGATCGCCGTGGCTGGCCCGCCAGGTGTCCGCGTAGCAGCGGGTATACAGCGCCGCGTCCGTTTCCGGATCGAGCGGGTCGAAGCGGGCGTTGTCCTCGTCCTCGTTTCCGCCGCCGGCCTTGCGCCACCATACCTGCCGGGCAAAGGTGCTGGCCTCGTCGCCGAGATGGCGGTTGTCGTTGTAAAACTCGATGGAAAACGAGCCGTTGTCGCAGTGGATGAGCTGCACGGCCGTGTTGTCCCCGTGCGGCACGCGCACGACCTGCTCCGACGGAACGCCCATCCAGTGGCTGAGCGTGGCGCGGATGGCCATGCCGTGGGAGAACACGGCGACGGTCCTTCCCTCGTTTTCGCGGGCGATGGCGCTGAGCGCGCGCTCCATGCGCGCCACAACGTCTCCGAAGCGCTCGCTGCCGGGAACGTGGATGCGGTCGGGGTCGCGCGAAAACAGCTCCATCTGCTCCGGCCAGTCGCGGCTGAGATTGCCCCAGGGCTGGTCCTCCCACACGCCGACGCTGATCTCGCGCAGCAGCGGCGTCGTGCGGACGGTCAGAGCCGGATGATATTTCGTGATGGCGCTGGCCGTGCTCTGGGTGCGGATGAGATCGGAGGAGTACAGCGCGTCGATGGACACGCCGCGGAAGCGCTCGGCCAGCAGCGCGATCTGGCGGCGGCCGAGGGGCGTGATGTTGGAGTCGTACTGGCCGTGGGCGCGGCGGTAGAGGTTTCCCTCCGCCTCGGCGTGGCGGATGAGATAGATGTCGGTCATTGGAAAAAAGCCTGCCTTGTCTGCGTTTTCTTTCTATTGTATAATAAGCGGAGAACTTTCACAAGGGGGCGCGGGCATGAAAAATGAACGGCGCGGCGTCGTGATCTGCGGCGCATACGGAATGGACAACGCCGGGGACGACGCGGTTTTGCAGTCCATCGTCGCCTCGCTGCGCGGCTTTGACGGCGGTATGCCGGTGTGTGTCATGGGCCGGCGGCCGCGTGCGCTGGCCGCGCGCTTCGGCGTGGCGGCGGCGGGGCGGCTGCAGATCGTCCGCTGGCTGCGGGCGATGCGGCGGGCGAAGCTGTTCATTCTCGGCGGCGGCAGTCTGCTTCAGGACGCGACGAGCCGGCGGAGCCTGTGGTATTATCTGATCGCGGTGCGCCTGGCAAAAAAAATGGGCTGCGCCGTGCAGCTTTACGGCTGCGGCGCCGGCCCGGTGCGGCACGAGCGGGAGACGGCGCGCTGCGCGCGCGTTTTGAACGAATGTGCCGATGTGATATGCCTGCGGGATGAAAAAAGCGCCCGGACGCTGGCCGAATGGGGCGTGACGCGGCCGCGCATCGTCCCGGCGGCCGATTCGGCCTTTGCGCTCGCGGCGCCGTCCGGCGAGCGGGAGCGCGCCATCGGCTTTGCGCTGCGGACGTGGCCGGCCTTCTCCGAAAAAATACCCGCCTTTGCGCGCGCGGCGCGCTACGCCTATGAAAGCTACGGTCTGACGCCGGTGTTTTTCGCCTTCGCGCCCGGTGACGCGGCGGCGGCCCGGCGCGTGACGGCTGCGGCGGGGGACGTGCCCTGCCGGCTGTACAGCGACCCGCGGGGGATCGCGCGGATGAGCGCGGTTTTGTCCATGCGGCTGCACGGGCTGATCTTCGCCGTGCTCGGCGGCGCGGGCGCGGCCGGCGTGAGCTACGATGTGAAGGTCTCGTCGTTCTGCCGGGAAAACGCGCTGCCATGCACGCTGCTGGGCGACGTGACGGAGGCGGGGCTGTGCGCGCTGATCGACCGCGCCGTACACGCCGACGCCGAGGCGCTGGCGGAGAAACGGGAGCGTCTGCGCTGCGCCGAGCGCGCCAACGCCGAGGTGGCGTGGGAGCTTTTGAGCCGGTAAAATGCGGCAGGCAAAAGCAAAAAGGAAGGCCGAAGCCTTCCTTTTTGTCGCCCGCCCTGCCGTGGGGGCCCGATATGCAACCTGCACGAACTCGGCAGGTGGGTCGCCTCATGGCTGTTTCCGTGCTTCCAACGTCCGGCCGTGCCGGGAGGCCTGCGCTCCGCAGCCGTATATGGCGTCCCTTATAAGAGATGTGGGTCCAACCGGACCTTTTAAACCTCGAACAGGGCAGGTTTTCTTTTACAGTATATGCGTCAGGGCTCGGAAATGTCCTCTTCGTCGCCGCCGGCGAAAAGATTTTCCATGTAGTAGTTGTAAACGGTCTCGAGCTCGTCCTCGTCGTCCACGGACTCAAAGCTCTCCTCGCCGTCCTGCTCCACGACGCGAAGGATGATCAGGCCGTAATCCGGGTCGTCCTCGCTCATGTCGGCGGGCAGGAAGACCATGTATTCCTCGCCGTCGAGCTGGAAGGTGTCGAGATGCTCAAGCTCGAACTGGTTGCCCTCGTCGTCCTCGATGTTGATATAGCTCGCGCCGTATTCCTCGTCCATGTGGATACCTCCGCAGTTGTTGTACGGCCATGCCGCATCTGTATTGTACCCCATGGGCGGACGGATTTCAAGACCCCATATCTGCCAGAAGCGCGAGCGCCGCGGCATAGTCCTGCGCGCCGACGCCGACGGCGAAGCGGGCACGCTCGGACGCGGGCAGCGAGTCGGTGCGAACGTCCGAAACGAGCACCGGCGTCCGGCTGTCGGGCAGACGGTATACGCAGATATGCCCGTCGCGGCTGCGCAGAAGATATTCCTCGCGGCCTCCGGCCGCCGCGTCCAGCGCGCCGATGTCCGCCAGCGTGGCCACCAGGCACAAAACGGCCACGACCGCCAGAAGCGCGCAGAACAGGACCTTCAGTCTCTGTCCGAGCATTTCCATCGCCTCCCGCATGGAAGTATTCCCGGCCGCGGCCCGGATGATACGCCGCCGGGCGCGGCGGCTTTCTTATCTTTTGATTATTTTTCAAATTTGGGGGTGCAAATGCGCGCGGTTGTGCTATAATAACAAACTAGATAATTGTCCGAAGCGCCCTTTGGACGCGCAGTCGATCATTCGGAGGATACATTTTGAACAGCTTTCGAGACTTTTTTCTGAAAATATATAACTGGTTCCATCAGCGAAAGGTGCGGCGCGCGCTGCGGGCTGTCGAATCCGCGGCCGACACGGCGGCCTACGGCATCGGGGCGGTCCTGCGCACGGTCGTGCGCATCGTGGCGACCGTTCTGCTCGTGTTTGTCGTGACGGGCCTTCTGTGCACCTGCATCTTCGCCGTTTACGTCAAGACCTGCATGACCGAGGGGCTGGACGTTTCGCTCGAGGAGGTCTCGCTGAGCCTTTCGAGCACGATCTGGTACGAGGAATCGGACGGCAGCTGGCGCGAGATGACGAAGCTGTACAGCAGCGAAAACCGCAGCTGGGTCGATCTGGAGAACATTCCGCTGGATATGCAGCATGCCGCCGTCGCCATCGAGGACAAGCGCTTTTATGAGCACAAGGGCGTGGACTGGTACCGCACGGCGGGCGCGTTCGTCAATATGTTTGTGGGCATGAACTCCACGTTCGGCGGCTCGACGCTGACGCAGCAGCTTATCAAGAACCTCACGGAATACGACGACGTGACCGTGCAGCGAAAGCTGCTGGAGATATTCCGCGCGCTGGAGTTTGAAAAGAAATACACCAAGGACGAGATCATGACCTGGTACCTCAACGAGATCTACCTTGGGGAGGGCTGCTACGGCGTGAACGCCGCGGCGAACGCCTATTTCGGCAAAAACGTCTGGGATCTGAATCTGGCCGAGTGCGCCACGCTGATCGGCATCACGAACAACCCCTCGCTCTACGATCCCTACATCTACCCCGAAAACTGCACCAAGCGCCGCAACACCATCCTGCGCCAGATGTACGAGCAGGATTACATCGACTATGACCAGTACGCCGCGGCGGTGGACACGCCGCTGGAGACCGTTCACAACGAAAGCGTGAACTCCTCGGCCGGCATCTATACCTGGTACGAGGAAATGATCATCAGCGACGCGGTCAAGGATCTGGCGGAGGCGAAGGGAATATCCTCGTCGGTGGCGGAGCGCCTGCTGTTTTCCGGCGGCTACAATATCTATGCCTGCGTGGATATGCGCATCCAGAACATCGTGGACAGCTACTTCCAGAATCTGAGCAACCTGCCGCGGGCCTACCGCTCGTCGAGCCAGCAGCTGCGCAGCGCCATGGTCATCATCCAGCCCAGGACGGGCAACATCGTCGCCATTGCCGGCGACGTGGGCGAAAAGACGATCAACCTCGGTCTGAACCTTGCCACAGAGGCCCAGCGGCCGCCCGGCTCGTCGTTCAAGCCGCTGGCCGTCTATTCCCCGGCCATCGACACGGGCGTTATCAACCAGAACACGACCTTCAACGACTCGCCCGGCCTGCGCCTGAGCGGCACGAGCTGGTATCCGCGCAACTCCGGCGGCTACGGCGGCATCATGACGGTTCATAACGCGCTTGTGCAGTCGAAAAACACCGTCGCCGCGCAGATACTGGACGCCATCGGTCTGGCCACGAGCTGGGACTATCTGACCAATCACTACGGCATCACGTCGCTTGTCTGGGAGCGCACAAACGCCGACGGCCGCACCGTTACGGACTATGCCTACGCGCCGCTGGCGCTCGGCCAGCTGTCCGACGGCATCACGGTGCGCGAGATGGCGCAGGCCTACACCGCCTTCGTGAACGAGGGCGTGATGAGCTATGGGCGCAGCTACTCCGTCATCACGGATCAGGACGGCAACCTTGTCTACGACAACGCGACCCGCACGATCAACGCGCTCAAGGCGAACACGGCGGCCAACATGTGCCAGATGCTGCAGGACGCCGTTCGCTACGGCACCGGCACCGAGGCGTATATCGGCCAGACGGCCGTCGGCGGCAAGACCGGTACGACCGACAGCGACAAGGACCGCTACTTCACCGGCATAACCATGTATTACACGGCGGCGGTCTGGACGGGATATGAGATCCCCGAGAAGATGTACTTCAGCGGCAACCCCGCCTGCCAGATTTTCCGCACGGTCATGTCCCAGGTGCTCAGCGGGTATGATTACTGGTCCTTCCCGGCTGCGACGATCAACGCAGCCACGATGCAGGGCGTGGCAGAAGAGGAGACCACGACGGATACGACGACGGAGGAAACCCCGACGCCGCCGCCCACGGAAGCGCCCGAGCCGACCGCCGAGCCGACGCCGACTGCGCCGCCGTCGGAATGCCCGCACAACTGGGTCGCCAACGTCGTCCACCACGACGCGGAGTATGAGACGGTCATGGTGGACGACTACGGAAACGTGACCTATTACGTCTGCGAAAGCTGCGGCGAGGCCTTCGACAGCGAGACCGGCTTCAACGACCACAACGCTTCGGCGCACGGCGGCGCGGCCTCTTACCGCACGGAGGAGCGCAGCGTCGTGATCGGCAGCCATCCGGAGCAGCGTCTGGTCAGAGACGCCTGGGACGAGATAACGGGCTATACCTGCTCGCTCTGCGGTGCGACCAAGGGAGCCTGACCGGCGCAGGCCAAAATAGTTACAATTTTTCATCGTTGTGACCCCCGTTTCCGACGACCACAAGCTCTTGTGGTTTCAAAGGAAACGGGGGATTTTTTGTGGATTATTGCCATAGGACTGGTGTTGACAGCCCGGGAACAACATGTTACAATTTGGTATCATTAAAATCAAATGGAGGCGTATCCCTATGACGGAATCCAAGTCCGCGGCTTTGAAATACAAGGGCCACCCCCTGCGCCGGAAGGACAATCTGATCTACTTCGGCAGCATGGCGGATAAATATATCATCATGCTTCAGATCCTCGACACGAAAAAGATCAAGGATCTCGACGTCGCCACGAAGGTGTCCGTTCAGCTGCAGCTGACCGACCCGGATCTGAAAAGCCGGGACCGCGTTGTGAAAAAGAGCGAGAAGGACAGTCTGTATGCCGCCATGGACGTGGCCTCCGTCTGGCTTGACCGCGCGCTTGCCTCGCGCTGAGCTTTCGCCATGAAATACAGAAAGATAACCGGCGCGCTGGCCCGCATCCTTGTCCTGTGCATGATCGCGGCGCTGCTGACGCCGGCCGCGCTGGCCGACGGCGGCAGCGTGACGGCCAGCTACCTCAACGTGCGCTCCGAGCCGTCCTCCTCCGGCACGCTGGTCGGCGTGCTGTCCAAGGGCTCTACCGTGACGATCACGGAACGGCTGGACGGCTGGTATAAGATCGAGTCGAACGGCCTGACCGGCTATGTCAGCGCCGAATACATAAGCACCGGCGGTTCGTCCGGCAGCTCGTCTTCCGGCGGCTCGTCCGCCTCCGGCAGCGCCAGCATCAGCGCCTACGGCGTCAACATCCGCTCCGGCCCGTCCACCAGCTCGTCCGTTGTGGCGAACGTGGGCAAGGGCACGTCCGTGACGGTCACGGGGACGGAGGGCGACTGGTACAAGATCGAGTACAAGGGCCAGAGCGCCTATGTCCACCGCGACTATGTAACGCTGTCCGGCTCCTCCTCGTCGTCCGGCTCCTCGTCGGCCTCCGGCCAGAGCGGCACGATCAACGCCACCTATGTCCGCCTGCGCTCCGGCGCGTCGCTCGGCGCGTCGATCCTCAGGGTGCTCGACAAGGGCGCGACCATGACGGTCACGGGCGAGAGCGGCGACTGGTACAAGGTGAACTGCGGCGGCACCGAGGGCTATGTTTACAAGACCTATCTCACGGTCGGCGGCAGCTCGTCTTCCGGCGGCTCCGATTCGTCGAACGGCGATTCCGGACAGAGCGGCACGATCAACGCCACCTATGTCCGCTTCCGTTCCGGCCCGTCCACGAGCTCGTCCATCCTGCGCACCTTTGACAAGGGCGCGGGCGTGTCGGTCACGGGGACGGAGGGCGACTGGTACAAGGTCCGCTATGGCGGCGCCGACGGCTATGTCTACAAGACCTATGTCACGGTCGGCTCTTCCGGTTCGGACTCCGGCTCGTCCGCAAACGTGGAATCCGCGTCCGGCACGGGCACCATCCGCGGCAGCTATGTGCGTGTGCGCTCCGGCCCGTCCACCAGCTCGTCCATCCTCGCCACGGTGCATACCGGCACGACCATGTCCATCACCGGCACCACCGGCGAATGGTATCAGGTCAGCTATAACGGGCAGACCGGCTATGTGTACAAAAGCTATCTGGTCGATTCCGCCACGGCCGGCGACAGCGGCTCCGGCGGCTCCACGAGCGCCGGCGAGGCCATCGTGGCCAAGGCGAAGGAATATCTGGGCGTCCCCTATGTCTACGGCGGCACGTCGCCCTCCGGCTTTGACTGCTCGGGGCTGGTGTACTATGTCTACAAGCAGCTCGGCTATTCCGTTTACCGCACGGCCTCCGCGCAGTACCGCAACGGCACGGGCGTGGAGCGAAGCGCGCTGCAGCCGGGCGATATCATCATCTTTTACAACGGCGGCATGTCCGCCATCGGCCACGCCGGTCTTTACATCGGCAACAACCAGTTCATCCACGCGTCCTCCGGCGGCGGGAAGGTCCAGATCAACAGCCTTTCCGAAAGCTACTACAACACGCACTATTACGGCGCGCGCCGCATAGTGAGCTGACGCGGAATTCTCAAAAACGATCCGGGGCCCGGCGCTTTTCAGCGCCGGGCTCTGCTGCCTGTCCGGAACGCGGCCGGCCCCGGACGAATGCGTTTCAAAAAAGCTGGAAAGCCGCTGAAAATTATGGTATAATTGGAAAAACACGCTGCGGCCTTCCGGCTCAGAAGAAACGGCGGGTCTGCGCGTGAATACAGGCTGTTCAGGGGGCGGACACATGAGAAACGTAACGATCCGGAGAGAGAAAAGCTTTGCCGGCTGTCTTACAAAGGTGCGGGTCTGCGTGGAGGATCACGAGGCCGGGCGGGTCGGCCGCCTTGTCATAAACGGCACGCCCTGCCGGAAGCTCGGCACGCTGAAAAACGGGGAGGAAAAAACGTTTTCCGTCGGAGAGCGGGCGGCCAGGCTGTTCGTGATCGCCGATTCGCTCAGCAAGGGGTTCTGCAGCGAGTTTTACGAGCTGCCCGAGGGCGCGGAGGATGTGCGCCTGTCCGGACGCTGCCGCTTTAATCCCGCCGGCGGAAACGCGTTCCGATTTGACGGCGAGGTGAGCCGGGCGGCGCAGGAGAACCGGAAAAACAGCGTGCGCCGGGGCGTGGCCGTTCTGGTGGCCGCGTGCGTGATCGGGGCGGCGACAGGCGTCGTGGGGATGAGCCGGCTCATCCGAAGTGTGGCGCAGACGGTGCAGGCTGTCCGTAATGTCCGGCCGGCCATCGTCATGAGTGAGACGGACGGCCAAAAGACGCAGGCGGACGGCGAAGCGCCGGCGAAGGCGGCGGAGAGCCCGGCGGCTGTCCCCGGACCGGCTGCGGCAGCGGCCGCCGGAGAGACGGCGGCGCCGGCCCCGGAAGCCGCGGAGCCGGAGACACAGGCCAGCCGCGCCGACCGGGAGGGGATGCAGACGTTCCGGGCGGACGGTATGCGCCTGACGCTGAGCGACGATTTCAGTGAAGCGCCGATAAAGGGCTATACGGCGGCGTACGGCACAGAGGATACGGCGGTCTTTGTTTTGAAGGAGCCGTTTTCGCTTCTGGAGGGCGCGGGGGAATATACGATCGGACAATACAGGGATATTCTGATCGAGGCCAACGGCCTGGATGGGGCGGATAGGATCGATCAGGAAGGACTGACGGGCTTTTCGTATCCGTTTTCCGATCCGGAGACCGGCGAGGCGCTTTGTTTTTTCGATTACGTGTATAAGTCGGACGACGCATTCTGGCTGCTTCAGTTTGTCGTCCCGGGCGCGGAGGCCGACGGCCGGGCGGACGAGATCGCCGGCTGGGCCCGCACCGTGAGCTTTGACGGGTGAATTTATCCCGCCCGGGGCGGCGTCGGCCGGAGATATCAGGATAAAAAAGAACGCACCGTTTTCCCATGGGGGAAACGGTGCGTCTGTCTTTGTTCCGGCAGGGGCCGTTATCCGGCGCCGCCGCGCCACTCGCGTCCCGACGAGTCGACGACCCGCAGCGCGTCGAAGGGACAGACCTTGACGCAGGCGGGCAGAAGTCCGCGGCGGACGCGCTCGACGCAGCCGTCGCACTTGCGCATTTTCCGGTCCGGGCCGATTACGGGCACGCCGTGCGGACAGGCATCGGCGCAGCGGCGGCAGCCCACGCAGCGGCCGCTGTCGCACAGGACAAGGCCGGTCTGCCCGTCGCGCTCGATGCAGCCGAGGGGGCAGGCCGCCAGACAGGGCGCGTCGGCACAGTGGAGGCAGCCGATGCTCAGATACTGCATTTTCACGTCCATCCCGCGGCCGTGCTCCACGGTCTCGCAGCGGCGGAGCGGGATGTCGCCGCGGCGCGGGTCGAGATCGTTCTGATCCATGCATGCGACAGAGCAGGCGCCGCAGGCGATGCAGCGCTCGGGATAAAATTCAAAATGAAGCTTCATGATTCCGCCTCCCGGTCCGCCCTGCGGATACGGCAGGGAAATTGCTTGTAGGCGGGAAAGCCCGTGCTCGGGTCGAGAAGATCCATCGGAAGAAGCCGGTTGACATTGGCCTCGCACCAGCCGTGGATCATGCACAGCTCGCCCGGCGCGGCCAGCTCCGTGACGTTGGCCTGCACGGTGATCCGGCCCGCTCTGGTTTCCAGCACGACGGCGTCGCCGGTCTTCACGCCGAGCCGTTCGGCGTCGTCCCGGCACAGATCGACCGACGGCTCCGGCCGCAGCGAGCGCAGCCACGGGACGTTGTGGCCGCGGGAATGGATGGTGTTCGGCAGGCGCGCGCCGGAAATGAGCGTGAAGGGGTAGTCCGGGTCGGGCGGCTGGGGGATATAGCGCGGCAGCGGGTCGAGCCCGAGCGCCTCGTAGCGGGCGGTCTGTTCGCTGTAAAACTCAAGCTTCCCGCTGGGGGTCCGGATGTTTTCCAGAAACCGTCCCGGCGTATAGCCGCGGGCGTTCGGGACGGGCACCGGCATGGGCGAGTCCTTGACGGCCTGCCAGTCCGTGATGCCGGCGGGCCGGAAGATGTATTCGATGCAGGCGTCGTAGCCCGCGTCGAGCAGCCGGTCGCCCAGCTTCATCCGCCGCGAAAGCTCGCAGATGATATCCGTGTCCGGCCGGCTCTCGTACAGCGGCGCGACGGCCGGCTGAGTGTAATTGACGAAGCGGCCGCCGTAGCAGCGCACCTCGCCGCGCTCGTACGATGTGCAGGCCGGAAGCACGATGTCCGCGTGCGCGCAGACGTCCGTCCAGAAGATGTCCGCCGCGAAGCTGAAGTCGAGCCGGTCCATCGCGGCGAGAAGCCGCGGGGATTCCGGGTACATCCGGTCGTTGACGCCGAAGCAGGCCAGCGCCCGCAGCGGATAGGGCGTGCCCTCCTCCATCTGGCGGATAAGGTCCATGCCCTGCCCCTCGTCCACCATGTCGTCCCAGAGGGGGAAGCGCTCGCAGCCGACGGCCTTTTTGGCGTGCTTCGGGCGCGTTTCGTCGATGAACGCCAGCTCCAGCGACTCAAAGCCGCCGTTGGAGTGGCAGTAGCTGTCTACCTCCGGTATGACGCCGCCGGGACGGTCCACGCGGCCGAGCAGGACCATCAGACTGATGACGGCGCGATAGGTGTTGAAGCCGCTGACGCGGTGCGTCAGCGCGTTGCTGGGCACGACGACGGCCGTCGGGTCGCCGGCCAGAAGCTCCGCCGTGCGCCGGATATCGGCCTCCGGCACGCCGGTGATGGCGGCGGCCGCCGCCGGCGTGAACGCGCGCACATAATCGCGGTAGGCCTCAAAGCCGTGGACGTATCGGTCGATGAACGGCTGATCCTGCCAGCCGTTTTCCAGGATCAGATGGGCGATGGCGTGCGCCAGCGCCGCGTCCGTGCCCGCCTTCGGCCGCAGATACAGCGAGGCGAGCTGCTGGGCGGCGTGGGTCATGCGCGGGTCGATGACCACAATGCGGCCGCCCCGGTCGCGCAGCGCCATGACGGCGCGGCCGAGCGCGAAGGAATTGACGGGCGGATTCGAGCCCCAGAGGACGACCGTGTCCGCCTGGCCGATCGGGACGATCATGGTCTGGCCGAAAACGGCCTTCCAGCTCATCACCTCGGCGCGGTGGCAGGCGCTCGACTCCGTCAAATAGTTCTCCGTGCCGAACGAGTGCGCCAGCCGGTGGAGAAACGGGCGGTACCATTTCGGGTAGCCCGTGAGAAACACGACGCTGTCCGGGTCGTCCGCGCGCAGCCGGGAAAGCTCGCGCGCGCAGACGTTGAGCGCCTCGTCCCAGCTTATCGGCTCAAAGCGGCCGCTGCCGCGCGGGCCGGTGCGGCGCATCGGCGTGCGGATGCGGTCGTCGCGGTATAGATACTGGCGGCCGGCGGCGCCCTTGGTGCACAGCTTGCCGCCGCTGCCGGGGAAGCCGTCCGTGCCCTCCAGACGGATCAGGCGGCCGTCCTTCACATAGGCGTCCACGCCGCACTGAAGCCCCGGCGTGCAGATGTCGCACATCGTCTTTCGTATTTCGATGCCCGTTTCGGGGCAGGGGATCTTGGCGCGCAGGAGCGCGTCCGTCGTTTCCATGGCCGCCATCCCTCCTTTTTTCTCCCATTATAGCGCAAACGGCGGCCCACTTCCAGTGGGAGCGGCGCAAAAAAAGCGCCCGCCGGCCCGAAAAGGGCCGAACGGACGCCGGGGGGAGAGATAACTTCTTTTCTGCGCCGGTAAAAACCGGACTTACATGGCCGGGCTGCGCCGCTGCGCCCGCCGGAGATAGCTCCGGCACAGTGCGCGGATCGACAGATCCACGGCTGCAACGGCTGCGACCAGCACGACGGCAAACAGAATATCCATGCCTGTGGCCTCCTTGTTTCTCTGTGGGCCGGACTTATTTCCGGCGGCCGAACAGCCCCTTCTTCTCAAAGGGATGACTTTCGACGGCAAGGACCCGATACCCCGTCGCGTCGATCGCGCGGCGCAGCGCCGCCTCGTCCAGCGGCGCGTCGGATTCGATGCGCGTTTCACCCTTTGTATGGGAGGACGACACCTTCCGAACGGGAAAGTCCCGGCGCACAGTGTCGTTGACGTGGCTTTCGCACATTCCGCAGGCCATTCCGTCGATCTTCAGAATCGTTTCAATCATTGCTGCGGCCTCCTTGCCGATATTTTATGCGCCCGTGAGAAGGCGGGTGCCGTGTTCTGTGGTTAGAGTTCTCTAACTATTTGCATAATACGCCATCCGGCGCGGCTTGTCAAGAGGCGGGCGGGAAAAATTTCATCTTTTTCCCGTTCCCGCGCCGTAGAGCGGCCGGGGCGGTTGAAATGGCGGCGCCGGAATGATAGAATATACCGTAAAAAACCGGTGCGCCCGCCGCGCCGGACAAGAGGTGGACGGATATGAAGGTCGTGCTGCAGTCTCTGACGAAAAAATTCCCCGCGCGCGGGAAAAACGGCGGGGAAGTGACCGCCGTGCGCGATTTTGATTTTGAGATCCCGGACGGCGCGATGGTCGGGCTGCTGGGGCCGTCGGGCTGCGGAAAAAGCACGACGCTCAATCTGATCTGCGGACTGGAAAAGCCCACGGCCGGGCGCGTCTTTTTCGGGGACGACGACGTGACGGAGCTGCCGCCGGATGCGCGCGGCGTGGGGCTGGTGTTTCAGAACTATGCGCTGTATCCGCATATGACGGTGCGGCAGAACATTCTTTTCCCGCTTCAGAATCTGCGCGGCGCGGCGCGGCCGGACAAGGCGGAGATGGAGCGCCGGGCGCTGGAGGCGGCCCGGCTCGTCCAGATCGACGCGCTCATGGACCGGCGGCCGGCGGAGCTGTCCGGCGGGCAGCAGCAGCGCGTGGCCATTGCGCGCGCGCTGGTCAAGCGGCCGCGGGTGCTGCTGCTGGACGAGCCGCTGTCCAATCTGGACGCGCGGCTGCGCCTTCAGACGCGCGAGGAGCTGCGCCGCATCCAGCGCGAGACGGGCATCACTACGGTTTTTGTCACCCACGATCAGGAGGAGGCCATGAGCATCTCCGACCGGATCGTCGTGATGAACGAGGGCGCCGTGCAGCAGATCGGCCGGCCGCAGGAGGTCTATGACGCGCCGGACAACCTGTTCGTCGCCAAATTTCTCGGCACGCCGCCGATCGATCTTTTTGACGGCCGGATCGAGAACGGACGCCTGTTTCTCGGCGCGGACGACGTGATGGCGGCGCCGGGACGGCGCGACCGCCCGGTGATCGTCGGCGTGCGGCCGGAGGGCTTTGAGCCGGACGAAAACGGGCCGCTTCGCGCCTCGCTGCGCGCGGTGGAGGTCATGGGCCGCGATACGAGCGTCGTCGCGGCGCATCCGGCGGCGCAGGGCGGCACGCTTCGCGCCATCGTTCCGGCGGACGAGCGGCCGGACGCGGGGGCGCAGGAGGTGCGCTTCTCGCTGCGCGCCGGGAAGGTCCATCTGTTCGAGTGCGGCAGCGGCGTGCGCGCGGAGGGCTGAGCCATGAGGGGGAAAACCTGGAGGGCCTGGCTGTATCTGCTGCCGGCCGCCGTGTTTCTGGGCGTGTTCATGGTCTATCCGCTGGTCGATGTTCTCGTCTACTCGCTGGAGGAGGGCTATAATTTCGCCTCGCAGAGCTATTTCGGCACGGGGCTTTACAACTATTCCTACGTTCTGCACGACCCGTATTTCCTGCAGGCGGTCAAAAATACCTTCCTGCTCGTCGTCATCACGGTGCCGGTCTCCACGGGCTTCGCGCTGCTGATCTCGCTGGCGCTCAGCTCCATTCAAAAGCTGCGCGAGCTGTATCAGACGGTGTATTTTCTGCCCTATGTCACCAACACGCTGGCCGTGGGACTGGTGTTCATGATCCTGTTCAAGAAAACGCCGTACTCCGACGGGCTGGTGAATCTTCTCATCGGGGCGTTCGGCGGCGGCTCCGTGGACTTTATCGAGGGGCCGTACTGGGCGAAGATGTTCGTGCTGTGCTTCTACACGGTGTGGGTGGTGCTGCCGTTCAAGGTGCTGGTGCTCACGAGCGCGCTGGCCTCGGTCGATCCCGTTTATTACCGCGCCGCGCAGATCGACGGCACGCCGCGCGGCCGCGTGTTCTTCCGCATCACGCTGCCGATGATCGCGCCGATGCTGTTTTATCTTATCATCACGGGCTTTATCGGCGCGTTCAAGGCCTACAGCGACGCCGTGGCCCTGTTTGGGACGAATCTCAACGCCGCCGGCATGAATACCATCGTCGGCTATGTCTACGATATGCTCTACGGCGACAGCGGCGGCTGGCCGTCCTATGCCTCGGCGGCGGCGCTGATCCTGTTTGCGATCGTGCTGACCATTACCTGCGTGAACCTGCTGGCCAGCAGGAAACGCGCCCGGCTCTGAGGGGAGGCGCACGATGGAGAATCAAATGGATTATGCCCTGCTCGAGCGCCGCGCCCGCACGCGCCGCGCCGTCCGGCGCACGCTGTGCTATCTGCTTCTGACGGCGTGGGCGGTGCTGGTGCTGTTCCCGTTTTACTGGATGCTTCTGACGTCCGTGAAGGGCTACGGCGCCTATAACAGCGAATTCATCCCCCGCTTTTTCACGCTGGCGCCGACGCTGGAAAACTACGCCGAGGCGTTCACGGCGGTGCCGCTCGGCCGCTATTTTGCCAACACGCTCGTGTTCACGCTTGCGACCACGGCGCTGATGCTGGCGGTGACGATCCCGGCGGCGTTCGCGTTCGCGCGGCTTGAATTTCGCGGAAAGCGGCTCGTGTTCACGCTGTTTCTGTCGCTGATGATGATCCCGAACGAGCTGGTCGTCATCACGAACTTTGTCACGGTAACGAATCTCGGCCTGCGCAACAGCTTTCTGGGACTCATCCTGCCGTCGGTCAGCTCCGTGTTCTACATCTATCTGCTCAAGGAGAATTTTGAACAGATACCCGACGAGCTTTACCGCGCGGCGCGCGTGGACGGGTGCACGGACTGGCGGTATCTGTGGAAGGTGATGCTCCCGATCTGCCGGCCGACCGTCGTCACGATCACGATCCTGAAGATCATCGAGTGCTGGAACAGCTACGTCTGGCCGCGCCTGATCACGGACGACCCGGCCTTTTTCCTCGTGTCCAACGGCATCCAGGAGATACGCGAAAACGGCTTCGGCCGGGAGAATATACCGGCGATGATGGCGGCGGTCGTGGTCATTTCGGTGCCGCTGATCGTGCTGTTTCTGGTTTTCCGGAAGAAGATCATGGCCGGCGTTTCGAGAGGGGGCACGAAGGGATGAGCGGGAGAAAACGCGCGGCGCTGCTGGCGGCGGCGCTTCTGCTGGCCGGGCTTCTGGCCGGGTGTCACGGCGCGCGCGAGCGCGCGGGCTTTTCCGTGCCGGAGAGCTTTGACGAAAGCCGCCCCTGCACGATAAGCTTCTGGGCGAAAAACGACACGAACAAAAACCAGGTCGCCGTCTACGAGCAGGCCATCGAGGATTTCGAGGCGCTGTATCCGAATGTCACGGTCGAGCTGCGCCTGTACACGGACTACGGAAAGATCTACAACGACGTCATCACGAACATCGCCACGAACACTACGCCGAACGTGTGCATCACCTACCCCGACCATATCGCAACGTATCTGTCCGGAGACCAGGTGGTCGTGCCGCTCGACGAGCTGCTGGAGGACGGGCGCTTCGGCTCCGGCGGGAGCGGGCTGCGCTACGACGCGCCGGGCGAGATCGTGCCGGAGTTTCTTGACGAGGGCATCATCGGGGGGCGTTGCTACGCGCTTCCCTTCATGCGCTCGACGGAGGCGTGCTACGTCAACAAAAGCTATGTGGAGGCGCTGGGCTTCGAGCTGCCGGACGTGCTGACCTGGGACTTCGTGTGGCAGGTGGCGGACGCCGCGGCCGAAAAGGACGCCGACGGCCTTTATACTGTCAGCGGCCAGAACGTGATGCTCCCGTTCATCTACAAATCCAGCGACAACATGATGATCCAGCTTCTGCGCCAGATGGGCGCGGACTATTCCGACGAGGCCGGGAACATCGGCCTTTTCAGCGAGGATACGGCCTCCGTTCTGTACACCGTGGCGGAGCACACCGCGCGCGGCGCCTTTTCCACGTTCAAGATATCCGGCTACCCGGCCAATTTCCTCAACGCCGGGCAGTGCGTCTTTGCCGTCGACTCCACGGCCGGCGCGAGCTGGATGGGGCCGGACGCGCCGCTGTCGGACATCAGCAGCGACAAGATCGTGGACTTTGAGATCGCCGTGCGGCCGGTGCCGCAGATCGACCCGGAAAACCCGCGGATGATCTCGCAGGGGCCGAGCGTGTGCCTGTTCAACAAGGACGACGCGCAGGAGGTGCTGGCCTCGTGGCTGTTTGCGCAGTATCTGCTGACAAACGGCGTGCAGATCGCCTACGCGCAGACGGAGGGCTATGTTCCCGTGACGACGGCGGCGCAGACGGCGCCGGAATACCGGGATTATCTCGCGCGCGCCGGCGAGGACAGCGACGGGCATTACGCCGTCAAGATCGCGGCCGCACAGCTGCTGCTCGACAACACGGCCAACACGTTCACAACGCCCGTGTTCAGCGGCTCGGCCTCGCTGCGCGACGCGGCGGGCCAGCTCATCGAGAGCGTGACGAAATCCGTCCGCCGCGGCCAGACCGTGGACGGCGCGTATATCGACGCGCTGTACGCCGACACGGCGGCGCTGTACCGGCTGGACCAGACCGCCGCGGCGCAGACCGGCGGCGCGGAGCCGCTCGGTCCGCTGCCGGGCGCGGCCATAGCGCTGCTGGCGGGGCTGGCGGGCGCGTGGCTGTGTATGGGCGCGTATGCGGCGGGGCGGGCCGTGAAACGCCGCCATGCCGTTAAAAGGCAAACTTAGCTTGATTTATCGAACTGGTTGGTTATAATAAGAAAAAACAGAAAACCCCGGATTTCCGGCGCCCGCGGGCGCTGTAGTTTTGAAAAGGAGAGACACTATGAAAAAGACCCTTGCGCTTGTTCTGGCGGCCTGCGCGCTGCTGTGCCTGCTGGCCGGCTGCACGGCCAGCCCCGATGAGGACACGCTTGCCCGGATCGACGACATGCTCGCGCGCGTGGAAGCGGCCGAGGCGAAGCTTGACGAGCTGGAAGCCGCGCCCGCGGCGGAGGAGCCCGCGGCCGAGACCGAGGAAGCGGCGTCTGTCATGAGCCATGCCGAATACGAGGCCGCCGCCATCGACAGCCCCGTCACGATCGAGACCTATGTTCAGGCCACGCAGTCGTGGTGGGAGGATCAGATCACGGTCTACGCCCAGAGCGAGGACGGCGCCTACTTCATCTACAACATGGCCTGCCCGGAGGCCGATGCGGAAAAGCTTGTCCCCGGCACGCACATCCGTGTCACCGGCTACAAGGCCGAGTGGTCGGGCGAGGTCGAGATCGCCGATGCGGCGTTTGAGATCATCGACGGCGACGGCTTCATCGCCGAGCCGCTGGATGTGACCGCGTTGCTGGGCAGCGACGAGCTGATCGAGCACCAGAACGAGTTCGTGAGCTTCACCGGCATGACCGTCATGCCCTCCGAGGCGCCCGACGGCAGCGAAGCGGCCTTCCTGTACAACTGGGACGGCTCCGGCGAGGACGGCAACGACCTGTACTTCAACGTCTCCCTCAACGATGAGGTCTACACCTTCACGGTCGAGTCGTATCTCTGCGGCCCCGGCACCGATGTGTATGAGGCGGTCAAGGCGCTCAGCGTCGGCGACGTGGTGGACATGGAAGGCTTCCTGTACTGGTACGAGGGCGTCAACCCCCACATCACCAGCGTGACTGCCGCCGGCTGAAAAACCGGACGATAAACGAACAAACCGGCCCGTGAACCGCGTTCACAGGCCGGTTTTTTGTATTGCGGGGGAGCTCAGGAGGGATCGGAGCCGGTTTCCTCCCTGCTGCGCAGGATCTTTTCCTGCTGGGCGAGAATGCGGTTCATCTTGTCGTGCAGCGCTTCGATCATGATCTCGGTTTTGAGATTGACCTTGTAGTCGTTCTCTGCGCGGCGGCGGTCCTTTTCCTCCTGCCGGTTCTGGCTCATCATGATCAGCGGCGCCTGGATGGCGGCCACGCAGGAGAGGACCAGATTGAGGAGAATGAACGGATAGGGGTCAAAGGCGTTTATCAGGAGGATATTGACGATCATCCACGCGGCCAGAACGCCCACGAAGGAGAAGATAAACGCCCAGCTTCCGGCAAAGCGGGCGATCGCGTCGGCGGCCCGCTGGCCGAAGGTATAGGTGCTTTTTGCCTCGCGGTCGGTGTTGACGGACACCCGGCTGCCGGCCAGAAGCGTCAGGACCTCCTCGTCCGACATGTCGCGGCGGACGTCCTCCAGGATCTCGCTTACCAGCTTTTTGTTTTCCTTCATGGCTCACTCCTGCCCGCCGCTGCGGCGGTAGAAGCGGTATTCCGCGTACCGGTGGAAGCGCTCGCCGCGGTGAAGGATGGGCGCGTCGGGCCGGTTGGGACAGTCCGGGCCGAACGACGGCTCAAGACAGAAGCCCTGGCTTTTGTGCAGGGGCGCCGACAGGCCCGCGCCGGTGTACAGCATGAGCGCCGGGAAGTCCGTCCGCATGGCCACGCCGACGCCGCCGTCCTCCGCCATGGCGGCCTGCTTTCCGGAAAGAAGGAAGCAGTCGTCGTAGTCGCGGCCGATCGGCCGCAGCTCGGAGAAATCGTAGTCGCCCGCCGTGGGCGCGGGGGCGCCCTGCGGCAGCCCGGCCGCGTCGAGCGGCTGATACTGCTGCGCGTTGACGGCCAGATGCGTGCCGAGAATGTCCGGCGTGCCGCCGAGATTGAAATAGATATGGCTGGTCGGGGCAAAGGGCGTGTCTGCGCTGGCCTCGGCCTCAAAGTCGATGCGAAGGGTGTCGTTGTCCACCGAGTAGCTCACGGCCGCGGCCAGGGCGCCGGGGTAGCCGTTGTCGCCCTCGCGCGACAGAAGCGCGAAGCGGATGCGGTTGGCGCACTGCACCTCCGCCGACCAGCGGCGCTTGTCAAAGCTCTGCGGGCCGCCGTGGAGCTGGTTTTCGCCGTCGTTTGCGGCGAGCGGGTATTCCCGGCCGCCGAGAGAAAAGCGCGCGTGCGCGACCCGTCCCGCAACACGGCCGATAATGGCGCCGGCGCGGCTTTCGCAGTCAAGATACTCCTGCGCCGTGCCGTAGCCGAGCGCGACGGGACGGCCGTTGTATTCGATGGAGCAGACCGCCGCGCCCAGCGTGAGCACGGAAACGGCCAGTCCGCCGGCGCGGATCACATATTTTTCATAGCCGAAAAAGTCTGAACGTTCGATCATAAAGCATGCCTCCAATTCATCCTGCTATTATAATCGAATCCTTCCGCACTGTAAAGAGCCGGCGGGGCACGGAGCGCTTGCGCGGCGGGCGGTTTTGCGGTACAATGGGCAAAACGGAAACGGGAGGAAACGCAATGAATATTGATTTTACCGGCAAAGTTGCCGTTGTGACCGGCGCCGGCAGCGGGATCGGCTTTGCCTGCGCGGATATGCTGGCGCAGGCGGGGGCGGTGGTGGCCATGGTCGGCCGCAGCGCCGCCAAGATCGAAAAGGCCGCCGCCATGCTCGCGGACAAGGGCGAGGTGCATCCCTACGCGCTGGACGTTTCGGCGCCGGAGGCCATCGCGCCGGTGATCGAGCGCATCCGCGCCGAGCTTGGCGAGATCGGCGTGCTGGTCCAGGCGGCCGGCGTGATGAGCGGCGGCGACGCGCTGGAGCTTACGCCGGAGCAGTTTGACAGCGTGTTCGCCACGAACGCGCGCGGCTGCTTTTTCATGATGCAGCAGGTCGTCCGCCAGTCGATGAAGGACCATGGCGGCGCGATACTGAACATCGCGTCCATGGCCGGCATCCGCGGTATGACGCCGCCGATGTGCTCGGCTTCCTACAGCGCGTCGAAGGGCGCGGTCGTCGCGCTGACGATGCAGGCGGCGTCCGAGTGGGGACACATGGGCGTGCGCGTCAACGCCATCGCCCCCGGCGGGACGGCCAGCTTTGATACCGGCGTCGTTTCGCCGCACGAGGGCCCCGGAGGCAATCCGCCCCCTGTTACCAATTACGTTCCCACAGGGCGCGTGATGAACACGCCGTATGAGATCGCGGCGGCGGCGCTGTTTCTGTGCTCGGATCTGTCCGGCAACACCACCGGCCAGATCATGGTCATCGACGGCGGCGCGTCTATCGTCGGCTACTGAAAAGCGAAAAAAGGAGCGCGGTGCGATCTGCACCGCGCTCCTTTGCGTGTATCAAAGCGGAAGCTCAGCCGCGGTTGAAGAACTCGTTGAAGAAGTCCTCCAGATCGTCGGGATCGACGTTGCCGCGGTATTCGTAATATTCGCCGGGGCCCATTTCGCCGGAGGCGGAGTAGCTGCCGTCCTCCGTGCCGGCCGATTCGCTTTCCTCGGCGGGCAGCGCCTCGTCGAAGGTGATCGTGAGCGTCAGATATTCCTGCGCGCGGAACACCGTCAGCTGCGCGGTGTCGCCGGCGTGGTATTTGCGGATGGCGGAGATCAGCTCGCTCTGGCTGGTCACTTCCGTTTCCCCGACGGCCGTGATGATGTCGCCGGCCTGAAGGCCCGCCTTGTCGGCGCAGCTGTCGGCCGTCACGCTCTGCACCATCGCGCCCTCGACCATGTTGTAGTACTGGGCGGCGCTGGCGGAAACGGTGCCGACGGTGATGCCCATGTAGGCCTTGCCGGAAACGTAGCCGTTGGTGATGAGCTCATTGGCGATGTAGTGGGCGTCTGCGATGGGGATGCCGAAGCCGAGACCCTCCACGCCGGTGGAGCTGTATTTGGCCGTGACGATGCCGATGACCTGGCCGTAAACGTTGTAGATGGGGCCGCCGGAGTTGCCGGAGTTGACCGCGGCGTCGATCTGGAACATGTTGACGGAGGTGTTCGCGTCGGTGCGGATGGTACGGTCCATGGCGGACACGATGCCGGTCGTCATGGTGTAATCCAGCTCGCCGAGGGGGTTGCCGACGGTGTAGATGGTCTGGCCGACCTTCATCTCGTTGGAATCGCCGAGCGTGACCGCGTTGAGACCGACGGCGTCGATCTTCAGAACGGCGATGTCGTTTTCCTTCTCGATGCCGACGACCTCGGCGGCGTATTCCGTGCCGTCGTGGGTCAGAACGGAAACGTCGTAGCCGTTGGAATAGGCCTCCTCGATGACGTGGTAGTTCGTGAGAATGTAGCCGTCGTCGGTGATGATGAAGCCGGTGCCGGACACCACGCCTCCGACCTGCTGGCCGAAGATGTTGTAGGAGGTGATCTCCGTCGTGACGCCGACGACCTGCTCGCAGGCCATCTCGTAGATGTCCTCGGCCGTCATGACGTCCGAGTCAAGCGTGGAGCTCGTGACGAGCACGGGCTTGACGGTGTTCTGCCGGACGTCTTCGACCGCTTCCTCGACCTCGGTGGGGGGAACGGCGGCGCTGTCCTGCCGGGTCATCAGCAGCGTCCCGCTGACGCCCAGAGCGCCGGCCAGCAGCGCGCAGATCACGCAGATCGCTACGATTGCGCCCGTCGACATGCGGCGGCGGGGCTTTTTCTCCGGCGCGTCGGACGCGGCGGAACAGCTGTGGCTGGGACTATATACATAGCTGGCCCGTTCGTCGGAAACAGCGGTGTAGGATGCGTCGCTGAAATCGTCGTGCTTTTCCTCGGGACGGAAATATCCGGACTGGTCTTGGTCGGGTTCCGGCACTTTGTTTTCATTCGTTTCGTTCATAAAGATGCCTCCCTGTTTATTGCTTGCGCCTTCCGGCGCTTTCGTGATTATAGTATCTCACAGTTGTGACCATTGCATGAACAAATGGGGGACAATTTTTTAACTTTTCTTTCATAAAAGGGCCGCGCGGCTTTCCGAGCGCGATCTAAAGGCAAAGAGCCCTGCGGCGCAGGGCTCTTTGGATCATGCCGGGCGGATGCATCCCGCCCGGACGGGCCCGGCAGGGCTTGTCAGGCTCGCGGTCTGACAAGCCCGCAGACGCCTGGGGAAACGGCGCCTGCGGAGGGGCCTTTATGCGCCGGTACCTGCGGCCAGCGCGCCGCTGTGAGAGTAGGTCGTTGTCAATTCGGCGGAAAACTGCGCGTCCGTGACGGCGTAGTATTTCCAGCTCCCGCCGACGCTGCGCAGCATGAGCTTGCAGCCGGTCGTCCCGGCGCTTTCGCCTTCGGCCCAGTTTTCGTTGTCCGCGGCCAGCGCGGTGCCGTCGGTCCAGTACCAGCCGGCCTCGCGGCCGCTGTCCTCGTCGGCCTCCAGATATTGCGCGCCAAGCCAGACGTTATAAAGCGGCTTGTCGCTGTGCGCGGTGTTGTAGCGGTCAAGGAAGGCGGTGACGGCGGCGAACTTTTCCGCCGTGGGCGCTGTGGCCAGCGTCGTCCCGCCGGCGGTCAGCTCCGTCCAGGAGGCGGTGCCGGGCTTGGCGATGTAGGGGTCGGGCGCGGTGGTCGGCGCCGTTGTGGGCGCCGCTGTGGGCGCGGCGGTCGGCGAGGCGGTCGGCGCGCTGGTGGGCGCCGCCGTGGGCGCGGCGGTGGAGGGAACGTATACATAGCCATTGCCGCGCGAGCCGGGCGCCTCGGTCGGCGCGGGCGTGAGCGTGGGCTTGGCAGACGGCGAGGGGGAAGGCGTGGGCCGGACGGCCATGCCGCTTCCGTCCGTGAGATAACCGAGCTTGGCGAAGCCGCCGGTTCCGGCGGATTCGAACTGCTCGCGCGTAACGGCGTGGAAGCGCCAGCGCCCGTCCGCGGCGCTGCGGCGGAGCATCAGCCGCCCGCCGGAGGCGGAGGAGGGCTCGTTTTCGGCCCAGAAGCTGCTGTTTTCGGGAAGCTGCGTCCCGTCGAGCCAGTACCAGCCGGGCTTGCCGTCCGGGGCGTCGGCGCCGTCAAGATAGCGCGCGCCCAGCCAAAGGTTTTCAAGCCCCGCTTTTTCCGCGGCGGCGACGGCGGCGTCAAAGCTGTCCTGCCCGTCGAGAACGGCCAGACCGGCTCCGTCCAGCTCGTCCCAGTCCAGATCGGCTGCGATGGCCGTGAACGTGTAGACCGGCACGGTGGGCGCCGGCGTCGGCTCGGCGGTCGGCTCCGCGGTCTGCGGCGGGATGGTCGAGGAGATCAGCGGAGCCGGCTCCTTTTCAAAGGCGCCGAGAGAATAGGCGGCCACGCAGATCAGACCGGCAATCACAAGCGCGCCGACGCCAAGGGCGATGAACGTGCCGCTGCGGTTTTTGCGCCGCGCGCGCGTCTCCTCCCGGTGATCGACGGACTTTTGAACGGTGTACTGCTTCCGGGCCGCCGGCTTGGCCTCGGACGTGTTTTTTGTCTGCGTCGGTTTGGTTGTCTTCGCTGCCTGTGCCGGCTTGGTTTCGGGTGTTTTTTTCGTTTGTACCGGCTTTGCTTCGGCCGGCTCTTTTGCCGCCGCCGGTTTCTCCGCGGCGGGGCGTTCCGCATCCGTCTCGGAAACGACCGCCTCGGGCGCGGGCTTTGCTTCGGCGGAGAGGTCGATGATCCCGCTGGCGGGGGTCTTCGCGGCCGGCTTTTTCCCTTTTTTTCGAGGTTTTCCGCCCGCCTTCGGCGCGGAAGCGGAGGCTTTTTCATCCGGCTTGTCCGCCGCCTCGGCGGCCTTGGGACGCTCGGCCGCATCTTCCGCTGCCGGCGCGGGCGCGGCCTCGGCGGCTGTATCGGTATCGGATTTGGCTTCGGGCTCGGGAACGGGGGCTTTCGCGGCCGCGTCTTCGGGGTCGGCCTCTGCCTCCGGCACGGGGTCTGCCGCTTCGGGAGCGGCTTCCGCCTCCGGCGCGGGGTCTGCTGCTTCGGGGGCGGCCTCTGCCTCCGGCACGGGGTCTGCTGCTTCGGGGGCGGCTTCCGCCTCCGGCGCGGTTTCCGGTTCGGGCTTCGCGGCAGGCGCGGAGAATATCTCGCTCAGCGGCGCGGGCTCGCCCGCCCCGGCGGGCTCCTCGCCGGCCGTCTTTTCTTCCATGGCGTGCAGCTCCTGCTCCATGAGGATGCTGCTGGCGGAAACACCGGCGGCGGCCTCGTAGGGGCGCACCACCTCCCGGGGGATCGCGGACATCTCGGCCACGGCGGAAACGCCGGCCAAACCGGTGGCGGCTGCCGCGGCGGCCGCCTGCAGGTCGCTGGGGGACTCGTCGTCCGGCGCGGCCGAGGGCAGCGCCTCGTCCGTCTCGCTCAGCTCATGCATCATGGAGTCGGCCGTGAGATAGCGCTCGCCGCGGCTGTAGCTGAGCTCGCGGCGCAGTATCGCGCCGAGCTCCTGCCCGGCGCTCTCCGGCACAGGAAGCTCGCCGCCCTTCATGCGGGTGCGCAGCGCCTGCGCGCGGTCCGCGTCGCTCGGCGTGAGAGAACTGGTGAAGGGAAGGCGACCGCCGTTGTAGGCGGTGTACATCAGAAGCGCGATGCTGTAAAGATCGGCGCTGCGGCTGAAGTCGTTCTCCCAGAAGGCCTCCGGCGCCATATACTCGATCTGCTCCGGCGTGCGCGCGGAGACCGGCGCGTCCGAGCCGTCGCCGAGCACGGCCCTTCCGTCCTCGTCAAAATGGATGTTGCCGGGCCAGATGTTGCCGTGGAAGCTGTCCGGGTCGCTGCCGAGCTGGGCGATGAGTTCGCGGCCCATTTTCACGATTTGCTCGCCGTTCATGGCGGCAAGCTGCGCGGCTGTCAGCGCGGGCGAGAGGGTGGTTGACTGACTCATGGGAGCACCTCGCGTGTCGAAATAGGTTACAATTTGGTTACGATATAGAAACAAAGTAACACACGAAAAGGGGCTTGTCAACAACAAAAAATCTTTGAAAATACAAGCATCCCAGCCCTTTGTGGAGGGCCGGGATGAAAGACACAAGATGTTGGATCTTGTCGAAAAATTAAAAAAGTTACAATTTTTCAGCTTTCGAAGAATTTGCGGTGGATGGCGGCGACGGCGCGGTCGGCCTGACTCTGCGCGAGGATAACGGACAGCTTGATCTCGCTGGTGGAGATCATCTGGATGTTGATGTTCTCGTCGTTGAGCGCCTCGAACACGAGCGCCGCGATGGCGGAATTGGACATCATACCGGCGCCGACGACGCTGACCTTGGCGATGTCCGTATCGACGGACACGTCGTCAAAGCCGATCGTGCCGCGGCGGCTCATGGCGGCCTCGCGCGCCTTTTCCGCGTCGGCCTGCGCCACGGTGAAGGACATATCGTTGCGGCCGTCGCGGCCGTTTGCCTGAATGATGATGTCCACGTTCACGCCCTGACGGGCGATGGCGCCGAAGACGCGGAAGGCCGCGCCCGGCGTGTCGGGAAGACCCTCCACGGTGATGCGGGCGACCTTTTCGTCCTTGGCGATGCCGGTGATCTTCATCTCTTCCATATCTTTTGTGACCTCCTTGACCATGGTTCCGCTTTTGCGGGCGGTGGAGGAGAGGACCTCCAGCTCCACGCCGTAGCGCTTGGCGAGCTGCACGGAGCGGTTCATGAGCACCTGCGCGCCCATTGACGCCAGCTCCAGCATCTCGTCGCAGCTTATCTCGTCAAGCTTGCGCGCCGCCGGCACCTTGCGCGGATCGGCGGTATAGACGCCTTCGACGTCGGTGAATATCTGGCAGCGGTCGGCGTGCAGCGCCGCGGCCAGCGCCACGGCCGTCGCGTCCGAGCCGCCGCGGCCGAGCGTTGTGACGTCGTCAAATTTCGTAAGCCCCTGAAAGCCGGCCACGAGCACGATGCGCCGCATATCCAGCTCCCGGCGCAGGCGCTCGGTGTCGATGCGGCGGATGCGCGCGTCGCCATAGGCGGCGTCGGTGTGCATGCCGGCCTGCCAGCCGGTCAGCGATACGACCGGCAGCCCCATCGACTCGATGCACATGGCCATCAGCGCGATGGACTGCTGTTCGCCGGTGGCCAGAAGCATATCCAGCTCGCGCCGCGAGGGCGAGGCGTTGAGTTCGGCGGCTTTTTCCAGAAGCTCGTCCGTGGTGTCGCCCTGTGCCGACAGGACCACCACCAGCTCGTTGCCGGCCAGATATGTCTCGGCGATGATGGCGGCGGCGTTTTTTATTTTTGCCGTGTCCGCAACGGAGGAGCCGCCGAATTTCTGTACGATCAGCATATATATGGATTCCCCTTATTTGCACATATGCGGGCCGTCGGCCCATACCATTCTATTCAGATATCCAGAACGCGCCACGCGCGGACGGCGTTTGCCGCGCGCAGCTTTTCGCCAAGCTCCGTCCGGCGGCACGGCTCCGTGATGAAGGCGCAGCCGCCGCCGGTCCCGTAGACCGGCCGGGCCGACGGAAAGGCGGTCAGCAGAGGCCCCGGCTCGCTCTCGGCGCGGATATACCAGCGCGAAACGAGCTTTTCCTCCGGCAGAAGGGACGCGTGCTCCGCGGAAAGCTCCATGCAGTCGCCCGGGTGGCGGGCCGCCGCGAGAATGTCGGCGCAGACGGCGCTGGCCGTGGGACGGCCCCCGGCGCCGGGGCCGTAAAACATCAGCTCTCCGGCGGCGCTGGCACGGATGAGACAGGCGTTCATCACGCCGTCTACCGACGAAAGAAGCGCGCTGCGCGGCACGAGATGCGGCTGCACAAAGGCATAAAGCCCCTCCGGGGCGCGTCCCGTCCGGCCGAGCAGCTTCAGCGAGAAGCCGAGCGCATCGGCCAGCTCCAGATCCACCGGCGCGATCTCCGAAATACCGGCGACGTGCATGGCGTCGTAACGGATGCTTTTGCCGAAGGCGAGCGAGCCGAGCAGCGCCGTTTTCCGCCCGGCGTCGTGGCCCTGCACGTCGGCGGTCGGGTCGGCCTCGGCATAGCCGAGCGCCTGCGCCTGCGAAAGCGCCTCGGCGTAGGATACGCCGCCGCGCCTCATGGCCGTGAGAATATAGTTTGTGGTGCCGTTAAAGATGCCGCAAAGCTCGTCCACGCGGTTGGCGGCGAGCGATTCCGTAAGCGGGGCCAGCAGCGGGACGCCGCCGCATACGGCCGCCTCGAAGCGGTAGCTCACGCCCATCCGGTGCGCCAGCGCACACAGCTCGGCGCCGCGCGCAGCCGCCAGCGCCTTGTTGGAGGAAACGACGCTCTTGCCCGCCAGAAGCGCCCGGCGGGAGTATTCCCAGGCGTCGTCCGTGCCGCCCATGACCTCGGCCACGACCGTCACGGTGGGGTCGGCCTCGATGGCGTCGAAGCGGTCGGTCATGAGGCCGGAAAAGGCGTCCGGCTCCTGCGCGCGGCGGACCAGGATCGGCCCCTGCTCCAGCGGCGCGTCGGCCAGCTCGTCCCATACGCGGCAGACGGCCTTTCCGACCGTCCCGTAGCCGAGAACGGCGAAGCGCTTTTTTCCCATCGCGCTCACCCGGCCAGGACCGCGGCCTTGATGATGCCGTCGAGCGCCGAGATGCTGGACAGCAGCGCCTCGGTGGAAACGTTGAGCGAGGCGGTGTCCGCCGTGATGGTGACGGGAGCCGTCCCGTTGGAGGGGATGGACTGGTTGATCGTCAGGATGTTCGCGCCGTGGCTGGAAAACAGCGCGAGCACGGCCGAGAGCATGCCGGCCACGTCCTCCAGCAGAAGCTGGAACGTGACGATGTGGCCGCGGCCGAGATCCCGGAAGGGAAGCACCGCGTCGCGGTATTTATAGTAGGCGCTGCGGGAGATGCCGGCCATGGCCGCCGCCTCCGCGACGGTCTGGGCGCGCCCCGTGTCCAGAAGCTCGCGCGCCTGCGTGACCCGGATGAAGACCTCCGGAAGCGCGCTGCCTTCGACAAGATAGTATTTTTTGTTGTTGTCCGGCATAAAATGTCCCTCCGTGGCGGTTGAATGTCTATAACATGTGAACATGATAGCATTCCGCCCGCCGTATTGCAAGCATTTTCCCGCAAAAAAGACGCCTTTGTAGAAAGTGTGTAGAATCGCCGCCGGTGCGGCGGCGATTTGGGCGCTTTATCCCGCGCAGAAAGCGCCGGCGCGGGAACGTGCCCACGCCGGCGCCCTGCGGCTGCGGTCAGCCGAACAGCGAAGCGAGATCGCGGAGGAATATCTGCCAGTTGGTATTCAGGCGGACGAAGTATTCGTCCAGCGAGCCGTGCGTTTCGATGGTCACGGGGGAGCTGCCGGCGAAAAAGCCGGCGGCGGTGAGCGCCACGCCGAGCACCAGGCATACCAGCGCCAGAATTCCGAATATCTTCCAGACTTTTTTCATTCCACGGCCACCTTTCTCCCAAGCAGCCCGTCGCCCAGGCGGCGCACGCCGCGGACGTACAGGCCCACCAGACGGACGTCCAGCCACACGCCGCCGTACAGAAGCAGCAGCGCCGCGGCCAGCAGAGCAAAGGCCAGCCCGAGCATCAGCAGCGCGTCGGCGATATAGCCGAGGCACCACAGCGCGCCGATGGCCGCCAGACCGGCCGCAGCGACGCCGGCCGCGCCCGGGACGAGCCACACAAGCGCGACGCCGAGCGTGAGCGCCGCGAGCGGAACGCCGAGCACGAGCAGGATGATCGTCATCAGCGTTACGCCGACGGCGGCCGGCATGGGCGCGTTCACGCGCCGGTATACGGGGCGGCGGGGCCGCTCGTATTCCTCGTCGTCGTCTCCGTCGTCCGGGAAAAGTCCCGGCCTCTCCGGCTCTTCGGCGTCGTCCCCGTCCTCCTCGTCCGGCTCCTCGACCGGCTCGTCGAGCGAGCGCATGATGATGGCGATGGGGTCGTTGTCCACCGCGCCGGGGTCGTAGTCGTCGGCGGAGGGGACCCTGGCGGCCCGCGCCGCCTTTTCCGCTTTTTTCAGCGCCTCGCGCTGCCGGGTCTCGGCCGTGAGCTGGCCGGCGACATAGCCGCGCGAAAGCGAGATGGCGACCTTCGTGGGCGAGCCGAGCTTTTCCAGCAGCGCCGCTTCGCCGCCTTCGCCCGCCTCGTCGAACATGCGGGTGTATTTTTCAAGGGCGATGCTGCGGTCGGACTCCGTCATGAAGACGAGCAGCCGACGCAGTTCAGCCAGGAATCGTTGTTTGTTCAAGTTGCGCCTCCCGGTCGGAATGAAGAAAACTGCAAAATACTACAAATATTATATATCACAAAACAAACGGCGCGTCAATCCGGCTTGACAAGGCCGCCGAGCGCAGATACAATATATAAATTACAGACAACGAAGCGGGGCAGCCCGCAGATTTGAGAGGACAGATATATGGCAAAGGAAAAAAAGGTCGAGCAGATCACCAACATGGAGGATGATTTTGCCAAGTGGTACACCGACATCTGCCTGAAGGCGGAGCTGGTGGACTATGCCTCCGTCAAAGGCTTTATGATCCTGCGCCCGTATGGCTACGCCATCTGGGAAAACATTCAGCGCATCATGGACGGTATGTTCAAAAAGACCGGCCATGTGAACGTGGCCATGCCGGTGCTGATCCCGGAGAGCCTGTTGAAAAAGGAAGGCGAGCTGGTGGCTGGCTTTGCGCCGGAGGTGGCGTGGGTCACGCACGGCGGCAGCGAGGAGCTGGAGGAGCGGCTGGCGTTCCGGCCGACGTCGGAGACCATGTTCTGCGACCACTGGCACAATGTGCTGCAGAGCTACCGGCAGCTTCCCATGCTGTATAACCAGTGGTGCTCCGTCATTCGCTGGGAGAAGACGACCCGCCCCTTCCTGCGCAGCCGTGAATTCTGGTGGCAGGAGGGCCACACCATCCATGAGACGGCTGAGGAGGCCATTGCCGAGACCGAGCAGCAGCTCAACTGCTATGCCGATTTCTGCCGGGATGCGCTGGCCATGCCCGTGGTGAAGGGCCGCAAGACCGACAAGGAGAAGTTCGCCGGGGCCGAAGCCACCTATACCATCGAGGCCATGATGAAGGACCGCAAGGCGCTGCAGTCCGGCACGAGCCACTATTTCGGCGATAAATTCTCCCGCGCCTACGACGTCACGTTCACCGGCCGCGACAACAAGCTTCAGTATCCCTTCCAGACCTCCTGGGGCAGCACGACCCGTCTCATCGGCGCGTGCATCATGACCCATTCGGACAACAATGGCCTTGTGCTGCCGCCCGCCATCGCTCCCATTCAGGTCGTTGTGCTGCCCATCGCGCAGCACAAGCCCGGCGTTCTGGAGGCGGCGCAGTTGCTCCGCGCCCGGCTGGAGGCGCTCGGCCTGCGCGTGAAGCTCGACGATTCGGACAACTCCCCCGGCTGGAAGTTTGCCGAATACGAGATGAAGGGCGTGCCCCTGCGCGTGGAGATCGGGCCGAAGGACATGGAGAAGGATCAGTGCTGCATCGCGCGGCGCGACAACGGCGAAAAGATCTTTGTGCCGCTGGCGGAGCTGGAGGAGCGCGTTCCGGCGCTGCTTCAGGACGTTCACGACAATCTCTACGCCATGGCGCAGAAGAATCTGGCCGACCACACCTATTCGCTGGACACCTGGGAGGATGTGCGGAGGATGGTGGACAACGGCGGCGGCTTTGCGCGCACGAAGTGGTGCGGCAGCCTTGAGTGCGAGCTGGCCATGAAGGAAAAGGCCGGCGTGTCCAGCCGCTGCATGCCGCTTGAGCAGTCCGGCACGACGGGCCGCTGCCCGGTGTGCGGAAAGGAATGCACGACCGACATATTCTGGGGCGTCGCCTACTGACAGCCTCTGACAACATTATTCCCGCGCCCGGCGGGAACAAATCCGGAAGCAGCCCCGTCTTATGGTAAAACGGGGCTGCTTCTGCCAAAAACGGAAAAACGGAGGACATGAAATGAAACGACTGACTGCGATCGTTCTGATGCTGCTCATGCTCGCGGGGCTTTGCGCCTGCGGCAGCAAGACGGCCGAACGGGCCGTGTCCGGAATGGCTTACGACAACGAGGGGTACGGCGAAAGCCCGGCGGAGGACATCCTCTGGGACACCGAGGCGGCCATGCCGGAGGAGGGCGCCGCCGTGGACGAGGGCTTTTCCGTTGGAACGGGAAGCGCATCCGCGTCGGACGCCGCCTCCCAGAACGGCATCGACGTGTCGAAGATCATCTATTCCTGCCGCGCGGAGATCGAAACGCTGTCGTTTGACGACTGCTGCGCCGCGGTGGACGAGATGGTCCGGCGGGCCGGCGGCTTCCTGGAGGCAAGCACGGTCCGCGGCGGATACTATTATTCCGACAGCCTGCGCACGGCGGAATATACCATCCGCCTCCCGCGCGAGAGCTTTGACGAGGTGACGGAGAACCTGTCGGCGCTCGGCCACGTTTCCTACCGCTCCATCAGCGCGGAGAACGTGGGCGCCTCCTACCGCGACACGGAAAGCCGCCTGTCCGTTTACCGGACGGAGGAGGAGCGGCTGCTGGAGATGCTGGAGAAGGCCGACACGGTCGAGGATATGCTCAACATCGAGGACCGGCTCGCCGACGTGCGCTATCAGATCGAGAGCCTGACCACCGATCTGCGCGCCTGGGACAGTCTGATCCAGTATTCCACGCTGAATCTGACGGTTGAGGAAGTCGAGAAGTACACGGAGGAGCCGGAGCTTGGCTACTGGCAGAAGATCGGCCGCGGCTTTGTGAACACGCTGCGCGGCGTGGGCGATTTCTTCGCGGAGCTGTTCTCGCTGGTGCTCATCGCGCTGCCGGTGCTCGTGCTGCTGGGCGCCGCCGCGCTGGTGATCGTGCTGCTGGTGCGCGGAGGAAAGAAGCGCCGGGCGGCCCGCGAGGCCCGGCCCTATGCGCCGCAGAGCTATACGGCGCCGGACGGAAAGGCCGACGGGGATAAAAAGGAATAAGGAAAGGCCGAAACAAAAGAAATGCCCGGGGCAAACGCCCCGGGCATTTTTATCGCTGCTCTTACAGGCCGAGAAGGTCCTTCAGCGCATCGAGGGCGACGTAGGATTCGCCGTCGATGTCAACGACCTCGAGCGCGCCGTCGGCCGGCGCAACGGTGATGTTGCCGGTCCAATGGCCGCCGGCCGAAACGTCGACGGTCTCGCCGTTGACGGTCACAGTGCCGTTGATGGCGCTGCCGGCTTCCACGTCCAGAACGGTGAGATAGCACACGTCCGCGGGCGTCCAGACGGAGTTGTCGGACAGGAGGACCCAGACGCCGTTGTTGACCGGCTTGGAGATGGTGTTCGTTATCCAGCCGAGATAGGTGGCGTTGTCGGAGGTGATGCGGCCTTCCACGGCGCCCATGGCGATGGCTTCGTCGACAGAGCCGGCCTGGATCTCGTTGCCCTCGGCGTCGTAATAGCCGGAGTAGGCGTTGTGGAGCGCAGAGGAGGAGCTGGCGTTGCCGTTGATCTCGCAGTTGGCAAAGCTCAGGATCAGGTTCTGGCCGAACCAGGTCATGCCCTCGCCGCTGGTGGGCACGGAGATGGAGTTGTAGAAGTCGCCGTTAAGGGCGGTCTCGCCGCGGCAGTCGGAGAAGCTGACCTGCACGTCGTTTATCATGTTTCGGATGCTGTAGCCGAACAGGGTCTGATCCTTGGTGTTGTAGTCATAGGGATCGTAGTCGGGGTCGGCCTCGACGGGCGCGGTGAGATCCAGGCTTTCGCTGAAATACTGGCTGCCCATGCCGGGGTCGTCGCAGGTCGCCAGCTGCACGATGACGCCGGATTCGGACTCAAAGCGCGTGTTTTCGATGTTGATGACGGGCGTGCAGGCCTTGACCAGCAGGGCCGCGCCCTTGGTGTAAAATTCGCTGCCGCGGATCTCGGTGCTGCCGTCGGCAAAGAATTCGTCGGAGCTGTTGTCCGTCGCGCCGGGGACATAGGAGACGTTGTTGGTCTTGTGGTACATCACGCCGTACTGGCCGGTGTAGATGCAGTTGTCGAAGGTGCCGCCGGAGGTCTCGTTGGCGACGATGAGCGCGTAGGTGGTGTTGTAGGCGCGGCCGTCGTCGTCGATCTCCACGTCGGCCTCGTAGCCGAGATCGTAGTCGTATTCGTCCTTGACGTATTCAATGGTGTCGTCCAGAACGCCGGAGGCGATGGCGCTGCCGATGATGCAGTTGGTGAAGCGGTTGTGGGTCGCGCCGATGGCGTAGGAAATGTAGCCGGAGTTGCCGGTGAAGTCGAGGATGCAGTCGTTGAGGTTCATGCGGACGGTGTAATCACCCCAGTTTTCGCCGCCGTCGACCGCGTCGGAGGACACGACGCCCCAGCCGGAAGAGATGATGGTGCAGTCGTTATAGGTGGCCACGCCGGTGGAGGCCATGAGCTGGGAGCGGACCTCGGCCGTCGGCTCGATGCCGAGCATCCAGGGGGAGGAGTTCATGGACATCCCGGAGGTCGCCTCATACATGGCTTCGCCGTTTTCGTCCACGGGGTTGCCCGTGAGGATCAGACCGTCGTTGACGGTCAGCTCGGGCGGATTGGCCAGATCGTCGCCGCCGATGAACATGCCGTGGCGGATGATGCCGTGGGCGATGAATTCATAGTCGTTGACGGTGACCTTCGCGTCGCCGCCGACCGCGATGCCCGCGCCGACGCCGGCAAAGTCGTTGGCGCCGTTGCCTTCGGCGACCATGCGCAGACCGTTGACGGTGTATTCGCCGCCGCCGAAGATGATGCCCTCGAAGTTGTCGTCAAGCGACTCGATGTACAGGTCGGACGCGCCGTTGTCGTCGTATTCGCCCTCCTGGATGGCGGCCGTGACGGACAGCTCCTCGTTCAGCCCGTCCGCGTCATAATACAGCGCGGTGCGGTAGGCAGAGGCGTAGCCGTCGACAAAGGCCGGGATCTGGCCGGTGACGGTGAAGACGACGTTTTTGTATTCGCCGCTCAGCCGGGCGGGATCGACCTCGACGCCGTCCACGGTGACGGTCAGATAGCCGTCGTGCGCGCCGTAGCTGGTGCCGTCGAAGACGAAGCGGTCATAGGCGGCCGACTCGTCGACGTAGTGGTCGTACACGATCTCGGACGAGCCGGAGGCCTCGCCGGAGGCGGTGACGATGCCGAAGGCGGCCTGGCGCTCCGCGTTGACGTCGTACTCCGCCTCGGAGGAGGCGGCCAGCGCGCCGAGCGACAGAAGCAGGCAGAAGGCCGTGACAAGGGCCAGAAGCTTGGTGGTTTTCTTCATTGCAGACTTCCTTTCTCCATTCATGATTGGTCATACAGACGAAAAAAGTTTAGCATATTATGTAACTCGTTTCAAGGAAGAATAAAAGATTTTTTAGACAAAATGCCAAAAACAATTTGAGTTATTCTGCTGTTTTTAATAAAACTTTAATGAAACAACCTCTTGACAGGGGAGAACGGCGCGCGTATTATTAACTCGCGTTAAGAAACGAATGTTAAGAAAAGAGGGAGTCTATGCCGGCAAAGCCGAAATATACGAAGCAGGCGCTGCTGGACGCGGCGCTGGACATTATCCGCGAGGACGGGCTGGAGGCGGTCACGGCGCAGGAGCTTGGACGCCGGCTGGGCGCCTCGGCGCCGTCGGTCTTTACGCACTTTGCCACCGTCGGGGACATCCGCCGCGCGGCGGTCGCGGCGACGCGGGCGCTGTTCGACCGCTATGCGGCCGAGGGGATTGCCATGAATCCGCCGTTCAAGGGCTTCGGGCTGCGCTGCGTGCAGTTTGCCGGCGAGGAGCCGGCGCTGTACCGGCTGCTGTTCATGCGCGGCGGCGGCGAAAACCCGCTGCTGGATTATGTGCACGCAGACGGGCCGCTGGGTGCCGTGGAGCGGGAGCTGACGGAGCGCTTCGGCGTGGAGCCGGACGAGGCGTCGTGGCTGTTTTCCAACATGGTCATATACACGCACGGGCTGTGCTGCATGGAGGCGTGCGGTCTGGTGCACGGCACGGCGGAGGAGATCAGCGCGCGGTTGGGAACGATGTTCCGGCGGCTCATGATCGGCACGGCGGCGCCCCCGGACGAGCGCACGGGGCTTGTTCCGGCGGCGGGGGAGGTCATCGAAGGCGACCCGAGGGCTTACGCGGGCCGGGCGGAAAAAATGAAACAGGGAGAAGAAACATGCTGAAAATCGAACATCTTACAAAGCAATACGGCGGCGTCAAGGCCGTGGACGATCTGTCGCTGCACATCGAGCCCGGCGAGATATACGGCTTCATCGGTCACAACGGCGCCGGCAAGACCACCACGATCAAATGCGCCGTGGGCATCCTGCACTTCGACGGGGGCGAGATATACATCGACGGGCACTCCGTGCGCACGGAGGCGCTCGCGTGCAAGAAGCGTCTGGCGTACATCCCGGACAATCCCGATCTGTACGAATTCATGACGGGTATCGGCTATCTCAATTTTGTGGCCGATATTTTCGGCGTGGACGCCGCAGCGCGGCAGGAACGCATCGAGCGCTACGCGGCCGCGTTTGAGCTGACGGACGATCTGGCGCAGCCGGTCAGCGCGTATTCCCACGGCATGAAGCAGAAGCTGGCCATCATTTCGGCCTGGCTGCATGAGCCGCGGCTGATCGTTATGGACGAACCGTTCGTCGGTCTCGACCCGAAGGCGGCGCACCGGCTCAAGGAGATGATGCGCGAGCTGTGCGATAACGGCGGGGCGATCTTCTTTTCCACGCATGTGCTGGAGGTCGCGGAGAAGCTGTGCGACAAGGTCGCCATCATCAAGGGCGGGCGTCTGATCCGCGCCGGGACGATGGAGGCCGTCCGCGGCGACGAATCGCTTGAGTCCGTGTTTCTGGAGCTGGAGGGCTGAGGATGCTGAAGGCGCTTTTGAGAAAACAGTTTCTGGAGCTGAACCAGTTTTACTTCCGCGACCGGAAAAGCGGCAGGCTGCGCTCCAGGGGCGGCGTGATCGGCTATGTGGCGCTGTTCGTGGTCATCTTCGCGGCGCTGGGCGCGTTTTTCGGGATGATGGAGGCGACGCTGCTGGACGGGCTCGCGCCCGCGGGCTACACCTGGCTGTATTTTGCCGTCAGCGCGCTGATAGCCATCGCGCTCGGGACCTTCGGCAGCGTGTTCAACACCTACGAGGGGCTTTATCACGCCCGCGACAACGAGCTGCTGCTGGCCATGCCGGTGCCGCCGGCGAAGCTGCTGCTGGTGCGGATGACGGGTGTTTACGCGATGGGGCTGCTGTACGAGGCCATCGTGTTTATCCCGGCGATGATCGTGTACTGGGCGCGCGGCGGCGTGACGGCGTGGCAGGTGGCCGCGCCGGTCCTGCTGCTGTTCATCATCGGCGTGCTCGTGCTGGTGCTGACGTGCGCGCTGGGCTGGGTCGTGGCGCTGGTGTCGGCGAAGCTGAAAAACCGCAGCTTTCTGACGGTGCTGCTGTCGCTGGCCTTTATCGTGATATACTATATCGTATATTTCCGGCTCAACCAGTACATCCAGTCGATCGTGACCAACGCCGAGCAGGTCGGCCGCAGCTTCCGCACGGCGCTCTGGCCGCTGTATCAGATCGGTCTTGCGTGCACCGGCGGGGCGGCCGCCTTCGCGGTCACGACGGCGCTGGCGGCGGCGCTGCTCTCGCTGCTCGTGTGGGTCATGGGGCGCAGCTTTACCCGCATCGTCACGGCGTCGTCCGGCGGGAAAAAGTCCGTGTACCGCCGCCGCGCGATGAAAAACAGCGGAAGGAAGGCCGCGCTGCTGCGCAAGGAGCTGCGGCGCTTCACGGCGAGCCCCGGCTATATGCTAAACTGCGGGCTGGGGATCGTGCTGATGCCGGTTTTGGCGGCCGCGGCGCTGATCAAAATGGGCTGGGTGCGGGAAACGCTCGGGTCGCTGCTTGAGCAGATCCCGGCGCTGGAGGCGATGGTGCCGGTTTTGGCGGCGGGGGCGCTGTGCCTGCTGTGCGCCACGAACGTCGTCTCCGCGCCGTCGGTCGCGCTGGAGGGGCGGAGCCTGTGGCTGCTGCAGAGCCTTCCCGTGCCGGCGGGCGAGGCGCTCGCGGCCAAGGAAAAGCTGCACATTCTGCTCAACGGCGTTCCGGCGCTGCTTTTGGGCGTCGTGCTGGCGGTCGTGCTGCGGCTGGAGGCTGTGACGGCGGTCTTTATGCTGACGGCGGCGCTCGCGTTCACGGCGTTCACCGGGGCGCTGGGGCTCGTGCTCGGGCTGAGGCGGCCGAATCTGGAGTGGACGAACGAGACCGTTCCGATCAAGCAGAGCATGTCGGTGACGATCACGCTGTTCGGCGGGTGGCTGTTGGCGCTGGCGGCGGGGCTGCTGTATTACCCGCTGCTGGATGTGCTTGCGCCGGCGGTGTATCTGCTGGGCGTGACGGCGCTGTTCGCGCTCGCCGCGTGGCTTCTGAACCGCTGGCTCGCGCGGCGCGGCGCGGCGATATTTGCCTCGCTGTGAGCGAAAGCTTAAACATATTCTTAAGATGACCGCCGCGGCGTCTTAAGTCGGTCCGGCGGCGCTTGACATGCCGGGCCGGGACGCCTACAATGGCGGACGTCCCGGAAGCGGGACAGGCAAAAGCACGGGCGGCGGCCGGGAAAGGCCGCCGCATCCGCGCCTGTGGAAAGGAGCTGTGTAAAGCATGAAAAAAGTGACCGCGCTGGTGCTGGCGGCGCTGCTGCTGACGGCGCTTTGCGCCTGCACCCGGACGACCCCGGCGGCCGAAACGCCCCAGCCGGAGACGAGCCCGGAGGAAACGCCGGAGGAAACGACGGCGGAAGCACCGACGGAAACGGAGGAGGAAACGACGGCCGGAGCGAGCGGAGAGCCGTCCGCCGGAGAGGCGTCCGGTGAGCCCGAAGCGGCGGAGAAAACAGCGGAGGAAACGGTGGAGCTGCCGCCGGCGGCCGCGGAGATCCTGGAAACGTACCGGAAGGCGCTCGATGAGCGCTGGAGCGGGGAGGAGCTGGAGGCGAACGGGCTGAGCCTTCTTCTGCTGGAGCTGGACGGGACGAACGGCGTCGGCTGGGCGCTGACCGATCTGGAGAACAACGGCGGCAGCCAGCTCGTCGTCGGCACGACGGATACGAAGGATGCGTTTTACGGCAGACTGATCCTCGGGCTGTACCGGCTCGACAGCGGGGAGGCGGAGCTCGTGTTCCAGAGCGCGAGCCGCGACCGGCTGTATTACGCCGGCGGCGCGAATTTTGCCCATCTGGGCTCGAGCGCCTTTGACGACAGCTTTGAAAGCACGGTGAAGTACGAGGACGGCGAGCTGATCGACATGACCTATACGACCGATCCGGCGGATTATGTTTCGATGGATCTGACGCCGCTTGGGTAAAAACAGGCGAAAGGCGGGACAGACACGCAGTCTGTCCCGCCTTTTTCGTATGCGCTGCTTATTGGACCAGGTCCCTCGCCTTTGCGTGGGCGCAGATGGCGTCAAAGCTGCGCTGGCTGATATCGTGCTCCATCTTGCACGCGTCGGCCGCGGCCGTTTCCGGATCGACGCCGAGCGCGACGAGGAATTTTGTCAGCGTGGTATGGCGCTCGAGCATTTTTTCGGCGATGGCCATGCCGCTGTCGGACAGCGTGATCAGCCCGTCCTTGTCCATCGAGATGTAGCCGGCCTCGCGCAGGCGCTTGGTGGCGTAGGTAACGCTCGGCTTGGTCACGCCGAGCTTTTCCGCCACGTCGATGGAGCGGACATAGCCGCGGCTGTTGCGGAGCATGAGCATGGCCTCCAGATAATCCTCGGAGGCTCGCAGTATCTGCATGGAGGTTCACCAACTTTTCCTTTGGGTTTTTCTTTAGGTTAGCACACTTTAACCAAATTTGCAAGAAACGATATTTTTTTCATTGCAGCTCTTGACAAATGGGGTTAGATATATTAAACTTAGCCACGGTTAAAGAAGATTAACCATTTTTCATTTGTTCTGAGTTAGACTTGTTGAACCAAAGGAGGGCTTTTCAATGATGCCGTTGAATCTGGCTGAGCCGGGGGAGGAGATCATGATCCGCCGGATCGGCGGAAGCCCGGAGATAAAGAAGCATCTGGAGGATCTGGGCTTTGTGGCCGGCGGGACGGTCATGGTGGTCTCGGCGCTGAACGGGAACATCATCGTCAAGGTCAAGGAAGCCAGAGTCGCCGTCAGTGAAGAGATGGCGCGCCGGATCATGGTTGGCTAATTAAATTTTGAAGGAGATAGATCGTATGAAAACGCTTCGAGACGTCAAAATCGGCGAGACCGCCCGCGTCGCCAAGCTCCACGGCGAAGGCCCTGTCCGCCGCCGCATCATGGACATGGGCATTACCCGGGGCACCGAGGTATATGTCCGCAAGGTCGCACCCCTGGGCGACCCCATGGAGGTCACGGTACGCGGCTATGAGCTGAGTCTGCGCAAGGCGGACACCGAAATGATCGAGGTTGAAGAATAATTTGACGACAGGTCAGCAAGGCTGACCGAAGGAGTGAGAGAACATGGACAAACAAATCAAAATTGCCCTTGCGGGCAACCCGAACAGCGGCAAAACGACCCTGTTCAACGCTCTGACCGGCTCCAACCAGTTCGTGGGCAACTGGCCGGGCGTCACGGTGGAGAAGAAGGAAGGCAAGCTGAAGAAGCATGACAACGTGGTCATCATGGACCTGCCGGGCATCTATTCGCTTTCGCCTTACACGCTGGAGGAAGTCGTCTCCCGTAACTATCTGATCGACGAGCGCCCCGACGCCATCCTGAACATCGTCGACGGCACGAACCTCGAGCGCAACCTGTATCTGACCACGCAGCTGACCGAGTTGGGCATCCCCGTGGTCATCGCCATCAACATGATGGACGTCGTGCGCAAGAGCGGCGACCAGATCAACATCAAGGAGCTGTCCCGTCAGCTTGGCTGCCCGATCGTGGAGATCTCCGCGCTCAAGGGCGACGGCATCATGGAGGCGGCGGAGACCGCCATCCGCGCGGCCCGCGGCGAGAAGACCGTTCCCATGCACAGCTTCTCCGGCCCTGTGGAGCATGCCATTGCCCACATCGAGGAGGCGGTCGTGCACAGCATGCCGGCCGAGCAGCAGCGCTGGTACGCCATCAAGGTGTTTGAGCGCGACGACAAGGTTCTGGAAAAGCTGCACATCGACGATGCGGTCAAGGCGCACATCGAGGAAGACATTGAAGCGGCGGAAAAAGAGCTGGACGACGACGCCGAGAGCATCATCACCAACGAACGCTACGTTTACATAGCCGGCATCATCAAAGCCTGCTACCGGAAAAAGAACAAGGGCGCGCTCAGCGCCTCCGACAAGATCGACCGCATCGTCACCAACCGCTGGCTGGGCCTGCCCATCTTCGCGGCGGTGATGTTCCTGGTGTACTGGGTCGCCATGGTGGCCGTGGGCGCGCCGGCGACGGACTGGGCCAACGACGGACTGTTCGGCGACGGCTGGCATCTGTTCGGCATCGGCTCGAAGGCATACAGCGAAGTGGCCGACGAATACGCGGAGGCTTCTCTGATCGTGGACGGCTACGACGCCTATGTGGAAGAAAACGGCGCGGAGCCGACCGGCGACTTCACCTACGAGGTGGAAGACGAGGAAACGCTGGCCATCAGCGAGGAGACGGCGTCCCTGGCGGATTATGAAGACGCGAAGGCCGCGCTGGACGAGATCGGCGACGAGCCCGATCCGGCGGACTACGGCGTGTGGGTGCCCGGCATCCCCGTTCTGGTCGGCAATGCCCTGGAGGCTGCCGGCGCGGCGGACTGGCTCAGCGGCCTGATCCTCGACGGCATCGTGGCCGGCGTGGGCGCGGTGCTCGGCTTTGTTCCCCAAATGCTGGTTCTGTTCCTGATGCTCGCGTTCCTGGAGGCCTGCGGCTACATGTCCCGTATCGCCTTCGTTCTTGACCGTATCTTCCGCAAGTTCGGTCTGTCCGGCAAGAGCTTCATCCCCATGCTCATCGGCGTCGGCTGCGGCGTTCCGGGCGTCATGGCCTCGCGTACCATTGAAAACGAGCGCGACCGCCGCATGACGATCATGACCACGACCTTTATCCCCTGCGGCGCCAAGGTGCCCTTCATCGGCATGATCGCCGGCGCTCTGTTCGGCGGCAGCCCCTGGGTGTCCACATCCGCGTATTTCATCGGCATGGCCGCCATCATCGTGTCCGGCATCATGCTGAAAAAGACGAAGATGTTTGCCGGCGAGCCCGCTCCGTTCGTCATGGAGCTGCCCGCTTACCACTGGCCGACGCTCGGCAACGTGCTCCGTTCCATGTGGGAGCGCGGCTGGTCGTTCATCAAGAAGGCCGGCACCATCATTCTCCTGTCCACCATCCTTGTGTGGTTCACGACGTACTTCGGCGTTGTTGACGGCACGTTCCGTATGCTCGGCGAGGAGGAGATCGACAGCTCCATCCTGGCGGTCATCGGCGGCGCGATCGCCTGGATCTTCAAGCCCCTCGGCTGGGGCAACTGGCAGGCGGCCGTGGCTTCCATCACGGGCCTTGTCGCCAAGGAGAACATCGTCGGCACGCTCGGCATCCTCTACGGCGGCGGCGACGGCACCGTGTACCAGAACATCGCGCAGGCCTTCAACGGCATCAGCGGCTACAGCTTCCTGGTGTTCAACCTGCTGTGCGCCCCCTGCTTCGCGGCCATCGGCGCTATCAAGCGCGAGATGAACAACCACAAGTGGACCTGGTTCGCCATCGGCTATCAGTGCGGCTTCGCGTATATCATCGCCCTGATGATCAACCAGTTCGGCGGCCTGTTCACGGGCAATGTCAGCGTGATCGGCCTGATCTTCGCCGTCGCGTTCCTGGCGCTGGGCATCTACATGCTCTTCATCCGCAGGTACAAGGAAGCCACGAAGCTGACCACGAAGGTGTAAGCCTGAATTTACCAAGTATCTTGCCAAAGGAGGGATTTTTATGTTCCAGTGGATCGCTGAAAATCTTGGTACCATCCTGATCTCTGCCGTTCTGTTAGCCATTGTCACCTCCATCTCCTTCTCTTTGATCCGGCAGAAGAAACAGGGGAAAAGCTCCTGCGGCAGCGGCTGTGCCCACTGTGCCCTCCACGGCCAGTGCCACAGCAAGCCGTGATCGTGACGATTCGGCACAATACAGGGAATGGGTGAGAGCCTTGCGCTCTCACCCATTTTTGCGTGCGGTTATATGAAATTAAATATAACTATATGAAAAATACATACTTCCCAGAACGGCTATTTCGTGGTAGCGTAAAGACAAAAGAACGGGAGGGAACAAGCATGGATTTCCGATTTGCGCATAACTGCCTGTATGTGCTCGATTTGCAGCGTTCGCTGGATTTCTATAAAAAGGCGCTGGGGCTCGAGCCCGTGCGCTGGATGCACCCGAGCGATATGGACGCGACGCTGGCGTTCCTGTCGGACGGAAAGAGTGTCCATCAGCTTGAGCTGGCCTGCGTGGCGGGACGGACGGAGCCGTATGATGTGGGCGAGGGGAAATACCATATCGCCTTCGCGGCGCGCGACATGGCGGCGGCCAGGGCGCTGCACGAGTCGATGGGCTGCATCGTCCGCGACCCGGAGACCGAGCCGGTGTATTTCATCCGCGACCCGGACGGCTACGAGATCGAGATCATCCCGGAGGAGGAAGAAGCATGATACGAAACGAGCTTTATCCGCATGTGTTCCAGCCGCTGAAGATACGCGGGCTGACGCTGAAAAACCGTCTGGAGTACTCGCCGACCGTCGTGCTCAAGTGCACGCCGGAGGGCGACGTGACGCAGGAGATGCTCGACTATGTCGCCTGGCAGGCGGATATCGGCGTGGGCTATCTGACCATCGGCAACACGCCCGTCGTTCACAGCGATTCCAGCGCCTGGACCTGTGAGCTGAACGTGACGAGCGACCGCTGCATCCACGGCATTGAGCAGATGGTGCGCACGGCGCGCGAGCACGGCGCGGAGATGAGCATCGAGCTGGCCCACGCCGGCCGCGGCTCCAGCCACGACCCGAAGGTCCCGGCGCTCGCGCCCTCGGACGTGCCGCTCAACGGCGGCCCGCTCGGCTATATCAAGCCCATGAACCGCGCGGATATGGATCACATCCGCGACTGCTTCGTCGACTGCGCCGTTCGCTGCAAAAATGCCGGACTGCGCATCCTCATGATCCACTGTGCCCACAATAACCTGCTGGCGCAGTTCATCTCGCCGGCCTCGAACCACCGCACGGACGAATACGGCGGAAGCCTTGAAAACCGGATGCGCTACCCGCTCGAGGTGCTGCGCGCCGTCCGCGAGGCCGTGCCGGATATGGTGATCGAGTGCCGCGTTTCCGCGCAGGAGGACACGCCCGATGGCCTGCAGCTTGAGGAGAGTCTGCAGTTCATGGAGCGGGCGCAGGAGTTCGTGGACATCATCCATGTCTCGCGCGGCAACATTTTCTTCAATTACGGCTCCACCTTCACCATCCCGACCTATTTCAAGGGCCGGCAGCTGAATGTGGCGTTCGCGGCCGAGGCGAAAAAGCGCCTTCATATTCCTGTGGCCGTCGTCGGCAATATCACGAGCCTGGCCGAGGCGGAGGAGATCATCGCCTCCGGCAAGGCCGACATCGTTGTCATGGCCAAGGCGTATATGGCCGACAACGAGCTGATCCACAAATCCGTGCGCGGCCGGGCGGCGGATGTGCGCCCCTGCACGCGCTGCGACTGGTGCGGCAACGCCAACAACTTCGGCACGTCCATGCGCTGCGCGATCAACCCCATGCTTGGCCGGAAGCTCGATCTGTCCAAGCTTGCCGGAAGCCGGAAGAAGGTTCTGGTCGCCGGCGGCGGCCCGGCCGGCATGATGGCGGCCCAGACCTGCGCGGCCATGGGGCACGACGTGACGCTGTATGAAAAGAGCGATTCGCTCGGCGGGCTTCTGAAGGTGGCCACGGCGGCGCCGTTCAAGGAATACATGAGGCTGTATCTCGACTGGGATATCCGGGAGACGGAGCGCTGCGGCGCGAAGATCGTGTACAACACGGCCGTCACGCCGGAGCTTGTCGAGCGCGAGGATCCCGACGCCGTCATCGTTTCCACCGGCTCGCGCTTTGTTCATCCGCCCATTCCCGGCATCGACGGGCCGAAGGTCGTCCCTGTCGCGGACGCGGAGTTCCACACGAAGCCCGTGGGGCAGAAGGTCGTCGTCTGCGGCGGCGGCATCGTGGGTCTGGAGGCGGCGGTCATGCTGGGCATGGAGGGCAAGGACGTGACCGTTATCGACCAGATCCCGCTTGAGCGCTGGGCGGCGGAAATGCCCGTGTTCAACCACATCGAGCTGAACCATCAGCTGGACAAGTACAACGTCCGGCGCTTCGGCTCGGAGAAGATCACGGCCTTTGCCGACGACGGCGTCCACACGGCGTCCGGCGCGGTCTATGAGGGCGACACCTACATTCTGGCGCTGGGCGTCAGCCCGGACCGGACGCTGGCCGACACGCTGCTGGCGCGTTACCCGGAGGGTGTGTACGTTGTGGGCGACTGCGTCCGGAGCGCCCGTATGCTGGGCGACGCGAACAACGAGGCGTTCGCGGCCGCCATATCCATTCGATAAATCAGAGACGGCGCCGTTCCGTGCGCGCTTGCCGCATCGTGCGGCGCCGGCTGAAATAACAGGAGGAAATATAATATGCCGGAAGATATTCGGGGAAAAGTAGTGATCGTGACAGGCGCCGCGACGGGCATCGGCCGCGCCGCCGCGCTTGAGTTTGCGTCGCTGGGGGCGAAGGTGGCGGTCGTGACCGGCCACAACCGCGCCGGCGGCGAGGATACCGTGCGCGTTATCCGCGAGGCCGGCGGCGAGGCCAGCTTCGTGCAGTGCGACGTGTCGGATGAGGCGCAGGTGAAGGCCATGGTGGACGAGGTAGTCGCGCGCTACGGCCGCATCGACTGCGCGTTCAATAACGCCGGCGTCGGGCCGGACGGCGTGCGCATGGGCTTTTATTCGCTGACGGATCTGCCCGTGGAGGTCTGGGACAAGAACATGGAGGTCAACGCCCGCGGCTGCTTCCTCTGCATGAAATACGAGATCCCCGCCATGCTCAAGACGGGCGGCGGCGCGATCGTGAACACGGCGTCTGTCGGCGGCATCCGCATGGCGCCCGGCTTCGGCGGCTACGGGCCAAGCAAGGCGGCGGTGATCGCGGTCAGCCGGACGGCGGCGCTGGAATTTGCCCGGAAGGGCATCCGGGTCAACATCGTCTGCCCCGGCCCGACGCTCGGCACGGAGCTGATGAAGAATTCCCAGGCGACCGGCGGGCCGTCCGCCGGCGGCGAAAAGCAGGAGCTGCCCATCCCCATGGGGAAGATGGGCCAGGCGGAGGACGTGGCGCGTTCGGTGGTCTGGCTGTGCTCCGATCTTTCCGGCCACATTACCGGCCACGCGCTGAGCGTGGACGGCGGCATGGCCGACATCGGCTGAGGCTTCCCCTATATTTGTAAAAAAGCACCGCGGCGGGATTTCCCGCCGCGGTGCTTCTGTGTCATTTGTGGGCTCTGGTGTGCGTGTGGCGGTATTCAACGGGGGTGCAGCCATAGAAGCGGCGGAAAACGCGGTAGAAGCTGCTGATGCTGGCATAGCCGACGGCTTCGGATATATGGTCGATGCCGAGCGCGTCCTCCCGCAGCAGCGCACAGGCGCGCTGCATCCGCAGCGAGGTCAGAAGCTTGCTGAAGGAAGTTCCGGTGCTGGCGGAGATCAGGCGGCAGGTATAGCTGGCGCTGTAGTTGAAGTGGGCGGCGGCGGAGCTGAGGGTGGCGGTTTTGAGATTCTGGGAGAGATAGTCGACGATCTGCATGGCGCGCGAGTCCCCGGCGCTGCCGGCATTCTGTTCGGACAGGTGGGTCCGGGACAGCTCCGTCATGAGCCATTCGAAGCATATTTCCGTCATGCGGCTGCTGTATGCGTCGTTTGTTTCACTTTCGCGCCGGATGGCCTCAAGTATGGTTTTGGGGCGCGGATCGTCATACGTGCGGATGCGGAGAAACGGAGCGGGCGACTGCGCATGAGCGACTCGGGAAAAATAATCGGAAAGGCTGTCCGCCGCGCTGGTCAATACGGAAAACGGGCCCCAGAAGGCGTGGATCTTGACGGCCAGGAACAGCAGCAGGCAATCGTCGCGGTTCAGATCGAACGAAAAACAGCGCTCCGGCGAGATAAACAGAAAGTCGCCCTTTTCCAGCGTTGCCGGGACGCCGTCGATCTGGGCGGTACAGCCGCCGAAAGCAAGATAGAATACGCTTAAAAGGCCGGTCCGGCTGGGCCGGATGGGCGAGTATCGCTGCATGCGGCCAAACCGGATATTGACGCTCTCGTCGAGCGGGTCTGTCTGGCCGAGATCCAGCTTTCCAAGGAAGCGCTGGATGACCGTGTCGTTGGTCAGCGCTTCGTAGGCGGAGGCCCGCTCTGAGCCGAAAAGCCTTCGCAGCACTTCCTGGCGGTAAGCCTCGCGTATGCTGAGCGCGTTGTCATGGGCGTATTTTAAAAACTGCTCCGTGGCGTTCAGCGGCGGGCAGAGCGCCTGATCGATCAAGGCGGCCACCTCCTTTTTTTTTCAGGGTAACGCAGCGGCCGGAATGTGTCAAGGCGGACAAAAGGCGGTTTCAGACAAAAAACACGGAGACTGCGGCGAAGGAAAATGGGCGTCCGGACGATTATAATATGGGCAACGAACGGCTGCGCCGTGTGCGGCGCGGCCGGATTGCTGGGAGGTATTGCATGAAGATTACAATGGAGCGGACGCTGCACGAACTGGAAACGGCAAAAAGCGCGCAGCAGTGCCGAAATCTGATCAGCCGTTATGCGCACCTGCTGTCGGAATTCCGCTGCCGGGAGCTGACAGAGCTGTGGTCGGAGCGTCCGGACACGGTGCTGATGGCCCCGTGGGGCAGCTATCACGGAAAGGAGGGAGTTCGGGCCTGCTTCCTGCGCGATTTCGGGGATCGGGACGATCCGGCGTACCGGGAGCGGCTGAAGGGCTGTCTGTATCTGCACACCTTTGATACGGAGCTGATCGTCGTGTCCGGGGATCTGCAGACGGCGCGCGCGGTGTTTCTGATCCAGGGCGCGGAGATATACGGGCGGGGCATTGACAGCAGGGAGTACCGGGAAAAATGCTGCTTTATGGCCAATCGCTGCGGCGTGGATTTCATCTGTGAAAACGGCGTGTGGAAGCTGTGGCACGTTCGCATTTGGACATTCTGGCACTTTCCGCTGGAGACCTGCTGGACGGATATTGGCCGGTATCAGGGCTTTTTGCTGACGGATAACACCCACTGTGACGCCGCCCCGCCGCAGCCGGCGTATTACTGGAGCAGAACGGCTGTGCTGGGCCGCGCCGAGCCGCTTCCGCCGGAGGACTATGAGACCTTTGCGGATGTGGCGCCGGGTTACGGTGACTGTTTTGACGAGGAGGAGGCATTGTGATGGAGGAAAGGTCACTGGCCGGGCTTTACGCCGGCATTGCAAGGGTTCGGGCGGCGCAGGAGTGCCGGAATCTGATGGGGCATTATCTTATCGGCATGATGGGGAGCAAAATGTGGCAGTATCTGGACCGCTGGGTCGGGCGGGAGGATGCCTCTCTGGAGATGCCGTGGGGCCGCTATGACGGGAAGAGCGGCGTTGTCTATTGCTATCTGGTCGATCACGGGGACTATACGGACCCGACGATCCCGGACAATGCCGGCGCCGGGGTGCTGGCCATTCATCTGTCCAGCTCCGAGTGCGTGGAGGTCGCGGCCGACGGAAAAACGGCCCGCGGCATATTTCATACGGGCGGGACGGAAACTATCCGAAAGGATGGCTGCTTCTGCTTTACGCGCTACGGCGTGGATTTCATCCGCGATGAGCGCGGGGCCTGGAAAATATGGCATATGTGGCTCGTTCCAAACGGCATGAACCAGTTCCCCTATTGCTGGACGGACAGCGAGCATACTTCGTGGACGACGGTGTCCTGGCAGCCAAAGGATGACGAGCTGTTCCACAAGGCTTGGCGCTATTCGCCGGACGATGTTTACCCGCTGTGCTGGCCGGACTATCCGCACAAATATGCGAGCTGGGACGAAGTGGCGCCCGGGTACGGCTATGATATTCTGCGGTTCAAAAAAATGGAGAGCGGGGAGGCAGAAGAGCATGAATGAACTGAATGATCTTTTTTTGGAAAAGGACAGGCTGCAGGCCTATGAGGAATGCCGGAATCTGATGGGCGCCTATGCCACCTGCTTCAGCGACAATCGGACCGAGGATATCGCCGGAATGTTTGCTGAGCGCGCCGACTGCACGCTGGAGATGCCGTGGGGGCGCTACGACGGGAAGGCCGGCGTGGTGCGCTGCTTTACGCACGACCATCTGGATGTACGGCGCGGGGACAACAAGAAGCAGCTTGACGGCGCCTATGCCATGCGCTTTGTCACGACCCCGCTGATCGAGGTCGCGGGCGATGGAAAAACCGCGCGCGGCGTGTTTATTTCTCACGGGTTTGAGACGTTTGCCACGCTGAACCGCCGCGTCTGCTACCGGGGCCGTACCTTCTGGAATTGGGGAAAAACCGCGGTGGATTTCATCCGGGAGGACGGCGTATGGAAGTTCTGGCACGTGCGGCTGTATCCGCTGGTATACACGGAATATGGGAAAAGCTGGGCAGAACACGAGCGTTATGGAGGCTTTGGCCGCGTGGAGGAGCCGGAGATCGACGGCCCGGTACACGGGGGGATATACGAGTGGGAGTCCGGAGAGCTTGTCCCGCGCAATATGCCGGCGCTGCCGGAGCCGTATGAAAGCTTTGAGGAAGTCGCACCGGGCTACGGCTATGAGAGCGAGGGAGACTGACGTGCACAAAAGCATGGATTGTGCCGTTGTGGTGATCGGAGGGGGCGCTTCCGGACTGTGCGCGGCGATCGCGGCGGCGGAAGCCGGGGCCGGACCGGTCGTTCTTCTGGAGAAATCCGAAGCGCTTGGCGGCAAGGGCGGCAGCGCGCAGGGAATGTATGCGCTGGGATCCCGGCTTCAGCGTCAGGAGGGCGTCTGCTGCGACCCGGAATACGAATTCCGGGATATCATGCACATGACGTCTTATCTCTGCGACGGGGTCCTGCTGCGGCAGTTTCTGGCGGAGAGCGGGCGGACGGTTGACTGGCTGCTCGATCACGGGATCGGGATCGAGTTGACGGATCGTGTCCAGCAGCTGAGCCATGGGGCCAGCGGCCGCGTGTATCACCGATGGAATCGCGTGAAGGACCGCTTCCAGACACTTCGCCGCAGTGCGGAACGCGCCGGGGTGCGGATCCTTATGGGGGCGGACGCCTCGGAGCTTCTGACGGAGGGGCGGCGCGTGACGGGGGTGAGGGCCCGGATCGGCGAAGATGTGCTCACGCTGCGCGCCGGCGCCGTTATTCTTGGAAGCGGCGGCTTTGCGGGGAACATGGAAATGCTGCGTGAGAATCTGGCGGATGTGCTTCAGGAGCCGCCCCTGTTTTTCCCCACGCGCTCCACGGGCGAGGGTGTGCGGATGGCGTGGAGCGTCGGCGCCGGGAAAGCCAGCGAACGGGCCGTGCTGGCGCATGGCGTCGCGCCGGCCTATCCCCAATTCAGCATGCATAAAACGCAGACCAGTACGGCGCTGATGAACATTCCGATTCTTTGGGTCAACGATCGGGCAGAGCGCTTCTGCAGCGAGGAGATCATCTACGACTCTCAGTTTTTCAGCAATGCCTGCATGGCGCAGGGCGGCGTCGCCTACGCGGCGGTGGATCGGCGGACGGTGGAGCAGTTCATGCACGCGATTCCGTATGAGATGCAGTTCTGGGACATCTATGGGATGGACGGCGGTTATTTCCCCGCGCCGATCGCCGATTTTGACCGTGAGATACGGCAACTGATTCGCGACGGCGTTGCGGTGGAGGCGAAAGACGCCGGAGACCTGGCGGCGCAGATGGGCTGGGACCCGGAGACGCTGCGCGATACGCTCCTGCGCTACAATCACTGGACGGAGGTCGGCCGGGATGAGGATTTTTATAAGTCCCCCAAGTATCTGCGCTATCCGGTGCGGGAAGGGCCGCTGTATCTGCTGAAGGGCAAGGTGATGATCATGGGCACGCTCGGCGGCGTCCGGATCGACCGCCGCTTCCGCGCGCTTCGCCCGGATCGCAGTCCGATCGAAGGGCTGTATGCGGCCGGCGGAGATGCCGGCGGAATATACCACGGATATTCCTACCTGTCCAAGGAGGGATTTGCATTGGGGTGGGCGCTGACGTCGGGCCGGCTGGCAGGCGCCAACGCGGCAGCGTTTTTGTGCAGTGCGGATAACTGCAGGGCAAAATGATGAGCAATATTACTATGCTGCTGGGCGTATACCACTCCGGCAAACAACGAATTGTACAAAATCCGACGGACGAACTATACTGTAGCCATGCAAAGTGAAAAGAATAACAGAAAAACCGAAAGGAGAACCAAATGAAAAAACCGTTGTTTTCCCGACTGCTCGGCCTGCTGCTTGCGGTCATCATGGTCTTTACGCTGTGCGCCTGCGGCAGCGGGACGAAGGAAGAGGCGGGCAGCGCCGGAGAGGGCGAAAAGCCCGCTGCCAGCACGGAAGAACAGCCGGCCGGAGAGACCGGAGCGGCTGGAAAGGAAACGCTGACGGTGGCGATGGCGACGGAGCCTGCCACGCTCAACCCCAACTTCCATCCGCAGGGAACGATCTATCCTGTCATCAACCAGATCTGCGAGGGCCTGATGTACCTCAACGACGAGGGGACGCTTGAAACGAAGCTGCTGGAGAGCTACGAATACGAATCGGACACCAGCGTTGTGTTCAAGCTCATCGAAGGAATCCATTTCCAGAACGGCGAGGAGCTGCATGCCAGCGACGTGCTGTTCTCCTGGGAACGCTGCACCACGGACCCTGTTATCGCCTCCACCTTCGCGGTCATTGACTTTGAAAACAGCGAAATCATCGACGACTACAGCTTCCGGCTGGTCCTTCATGAGCCCTATGCGCCGCTGCTGTGGCTCATGACCACTCCGATGTTCTATGTTGTCAGCCAGAAGGCTGTGGAAGAAATGGGCGAGGAAGCCTTCAACCGCGCGCCGGTCGGCACCGGTCCGTACCGCTTCGTGAGCTGGGAAAGCGACGGCACCATTACCGTGACAAAGTTTGACGGGTACTGGGACGAGGATAATGCGGCAGTCATCCCCAACATCGTGTTCAAGGTCGTTGGCGAAGCGGCCAACCGGACCATCATGCTCCAGACCGGCGAGGTCGATCTTGCGTACGATATCCAGGCGTCCGACGCCGGGATCATTGACGACGACGCGAACTGCTCCATGTACATCGGCACGGGCCTGGGTATCACCTTTGCCGGACTGAACTGGCAGGCGAATGACAACGAGGCGCTGTGCGACCGGCGCGTCCGCCTGGCGCTGGTCAAGGCGCTCGACCGCCAGTCCATCATCAACGTTGTCTACCAGGGATATGCCGAGGTCTGCGACAGCTATTTTGCGCCCACCATCTGGGGATACGACGACACCTATGCCAAGGCGAACTACGGCTACGACCCCGAGGCGGCCAAGGCCCTGCTTGATGAGGCCGGCTACGGAGACGGCTTTGAGCTTGAGATCCTTGTAACGGACGATGCGACGCTGTCCACCATTGCGGAGATCATGCGCAACCAGTGGGAGCAGATCGGCGTTCATGCGACGGTGACCTCGCTGGAGCTGGCGACCTTCCTTGATCACTATACCAACAGCGATTATGATCTGATGCTTACCAACCTGACAAACGGCGTCGGCGACCCGGACGATACTACCAACAAGATGCTTACCTCCGATAAGCAGCCGGTCTACAAAAACGACGAGGTCGACAAGCTGTTTGCCGAGGAGTCTGTCTGCATGGACATTGACGAGCGTGAACAGATCTTCATCGAGCTGCAGCAGGTCCTGCAGGAAGACGTCGCCTGGATCCCCCTGGCCACGCCCTCCGTGCTGACCGGCGTAAACAATCACCTGAGCAATCTGCCGAACGCCAGCCGCATTTTCCGCCGCTGCCTGTCTCAGGTCACCTGGAACGAAGAATAAAAACGTTCAGGGCCGGCGTGCTCCGGCATTGAAAAACGGCTCTCCCCCCGGTTCCGGAGGGAGAGCCGCCCAAATCAGGGGCAGTGGCTGCCTCGGAGCGAGGAACTTATATGGGAAAGTATATTCTGAAGCGTATATTACAAATGATCCCGGTTCTGCTGGGCGTCATTATTGTCGTGTTTACCATCTTATATCTGACGCCGGGCGACGCCGCGCAGACGATGCTGGGAACAGGCGCGACGGAGGAAGAACTGGCGGCCATGCGCGCCAAGCTCGGCACGGATCAGAGCTATTTTGTGCAGCTTGGACGCTATATTAAAAATCTTGTTCTGCACGGGGATTTCGGCACATCTTGGGTGACGGGCCGCTCTGTGACCACGGAGCTGCTTGAACGCTTCCCCGTGACCATGCGTCTGGCGGCGCTGAGCATAATCATAGCCGTGATCCTTGGCGTGACGGCCGGCGTGATCTCGGCAGTCAAGCAATACTCCGGCTTTGACAATGTGGCTCAGGTGGTTGGATTGATCGGCGTTTCGATCCCCTCGTTCTGGCTGGCGCTGATGCTTATCATTATTTTCTCCGTTAATCTCAAATGGCTTCCGTCCTCCGGTCTGGATTCGCCCAAAAGCTATATTCTTCCGGCGGTGGCGCTGGGACTGGCCTCGGCGGCCATGATCATGCGCATGACGCGCTCGAGCATGCTGGACGTTGTCCGGCAGGATTACATCCGCACGGCGCGTGCCAAGGGGCAGAAGGAACTGGTCGTCATTATGAAGCATGCGCTGAAAAATGCGCTGATCCCCATCATCACGGTGGCGGGACTGCAGTTCGGAGGCCTGCTGGGCGGCTCCATTGCCATCGAATCGATTTTCTCCATCCCCGGCATCGGAAAGTTTTCCGTCGAGGCGATCAAGGCGCGGAACATGCCCGCCGTGCAGGGGAGCGTGCTGCTTGTGGCCATTGCCTTCAGCGTGATAAATCTTGTCATTGATATTCTGTACAGCTTTGTCGATCCCCGCATCCGGTCGCAGTATCAGAAGTCGAGGAAGAGCAAAGCCCCTGTGAAGGGAGGCGCGCGCCATGGCTGAGATGAGCTTCCGCGAACGGATACTGGCTGTCAGTCTGCCGGCGTCGGACGAACATGCCGGCGACGAGACGGCCGGCGTGCAGAGCAGTAAATTCCGGGAATTCTGCCGCCGTTTTGCGCGCAACAAGATGGGCATGCTCGGCCTGTGCATTCTGGTCGTGATGATCTTTGTAGCGCTGCTGGCGCCCGTGCTGGCGCCGGAGGGCTATGACCTGCAGATCCTGAGCGACAGTCTCAAGGCGCCTTCCGGAGAGCATCTTCTCGGAACGGACAACCTTGGCCGCGATATTCTTGCCCGTATCATCTGGGGCGCGCGCTATTCCCTGTCCGTCGGCGTGATCTCCGTGGCCATTGCCGCGACGATCGGTGCGGTTCTGGGCGTGGTCGCCGGCTTCTACGGCGGGACGACCGAAACCGTTGTTATGCGCGTGCTGGATGTGTTTATGGGGATCCCGCCGATCCTGCTGGCGCTTTCCGTGGCGGCGGCGCTCGGCGGAGGACTGATGAATCTGATGATCGCGGTGAGCATCAGCTCCGTTCCGTCATTCGCGCGCATCGTTCGCGCCTCGGTGCTGTCCGTAAAGGATCAGGAATTTGTGGAGGCGGCCCGCTGCACGGGCTGCAGCAGCATGCGGATCATGTTCAAATATGTGTTTCCCAACTGCCTGTCCCCGCTGATCGTGCAGGCGACGCTCGGCGTGGCGAGCGCCATTCTGGCGGCTTCGACGATGAGCTTTATCGGCCTGGGCCTGCAGCCGCCGATCCCGGAATGGGGCGCGATGCTGTCGGTGGGACGCTCCTATATCCGGCAGGCCTGGTGGACCTGCACCTTCCCCGGGATTATGATCGCGCTGACGGTTTTTGCGCTCAACGTGTTCGGAGACGGCATGCGTGACGCGCTCGACCCGAAGATGAAGCGCTGAGGAGGAATGGAGAATGAATGAAAATAAGCTTCTGGAGGTCAGGAACCTCTCCATTCAGTACAAAACGGGCGGCTGTGTTTTCAAGGCGGTCAACGGTATTGATCTGACCGTCGGACGCGGTGAGACGCTGGGCCTTGTGGGGGAGACCGGCGCGGGAAAGACGACGACGGCCCTTGGCATCATGAACCTTATCCCCAATCCGCCCGGCGAAGTGTGCGGCGGCGAGGTGCTGTTTGAGGGACATGACCTGCTCGGAAAAAGTGCCGGGGAAATGCGCGCCATACGCGGCAAGAAAATATCCATGATCTTTCAGGACCCTATGACCGCGCTCAATCCGATCGAGACGGTGGGCGATCAGATCAGCGAGGTCATCCGGCTGCACGAAAAAATAAGCAAGCTGGAAGCGGCGGCCCGTGCCAAGGAGATGTTGGAAATGGTCGGGATCCCCGGCGAGCGCTATTGCGAATTTCCGCATCAGTTTTCCGGCGGGATGAAGCAGCGGGTCGTGATCGCCATCGCGCTGGCCTGCCGACCGGAGCTCATCATAGCGGACGAGCCGACGACGGCGCTGGATGTAACGATCCAGGCGCAGGTGCTGGCGCTTTTGTCTAATCTGAAAAAAGAGATCAATACCTCGATGATACTCATCACGCATGATCTCGGCGTCGTGGCGGAAAACTGCGACAGCGTGGCGGTGATGTATGCCGGGCACATCGTGGAAAAGGGAACCGTCAAGGATGTGTACACGGACATGGCGCATCCGTACACGGTGCGGCTGTTTGCCGCGCTGCCGGACATCGATCATGACGTAAAGCGGCTTCAGCCCATCGCCGGACTGATGCCGGATCCGTCTGATCTGCCGAAGGGGTGTCCGTTCTGGCCCCGCTGCGCCAACCGGATCGGCGCGTGCAGCGAGCGGATGCCGGAGGAGACCGAGATCACGCCGGGACATACCGTGCGCTGTCATCTCTATGGGGAAGGAGGCTGGAAGCATGAGTGAGCTGCTGCGTGTGGAGAATCTGAAAAAGTATTTCAAAACGCCAAAGGGCATGCTTCATGCCGTGGACGACATCAGCTTTGCCGTTCAAGAGGGGCAGACGCTCGGTGTTGTGGGGGAATCCGGATGCGGCAAATCGACGCTTGGCCGCGTGACGATCCATCTTACCGAGAGAACGTCCGGCCGCATTTATTTTGCCGGCGAGGACATATCGGATGTGTCCGGAAAGCAGCTCAAGGCCCTGCGCAAGGATATGCAGATGATCTTCCAGGATCCGTTTTCTTCGCTCAATCCGCGGTTCACGGTCGCGCAGAGCATTGCCGAGCCGCTGAAGGTATACGGCTGCTGCGCCGGCCGCCGGGAGCTGGATGAGCGGGTGTGCGAGCTGATGAGCACGGTGGGACTGGCGCTGCGCTTCAAGGATGTTTACCCGCACGAGCTTGACGGCGGCCGCCGCCAGCGCATCGGCATCGCCCGCGCACTGGCGCTCAACCCGCGGTTTATCGTCTGCGACGAGCCGGTCAGTGCGCTGGACGTCTCCATTCAGGCTCAGATACTTAATCTTCTGCAGGACCTGCAGGAGCAGCGGGGGCTGACGTTCATTTTCATCACGCACGATCTGTCTGTGGTCAAGCACATTTCCAATGAGATATGCGTTTTGTATCTGGGCACGATGGTGGAAAAGTGCGAATCGTCGGAGCTGTTCCGCGATCCCCTGCATCCGTATACGCGCGCGCTGCTTTCTGCCATACCGAAGGCGGCGTATCAGACGGAGCACAAGCGCATTCTGCTTCGCGGCGAGATCACCTCGCCCATTGAGCCGGAACCGGGCTGCCGTTTTGCCGCGCGCTGCGAATATGCCACGGAGCAGTGCCGCTGCGAAAACCCGGTGCTTGAAGAGGTGCGCCCCGGCCACGTCGTCGCGTGCCACCGCGTGCGCGAATGGAACGGCTGAACATCATCAAACGGTGCGGCTGGCGCCTGCGCTGGCGCAGGGCGCGGCGGCCGGATATATACGAGCATTAGCAAGGAGGAAGCATGGATAAAAATTTTGAACAGCTCGTTCATCAGTATGAGCGGGACAAGGCGATCCACGACTGTGAAAATGTGATCGGCCGCCTGTTTTACTACACGGCGACGTTTATGACCGATGAGATCATGCCGCTGTGGGCGGAACGCAGCGACTGCACGCTGGAATTTCCCTTCGGCTGCTACGACGGCATTGACGGCGTCCGCCGCTTTTATACGCAGATCATGGGAGACCGCAGCGAGCCGATGACGTATGAGCGTATCCGCGGCGTGATGAATATTTCCACGCTGGATACGGAGGTCATAGAAGTAGCGGAGGACCGGAAGACCGCCCGAGGGATGTGGTTCTCCCCTGGCATTGAAACGTACGGAAAGTCCGCCCGCTTTGAGGAGTTTGTCGGGCGCGGCTTCTGGGCCTGGTACAAGGTATACGCCGACTTCATTCTGGAGGAAGGCGAATGGCGCCTGTGGCATCTGCAGTACCGCCTCGTGTTCCGCACGGACTATCATCAGTCGTGGACGGAGACGGGCGATTATAAGGGCTACATACTCAAGGATCCCGCATGCGACCGCGAGCCGTCTGTGAGGACGACCAGATACGATATCAACGCCATGATGGACCCCGGTCCTGACGCGCCCGTGCCGTATCACAGCTTTGACGAAGTGGCACCGGGCTACGGCTATGTGATTTGAGAGGGGAGGACACAGCAATGACAGACAAATTGGCACAGGTTCGGCGCAACGCAGAGTATCTGGACGCCTATTACGAATGCAACAAGCTCGTTTCCCTGCACCAGATCTACATCAGCCAGGGAAAGATGGTCGAGCAGCTCGGTCTGTGGGCCGACCGGGAGGATACCAGCTTTGAGGCCGTCTGGGGTACTTATCTCGGCTACGAGGGCATCAAGCGCTGCTTTATGATGGACTATGGCGATATCCGCGATCCCCGCAACGAAAAAGCCTATACCGGCTACATGTGCATGCAGAGCATCAACAGCGAGTTCGTTATCATTGCCGACGACATGCAGACGGCGCGCGGCCGGTATATGGCGACGGGCGCCAATGTGATGGGCCAGGTTGCCCGGAAGGAAAGCGATAAGGGGACGGCTTACTGGGTCTATGCCAACTATGGCTTCGACTTTATCAAGGTCGGCGGAAAGTGGAAGATATGGCATGTCAAGATGACGCCGGTGCTCAATTCGCCGTATGACACGACCTGGAGCAAGACGGCGCCCTATGAGGGCTTCCCGCTTCGGGAGACCCACGAGGACATTGCGCCGAAAATGCCCGTTTTTAACTATTCGCCCAAGACGAAGTATACCGCCGGGATGTCCTATCCCGCGCCCTATAAGACCTTTGCGGATGTGGCGCCAGGCTACGGTCCCGCGCTTTGAGGAGGTAAAACGGCAATGACACTGGAAGAACTGAAATTCAATCAGGAAAAGCTGCTGGCCGTGGATGAACTGAAGCGGCTGATGGCTTTTTATATTGACGAATACAAGTGGGCGCGGCTGCCGAGCACCTGTATCGACCTGCCGTGGGGCGCGTATGACGGGTTCAAGGGCTTTGTCCGCTGCTATGTGCTCGACCACGGCTACCCCATGGATGCCGCCAAGGATTATGATTTCAAGGCGGAGGGCTACGGCCCCGGCCGTATGAGCGAGGATGGAGACGAGGACGACGAGATCCCGGGCATCATGTGCGTACATACCTTCTCCACGCCGGTCATTGAGATAGCCGAAGACGGGCAGACGGCCCGGGGCGTGTGGCTGTCGAGCGGCACGGAGAACTTCGGTGATGGGGACCATATCCAGAACGAGCTTGACCGGGGCTTTGAGGGATGGGCCTGGTCGAAGTATGCGTTCGACTTCATCAAGATCGACGGCGAGTGGAAGCTGTGGCATTACCGGCTGTTCGGCCTGTTCATCATGAAGCACGACGAGTGCTGGACGGAAGTGCGTCCCTATGACGGCATTTCCAGCATGGTCACAACGGAGGACCGGCCCCCGGTGAATGCGCCGTATGACTGGACGATCGACTCGGTGTACCCCTGGAACTATCCGGATCCGCCCAAGCCCTACAAGACCTTTGCGGACGTGGCGCCCGGCTACGGCTATCTTGACGACAATGGGAATGTGGTGGAATCCGTTGTGCATAACCATGTGTCCACTTATGACAAGCGGAAAAAGGCGGAATAAATCCGCCGGTCCGAAGTTTGAAACGGTTCAGGGAAAGCGGATACGGGCATCCGCTTTCCCGTTTTTATTGCAGTGATTTGGGAGCTTTTATGAAAAAACAAAAACACTTTTACGGCTGGTATCTGGTGGCGGCGCTGTGGCTGATTTATTTCTTCAACATCGGCTTTCCGATGTACGGGGGAACGGTGCTCAATTCCTATATGGTGGATCAGCTTGGCATAAGCCGGACGGTGCTTGGCCTTGGTTTTTCCCTGTTCAGTCTCTGCCAGGGCCTTCCGGGGCCGCTGATCAGCCGGATGATCGAACGGCGCGGGCAGCGATTTACCATGGGGGCCGGGACGCTGATGATCGCGGCGTCGGCGATCCTGATGGCCTGGGCCGTGCGCAGCGCGGCGGCGTTTGTACTGGTGTTCGGCGTGCTTGGCGGCGTGGGCGTCGGCTTTGCCACGGTGGTCCCGATCCAGACGACCGTGACGCTCTGGTTTGAGAAAAAAAGGTCCATGGCGCTGGCCATCACACTTACGGCCTCGGGCTTTGGCGGCTTTCTTGCTTCGCCGGTGCTCACGGCGGTAATGGAGTTCTGGGGAAGCTGGCGCGTCGGCTGGATGCTGGTGGCGGCGGTGGCGTTGCTGGCGCTGATCCTGATCGTTCTGTTTGTGCGCAACAGGCCCTCCGATCTCGGTCAGAGGCCGGACGGCGCGGAGGGAGCGCAGGAAGAACGGACGGCGTCCGGAGAGGACGGCGCGCGCTGGAGCGTCCGCGAGGCGGCCGGAACAAAGAGTCTGTGGATGATTTTTATTGCGGCACTTGGCTTTTATGTGCCGTATATGATGATGGTGAGCCATGGACTGGTTTATTTGCTTGACTGCGGGATAAACAGCCGGGTCGCGTCCATGTCGGTGGGCGTGATCACGCTAAGCAGCGTGGCCGGCCGCCTTCTCAGCGGTTGGCTGGGGCAGAAAAAAAGCCCCCGTCTTGTGCTGGGCGCATCGCTGTTCCTGACGCTGGCGGCGACGCTGCTTCTGGCGCTGGGCCGCACCAGCGCGACGGCCCTCGCCTATTCCGTGCTGCTTGGCGTGGGCTTCGGCGCGGCCTTTGTGTGCGTGCCGGGGCTGGTGTCCGGCTATTTCGGCGCGGCCTCCTTTGCCGGGCTGTATGGCAGTCTTATGCCGCTGCTGACCGTGTTTTCGTCGCTGTCGCCCTTTATGGCCGGAAAGCTGTACGACGTCAGCGGATCCTACACGGCGGCGTTTGGGATCGCCATGGCCGTCAATGCCGCCGGGCTGCTCTGTTCCACGCAGATCCGGCCGCCGCAGCGCCGTATATAACCGCATCTTCGTTTGTTTTTCACGGCGCCCCATGATACAATAACACAGGTGTATCGATAGTCAGGGGGGACGAAGGGAAGATGGACTATACACAGCTTTTATATTTCAAAACCGTGGCCAGGCTTGGCAATGTGACGGAGGCGTCAAAGGAGCTGTACGTCACACAGCCGAACATAAGCCGGGCTGTTTCGCGGCTGGAGAAGGAGCTTGGCGTGCAGTTTTTCGACCGTGTGGGCGGCAATCGTATTGAGCTTAACCACAGCGGCGAGCTTTTTCTGGCGCGGGTCGAGCGCTCGTTTTACGAGCTGGAGGAGGGCGTGCGGGAACTGAAGGATATTGAAAGCGGGGCCGGCGGCGCCGTGTCCTTCGCTATCCCGCAGAACCGCCTGCTCAGTGCGCTGGTGGCGGAGTATATGCGGGATCACCCGCAGATGCGGGTCAATCAGTCCCTGCATTCCTACCATGAGAGCAAGCAGCTTCTGCAGACCCGCGACATTGATTTTGCCATCAGCTTTGTCCGGCCGGGCGAGCGGGAAAGCGGCATTTTGTATGAGCCGCTTCTCGGCGACGAAATGTTTATGCTTGTCTCGGAGGATAACCCGCTGGCAAACCGGGAGGAGATTGAGCTTGCGGAAATACGCGATATGAATGTGGCCATCAACAATTCCTGCGTGGACTATGTGCAGACGTTCAAGAGGTACTGCCGGCAGGCAGGCTTTGAGCCGCGGACGGTCTTTGAAGGGGACGATTCGTCGGTCATGCACGATCTGCTGCACAACAATCTGGTCGTTTCGCCGATCCCGGCGGTGCTCCAGATGCGCATGGACACCGGAAACGAGCCGGCGGGGCTGCCCTCCAAACGCATACTGCCTCTGCGCATCGTCGCGCCGGAATGCCGGTATGAGCTGGGGATCGTTACGCTGGAGGGACATTATATGACGAAAGTGTCGCGTTCTTTTCTGGCCTACCTGAAAAGCAAGCTGCCGGAGCTGTTTGAGAAATACAGGGAAGAATTTTACGCGCGCGGACTGCTCTCGCGCCATCTGCGCAGCGGAGGGCTTGGCTCGGTGGAGTTCGGACAAAGATAAAAAAGCACCGCGGCGGGATTTCCCGCCGCGGTGCTTCCGCGTCGATTTCGGTTTACAGCCCCGTGCTCAGGGCGATGAGAAGCATGCCGGTGAAATAGGTGAAGCTGTTGCAGCGAAGCACCCATTTGGTCGTGCGGGCGTAATGGTGGTAGTGATGGAAGCCGAGGAAATAGTCGCTGATCATGAACAGGGCGATGCCGGAGCCGAACAGCCACTGCTTTGTGCCTCCCATCGCGCAGGCCAGCGCGAAGCCGATGCAGCCCTGCGCCGTGGTCGTGGCGAGGTATTTGGCGAAGGTGGCGCCGTGCTTTCCCTGCAGAACGCCCTTTTTCTCCAGGACGAAATAGCCGCCCCACAGCAGCGCGAAGGGGATCGCCGCCCACCAGAGCCGCCCGAGAACGCCGGCGGAATTGGCCAGCAGCAGCTCGTAGACGATGAACAGAAAGTTTCCGATGGAGAAGATCGCCCCGCCGACTGTGAAGCTCCAGAGCAGGCAGCAGTCGCCCGCGAAGGAGAACAGGATCGCGGCCATCTCCAGCTCGTCCAGACCGAGCGCCAGCCCGTGCGCGGCGAAATTCCGAAAGCTGTAAAGCGCGAAAAGCGAGGCCAGAACGATCTTGTTGACGGCGCGGCGGCGGAAATTGCCGCTGGTCTCGGAGAAAAGATAGGAGATCAGCAGCGTCATGTATACGAGGATGAATAGGATCAGTCGGTTGCTCATGTTTCCTCCTGCGGACAGAAAAGGGGGCCGGGTTATGCGCCCGGCCCCGGATCGGTGTCAATGGGTTTACTGCGCGGCGTACCAGTCGGCGTAGACCATCGGGAACACGACGCCCGCGGGCGCCTGATCGACGGCGCCGGAGCCGGTGAAGTTCTGGATGGATTCGTCGTCCGGGCTTGTTGCCGCGTCGAGCGCGGCGACGAGATTGGCCTCGTTGCCCTGCCAGAAGCTGTCGAGCATCAGCGTGTCGTACAGATACTGCTTATACTCGTCGAACAGGGGGTAATCGCCCTGGGCGGCCTCCTCCGAGGCGGGCGCTTCCGAAGAAGCCTCGCCGGAGGGCTCGCCGCTGGCCTCGTCGGATGTCTCGTCCGAAGCTTCGCCCGACGCCTCGCCGGAAGCCTCGCCGCTGGCGGAGCCGGCGGCCTCGCCCAGTGTGATGGCGGGGAACTCGGAGCCGACCTCGTCGGGGTTCGGCGTGACGGTCACAGTGCAGTCGGCGTCGATGCCGGAGATGGTGACGGTCTCAGCCGTCGGATAGGCGTTGGGGCCGCCGGTGGTGATGTTGGAATAGCTTATGACGCCGCTGGTGGTCGTGACGCCGGAGCCCTCCTCGCCGTCGGCCGTGGGGCCCATGTCGCAGGGCGCGGCGCAGGAGATCGTGAACACGAAATCCTCGCCGGCGGCGATCTCATAGGTTTCGTAAACCGAACCGTCCATGCCGTTGATGAGCGTGACGGCATAGCTGTCCGACGCCGCGGGGGCGGCCGGGCCGGCGGGCTGAACGTCGATGGTCACGCTGCAGGCGCACAGGCCCAGCAGCATCAGAGCGGCAAGCGCCGCAGTCAGCATTTTTTTCATGGCGTCTACCTTATGCGGCCGGCTCTTCGCTGGGCTCGCCGGACGCTTCGCCGCTGGGCTCGCCGGAGGCGGGCGCCTCGGCCTCGCCGAGAATGATGTTGGGGAAAGCGGCGTCGACTTCGTCGGGGTTCGGCGTGACGGTCACGGTGCAGTCGGCGTCGATGCCGGAGATGGTGACGACCTCAAAGGTGGGGTAGGCGTTGGGGCCGCCGGTGGTGATGTTGGAATAGCTTATAGTGCCGCTGGTGGTCGTGACGCCGGAGCCCTCCTCGCCGTCGGCCGTGGGGCCCATGTCGCAGGGAGGATCACAGGAGATCGTGAACACGAAGTCCTCGCCGGCCTTGACCTCGTAGGTCTCGTATTCGGAGCCGTCCATGCCGTTGACGAGCGTGACGACGTAAACGTCGCTGCCTTCGGGTTCGGCCGGGGCTTCGGGAGCCGCCGCTTCCGTGGGGGCTTCGGTCTGCTCTTCGGCTGCCGGGGCTTCCGTCTTTTCGCCGCAGGCGCACAGCGCCAGAACCATCAGAATGGCCAGCGCGATCGCAAGATATTTTTTCATGATTTTCCTCCTGAAATGTAAGATTGATGAAGAAAAGCGCGGATCAGTACACGCCGCCGGCGGCGATGAACTGGTCGTATGTCATGGCCGTGCCGGTGGTGAGCATACCATTGAAGAACATGTCGGCGGGGAACACGTCGAGCGTGCCGGCGTCGATGCAGGCTTCAAATTCGCCCTTCATGGTCTCGTCCATGCTGCTGTTGGCTTCGTATTCCGCGTCGAGCCAGGCGTGCAGGTATTCCTTATAGCCGGCCTCGTCCGCGCTGGCGGTGCCATGGGCGCTGTTGGCAGCGGAAGCGGAGGCGGGGGGATCGCCGGCATTGCCGCTGGCCTCGGCGGAGGGTTCGCCGCTGGCTTCGCCGGAAGGCTCGCCGCTGGCCTGACCGCCCATCGCGCCGGCGACGGCCGACTCCTTGACCACGCCGGCCTGGAACTCATCCCAGGTGGACAGGCCGATGGTCGAGAACATCTGATCCCAGGGAGAGACGGTCTGGTCAAGTTCATCCCAGCTGCCGATGGCGTAGACCTGGTTCTTGAACTCGTCGAGGTCGGGGGCGTTCGCGCCGGCCTTTTCGATCAGGTATTCCTGATACTCGGCCCAGGTCGGGCCTTCCGCGTCGGGGGCAACGTCGGCCGGGCCTTCCACGGCAGACTCGGCCGACGGGGTCTCGGCCTTTTCGCCGCAGGCGCACAGCGCCAGAACCATCAGAATGGCCAGGGCAAGGGCAAGATACTTCTTCATTTCTTTTCCTCCTAAAAATTTTTGTGTTTTTTCCACAACATATTTATATATCAGGGAAGCGGAATTGTCAACTACAGCCAGTTTCTTTTGTTCACGGTTTATTTACAAACAATTGCGTCTTTGTTCACCAATTATGACGGAAGCTGTGGCATTATACAGCTGCACACCAGAAAGAAGCTTTTCATTTTCACTCCTCTCTCTTTTAGATCCAAGCAAAGACGGCCCGGAACGATTTGTTCCGGGCCGTTTCCTTTAAGCCAGGCGCGGCTGCTTGCCGCACAGGCGTACCGTGCGCAGCTCGTAGCCCGCGTTGCGCATCGAGGCGGACAGGGAGCACACGAGCTTGCCGCCGCGCCGGACGATGCCGCAGATGTATCCGTCCGCGCCGCCGGCGGAATACTCGGTCTGCACGTCCGTGCCGTCGGGCGCGAGCGACACGACGGAAAAGGGCGTGTTGAGCCACAGCCGCCCGCCGATCGCCTCCAGCCCCGCCGCCGGGGCGGCGCTGCCGTCGTAATCCTCGAAGAAGCCTGGCCAGCCCTCGCTTATGGTATAGAGCGTCCGACACTCCCAGCCCTCGCGCTCGCAGCGGATCAGGCGGAGCGAGCGGTCGATGAAGTACATATACGGCCCGTCGAAGATCACGCGGGTGACGGCGTCGTGCCACGGCGCCGCTTCATACGGGCCGCCGCCGGCCGTGACGGACGTGTCCTCGCCGTAGTGGTTCTGGGCGCGTCCGGTCTCGGCGGAGAACATGCAGTGGCGGTGGTTGACAAAGCCGATGCGCTCGTAGTGGTCGTCGTCCCAGGTGGGGTCTATGCCGTAATAGCTCCCGTCCAGCTCCGTCAGTGTCCAGGCGTGGCCGAGCGCGGCGGAGTAGGTGTAAACACAGGGGAGGCCGGCTTGCCCGGCCAGAAAGGCAAAGCCCCGCGCGTAGCCGCGGCATATCGCCTCATGGCGCACGAGCGCGCCGTAGGCCATGTCCTGATACGGCGTCAGATTGTACCGGCAGCTGAGCACGAGCCAGTCGTGCAGCGCCAGCGCCTTTTCCCCGTCGGTCATATCCGGCAGCAGGACCTCCGCCGCGGCGGAGGCGGCCGCCTGTTCCAGCGCGGCCTGCTGGCCTTCGTCGAGCGGGGTATACAGGCCCAGCGCCTCATCCTGCGCGGCCAGCGCGCCGGAAGACAGCAGCGCCAGAGCCAGCAGCAGAGAGGCGGCTCGCTTCATGCGTGCGTCCCCCCCTTCCGTTTTCTGCAAGCATACCACGTTTCGCCGCTATGGGAAAGAGTTTCCTGTCTCCGAAGGGAAAAGTTGTTACCATTTTTCCCTTTTATTTTGCGGAGGTCTATTATATAATGCTGTCTGCTATCAGCTTTTCGGAGGCGCCGCAATGGGATATGAAAACGGCCGGACGCACGGCAGTGCGGCCTCGTGCAGGGAATATGAACAGCGCAAGCGCGCGCGGATGCAGCAGATCGCGTCCGACCCGCAGGCGCGTCTTGCCTATGAGGAGCATCGGCGCCGCCGCATGGAGCAGATCATGTCCGACCCACAGGCGCGCCGGGAATACGAGCGCCGCCGGGCCCAGCGCGCCCATGAGCGGCGTATGCGCCGTGTGAGGATGATCGCGGCGCTGGTGCTGAGCGCGGCCGCCGGGGTCGCCGCCGCTTTCTGCGTGCACGCGGCCGTGCTGAAAAAACAGCCGTCGGAGCCGGCGCCCGTGCCCGCCGCGGCGGTCTGCGTGCAGGACGGCGAAACGGCGCTTTGAACGGATTTTTCCCCGCCGGGCTTCGATCCCGGCGGGATCTTTTTACGGCGGGAGGTTTTTCATGTTTTCGCTGAAGGAGGCGGCGGCGCTCGTGCGCGCCGCGAACGATATACTCATCGTGTGCCACATCCGGCCGGACGGGGACGCGGCCGGCAGCGCCGGCGCGCTGTGCCTGGGGCTGCGGACGCTGGGAAAGCGCGCGTTCGTCGCGCCGCATGCGCATGTGATGGAGCGCTTTGAAAAATACATCCGGCCGTATTTTGCGCCGGAGGGCTTCGTGCCGGGCTTCATCATGGCCGTGGACACGCCGGGACCCGGCCAGTACCCGCCGGGGCTTGAGGAGCTGGCCGGGCGGACCGATCTGGCGCTTGACCACCACGGCTCCAATTCCCGCTACGCGGCGCACAGCTATATCGAGGCGGATTCCGCGTCCTGCGGGGAGCTGGTGTATGCGCTGCTGGGCGAGCTCGGCGTGCGTATCGACGCGGCGATGGCGGAGGCGCTGTACTGCGCCGTCAGCACCGACACGGGCTGCTTCCGCACGCGCGGCACGACGGCGCGCTGCATGGAGGTGGCCGCGCGGCTGCGCGAGACCGGCTTCGACGCCTTCTCTCTGACGCATCGCCTGTTCGACGTGAAAAGCCCGGCGCGGCTGCGGCTGGAGGCGGCCATATACGGGGCCATGCGCTATCCGGAGCCGGACACGGCGGCGGTCATCGTGACGAAGGAGATGCTCGCGCGCTGCGGCGTGCGGGAGGATGATCTGGACAAGATATCCATCCTGACCACGGCGGCCGAGGGCGTGAAGGTGGGACTGATGCTGCGGGAGCTGCCGGACGGGCAGTGGAAGGTATCCGTGCGAACGGACGGAAGTCCTGCCGCCGGCGATATCGCCGACATTTTTCCCGGCGGCGGCGGCCATCCGGACTCCGGCGGCGCGGTCGCGCAGGGCGACCCGGAGGAGCTGATGGAGCGGATGCTCGCGCGCCGGAGGGCACTTTAATACGTTGTATTTTCCAATAATTCGTCTTATTTTTGTTCCTGGATTGACATTTTTGTTACTATCTGCTATAATGAGGCTCCATTACATAAGGAGGAAGAAAATCACAATGAAAAAGTATCTTGCACTTGCTCTTGCAGTTCTGATGGTCCTGGCGCTGTGCGCCTGCGGCGAGAAGACCGAGACCCCGGCGGCCGAAGAGCCCGCGGTCGAGGCCCCTGCGGATGCGGCCCCTGAGGCGCCTGAGGCGCCTGCGGTCGAGGCGGCTCCCGCCGACCAGGGCGACGCCAGCGGCGAGCCTTCCGGCGAGCCCTCCGGCGAGCCCATGGGTAACCAGAACGCCGACTTCGACGTGACCGTTGACGGCAAGGCCGGCACGGCGCATTACGAAGACACCGACGGCGGCGACGAGACCTCCAAGGTCTTTGTCATCACCTGGGACGGCAAGGACATCACCGGCACCATCAACAAGGGCGTCTGGACGGCCGACTCCGGCGACGCCGGCGATCAGGCGGTCGTTGACGCGGTCAAGGCTGCGTTCGAGTCCAACAACGGCATCGGCGGCAGCGGCGAGCCCTCCGGCGAGCCCCAGGCCTGAGCCTGAACAGAAAAAAGCAGGAGAGCTTAGCTCTCCTGCTTTTTTGATCTTTAAGAAGCCGCCGGCGTTTTCCGCCGGCGGCTTCCGTTTTATGTGTCAGAGGTACATGAGCTTTTTCGCCTCAAAGGTCAGCTCGTCGCGCACGCTGGGGTGAGCGATGGCGATCAGATCGCGCGCTCGGTCGGCCACGCTGCGCCCGCGCAGATGCGCCACGCCGTACTCCGTGACGACGTAGTCCGTGTAGGTGCGGGGGATCGTGACGGCGGCACCGGAGGGCAGGACGGACTTGATCTTGGTCGCGCCCTTGTTCGTGGTCGCGTGCATGATGAGGATGCTGCGGCCGCCCTTGGAATGCGCCGCGCCGTAGGCGAAGTCGAACGCGCCGCCCGGGCCGGAATACTGGCGCGTGCCGATGGTCTCGGAGTTGACCTGCCCGGTCAGGTCGATCTCCATGATGGAGTTGATGGAGACCATGTTGTCGTTGGAGCGGATGGTGAACGGATCGGTGACGTAGCTGGCCGGGCGGATGCGGCAGTCGGGGTTTTCGTGCAGGAAGCGGAACAGCTCGCGGCTTCCGCCGGCGAAGCAGAAGGTATGCTCGCCGCGGTTGATGCTCTTGCGGCTGCCGGTCACGACGCCCTTTTCGATCATGGTCATCATGGAGTTGGTGAACATCTCGGAATGGATGCCGAGCTCCCTTTTGTCCATGAGACGGCGGGCGCAGGCGTTGGGGAGCGAGCCGATGCCGAGCTGGATGCAGTCGCCGTCGTGCACGAGCTCGGCGACGTACTGGCCGATGACGTCGTCCGTCTCGGAAAACGGCGCGTCGGGGATGGTGTAGATGTCGTAATCCGCCTCATAGAAGGCCGTGACGTCGCGGATGTTGATCTCCACGCCGCCGCGCACGGTCTGGAGCTGGCGGTTGACCTCGAGAATGATGCGCTCGCAACTGAGCGGGTCGATGTCATGCTCCCACATCTGGGAGAGGTTGACCTGGAAGTTGCCCTGCTCGTCCATGGGCGTGACGGCGGCAATGTATACGTTGCGGGGGTAGGCGGCGTTGTACCAGATGGGCTGGTCGGGCAGGTCGTTGGGCACGAAGGTGCAGTTGCCCTTTTCGATGGCGGGGACCCAGCCCTTGGAATAAAAGGCGGACTGGGTGAGAAAATGCCCCTTCATGCCGTCGTTCTGCAGAAAGCCGAAGTCGGAGCTGCGGCCCTTGAGGATGGTGACGTTTTCCACGCGGCCGGCGATGGTGTGAAGGCTCTGGCAGAACAGCTTCGGCTCGTTGCAGTCCTTGGCAAAGCAGATGTTGTCCCCGGAGCGGATCAGCTCCAGCGCTTTGTCGAGCGTCGTTCGCTTTTCGTTGTACATTTCCTGGATCGTCATGGCGGCCTCCCGGTCTTTTTTAGTTCAAGTATACCCGGAAAATCCAGTGTTTTCAAGCGTTTTCGGATTTCGGGACGATTCGGATAGATTTGTCCCGATTCATTCCGATTCGGAGAAATTTCCTTCTCAGCGTCCGCCGGCGCGCAGCAGGCCGTCGCGGATGTTCCAGAGCTTTTCCGACAGATCGACGTAATAGTGATGCGGGTTTTCAAAGCGCTTGACCTCGTCCCAGAGCGTGTCGAGCTGCGCGGCGCAGTAGTCCCGGATGGCGGGCAGCGCCGGCTGGTCGTAAACGAGCTCGCCGTTTTCAAACACCGGGACGAGCAGCTCCCGCGCCGTGTAGGAGCGAAGCGTCTTGCGCTTCCAGGTCGCGTCCGGGTCGAAGATGCACAGCGGCTTCGTGTCGTCCACGGTCTCGTCGTGCAGGCAGATGTAGTCGGCCAGGGCCTTGCCGCTGTCGCGGCTGTACAGGCGGTAGACCTTCTTGAAATGCGGAAGCGTGATCTTGGCGAGCGTTTCGCTGATCTTGATGCGCGGCTCAACTTCGCCGTTTTTCTCCACGGCGGCCAGCTTGTATACGCCGCCGAACACCGGCTCGGAGCGTGCCGTGATGAGCCGTTCGCCCACGCCGAAGCTGTCGATGCAGGCGCCCTGGCTGATGATGTCGCGGATGAGGTATTCGTCCAGCGCGTTCGACACGGTGATCTTGCATTCCGTCCAGCCGGCGTCGTCAAGCATCTGCCGCGCCCGGCGTGTGAGATAGGCGAGGTCGCCGGAGTCGATGCGGATGCCGCACGAGCGGATGCCCAGCGGCCGGAGGATCTCGTCGAAGGCGCGGATGGCGTTCGGGATGCCGGAGTCGAGAACGCTGTAGGTGTCCACCAGCAGCGTCGCCGCGTGGGGATAGGTGCGGCAGTAGGCGCGGAAGGCGTCCAGCTCGGAATCGAACATCTGCACCCAGGAGTGCGCCATCGTGCCGCCGGCCGGCACGCCGAAAAGCTCGTCGGAGATGGTGCAGGCCGTCCCGGCGCAGCCGCCGATATAGGCCGCGCGCGCGCCGAGAATGGCGCCGTCCGCCCCCTGCGCGCGGCGGGAGCCGAATTCCAGAACGGTGCGTCCGGCGGCGGAGCGGTTGATGCGGCTGGCCTTGGTGGCGATGAGGCTCTGATGGTTGAGCGTGCAGAGAAGATAGGTCTCCAGAAGCTGGGCCTGGATGGCCGGGGCGCGCACGGTCACGAGCGGCTCGTGCGGGAACACCGGCGTGCCCTCCGGCACGGCCCATATATCGCCCGTGAAGCGGAAATCGGCGAGATAGGACAGAAATTCCTCCGAAAACATTCCGCGCGAGCGCAGATAGGCGATGTCCTCGGGGGAAAAGTGAAGCTTCTGGATGTAGCGGATGACCTGCTGCAGTCCCGCGGCGATGGCGAAGCCGCCGCCGTCCGGCACCTGACGGAAGAACAGATCGAAGTAGCATATCTGATCCTGCATCCCGTTCTGCAGATAGCCGTTGCCCATCGTCAGCTCGTAAAAATCGCACATCATGGTCATGTTCAGCGCCTGATCGAAGTCCATAAAGACCGCCTCCTGTGTCGCATATCCGGGATTCGTTTCCCATTTGTAATTTCGGTTACATATTATAACGTTGAATTGCAAATAAAGCAATTATATAATACAGGCTGAGTTATCATGGAAAGCTGTATGTACAGATAAAAGGAGATATGCGTTTTATGGAACTGACCATGGAGAGGCAGAGGGAGCTGGAGGCGCTTTGCCGCCGCTTCCGCATAGATGTGCTCACGGCCATCCACGCCGCCCAGTCCGGCCATCCCGGCGGGAGCCTGTCGGCCTGCGAGATCATGACGCTGCTGTATCAGCACCGGATGAACGTTAAAAGCCCGGACGATCCCGGGCGTGACCGCTTCGTGCTGTGCAAGGGGCACGCCGCCCCCATGCTTTACCGCAATCTGGTGGAAAAGGGCTTCCTGCCCGCGGAGAGCCTTGCGGCGCTCCGGGCCATCGACAGCCCCGCGCAGGGCCATCCCAGCCCCCACACGCCGGGCGTGGACATGCCGTCCGGCCCGCTTGGCATCGGGCTGGCCGCGGCGCAGGGCATGGCGCTGGGACTGCGGCTGGACGGCTCGAAGGCGCGGGTCTACGCCCTTCTGGGCGACGGCGAGCTGGACGAGGGCGCCGTGTGGGAAGCCGCGGCGTCGAGCGCGAAATTCGCCCTGTCCAATCTCTGCGCCATCGTGGACTACAACAAGGTCCAGCTGGACGGAACGACGGACGAGATCATGCCGCTGCGCGATCTGGAGGCGAAATGGCAGGCGTTCGGCTGGCACGTCATCCGCTGCGACGGGCACGATCTGCGCAGTCTGAACAAGGCGTTTGACGCGGCCGAGGCCTACACGGCCGGGCCCACCGTGCTCATCGCGGACACGGTCAAGGGCAAGGGCGTCTCCTTCATGGAGGGGCAGGCCGGGTGGCACGGAAAGGCCATCGACGACGCCAGCTTTGCCAGAGCGATGCAGGAACTGGGAGGTGAGCTGTAATGGGAAGCTCCATTCGTGATATTTACGGGCAGACGCTCGCGGAGCTCGGCGCGGAATACCCCGCCATCGTGGCGCTGGACGCCGATCTGTCCGGCTCGACGAAATCCAAGGTCTTCGGCCAGAAATACCCCGAGCGCTTTTTCAACATGGGCATCGCCGAAAGCGATATGGTCTCCTGCGCGGCCGGTCTGGCCAGCGTGGGCAAGATCCCCTTTGTCAACACCTTCACCGTTTTTCTCACGACGCTCGGTCTGATCGCCGCGCGGGCGCAGGTGTGCTACGCCAACCTGAACGTCAAGCTCGCCGGCGCCTACTGCGGCATGTCCGACGCGCTCGACGGCGCGACGCACCATGCCACCGAGGACATCGCGGCCATGCGCTCGCTGCCAAATATGCGCATCCTCGTCCCGTCGGACGCGGAGAGCACGCGCTGGGCGACGCGCTGGGCGGCCGAGAACTACGGGCCGGTCTATCTGCGGCTGAGCCGCACGGAATATCCCGATCTCTATCCCGCGGGCGAGACGTTTGAGCTGGGCAAGGCCAAGGTCGTGCGCGAGGGTACGGACTGCACCGTGTTCGCCATCGGCATCCTGGTGCACAAGGCGCTGGAGGCGGCGGAGGCGCTCGCGGCCGAGGGGCTGTGCGTGCAGGTCGTCGATCTGCTGTCCGTCAAGCCGATCGACGCGGAGGCGATCGTCCGCTGCGCCGGGCAGACCGGCTGCTGCGTGGTCGCCGAGGAGCATCAGATATACGGCGGCGCGGGCAGCGCCGTGGCCGAGGTGCTGGCGCACGCCGGCGTCGGCGCACCGACGGAATTCGTCGGCATCCGCGACTGCTTCACCCAGTCCGGCAAATACGACGCGCTGCTGGCGCGCTACGGGCTGGACGCCGCGGCGGTGGCAGAGGCGGTCAAAAAAGCGGTCGGCCGCAAATGATATGATAAAGTTTTTCAGTCCCGGCCGGGTGGAGCTCGCCGGGAACCACACGGACCATCAGAAGGGCCGCGCCATGGCGGCCGCCGTGGAGCAGGGGATGTACGCCGAGGCGGAGCCGAACGGCAGCCGCATCATACGCATCTCCTCCGAGGGCTATGACCCGGTGGTCATAGACCTTGACCGGCTGTGGCCGGACGAGGCGGAGGCCGGAACGCCGGCGGCGCTGGTGCGCGGCGTGGCGGCGGGGCTTACGGAGGGCGCGGAGGAGCTGCGCGGCTTCGACGCTTACGTCGTCAGCCATCTGCCGAGCGGGCGGGGCATGAGCTCGTCGGCCGCGTTTTCGGTTCTGGTCGGGTGCATGGTCTCGGAATTTGCCGAGGGCGCGTTTTTCGCGCCGGAGGAGCTGGCCAAGGCCGCGCGGAAGGCGGAAAACCGCTGGTTCGGAAAGCCGAGCGGCCTGCTCGATCAGCTCGCCTGCGCCATGGGCGGCGCGATCTATGTGGACTTTCTCAGCTCCAAGATCATCCGCATGGACTGCGACTTTGCCAGCATGGGGCTGGCGATGTGTCTGACGGATACCGGCGGCAGCCACGCCGGTGCGACGGCGGCCTACACGCAGATCATGGAGGACATGAGCGCCGTGGCGCGCACGTTCGGCCAGCGCTGGCTGGCAAAGGTGCGCCCGGGGGATTTTGACGAGCAGTGGCCCGGACATAAAACGGAGCTTGCCTGGATGCGCGCCCGCCACTTCTTCGACGAGTGCCGCCGCGCCGCATCCATGGCCGACGCGCTCGGTCTGCGCGACGGCGAGCGGTACATGGAGCTGATGAACGAATCCGGGCGCAGCTCGGAGCGGCTTTTGAAAAACATCATCGACCCCGCCTGCGGCGAGGGGCTGGCCACGGGGCTGGCGCTTTCGGCGCGGCTGCTGGACGGGCGCGGCGCGTGGCGCGTGCACGGCGGCGGCTTTGCCGGCTGCGTGCAGGCGCTGATGCCGGAGGAGCTGCTCGAGCCGTACACGGCGGCGATGGACGCCTTTTTCGGCGCGGGGAGCTGCCAGCCGGTGCGCATACGGAAAAAGGGAGCCGGACGCGTGGACGCCGATGCGTGAGGCGCACGGCGCGAAAAAAGAAGGAAAAGCAGGAGATCGGTTTGCGGTCTCCTGCTTTTGCCGTTGAGCGAAGCTGTCCCGTGCCGGCGCGGGTGTAATCATTTTGAGGGAGAGTTGTCTCTTTTGTTATCGCTTGTCGGCTTTATGCAAAAATTCCAGTTTCATTATTGTAACTTTTATATTCCAAAAAAGTAACAATTGTGTTATAATGCGAAGGATAGAGAAAAAGGTTACAGTGCGCTTTCCGGCGCTTTTACAGCAACACAAGGAGGACGGTCAATGAAAAAGGTACTGGTACTGGAGGATGAGTCGAGCATACGCAGCTTTGTCGTCATCAATCTCAAGCGCTCCGGCTATGAGCCCATCGAGGCCGAGACCGGCGAGCAGGCGCTCGAGCAGCTCAAGCAGAACCCGGACATCAAGGTCGCGCTTCTGGACGTGATGCTGCCCGACATCGACGGCTTTGAGGTATGCCGCCGCATCCGCGCCTCCGATCCGAAGATCGGCATCATCATGCTCACGGCCAAGGCGCAGGAGATGGATAAGGTGACCGGGCTGATGACCGGCGCAGACGACTATGTGACAAAGCCGTTTTCCCCGGCCGAGCTGACGGCGCGCATCGACGCGCTGTACCGCCGCACCGGCACCGCCGAGACCGAGGAGGACAGCGGCGAGCTGCGCCACGGGCCGTTCCGGCTCAATACGCGCAACCGCACGCTGGAGAAAAACGGCGAGCGCATCAAGCTGACGCAGATCGAATACTCCATCATCAAGCTCTTTATGGACAACCCCGGCCGCGCGCTCAGCCGCGAGGACATCCTCAACGCCGTCTGGGGCCGCGACTATTTCGGCGAGCTGAAGATCGTGGACGTGAACATCCGGCGTCTGCGCATCAAGATCGAGGACAACAGCACCATCCCCACCTACATAACGACCGTATGGGGCTACGGCTACAAGTGGGGGTTCTGAAGCGGGGCTGATCGGGTACACGGGGAGGTGAGAACATGGAAAAGCACGCCAAAAAGCACAGCCTGCGCCGCCGCTGGCTCAAAACCAGCATTCTGGTCACCTGTGTCATCGTGGCCGTGTTCATCGCCGTGTTCTCTCTGTGCGCCTACGGCTACTATCACTCCGGGGCGCAGAAGGCTCTTGTGACCAAGGCCGATTCCACCACCAGCTTTTTCAACGACTATCTTTTCACGACCTACGGCGAGTATTACCAGTCCGCCTGCCAGTACGCCGAGAGCTTCCACTCCGACGATATTCTGGAGCTGCAGTTCATCAACGCCCGCGCCGGCATCGAGCGCGCGTCCGAGGGCGCGGCGCCCATCCCCACCGACACGGAGGACGTGGCGCAGGCGCTGGAAAGCCGGAAGACGAGCAGCTGGAGCGGGCGGGAGAAGACGAGCGGCGCGCGCATCATGTCCGTCACGGCGCCCCTGTTTGCCGACGGCGGGCAGCTCGTGGGGGCCATGCGCTTCGTGCAGAGTCTCGAGCGCGTCGACCGGCAGTTCGGCAGCGCCGCGGTCATCGCGCTGGTCGTTGGGCTTCTGATCGTGCTGACGGTGATCGTGTCCAGCTCCTATTTCCTGCGCACCGTGTCCGAGCCGCTGGTGGAGCTGACGGCGCTGGCGCACCGCATTGCCGACGGCAGCTACGGCATTCAGGCCGAGAAGAAATACGACGACGAGATCGGCGATCTCATCGACGCCATCAACGAAATGAGCCGCAAGATCGGCGAGACGGAAAAGACCCAGACGGAGTTCATCTCCTCCGTTTCGCACGAGCTGCGCACGCCGCTGACCGCCATCACGGGCTGGGCGGAGACGCTGGCCTATGACGACGCCATCACGGGCGATAGCCGCCGCGGCATCGCCATCATCTCCAAGGAGTCCGGCCGTCTTACCAAGATGGTCGAGGAGCTGCTGGAGTTCACGCGCATACAGGACGGCCGCTTTACGCTCAATCTGGAGCGGCTGGACGTGGCCGGCGAGCTGGAGGACGCCATCTTCACCTACGGCGAGCTTCTGCGGCAGGAGGGCGTGACGGTCGAATACACCCCGCCGGACCGGGAGATACCCCTCATTCTGGGCGACCCGGCGCGGCTGAAGCAGGTGTTTCTCAACATTATGGACAACGCCGCCAAATACGGCCGCAGCGCCGGCCGCATCACCGTGACGATCGGCGCGGCGGGCGGCTGGGTGGTCATCCGCTTCCGGGACTACGGCCCCGGCGTGCCGGCGGATGAGCTGCCGCATGTGAAGCGCAAATTTTACAAGGGCAGCGGAAAGGAACGCGGCAGCGGCATCGGACTTTCCGTCTGCGACGAGATCGTGGCCCGCCACAACGGCACGCTGGAGCTGGAAAACAGCCGCGACGGCCGCAGCGGTCTGGTCGTTACGATCTCGCTTCCCATCATCAAGGAGGAGGAACTTACGATTTGAAAAACAGCGACAACAAAGCGTTCAAAACCTCGATCGGCGGACAGGCCATCATCGAGGGTATCTATATGCGCGGCGTGGACAAGCAGTCCACCGTCGTCCGCCGGCAGGACGGCAGCCTTGTGACGAAGGTGGAGCCGGTGCGCGTGCGCAAAAACGAGCATGCGTGGCTGGGCTGGCCGTTCATCCGCGGCGTCATCAATTTTTACGATTCCATGGTGCAGGGCATGAAAAGCCTGACCTATTCGGCGGAGCTTGCGCCGGAGGAAATGCAGGAGGAGCCGTCGAAATTCGATCTCTGGGTCGAAAAAAAGCTCGGCATGGAAAAGGCGCAGAAGTTTCTCATCGGCGTGGCCGTGCTGCTGGGCTTTGTGATGGCCATCGGGCTGTTCGTGTTCCTGCCGACGCTTCTGGTCAGCTTCCTGCGGCTGACGGACGAGCAGTATGTGCTGCGGAGCGTGCTGGAGGGCGTCGTGAAGATCGCGGTGTTCCTCGGCTATCTGTGGGTCTGCTCGCGCATGAGCGAGATACAGCGCCTGTTTTCCTACCACGGCGCGGAGCACAAGACGATCTTCTGCTACGAGCACGGCCATGAGCTGACGGTGGAGAACGTGCGCCGGGAGGGGCGGCTCCATCCGCGCTGCGGGACGAGCTTCCTGGTCGTGGTGATCCTGTTCTCCATTCTGATCTGGTGCTTCATCCGCATCTCGAACCCGTGGCTGCGGATGCTGGTGAAGCTGTGTCTGCTGCCGGTGATCGTTTCCGTGACGTATGAGCTCAACCGCTGGATCGGCCGCCACGACGAGCTGTGGATCGCGAAGATCCTGTCCTGGCCGGGCAAGCAGATCCAGCGCATCACGACCAACGAGCCGGACGACGGCATGATGGAGGTCGCCATCACGGCGCTCAAGCTCGTCATCCCCGACCGGAAGGGCGACGACCGCTGGTAAAGGCTCCGGGAAAATAAAGAGAAAGAAAAATTTCCCCGTATGACAAAGACCTACAACGAAATCTACATACAGACCCGGCGCGCGCTCAAGGACGCCGGCATCGAGAATTATTCGCCGGAGGCGCGGCTGATCGTCAGCGAGGCCGCCGGGAAGAGCCAGGCGGCGCTTATGCGCGATCTGACGCTTTACAGCGCGGACGGCCTGGACAAGAAGGTGGAGGCCTGGGTCGAACGGCGGCTGGCCGGCGAGCCTGTGGCCTATATCACGGGCGCGTGGGAGTTCGACGGCGTGCGCGTGGCCGTCAGCCGCGACGTGCTCATTCCCCGGTCCGACACGGAGATCCTGTCCCGCGCGGCGGAGCAGCTTTTCAAAAACCGGAACACGCATCCGCGGATACTGGATCTGTGCTGCGGCTCGGGCTGCATCGGCATCGCGCTGGCGGTGCATATGCCGGCCGCGCGGATCATCATGGTCGACAACGACCCGAAGGCGCTGGCAGTCGCGCGGGAGAATATGCAGCGCTACGAGTTGCCGCCGCGCGTGATGTGCGTGGAGGCCGACGCGACGAAAAAGCCGCCGATGCTGCTGGGGAGCTTTGATCTCATCGTGGCCAACGCGCCCTATGTGCCCACGGCGGAGATCGAGACGCTCGACCCCTCTGTCCGGGATTACGAGCCGTATCACGCGCTGGACGGCGGCGAGGACGGGCTGGACGTCGTGCGCGCGATCATACGCCACTGGAAAACCGTTCTGCGCGAGCACGGGAGCATGATGCTCGAGATCGGCGAGGGGCAGTCCGAAACGGTGCAGCAGCTGCTGCGCGACGCGGGCTTTGCCGAAACGCTGGCGCTGAACGATCCGGGCGGCTGCGAGCGGGTCGTCATCGGGCGGCTGTGACCGAAGCGTATATTATCGGGGCCATGCCCCGTCAGGGAGGATAGAGCTATGGCAAAAGCGAAAGGACCCGTCGCGCCCGTCGGCGTTGCGGAGGATAAAAAGAAAGCGCTGGAGACCGCGCTGGCTCAGATCGAGAAAAATTTCGGCAAGGGCGCCATCATGCGCCTTGGCGAGGACATACCCGTCAATGTGGACGCCATACCGACCGGCTCGCTGGGGCTGGATCTGGCGCTGGGCATCGGCGGCGTGCCGCGCGGGCGCATCGTGGAGATATACGGCCCGGAGGCCAGCGGCAAAACGACGCTGGCGCTGCATCTGGTCGCGTCGGCACAGCGGGGCGGCGGCGAGGCGGCCTACATCGACGTGGAGCACGCGCTTGAGCCGGCGTATGCCCGGGCGCTGGGCGTGGACATCGACAATCTGCTGCTGTCCCAGCCGGACACGGCCGAGCAGGCGCTGCAGATCACGGAGGCGCTGGTGCGTTCCGGCGCGCTGGATGTGATCGTGATCGACTCGGTGGCGGCGCTGCTGCCGCGCAGCGAGCTGGAGGGCGAGATGGGCGACGCCGCCGTGGGCGTGCTGGCGCGGCTGATGAGCCAGGCGCTGCGCAAGCTGGCCGGCATCGTGTCCAAGACGGGCTGCATCGTGGTGTTCATCAACCAGCTGCGCGAAAAGATCGGCGTTATGTTCGGCAACCCGGAAACGACGCCCGGCGGCCGCGCGCTGAAGTATTATTCCAGCGTCCGTCTGGACGTCCGGCGCATCGAGACGCTCAAGTCCGGCGACGAGATGATCGGCAACCGCACGCGCGTCAAGATCGTGAAAAACAAGGTCGCGCCGCCGTTCAAGGAAGCGCAGTTCGACATCATCTACGGCGAGGGCATCAGCCGCGCCGGAGAGCTGATCGATCTGGGAGTGAAGCTGGAGCTGGTGGAAAAGGCCGGCGCGTGGTTCACGGTTTACGGCGAGCGCATCCAGGGGCGCGACGCGGTCAAGCAGTTTTTGATCGACAACCCCGAAACGGCGGACAAGCTGGAGGCGGAGATCCGCGCCAACGCCGCCAAGCTCATGAGCCCGCAGGCGCTCAAGGCGGCCAAGGCCGCCGGCCGCGCCGTGGACGTGTCCGCCGACGATTTCGATGACGGCGGCGACGAATAAGGACGAGACGCTCTCGCCGCTCGAGCGGACGAAAAAGCTCGCCGTGGCCATGCTCAACCGCCGGCCGCTGTCGGAAAAGGAGCTGCGCGGCCGTCTGGCGGACAAGGAATGCGCGCCGGAGGACATCGACGCGGTCGCGGCTCTTTGTCTGGACTACGGCTTTCTCAACGACGCGGAATACGCCTGCATGCTCGCGCGCTATTACGGCGCGAAAAGCTACGGCCCCGGCCGGCTGAAGGCGGAGCTGCGGCGGCGCGGCGTGGCGGAGGAATACTGGGCCGGGGCGCTCGAGCTGCTAGACAATCCGGCGGAAACGCTTGACCGGCTGCTGGCCGCGCGGCTGCGCGGCCGGGATGCGGACGACCGAAAAGAAATGGAAAAGGCCGGCGCCGCGCTGTTTCGCAGGGGCTACTCCTGGGACGAGATACGCGCCGCCGTGAATCGGTACAGAGAATCGTGAAAGTGCATTTTACGGCGCTTGGCTGCGCCAAAAATCTTATTGACTCCGAGCAGATGCTCGCGCTCATCACCGACGCGGGCCACACGCTCGTATCCGACCCCGCCGAGGCGGACGCCGCGGTGGTGAACACCTGCGCGTTCATCGAATCGGCGCAGGAGGAGGCCATCAACACCATCCTGGAGCTGGCGCGCTGGAAGACGGAGGGTCAGCTCAGGCGCCTGGTCGTCACGGGCTGTCTTGCCCAGCGGTATCAGGATGAGATATTGCAGGAGCTGCCGGAGATCGACGCGGTCGTCGGCACGTCGAGCTTTGCGGACATCGTGGAGGCGCTGGAATCCGAAGAGCACGGGCTGCGGCGCTTTGCGGACAGGAACGAGCCGCTGCCGGAGCTGGACCGGCTCGTGTCCACGGGGCCGGGCTGGGCCTATATCAAGATCGCCGACGGCTGCGACCGCCGGTGCGCCTACTGCGTCATTCCCTCCATCCGCGGGCGCTATCGCTCGCGGCCGGTCGCCAGCATTCTTGACGAGGCGCGCGCCCTGGCCGGAAGCGGCGTGAAGGAGCTGATCCTTGTCGCGCAGGACGTCAGCCGCTACGGGCGCGATCTCCGCGACGGCACGACGCTGTGTACGCTGCTGCGGGAGCTGGTGAAGGTGGAGGGGCTGGAATGGATACGCCTGCACTACCTTTATCCCGACGAGATAAGCGACGAGCTGATCGAGCTGATCGCCGCCGAGCCGAAGATCGTGAAGTATCTGGACATTCCCATCCAGCACGTCAACGACGCGATACTCAAGGCCATGCGGCGGCGGGAGACGAAGGCGTCGATATGCGCGCTGTTCGACAAGCTGCGCGCGCGCATTCCCGGCATCGTGATCCGCACGAGCCTGATCGTCGGACTGCCCGGCGAGGGGGAGGCGGAGCTGGAGGAGCTGATGGCTTTTCTGCGGCAGCAGAAGCTCCCGCGCGCGGGCGTTTTCGCCTATTCCCCGGAGGAGGGGACGGCGGCGGCCGCCATGCCGGGCCGGTGCAGCCGCGAGGAGGCCGGGCAGCGCCGCGAGCGCGTGATGGCGCTGCAGAGCGTCATCATGGACGAGTTCGACGCCGCGCGCGTCGGCGGCACGGAGCGCGTGCTGTGCGAGGGGCGGGACGGACTTCTGTGGTGCGGCCGGAGCCAGGCGGATTCGCCGGATGTGGACGAGCTGGTCTGCTTCAGCGGCGAGGGAAAGCCCGGCGAGTTTTTTGACGTTCGTATTCTCTCCGCGGACGGCGGAGAGCTGATAGGAGAATCGATATGACCACTGCAAACAAAATCACCATCGGGCGCATCATTCTGGTGCCGGTCTTCATTCTGCTGATGCTGCTGGACTTTCCCGGCCACAAGCTCGCGGCGCTGATCGTGTTCATCGTGGCGGGCGCGTCGGATTCCGTGGACGGCTATGTCGCGCGCAAGTACAATCAGGTGACGGATTTCGGCAAGTTTGCCGATCCGCTGGCGGATAAGATCCTCATCATCTCGGCGCTGCTCATCTTTGTCCAGTGGGGTCAGATGCCCGCGTGGTGCGCCATCATCATCGTCATGCGCGAGTTTGCCGTGACGGGGCTGCGTCTGATCGCCGTGGAGAACGGCCTTGTCATCGCCGCGGCCATGGCCGGCAAGCTCAAAACCTTCTTTTCCACCATCGGCTGCTGTATCATGCTCACGCCGCTGAAGGATGCGACCTTCTTCGGCGTGAAGGCGCTGTCGCTCAATAACGTCTGCGTGGCCGTCATGGTCATTCTGACGGTGTGGAGCGGCTGTGAGTATTTCGTGAAAAACGCGCACGTTCTGAAGAACACGAAATAAACGCCGCAAATACAATGATACAGGTGAGGAACTATGTTTGACTATCTGCGTGAACTCGTTCACGCATATCAGGCGCGCGACCCCGCGGCCCGCGGCGCCTTTGAGGTCTGGCTTTATTATCCCGGCGTCAAGGCCGTCATGAGCTGGCGGCGGGCGCACTGGTGCTGGACGCACGGCATGAAATTTCTGGCCCGCGGCATCAGCCAGGCGGCCCGCCGGCGCACCGGCATCGAGATCCATCCCGGCGCGACCATCGGCCGCCGCCTTGTCATCGACCACGGCATGGGCGTTGTGATCGGCGAAACGGCGGAGCTGGGCGACGACGTGCTGCTGTATCAGGGCGTCACGCTCGGCGGCACGGGCAAGGACCAGGGAAAGCGCCATCCCACCATCGGCAGCAACGTGCTTATCGGCTCCGGCGCCAAGGTGCTCGGCCCGTTCCGGGTCGGGGACAACAGCCGCATCGCCGCCGGTGCGGTGGTGCTTTCGGAGGTGCCGCCGAACGCGACGGCCGTCGGCGTGCCGGCCCGCATCGTCCGCATTGCCAACCGCACGCCGGACTATGCCGGCGACGTCGATCAGATCCATGTGACAGACCCGGTCGCCATCGAGCTGGCGGCGCTGAAGGATCAGATCGCTATTCTGGAAAATTACATCACCAAGGAGAAGTAAAGCCATGTATCTGTACAATTCTCTCAGCCATAAAAAAGAGCCGTTCACCACCCACACCCCCGGCCATGTGGAGATGTACACCTGCGGCCCGACCGTCTACCACTTTGCCCACATCGGCAACCTCCGCTCCTATATCATGGAGGACGTGCTCGAGAAGTACCTGCGCTTCGCGGGTTATGACGTCAACCGCGTCATGAACATCACCGACGTCGGCCACCTGACCTCCGACGCCGACGAGGGCGAGGACAAGATGCTCAAGGGCGCCCGCCGCGAGCACAAGACCGTCATGGAGATCGCGCAGTACTACACCGACGCGTTCTTCGAGGACTGCCGCAAGCTCAACATCAAGCGCCCCGACGTCGTCCAGCCCGCGACCGGCCTCATTGACGACTATATCAGGATCATCACAAAGCTGCTCGACACCGGCTATGCCTATCAGGCCGGCGGCAACATCTATTTCGACACCAGCAAGCTCGAGCGCTACTACGTTTTCAACGACCACAACGAGGAGGATCTGGCCGTCGGCGTCCGCGAGGGCGTGGAGGCCGATCCCAACAAGCGCAACAAAAACGACTTCGTCCTCTGGTTCACCAAGTCCAAGTTCGAGGATCAGGCCCTGAAATGGGACTCCCCGTGGGGCGTGGGCTACCCCGGCTGGCACATTGAGTGCTCCGGCATCTCCATGAAGTATAACGGCGAGTACCTCGACCTGCACTGCGGCGGCGTGGACAACGCCTTCCCGCACCACACGAATGAGATCGCCCAGTCCGAGAGCTACCTCGGCCACCCGTGGTGCCCCCAGTGGTTCCACGTCGCCCACCTCAACACCGACCACGGCAAGATGTCGAAGTCGAAGGGCGAGTTCCTGACCGTCTCCCTGCTGGAGGAGAAGGGCTACGATCCGCTGGCCTACCGCTTCTTCTGCCTGCAGAGCCACTACCGCAAGGGACTCGTTTTCAGCTGGGAAAATCTTGACAACGCGGTCGCGGCCTACAATAAGCTGCTCGCCAAGATCGCCGCGCTCAAGCCCGGACAGGACGAGCTGGAGCCGGAGGCGCTCGAGGAGCTGAAGGATAGATTCCGCAAGGCCATGGACGCCGATCTGAATACCTCCATGGGCGTGACGGTGCTCTATGACGTGCTCAAGGCCAAGACGACCGACGCGACGAAGCTGGCCGCGCTCGACGCGCTCGACAGCGTGCTCGGACTGAAGCTGCTGGAGAAGGCGGAGACGCTGCGCGCGAAGCAGGCGGCCGCACCGGCGGCGCCTGCCGCGGGCGGCTTCACCGTCGTCAGCGAGTCCGGCGAGGAGGACGCCGGCGTCGAGGAGAAGATACGCGCCCGCCAGGAGGCGAAAAAGGCGAAGAACTTCGCCGAGGCCGACCGCATCCGCGACGAGCTGAAGGCGGCGGGGATCGAGATCACCGACGTCCCCGGCGGCGCTAAGTGGAAGCGCGTTTGATTTTATCCGAACGGAGGAGGGATCAGCCATGAAGATCCGCCCGCTGCCGATTTTGATGCTCGTCCTCTTTGTCGTGTTTGCGATCGTGTCGGTCAGCCGCGGCCGGCGCAGCGAGAAGCCGGCGGACGAAGCCGCGGCCACCGCGGCGCCCGCGCCGGTGCAGACGCCGGCGCCGGAGGAGCCGGCGGAGGCCGGAACGGCGGAAACGGAGCCGGATACTGCGGCGGGAACGCCGGAGAGCGGAACGACGGTGGACGCCGCGTGGTTTGACGACGCGGCCTTTGTGGGCGACTCGGTCAGTCTCAAGCTGAGCTATTACGCCGCGGCGACGGGATGTCTCGGCAATGCGCAGTTTTTCGCTTCCGGAAGTCTTGGCAGCGCCAACGCCATGTGGGAGCTGTCCGATCCGCAGGCGGTGCATCCCTCGTATCAGGGGGAGAAGATGCTCGTGGAGGACTGCGTGGCCGCCTCGGGCGCCAAAAAGCTGTTCATCATGCTCGGCATGAACGACATCGCCGTTTACGGCGTGGACGGCGCGGTCGAGAATTACCGGACGCTGCTTGGCCGCATTCTGGCCAAAAGCCCGGGCCTTACGGTCTACGTCCAGTCCATGACGCCGACGACCTCCGGCAGCAATCTGATCGGCGAGAAGATCAACAGCGACAGCATCCGGCAGTACAACGCGCAGCTTCAGCAGCTCTGCCAGCAGCAGGGCTGGCGCTATGTGGACGTCGCGTCGGTGATGTACGACGAGAGCGGCCAGTATCTGTGCGCGGATTACTGCAGCGACCCGGACGATATGGGCGTCCATTTCACGGAGGCCGGGTGTCAGGCCTGGGTCGATTACCTGTACAGCCATTGCGCCTGAGAAAGGAACTGTTTATGAAAAAAATCACATCCATTCTGCTTGTTGTCTGCCTGCTCGGGGCGCTGTGCGCCTGCGGCGCGGCGGCGGAGCCGGAGCCCTCGGCGGTGACGGACGAGATCATCGCCTCGCTTTCCATCGCCAGCCCCCTGAATGTCCCGGCGGAGCGTCTGCTGGCGCTGTACGGGATCGCGGCGGAGGATATTGCCGCGGCTTCCAGCTTTACGACGCTTGACGGCGGGATATTCCCGGACGAGGTCGTGATCGTCAAGGCGGTCGATCCCGCGGCGGCCGGCCGCGTGGAGGCGTGTCTCAACGCGCGGCTCGACAGCGTGATGGGACAGGCGCAGAACTACGACCCGGAAAGCTTTGCGATCGCCCAGCAGTGCCGGGTGCAGAAAAACGGCAATTACGTCGCGCTGTTTATTTCCCCGCAGCACGAGGCCATGGAGCAGATATTCGACAAAGCGTTTCAATAAGCGCGCGCCCGTCGGGGCGAGCAAAAAAGCCTTGCGTTGCAAGGCTTTTTTTATTGGTCCGGACAAAATTCGCTCCCGTGCCGGAAGTGCTTTTGATAGGGGCTCTTTGCGAAAAAAGCACGCAGGAGCTTTTCCTGCGTGCTGCGGTTATGCTCTTGGAAAATACGACGCTGTGCCGGGCCGAAAAAGCCCTGGCAGGACATACAGGCCAAGATCATCGGTTATATCGGGCAGGCAGCCGGGATCGGACGCGCCTGCGGCAAAATGCGCTTGCCAGGCTGCGTTGTTTTTTCGGCGCATCGCATGGATATGGGAAAAGGGGTAAAACGCGGGAGAGAAGCGAAGACGGGCTGTCAGGGGGAGCCCGGCTTGTACACGCCGATGCTATAGCCGAGGTCGTCCGGGGTCGTGCCCGCCTCCCAGAGGGCGAGTGCCTCGCGCGCTTTTTTCTCCTCGCGCTTTTCGTCGCGGCGCCGTATTTCCTGCAGGAAGAAGCGGCCGTTGCAGGCGTTGTGCTCGTCGGAGGGGTCGCCGCAGACAAGAAGCGCGACCAGCAGTTCCTCATCCGTCATCATGCGGATCTCCGCGAGCAGCTCGGCGGCGTCGCTGAGTGCCTTCCGGCGCTGAAGATCGGAAAAGTTTATAATGTCAGCCATTCTGAGTTTTCTTCCTTTCTGGGGTGTTTGTTTTATTCTACCACATTCAGGCGGGAGACGTCCATAGAGATCGGAGACGCCCCCGCAACGCCGGACGGGCCTGTCCAAAACGGCTTTGAAAAGCGGCAGCCGGGATTTTTCTATTTTCGCTTTGTCGTCTTGGTAAAGGCCACGCCGATCATTTCCACCAGCGCGGCGGCGACCAGAACGCCGGCCGTCACGCGCTGGAAAAGCGTCCGGCTGCCCTCGCGGCGCGGCTTTCGCGCCGGCTGCTCTCCCTTCATGGCTCAGCCCTCCTTCGGGCCGCCGTCCCTGGGAGCGCCGTCTTTGGCCGGGCCGTCCTTGCGGGGTTTGCCGCGGTAGCGGCTGCGGCGGCGGGGATTGGGACCGGCTTTTGCGCCGTCGGCCTTCGGGCTGTCCGGTCTGGCGCCGTCGGGCTTCTTTTCGCCCGGCGCGGGCCGGTCGGGCCGGCGTTCCGGCTTTTTTCCGTCCGCTTTTTTATCGGGCCGGTTTTCCGGCCTGCGTCCTTCGGTCTTGGGGGGCGCGGCCTTTGCGCCGTCGCCCTTGGGCGCGGACTTCTTGCGGCGGCGGGGGTTGGAGCCGGGGCGCTTGGGCTTGGGGGCGCCGGCGCTCTCCGCGGGCTTGTCCGCGGGGTCCTCGGCCAGCATCTGCGGCATGATCCAGCGGTCGGGCTCCGGTTCCGGCTCCTTGGGCTTCTTGGGCTTGAGCACGAGCACATGGGGCGGCTGGCTGCCGTCGCGCGGCCGCCCGCCGGGGATGGCCGCCACCTCGTCGGCGTCGTAGCCCTTGACGGTGTCCTCGCCGGGGCCGTCAAGCTTGACGCGCACGGTCTGGCGCAGGACGTTGACCTGCGTGACGTTGCCGTAGCCGTCCGGCGTCTCCACGAACGCGCCGTTTTTCGGAACGTTTTTCACGAGCTCCTCATAGGCCCCCTGCTCATAGCGCAGGCAGCACATGAGACGGCCGCAGGCGCCGGATATCTTGGCCGGGTTGAGGGACATGGACTGCGTTTTTGCCATCTTGGTCGAGACGGGCGCAAACTCGTCCATGAAGCAGCCGCAGCAGAAGGCGCGGCCGCAGATGCCAAGCCCGCCGAGCATGCGCGCTTCGTCGCGCACGCCGATCTGCCGCAGCTCGATGCGCGTGCGGAACACGCCGGCCAGATCCTTGACCAGCTCGCGGAAGTCCACGCGCCCGTCGCTGGAGAAGAAGAAAAGTATCTTGCTGCCGTCGAACGCGCATTCCACGTCCACCAGCTTCATTTCCAGCCCATGCTGCTCGATCTTCTGCCTGCAGACGACGTAGGCCTCCTTTTCCCGGCGGCGGCACAGCGCGGCGATGCGCCGGTCGTCGTCCGTGGCGATGCGGGCCACGGGGCGCAGCGGCTGCACAACGCGCGAATCCTCCACCTCGTGGTTTCCCTTGACGGCGTCGCCGATCTCCAGCCCCTTGGCCGTTTCCACGACGACCTGCGTGCCGTCCGGGATCTGCAGGTCGACCGGGTCAAAGTAATAGAACTTGCCCCGGTTTCTGAATTTAACACTGACTACTGTTGCCAATTTATGACCGTTCCTTTCCTTGCTCCGGCGCGGCGGACGCCAGAAGGCCGAATACCTGCCGTGCCGACAGATTGCGCCGCAGATAAAGCTCCGCCCTGTCCAGAAGTCCGCACAGGCAAAAGAGCTGTTCCCGTCCAAGTCCCTCGGCCGGCTGTTCGCCGCACAGCGCGCGGCACACGAGCGTGCGCGCGCAGTCGATAAAATCAAGCGCCTCGTCCCCGGTAAGCTTGGCCCGCTGCATGCAGAACCGCGCCAGAGAAGCGCGGTCGCCACGGCCGAGAAGCGACAGATACTCCGCCGCAAACGGCTCCAGAGGGCTCGGCGCGCCGCTTGCCTCCGGCTGCCCGTGCACGCGGACGAGCCGGCTGAGCACCGTGGGCAAAAGCGCGTCGGGCGCCGCGGCGCACAGGATAAAGCAGGCGTGGCCGGGAGGATCCTCCAGCGCCTTGAGCAGCGCGTTCTGCGCCTGCGTATTCATGGTGTCCGCCTCGGGAAGAATATAGACCTTCCGCTCGGCCTCGTTCGGCGCGACGGCGGCGTCCGCCGTCATGGCGCGGATCTGGTCGACCGTGATCTCCCGGCGCAGCTTTCCCTTGTCGTCCTTCTGCCGGCGAAGCCAGAGAAGATCGGGGTGAACGCCGGCCAGAAGCTTCCGGCAGTCGCGGCAGCGGCCGCAGGGGGCGTTTGGCTGGGAGCACAGCAGGCGCTGCGCCAGCCGGAGCGATTGCTCCTCCCTCGCCGTATCCGCCGGGGAGACCAGCAGGTAGGCGTGGGACATTCTGTTTTCCATCATAATATTATAATTATAGCATATTCTGCGCACCGGTTACAATAATAATTGAAACTTTCGCGTTTCTGTGTTAATCTGAAAAAAAGAACTGTGGAGGGATTTTGTCATGAAGCGTATGAATATATCCAATAACGTCATCCGCCGCCTGCCCCGCTATCTTCGGAAGCTGGACGATCTGAGCTATCAGGGGGAGGAGCGTATTTCCTCCGGCGAGCTCGGCCGGCAGATGGGGCTTACGCCGTCGCAGATCCGGCAGGACTTTTCCTGCTTCGGCGAATTCGGCCAGCAGGGCTACGGCTACAACATTGCCTCGCTGCGCGAGCAGATCAGCCACATTCTCGGCGTGGACCGCAACTACAAGGCCGTGCTGGTCGGCGTGGGCAATCTGGGCCATGCGCTGGCCGAAAACTTCAGCCATATGATCGACGGATTTCGCCTGCTGGGCGCGTTCGACGTGCGGCCGGAGCTGGTCGGCACGGAGATCGACGGCTATCCCGTTTATTCCGGGGACAAGCTGGCCGAGTTCGTGTTTGACAACAAGGTGGACATCGCCATTCTGTCGGTCCCGCGCCGGGCTGCGCAGGAGCTGACCGACCGGCTCATCGGCGCCGGCATCCGCGGCATCTGGAACTTTACGAACATCGAGCTTGAAACGGGCGATTCCGGCGTGCTGGTGGAGAACATCCACTTCTCCGACAGCTTCCTGGCGCTGACGTATTATCTGGCGGAGGAGGACGACGACAGAAAATGAGCTCGTCCGCCGCGCAGACGGCCAATTTTGATACCATCGCCGCCATCGCCACGGGCTCCTCGCTCGCGGCGATCGGCATTATCCGCCTTTCGGGGCCGGAGGCCATCGCCGTGCTCGACCGGGTGTTCGTTCCGGCGCACGGCGGGAGCATGGCCGGCCGGGAGGATCGAAAGCTGGTGTACGGCCGGCTGCTCGACCGCGGCGGCGAGACGCTTGATCTCTGCCTGGCCACGGTATCCCGGGGCCCGGCCAGCTATACCGGCGAGGACACGGCCGAGCTTCAGTGCCACGGCTCCCCGACGGTGCTGCGCGAGGGGCTTCTGAGTCTTTTTGCCGCCGGCGCGCGGCAGGCGAAGGCGGGCGAATTTACGCGCCGGGCCTTTCTCAACGGCCGGATGGATCTGGTGCAGGCGGAGGCGGTGATCGATCTGATCGACGCGCAGACGCCGCAGGCGGCCAGACTGGCCGCTTCGCAGCTGGACGGGGCCGTGAGCCGGCGGACCGAGGCCGTGTACGATTCGCTCACGGCGATCTGTTCGCATTATCACGCCGTGCTCGATTACCCGGACGAGGATATCGAGCCGTTCGAGCTGGAGGATTACCGGCGGACGCTGCGGGAGGGCGAGCAGGCGCTGACGGCGCTTCTGGCGACGTGGCGGCGCGGCGCGCTGGTGAAAAACGGCGCGGCGGCGGCGATCGTCGGACGCGTGAACGTGGGAAAAAGCTCGCTTCTCAACGCGCTCGTGGGCTATGAGCGCGCCATCGTGACCGATCACGCCGGGACGACGCGCGACACGCTGGAGGAAAGGGTCGTGCTGGGCGGCGTGCTGCTGCGGCTGACGGACACCGCCGGCCAGCGGGAAACGGACGATCCGGTCGAGCGCATCGGCGTTGAGCGCGCGCGCAGCGCCGCGCAGAGCGCGGAGCTCGTGATCGCCGTGCTGGACGGCTCGGCGCCGCTGGAGGCGGGCGACCGGGCGATACTGGACGAGGCGGCCGCGGCGCAGCGCTCCATCGTGCTGCTCAACAAATCGGACCTTCCGGCGGCCTTTGAGCTGCCCGGCGCGCTGCGCATCAGCGCCCGTACCGGCGAGGGGCTGGACGCGCTGGAGGCGCGTGTCGCGGAGCTGTTCCCGCCGGAAAAGGGCGTTTCCGCCGGCGAGGTGCTCACGAGCGCGCGGCAGGCCGACGCCGTTTCGCGCGCGCTGGATTATCTGCGGGAAACGCTGGCCGCGATGGACGAGGGCTTTGCGCCGGACGCGGTTTTGACGGAGCTGGAGGGCGCGCTGGGCGCGCTGGGAGAGCTGTCCGGACGGAGCGTGCGCGAGGACGTGACGAACGGCATCTTTGCCCGCTTCTGCGTGGGAAAATAAATAAAAAGCCAGCCGCCGGACGGGAAACCCCGTCCGGCGGTTCTGTTCTTTTACAGGCGGTACAGCAGCCGGCCGTAGCTGGGGAAGGGCCAGTGCTTTTTCCCGACAAGCGTTTCCAGCTCGTCGGCCACGGCACGGAGCGACTGCATGTCCTGCAGCACGACGTCGTGGTAATAGCCGGCGCGCGCGGCGCCGTCCTCCGGCTGCTCGGCGGAGGCGGACTGCTCCAGCTTTTCGCAACGGTCGTACAGCTCCTTGGCGAGCTTTGCCACCCGCTTGACCAGCTTTTCTTCCGCCGGGGATTCCAGATCGATGGCCTCCTTGGCGCTGATGGTGCGGGCAATCAGCTGCTCAAAGCTCATCACGGCCGGGAAAATGTCGGTCCGGACCATTTCGGTCATGACCTGCGCCTCGATGTTCAGACGCTTGCAGTAGGTGTCAAGCTGTATGTCGCGGCAGGCGCGAAGCTCGCCCGGGCTCATCACGCCGCGGCGTGCGAAAAGCGCCGTGTTTTTTTCCGTCGTCAGCAGCGGGAGCGCCTCGGCCGTGCTGCGGAGATTCAGCAGGCCGCGCTTTTCGGCCTCCTCGATCCAGGCCTCGTCATAGCAGTTGCCGGAAAAGAGAATGCGCCGATGGGCGCTGACCATGCGTGCCAGCAGGCTGCGCAGCGCCTCCTCAAAGTCCGGCGCGCCGGAAAGCTCGTCCGCCATGCGCTCAAGCGTGTCGGCCATGGCTGTGTTCAAAACGGTGTTGCAGTCGGCGGCGGACTGGCTGGAGCCGAGCATGCGGAACTCAAATTTGTTGCCGGTGAAGGCGATGGGGGCGGTGCGGTTGCGGTCGCTGGTGTCCCGCGGGATGGCCGGAAGCGCCATGACGCCCGTCTGCAGCGCCTCGGACTCGCGCAGAATGATCGGCTCGCCGCGCTCAACGGCGTCCAGAAGCCGCTCAAGCTCCTCGCCCACATACAGCGACACGATGGCCGGGGGCGCCTCGCTGCCGCCGAGACGGTGGTCGTTCCCGGCGCCGGCGACGCTGATGCGCAGAAGATCCTGATGCTCGTCCACGGCGGCGATGAAGGCGATGAAAAAGGCCAGGAAGCGGCTGCGGCCGAGAGGGTCCTCGCCGGGGGAGAAAAGATTTTCGCCGCTGTCGGTCAGCAGGGAGTAGTTGTTGTGCTTGCCGGAGCCGGCCACGCCGGCAAAGGGCTTTTCATGCAGCAGGCAGGCGAGCCCGTGCCGCTCGGCGATGACGCGCATGCGGTCCATCGTGAGCTGGTTGTGATCGACAGCGGGAGAGCATTTTTCAAACACCGGGGCCAGCTCGTGCTGCGCGGGCGCGCCCTCGTTATGCTCCGTGTGCGCCGGGACGCCGAGCTGCCACAGCTCCTCGTCCAGCTCGGCCATGAAATCCGCGACCCGGCTGGGGATGGTGCCGAAATAATGATCGGACAGCTCCTGCCCCTTGGGCGGGCGCGCGCCGAACAGCGTGCGGCCCGTGTAAATGAGATCCTTGCGCTGGCTGTACACCTCGCGGTCGACGAGGAAGTACTCCTGCTCCGTTCCAATCGCGGGCCAGACGTGGCCGCAGTCGCATCCAAACAGGCGCAGAAGCCGCAGGCAGGCCGCGTTGAGCGCGTCCATGGAGCGCAGCAGCGGCGTCTTTTTATCCAGCGCCTCGCCGCCGTAGGAGCAGAAGGCCGTGGGGATGCAGAGCGTGTTGTCCTTGATGAAGGCGTAGCTGGTGGGGTCCCAGGCGGTATAGCCGCGCGCCTCGAAGGTGGCCCGCAGGCCGCCGGAGGGGAACGACGAGGCGTCCGGCTCGCCGCGGATGAGCTCCTTGCCGGAAAAATCCACGATCGCGTCGCCGTGGCCGGCGGGGACCAGAAAGCTCTCATGCTTCTCGGCGGTCACGCCCGTCATGGGCTGGAACCAGTGGGTATAGTGCGTCGCGCCGTGCTCCACGGCCCAGTCGCGCATGGCGGCTGCGACGGCGTCGGCCACCCACGCCCACAAAGGCTCGCCCTGTTCGATCGTGCGCTTGAGCGCGCTGCGGACCTTGGCGTCGAGCCGCCGGTCCATTTCCCTTTCGTCAAAACAGTTAACGCCGTAGCTCTCCGAAACCAGTCTCATTGGCCCTCTCCCTTCAGAGGCTTTTTTTTGATCTGCGCCCAGCGGCGCGGATACTGCGCCGGGGTCGCCTTTATTTTGTCGATAAGAACGGCGGCGTGCTCCACGTCCGTCCCGGGGACGGTGTAGCGCGTGACGCCGCGCAGACGGCCGCCGAGAGACTTAACGGCAAACGCCGCCCGCTGCACCTCCGCGTCGCAGTCGGGCTTTTTCATGGCGATGAACAGCCCGCCGGGCCGCACCAGCGGCAGACACAGCTCCGCCAGCATTTCCAGCTCCGCCACGGCGCGGCTGACGGCGATGTCGAAGCTCTCGCGCAGCTCGTCCAGCTCCTCGGCCCGGCCCCACAGACAGCGCACGTCCGGGGCCAGCTCGGTGCAGACGCCCTGGAGAAAGTCGATCTTCTTGTTGTTGGAGTCGAGAAGCGTCAGGCGCATATCCGGCTGCAGAAGCCGCAGCGGCAGCCCGGGAAAGCCCGCGCCCGTCCCCACGTCCACGACGTCGCGGCCGCTGAAATCTGCCAGAGCGAGCAGAGCGGCGCTGTCGAGAAAATGCAGGCGCGCGATGCCCTCGTCGTCGCGGATCGCCGTCAGATTCGTGACGGCGTTTGTCTGCTTCAGCCGTTCGCCATAGCGCAGAAAATTCTGAAGAACGCTTTCCGGCGCGTCCAGATGCGCGCGCAGTATCTCTTCCATGAGCTCCCTCCCGGGCGGTGAATGTAAAAGCAGGGTATGCCCTTCAGCATACCCTGTATCATATCATATCTATACCGGTTTAGGCAAGCGCCATGAAGCAGTGGTTGCCGATCCAGGTGACGGCGGTGTAGCCGCTGCCGAGATGGGACGTGGCGAAAAACAGCGTATAGTCCGGTACCATTTTGCAGCCGTCCAGCGCCAGCTTTGCGGCCACGACCGCCTCGTCCGACGGGGTGCGGTTGACCGTTCCCGCGGCGACGGGATCGAACTGGCCCTTGGCAAAGATGACGTCCTTGATGTTGTCCTGCGGGAACACGCTACTGGCGACGCGGTTGATGACCACGTTGCCGACGGCGATCTGACCCTCAAGCGATTCTATGCCGGCCTCGGCGTAGATGATGCGGCTGAGCCAGTAGACGTCGTCCTCGTTATAAAAGCCGTCGCCGGGATCCAGCGGCGTGATGTCTGTGGCGAAGATGTCCAGGCGCTCGGCCGTCTCGTCGAGAGAGACCGTCCCGCCGAAGCATTTGGCCAGACTGTCCGCCGGCAGATAAACGCCATCGTCCGTGGAGATCACACCGGCCGGCGCGTAAAGATAGCGGCCGTTGCTGGTGAAGTATTTTTCGCCGAAGCGGGCTTCCACGGTGATGTCGCCGGCTTCGATCGAAAGGCCTTCCTCCGTCTGGGTGAAGCGGGCGTTGGGGTAGAGGGCGGAGAAAACGCCCTGCGCGCAGACATAGGGATGTCCGCTGTAGACTTTGTAGGAACCGGCGTATTCCCGGTTGCAGTAGCTGCTCATCTCGGGAGCCTGGAAGGGCTCGTCCGACTCCGCGACGGTCGTGACCTCCGCGATCTTCGGCTCCACGACCTCCGCCTCGTCGGAGGCGGGCGTCTCGCCGGCTTCCGTGCTCTGCTCGTCAAAGCTTGCGGAAAGCAGCGCGTCCACTTCCTCGGAAACGGGCTGCAGGCGGCCCGTGCCGCCCAGAAGGCTGAAAGCCAGGCAGAGCGTCAGAAGCATCCAGAGCACGCGCTGAAGTATTTTTCGGTTCATTTGTTCTGCCTCCTTTCGGCATGGATGGGGTGTGAAAGCGAAGAGGATTACACAGCGGGAACTGTGTACCATTATTATAGCGGAGAAAAAAGCGCGATGGCAATCGGCAGACTGAATAAATGCACTAAAATCATTTTGTGTATTTTGTTAATTCACAACATATTGTGGTTAACTGGAATTTAGCTCGGCTAAATTACGCGGGATGTTGTTGAAAAAACTTTTGTTTTTTCCTGATTCACGACAAGGTTTTACATAATGTACAAAAGTATTTCTTTACAATAACGGCGTTATGTCTATCAAATTTGAAAAAACGGCGGCAATTATGTCAACGTTTTCAGCGCCTGTGCGAGCTGATCGGGGCAGGACGTATCCTTCGAGCCGCAGCGGATCCCGTCCAGTCTGGCGATGGCGTCGGCGGGGGTCATACCCTCCATCAGACGGGCCACGCCCTGCAGATTTCCGTTGCAGCCGCCGACGACCTCGACATGGCGGATCACGCCGTCTTCCACTTCAATGTTCATCAGACGCGAGCAAACGCCCTTGGGCTTGTACTGAATGGTCATATCTTTTCTCCCTCTGTTTTATTTTCGGAAAATTATGGGCATGATCTCCCCTGAGGCCTCATACATTATGAAATGTACCGGAGAAAGGGGGACATTCCCTATGAAAGCAAGACTGGGACTGATCGTATTGCTGGCCGCGGCGTTCGGCTGGCTTGGCTCGCTGACCGGCGCCGTGCCGGAGATCGCGCTGGCTGACGCGCCGGCGGAAACGCCCGCGGCGGCCGGGATAGCGGCGGCGGAGACGCCTGCGCCGGAGATACCGGCATTGGAAGCCGAGTCCGCGCCGGCCGTCGCCGGGCCGGAAGCGGTGGAAACGGAGCCGGAGGAAGCCGCGGAGGAAACGCCGCAGCCGGCCAGCACGCCGAGGGCGGAGCTGCGCGCGGCCACCATCCCGTCGGATGGAATGAATAATTTTACATCGTATTCCGTCGATCCCGACGCCCTGCGGGCGGAGGGCTGCTCGCTCACGCTCCCGGCGGAGGGGCCGCAGATCCTCATCCTGCACAGCCATTCCTGCGAAGCGTATACCATGGAGCCCGGCGCGGTGTACGAGCCGTCGGGCGACTGGCGGACGACGGACGCGCAGCAGAGCGTGATCGCCGTCGGCGAGGCGCTGAAAGCGGCGCTGGAGCGATACGGGCTGCGCGTGCTGCACGACACGGAGCTGTACGACTGGCCAAGCTACAGCAGCGCCTATGTCCGCAGCAGCGAGGCCATTGAGGCGTATCTTCAGACGTATCCCGATCTGGCCATGGTCATTGACCTGCACCGGGACGCGATCGGCGACGAGGAGACGATCTATAAAACGGTGGCGGACACGGACGGACAGCCGATGGCCCAGCTGATGTTCGTCGTGGGCACGGATCAGAATCTGCCGCATCCGAACTGGCGGGAGAATCTCAAGCTGGCGCTGATTCTGCAGCAGGCGGCGCTTGCGTGCTGCGAAACGCTCATGCGGCCGATCGACCTGTCCTCCTGCCGCTATAATCAGCAGCTCACGCCCGGCTCGCTCATTCTGGAGGCCGGGACCTGCGGCAACACGCTCAGTGAGGCCGTGGCGGCCGTGGAATGCTTTGCCGAGGCGGCCGGTCCCGTGTTGGCTGCGATGGTGGAGGGGGATGCGGCATGAGAGCGGACGAAGTCATGTCGGAAAGCCTTGTCAGCATCACGCCGATGGAGCCGGTGGCGGCGGCCGCGCGGCTGATGAAGCGGCACAATCTCGGCGCGCTGCCCGTGTGCGACGGGACGGGGCGTCTGCGCGGGATCGTGACCGACCGGGACATCGTGACCCGCTGCGTGGCGGCGGATATGGATGCGGCCGGGACCCCTGTGCGCGAGATTATGAGCCGGGGCGTCGCGTGCTGCGAGGCGGGGGATGAGCTTGAAAGCGCGGCGGAAGTGATGGCCGGGCGTCAGCTCCGGCGCCTGCCGGTGCTGCGCGATGGACGGCTCGTGGGGATGCTGTCGCTGGGCGATCTGGCCCGGCAGGAGCGGTATCGGATGGAGAGCGCCGCGGCGCTCAGCCGGATATCGGATAACATCCGCCGGGGATGACTCCACATTTTGTACCACGCGATATAAGATAACACAAAATATCAGCGAATGCAAGAGAAATTTGTTTCTTTTTTGTAATAATTGTTGATTTTGTATCAAAAACAGGCGGCACGATGCTCGTGCCGCCTGCAATGTTATAAGGTATGCTTCCTCGGCTGCCGCTCCGAAAGGGAGGGGGAAGCCGGGGAAAGGGGGGCGATTACTTGCCGCCCATGCCCTGGGCCGCGAAGTACGGGCCGCCGAACTCGTCCTTGACCGCCTGCTTGGCCGCCTCAAGGTCTTCGATCTTGACAGCGTCCAGAGCCGCGTTGACGGCCTCGATGTCGAGCGCCGGCAGGCCGAGAATCTCGCGGGCCTCCGCGCCGGTGGCGGGCTCGTCGCCGATGGCGCGGACGGCGTTGGCCGCGCGCTCAACGAGCATCATGTTGGTGGCCTTGATCTTGTTGCCGTCCTTGTCGACGCCGAAGACAACGTTGTCCTCCATGCCGACGCGGATGCCGCCGCCGTTGCCCAGCGCGCTGAACATGACGGGCAGATGACCCTTGCCGATGCCGAAGGCGGACCAGGTGATCTCCTTGGGCAGCTTGCCGGCGGCCTGAAGGTTCTTGGTCTCCTGCAGCAGGATCTGCAGATCGGAGCAGGTGGCGTCCATGCCGCCCATAACGCCGAGGCAGTACTGGAAGTGCAGAGGCTCCTTGACGTAGCCCTGCTTCCAATAGGCGCCGATGGCGCGCAGCGCGCCGAAGTCGAACACCTCAAACTCGGGCTTGATGCCGCGCTCCTGGTACAGAGTGCCGAGCTGCATCAGCATGGAGGGGCTGTTGTGGAACACGCCGCCGGGCACGCCCCAGTTGAAGGAGGAGGCGTCAAAGGTGCCCATCTCGATGCCGGGAACATACTTGTGGTGCAGCATACGCATGGCGTTGCCGTAGGGGGAGTCGTCGGACACGCGGTTGTCGCCGGAGGAGGTGCAGTTGACGATGATGTCGCAGTCCTTGTAGGCGCGGATGGCCTTGATGGTCTGATAGAACTTCACGGGGTCCATGACGCCCATGCCGTCGTCGTCGCGCATATGCAGATGGGCGACGGAGGCGCCGAGCTTCCAGCATTCGTAGACCTGAGCCGCGATCTCTTCGGGCTTCTCGGGGATGTTAAAGCCGCGGGGCGTGACGGCGCCCGTCATGGCGGCGGTAATGATTCTTTTAGCCATTGTATTATCTCCTTATCACATTCTGTGGTGCATTTTCAGCACGTCGATAATGACTCTGTCGCGGAAGTCGGCGATCTGGGGCTTGGTGTTGCCGATGACCGGAGGGAAGTTGGCCATCTCGGGGCCGATCTCCTCGCCGGACTGGTCTGCCCAGGTATCGGGGACCTTCTTCATGTCGGAGATGTCCGCGAAAACGGCGTCGGTCATGGCGCCGAACTTGATGGCGCAGCCCTTCAGACCAAGCTCGCCGCCGCCTAGCTCGTAGTTCATGGCGGGGCCGAACGCGGCCAGACGGATGCCGGGGCCGAAGGTCCAGGCGTCGTCGCAGTCGGCCATGGAGCAGACGCCCTCGGTGACCAGCGCGATCTCCTCACGCCACAGGGCGTGCATGAGACGGTTGGCGATGAAGCCGTTCTTCTCCTTGTTGAGGACCACGGGGGCCTTGTCGTACTTCTTGTAGAAGGCGCGGGCCAGGTCGATGGTCTCCTTGCTGGTCTTGTCGCCGCCGCAGATCTCGATCAGGGGCAGCAGATAGGCGGGGTTGAAGGGGTGGGCGACGATGATGCGCTCGGGGTGCTGGGCGCCCTCGGCGATCAGCGTGCAGGGAGTGCCGGAGGAGGAGGAGGCGATGATGGCGTCGGTGGGGAGATACTTCTCCATCGTGGCGACCATCTCATGCTTCTGCTCCAGATTCTCCGCGCCGTTTTCCTGCACGAAGTAAACGCCCGTGAAGGCCTCGGCGGGGTCCGTGGTGAAGTGGATGAGGCTCCAGATCTTCTCCGCATCGTCCACCAGACCGTACTTGACGTAGGTGTCAACGGCCATCTGGATCTTGGGCTTGGCGCGCTCGATGGAGCCCTCGGAGCGGACGAAAACGTTCACGTCCAGGCCCTTGAGCGCAAAATACGCCGCGAAGCCGCCGCCGATGGTGCCCGCGCCGTACATGGCAATTGTCTTGATATCTTCGATCTTCATGGTATTAGTCCTTTCACAAGAATCCGACGATGGCTCCGGAGACAAACTCCGGAGCCACGATCGCAATGAAAGCGGAAATCAGCTGGTGGCGACCAGACCGCCATCGGGGTAGATGGTGGAAGCGGTGACCATGTCGGAAGCGGCGGAGGCCAGGAAGATGGCCGGGCCGACAACGTCGATCTCGTAGCCGATACGCTGCGCGGGCAGAGCTGCGGCGATGCCGTTGCGGACGTTTTCATCCGGGGGCAGCAGGCCGACCATCATCGGGGTGTAGGTGATGGTGGGGCCGATGGCGTTGACCTGGATGTTGGGGCGCAGGTCAGCGGCGAAAGCCTTCGTCAGCATCTCAACGGCGCCCTTGGTGGTGTTGTAGGGGACGTTGCCGTTGCCGCCGTTGGCGACAGCGCGGATGGAGCGGACGGAGCCGAAGTTGATGATCTTGCCGTAGCCCTTGTTGGGGTTGGCCTTGCCGGCCTCGAACTCGGACTGAGGAACGGTGGTCTCGCCGGCGTCGAGGTTGTGATCCTTCATCCAGTTGCCGAAGTACTTGCAGGTGTACATCATGGAGGTCACGTTGGTGTCGAGCATGCCCTTCCAGACCTTCGTGTCGATCTCCCAGGACCACATCTTCTTGTTGTAGCCCTGCGCGTTGACCAGGATGTCGCAGCCGCCGAGACCGGCTTCGCTGACGACGAAATCACGGAAAGCAACGATCGCGTCCTCATCGGTCGCGTCGCAGGCGTAGTAGATGACCTTGACGCCGGGGGCGGCAACGGCCTGGATCTTCGCCTGGGATTCCTTCAGAGCGGACTCACGGCGGGAAGAAATGCACACGTCCACGCCGTTGGCAGCGTACGCCTCGGCAATCTTTTCGCCGAAGCCGCCGGCGCCGCCGACGATAACGGCCTTCTTGCCGGCCAGCTTGAACATTTCAGTGTAGGAACCATTGTATACCTTGGGCATAGTTTTCAATCTCCTTTATCAAGATATTTATGGTTTCCGAAGCAGGCCGGAGCCTGCTTCGGGAGCTATACGGGGAAAATTACTTCTGGGGCTCGGGACGATAGGGCTTGAAGTGGCCCGGCGTGTCGTTGTACTTGAACGGGTTCTCCGCTTCGCCGGCCTCGACCTTCTTGAACCACTCGGCCGCCTTGTGAGGCATCTGGCTCCAGGAATCGAAGTCCTGCGGGTGCTCCATGTCGGCGGTGGCATAACGCCAGTCGTTGACGCGGGAGATGTACTTCTCGTCCTGCTGCTCGGAATGCTCGTCGCCCAGCGTGCCGGCGGCGATGCGGAGCAGGGAGCCGTACTGCTCGGAGACGGTGTGCAGCTTGAAGTGCTCCATCATGTAGCAGCGCAGCGGGCGCTTCATGAGGTTGGCCATGATGCAGCGGTTCTCATAGGCCATCTTCTTCCACATGCGGGCGATCTCCCACGCGCGCTCGACAGCCTTGCCCTTGGGGACGACCTCGGACACGAAGCCGGAGTCGAGCATTTCCTGGGCGTTGAACTGACGGGTGGTGGACAGGTAGTAGTTGCCGCGCTTGGGTCCCATGTAGAACTGGCAGAGCATGCCCATGCCGTCGCCGGGAACCAGGCCGCCCTGGCCGTGGGGAACTTCCATCTTGGTGTCTTCCGTGCAGATGGTCACATCGGCCAAAAGAGCGCTGTCCCAGTGGAAGCCGGAGCCGGGGATGGCGCCGATGGTGGGAACGTCGATATCGAACACCATGTTCTTGAACAGGTTGGTGTCGTCGAAGTACTGATGCTCAAAGCGCTGCGTGGGAAGCTCGGAGTAGGTTTCCCAGCCGTTGGGGTCGGACTCGATCATCCAGTTGTCGCCCAGGTGGGTGAAGATGATGATCTCGTTTTTCCAGTCGGAGCCGATGATACGGGCGAGCTGGCCGATGGCACGATGGCTCATGCCGCTGTGATGCATGGGCATGTCCAGGGTCTTCCAGGTGACCTGCAGGATGCCGTCCTCGCGGTACAGGTCGGCGAAGTCCTTAAACCACTGCGAATACTCCTCGAGTTCCGGCAGCTTGGCGTAATCAGCCATAGGTTTTCCCATGTTTTTTCCTCCTAAAAATAAATTTTTATTGTTTGGAAAATATCAACGCGCGGACGCCGCTACAGTGGTAACGTTGTCCGTGAGTTTGCGGAACAGATCGGCCGCTTCGGTCTTCTCCGCGGGATCAAGCCCGGCAAAGACCACGCGCGGCTCGCCCTCCATGAACTCGTCGAGCAGGTGGAACATCCGCTGCCCCTCCTTGGTGAGCTGGACAAGATTGGCTCGTCCGCCGCCGGAAACGCTGCCCCGGATGACCAGACCGTCGCGCTCCATGCGGTCGAGCATGATGCTGATCGTCGCGGGCGTGACCTGGCGGAAGCGGGCCAGCTCGTTTTGCGTCAGCGGGCCGTTGCGCCCGAGAACGGAAATCACGCCGCCCTGTCCGTTGGAGAGCTTGAGCGAGGCCAGCTGCCTGTCCATATATGCAGTGTGTGCCCGAACCATATCGGTAAACAGGTTCAGAAGCTCCTTGTCATCCACGGCGATTCTCCTGTCCGACGGGATTGGCCGGCGCCTATTTAGCCGGCTAATTATTAGTATAACGACCCATCACGGCAAAGTCAACTTAATTTCAATTAAATCTTGTTAAAAAGTATACAAAATATTGACCGGCGTTTTTACACGCCGGTCAAGTCCGTCTTTTTTTGGTTTTTATTCGCCCGCCGGATCGATGAAAACCCGGTCGTCCGGCATCACAAGGCCGAGCTTGTCGCGTGCGACGCCCTCCAGGATCTCGGGATCGTCGGCGTTGTCCACGGCGTATTCAAGCGCCGCGTTGCTCTTTTCAAGCGACTCGACCTGCGCCTGAAGCTCGGCGGCGGTCCTTTCTGCGGCGGCCAGCTTTTCCCGCATCCGAAGCAGGCTGACGCACGCGTATACGAGCAGCGCCAGAATGACCAGCGTCGTCAGCAGATTTGCCCTGCGCAGCTTCATACGCCGTTTGCCTCCTTCCGCGCTCCCGCCGTTTTTCCCGGGCCTGTTCAAGGCTCATTGTAAACCATTTTGCGGCGCTTGAAAAGAGGAACTTTCCATACTCCTTCAGCCGTGTCCGCGCTTTTTCGGCCGCGGCGGCCAGAGGGCTTCCGGCGATCCTCGCGCCGAGCGCGCGCAGTCCGCGGCGCACGATGGGGGACGCCAGGCGCAGCCAGAGGGCGAAGCCCGCCGCCGCGCAGGCGGCCATATACAGATACAGCGCGCCCTCGGCGGAAAACTGGCCCATCCCGAACAGGACGGCGAGCGCGCTGAGGGCGAAAAGCAGATCCGCCGCGGCGGTCAGAAGCCGTCCGCGCCTCAGCGGCGACAGCAGATCGTACCACAGGCCCAGCGCGGCCCCCAGCGCGGCGAAAAGGACGAGCTGGCGGAGCTGAGACGATATCGCCAGCCCCATCAGCTCCAGAGCCTCGACCAGAGACGGCCCCTGCCCTCGCGCGTTTTGGCGTAAACCAGCTCGTCTACCTGGCCCGAAAGGAGCAGCTCGCCGCTGGTTTTGTCAAGCTTGTCGACCTTCAGCGCGCTGCCGTGCACGGAAAGCTCGCCCTTGACGGTTCGTATAACGACCAGCGCCTCGTCAAAGCTGACGATCTCCTCCACACCGCTGACGCTCATGCGCTCGCGCTCGTCGAGCGTCAGCGCGTGCGGCACGGTCCGGCTTCTGTCTTCATACGGCAAAAAAATCCCTCCCACAGCCTTTTGTAAAGGATATGGGAGGAATGACGGGATTATGAGCGGGGAAGGGAACGGACGCAAAGGAGAGCGCGCCCGGGCGGTCAGCAGAGCTTCGCGCCGGCGGGGACGGAATCGTCGATCAGCATCAGATGCAGCTTTTCCTCGCCGTTTTCCTTGTGGACGGCGGAGATGAGCATGCCGCAGCTCTCTACGCCCATCATCTTCCGAGGCGGAAGATTCAGTATGGCGACGGCGGTCCTGCCGATCAGCTCGTCCGGCTGGTAGTATTTGCGAATGCCGGACAGGATGGTGCGGTCGGTGCCGGAGCCGTCGTCGAGCGTGAAGCGCAGGAGCTTGTCGCTCTTTTTCACGGTCTCGCAGTTTTTGATCTTCACGGCGCGCAGGTCGGACTGGCAGAAGGTGTCGAAGTCCACGAATTCGCTTTCATAGGGCTCCAGCTCCACGGCGGGGGCCGCCGCCTGCTGCGCGGCGGCGTGCAGCGCCTCCAGCTCGGCCAGCTCCTTGTCCATGTCGATGCGCGGGAACAGCGCCGGGCCGGAGACGGTATGCGCCGCGCGCGGCAGCACGCCGAAGCGGCTGAGCGATTCCCAGTCGGGTTCGCCCGCGCCCACGCGGCGCAGGATCTCGGCGCAGCTGTCGGGCATGAACGGCGTCAGAAGCCCGGCGCACAGGCGCACGGTCTCCAGAAGGTTGTACAGAACGCAGGCCAGACGCGGCTTCTTCGCCTCGTCCTTGGCCAGGACCCACGGGGCGTTTTCGTCCACATATTTGTTGGCGCGCGACAGGACGCGGAATATCTCGGCCAGCGCGTTCTGCGGCGCGAATCTGTCCATCTGCGCGCCGACCCGGTCGCGCAGTCCGGAGGCCATGCCGATCAGCTCGGCGTCCAGCGCCTCGTCGGCCTCCTGCGTCTCCGGGAGCGTGCCGCCGAAGTATTTTTCGGCCATGGCGGTCGTTCGGGAGACGATGTTGCCGAGATCGTTGGCCAGATCGGTGTTGATGCAGGAGATGAGAAGCTCGTTGGAGAAGTTGCCGTCGGAGCCGAAGGGGAACGAGCGCAGCAGGAAAAAGCGCAGCGCGTCCACGCCGTAGCGCGCGGCGAGCTGGTAGGGATCGACCACGTTGCCCTTGGATTTGGACATCTTGCCGCCGTCAAGCAGCAGCCAGCCGTGGCCGTAGACCTTTTTCGGCAGCGGCATACCCACGCTCATGAGCATGGCCGGCCAGATGATGGAGTGGAAGCGGACGATCTCCTTGCCGACGATGTGAACGTCGGCCGGCCAGTATTCGTCCACCTGATCGTAGCGGTCGTTCATATAGCCGAGCGCCGTGAGATAGTTGAACAGCGCGTCCACCCACACATAGACCACATGGCCGGGGTCAAAATCGACGGGGACGCCCCAGGTGAAGCTCGTGCGCGATACGCACAGGTCCTCAAGGCCGGGCTTTATGAAGTTGTTGACCATCTCGTTGACGCGCGAGCGCGGCTCGAGGAAATCGGTATCCTCCAGCAGATGCTGCACGCGGTCGGCGTATTTGGACAGGCGGAAGAAATAGGCCTCCTCCTCGGCGTAGTGGACCTCGCCGCCGCAGTCGGGGCATTTGCCGTCCTTGAGCTGGCTTTCCGTCCAGAAGCTCTCGCAAGGCGTGCAGTACATGCCGCGGTAGGCGCCCTTGTAGATATCGCCGTTGTCGTACATCTTTTTGAAGATGCGCTGCACGGCGGCGACGTGATAGTCGTCCGTGGTGCGGATGAAGCGGTCGTTGGATATGTTCATGAGCTTCCACAGGTCGAGAATGCCGTCCTTGCCGGCGACGACCCGGTCCACGAACTGCTGCGGCGTGACGCCGGCCTTGTTCGCCTTCTCCTCAATCTTCTGGCCGTGCTCGTCCGTGCCGGTCAGGAACATCACGTCATAGCCGCGCAGCCGCTTGTAGCGCGCGATGGCGTCCGTGGCGACGGTGCAGTAGGTGTGGCCGATGTGCAGCTTGTCCGAAGGGTAGTAGATCGGCGTAGTAATGTAGAATCTTTCCTTGGCCATGTTTATCCTCCTGTGCGGAATCATTCCGCTTCGTATTTGTTATAGCGGCTGTAGGCCTCCGGCTCGGAGCTGATGAGCGTTCCGTCCGCGGCGTACACGTTGCGGTAGGTCTGCGCGTAATAGTAGGAGGCGTCCTCCCAGCCGTCGGCCGTGATGTCGACATAGCTGCCGTCCACGTCGGTGCCCCATATCTGTACGTAAAGCTGCCCGTCCGCGACCCAGGAATCGATGCGGATGGGCCAGTCGCGCGAGTTGACGAACTTGAAGTCCGGCCAGCCCCAGCTGACGGTGGCGTCCATGCCCAGCGGGAGATAGCTGACGGAGAAATAGTGCTCCCAGCGCTCCGTGATCTCCAGATTGGCCTTCAGCGCGCAGTAATACAGCGTGGAGCTGCCCTGGCAGATGCCGCCGCCGATGGCGGAAACGTGCTTGCCGCCGGAATAGGCGCCGGCCGCCTGATAGCCCTTGGCGGAGGTGCGCTCGCCGAGACATTCGTTGTAGTTGAATTCCTCGCCGGGCAGAAGCACCGTACCGTTCATGGCCTCGGCCGCGAGCGTGATGTTGTTGATGCGGGCCGAGGAGGAGCCGGACAGCGACGTGGCCTTTTCCGCGAGCAGATCGCGGAACATGTTCTCGCGCATGTCGTCGGCCGTGATGTCGGGCTCGGTCCGGACCAGGGGGATGGACACCCGCGCGCCGGCGCGCGCGCCGGCCAGCAGGCCCTTCGCCAGATCCAGATCGAAGCTCACGCCGGTGACGCTGTCGGTCACGGACTGGGTATCCTTGTCGTAGCCCGCGTTCTGCGGCTCGGTATAGATCTCGTCGTACAGCGCCTGCAGGTCGGTCTGATCCTCGCCGAGCATCTGCGGCTCGTAGTCGAGCGGCTCGTAATCCCGCCGGGCGAAGGCGTCCCGGACCAGCTCGGCCAGCTCGCCGCTGTCGGCGTGCGCCGTGCCGGCGCCCTTGACGAGGACGATGGCCTCGTCCGTGATGTCCACGCCGGCGGTGCTGAGCTTTTCGTTGACGCGCGCGGCCGCCTCATCCGTCAGCGCGCGAAGCGCCGCGTCGTCCACGCCGCGGCCCTCCCACAGGATGTCAACGCCGCGGCCGAGCAGGCACCGCGCGTAGCAGAGGGCGTTCTGGAACACGTTGCCGCCGCGGCCGTAGCCGTAGGCGAGCTCTACCGCCTCGCTGCGCGTGCCGCCGAGACCGACGCTCTGCGCCGGGACGACCAGCTCCTCGTCGAGCGGGAGGCGGACGGTCACGCTTTTGCCGCCGTAGCCCTCGGGCGCCTCCTGCTCCATGCGCAGGGAAGCCGCCGTGCGCGTCCGGCCGCCGACGTCCACGCCCTCGAGCAGGACGTTCGGATAGATAGTGTCGAGCCGGCTCGTGTAAAGCAGGAAGCCGCCGCAGGCCGCAAGCAGCACCGCCAGCACGCACACGGCGGTCATTACGGGAACGAACCACGCGGGATGCCGGCTCGCGGGCGCTTTGCGCCGGGTCCTTCTTTCGCGGTCGCCGCCGCGCCGGATATCGTCCGCACGGACGGCGCGTTCTTTCTTTCTGGGCGCCTGATGTGCTCCGGGCATAAGAGAAATCCTCCTTGTTTTTCTAAAGCCTGCCGGTCTGCCGGCCTGGCGGGATCACGCCGGCCCGGTCTGCGCCGGGGGCTGCGATACCCAGGGGTTGACGGAGAGCCTGCACTGGCCCTGCGCCTCCAGAAGGGTCAGGATGAGCTGATTCGAGCGCAGAAAGCCCTCCGGCGTGAAGGCCCAGCGGCCGTCCGTCTGTCTGGCCCAGCCGTTTTCCCGGAAGCGCTCCAGCTCCTTTTCCAGCGGGGCGAAGTCGCTGCGGTAAACGCCGGTGTATTCCTCGCGGCTGATCCCCTTGCCCCGGCGCATGCCGAGCAGAACGTATTCCGCCGCGCGGTCCAGCTCCGAGAGCGTTTCGTATTCGTCGATCACGCTGCCGCCCTTGGCGGTCATGGCGCTGATATACGCCTCCAGATCGCGCACATAGCTGTAGCGCGTGTTCGCCATGCACGAGTGCGCACCGGGGCCGAAGCCGATGTAGTCGTCAAGATCCCAGTATTTCATATTATGCCGGGATTCAAAGCCCTCGCGCGCGAAATTGGATATTTCGTACTGCCGGTAGCCGTAGCGCTCGAGCGTTTCCGCGGCGAACAGATACATATCGGCCTGATCGTCCTCGGAGGGGATGACGGGGCTGTCCAGGTATTTTTCGTACATGGGCGTGCCCTCCTCCAGCTGCAGACCGTAGCAGGAGATGTGCTCCGGGCCGAGATCGAGCACGCGCGACAGGGAATCGGCCCAGTCCGCCTTCGTCTGGATGGGCAGGCCGTAGATCAGATCCATGCTCAGATTGTAAAACCCCTCCGCCCGGATGGCCTTTACGGCGGTTTTCACCTGCGTGAAGTTGTGGCGGCGGCCGATGATCTTCAGAAGATCGTCGCTGGCTGACTGGACGCCGAGAGAGATGCGGTTGACGCCCTCGCGGCGCAGCGCGGCGAGACCGCGGCGCGTGACGGAATCGGGGTTGCATTCGACGGTGACCTCCGCGCTTTTCAGAACGCGGCCGGACTGCTTGAGCGCGTTGAACAGCTCGGCGATGCGGTCGGCACCGTAGTAGCTCGGCGTGCCGCCGCCGAAATAGATCGAGTCGATGTAATACGGGGCCATGACGGCGTGCGATTCCTCGATGTGCCGCAGCAGCGCCGTCTGGTATTTTCCCATGCGCCGGTCGCACCCGGCCAGCGAATAAAAATCGCAGTAGCCGCACTTGGACGCGCAGAAGGGGATGTGGACGTAAACGCCCAGAAATTTATCCTTCATAAAAAAGCCCTTGTAAGATGGTTTCAGTCCGTCCCGCCCGGAGCGCCGTCCTGCGCCGCGAGCGCCTCGGCGGCCTCGGCCGCCTTTTCAAGAGCGGCCTGCGTCTCGTCGAGAAAGTCCTCCCGCCGCAGCTCCATCAAAGCCTCCCGGCCGGGGCTTTCCATGGCGGCGACGCGGTTGGCGTGGCGGACGACCATGTCCTCGAAGCGGTTGCGCACGTCGCGGCCGTTGGCGAAATTCGCGTCCCGGTTTTCGTAAACGGAGCGGAAATAATCCCGGGCGTAGGCGTCGGCCTCGGGGGAGAGCGTGTATCCGCTGCGGCTGACCTGGCTGAGGAAGATGCGGTAAAGCTCGTCGCCGCTGTAGTCCGGGAAGTAAATATATTTGTTGAAGCGGCTTTCCAGACCGGGGTTGGAGCTGAGGAACTTTTCCATCGGCCCGGTGTAGCCGGCCACGATGACGACAAGATCCTTCCGGTGATCCTCCATGGCCTTGAGAAGCGTGTCGATGGCCTCGCGGCCGAAATCGTTCTCGCCGCCCTCGGCCAGGGAATAGGCCTCGTCGATGAACAGGACGCCGCCGAGAGCGGAGTCGATGACTTCCTTTGTTTTCAGCGCCGTCTGGCCCACAAAGCCGGCGACCAGGCCGCTGCGGTCGACCTCGACGAGCTGGCCCTTTTCCAGCGCGCCGATGGCGGCGTAAAGCCCGCCGAGAAGGCGTGCCACGGTGGTCTTGCCCGTGCCGGGGTTGCCCATGAACACCATGTGCAGGCTCATCGGCGGGACGGGCAGGCCGTTTTCCTCCCGCAGCCGGCGCACCTTGACCAGATTCATCATGGACTTGACGTCCTTTTTCACATCGTCCAGCCCGACGAGAGCGTCCAGCTCGGCCATGAGCTTGTCAAGATCGGGCGCCTCCGGCGTCTCCGCCGCGTCGGAAGCGGCCTTTGCCCCAGCTTCGGAGGTCTGGCCGACGGGCGGATTTTTTTCGGAGAAGGACGGCTCGGAGCTTGTGACGTAGTCGGCGGGGTTGAGACCGGGACGGCCCTTCTTCACGCCGGCGGAATCGCACAGCGCCGTCAGCTTGTCGGCGCATTCCGTGATATACTGCGCCTCGGAAAAGCTCACGTCGTCGTCCACGGCCGCGAGATACAGCAGGATGTTCGTCAGCATGCGCACGAAAATGCGGCTGGCATCCGTGCCGCGGCGGGCGTCGTTTTCCGTCAGCGTCCAGAAAAACAGCGGCGGCAGGAATTCATGCGGCTTGCACGCCTCGCCGGTCAGCTCCCACAAAAGCCATTTCGGCGCGCGCTGCCCCTTGGAATAAAGCTGGTTCATCGCGTCGGCGTGCTCCTGGCCTACGGAGGCGCCGCGGGCGAGAAGCCCCAGCGCGCAGTCGGCGCAGAACTTGTCCATTTCCGGCGCCAGCGCGCGGCCGGCAGTGTGGTAAAAGGCCTCGGTGTTGGCCACATAGATGCGGTGCAGATCCTCCGGGGTGCATTTCCATTGTGTGGGCATTGTCCGCCGCCTCCCATACTGACGCAGGATTAGTCTTACCTGAAACTATATTATATAGCAAAAAAACGCTTCCTACAAGCGTTTCCTGAGCAAAGTTTCTTAATTATGACAAAAAGCCAGCGGGCGGGACGACGCATCGTCCCGCCCGGTTATCCGGCGTTCCGTCTTTCCGGCAGAACGCCGCGTTATTCCGTTATGGCCCGGTATCCCGCGGCCGCGTCGTCCAGCATGACGAGCAGGCCGTCCAGGCTCGTGTCGTAGCGCTCCATGTCGTTCCACTGGAAAACGCCGAACGCGCCGTAGCCGAGATCGAGCGCATCCTCCGCGGCGGCCTCGGCCTCCGCATAGCGCGCCGCGTCGCAGTCCTCGCCGTCCGCGCTGTAGCTCTCGGAGGCGATGGCGTCGGCCTCCACGTCGCTGACGATCTCGCAGCGGCAGAGGCTCCGCAGCATCAGAACGTCGTTCGCGTCGCGGCCGAAGCGGACGTATTCCTCCCACGAGGTCTCGGGCGTGCCGTTGGCGCTGTGGACAAGAAACCAGCTCTGCTCGCCGTCGTTGACGAGACGGAAGTCCTCAAAAAGCTGGGCGCACACGCTCACGGGGGAGAAATGCTCCCCGCCGAAAGCGGCGGCCGCGCCCTCGTTGACGGAGGAGACGCACACGACCCGGCCGTCGGCGATGTCGAAAAACTGCACGCCCATAGCCGCCGAGGCGCCCATGTCGAACAGCAGAAGCTCCGGTGTTCCGTCCAGATCGAGATCGACAAAGCCGATGCCGCTGATGCCGTCCGGCCACAGAGCCGCGATCACGTCGAAGCTGTCGGAGAGAAACGCGCGGTACAGCGGCAGCCATTCGTCCGAAGCGGCGGGCGTGTAAAAGCTCAGCCCGGGCAGGCCGCTGGCGTTCCCGGCGTCCGGCGTGGCCTCGGCGGACGGTTCGGGCGTCGGCTCCGCGGCGGGCGCGGGCACGGCCGTGGCTTCGGCGGTGGGCGCCGCGGTGGGCGCGGGTCCTTCCCCTTTTTTTGTACAGGCGCAAAGCGCGCCCAAAAGCGCCAGCGCCAGAAGCAGACAAACGATTCGTTTCATATGCGTATTCCAGACTCCTCCGCATTATGTAAATCACATTATAGCCGCCGCGCGGGGCGGAGTAAAGACGAAAGAAGAAACTGTAATCGTCCTGTAACGGAGTTGAAATTTTTTGTGACTGGTAGTATTATAGACATGGATTATAGTAATTCAGACTGCCGCAAGGGGGGCCGGAGCTGTGAATAAAACGCTGAAATATCTTCTGCCGGCGGCGGGGATCGCCGCACTGGGACTGGGGGCGGCCGCGTGGCTGATCGCGCCGGGCCGCGCGTCGAAGCGGGCGAAGGCGCCCTTCAAGGGCCGCAACTACGCCCACCGCGGACTGCACCGGGTCGATAAGACCGTGCCGGAAAACTCGCTGCCGGCCTTCCGTCTGGCCGTGGAGAACGGCTACGGCATGGAGCTGGACGTGCAGCTTTCCTCGGACGACGAGGTGGTCGTGTTCCACGACGATACGCTCAGCCGCGTGTGCGGCGTGGACGGCGATGTGGACGACCGGAGCTGGGACGAGCTGAAAAAGCTGCCGCTGTGCGGCACGCAGGAGCATATGCCGCTTTTCTCCGAGGTGCTCAACGCCGTCGGCGGGCGCACGCCCATCATCGTCGAGCTGAAAACGGGGCGGAAAAACCGCCTGCTGTGCGAAAAGACGCTCGCGCTCATCGACCGCTACGGCGGGCCGGTCTGCGTCGAGAGCTTCGACCCGCACATCGTCCGCTGGTTCCGCCGCCACGCGCCGGACATCCTGCGCGGCCAGCTTTCCAGCCAGTATGAGGATCTGGAGCCGGAGGTCGGGCGCTTCCGGGCCTTCTGCCGGTCGCATCTGCTGACGAATTTCCTGTCCCGGCCGCAGTTCATCGCCTACCGCATCGGCAAAAAGCCGTTCACGGTCCGGCTGTGCGAGGCCATGGGCGCGATGAAGGTGCTGTGGACGTCGCACGACTGGAAGTCCGAAAGCGAGGCCGACGCGGTCATTTTCGAGTTTTACCGCCCGCGCCGCAAATTCAAATAAGCACGGAACAAACCGACGCCCCCGGGACGAAAAAGGTCTCCGGGGGCGCCGGTGCTTATTCGGGCGTCTGGCCGCGGCGCAGCCGGCGGCGGACGCGGTTTATATGGCGCTCAAAATCGCCGCGGTTGAGAAGCTCGGTCAGGATATACTGCTCCAGCACCGGCACGGCGCAGGAATAAAACGAGAGCTCCCGCTCAAAAGCGGGCAGCAGCGTCTCCGGCAGCAGCATATAGCCCGCGCGCAGGGACGGCGCGATGGTCCGGGAAAAGCTGTTGAGATAGATCACATGTCCCTCCGGCGAAAGGGAGAACAGGCTGTCCTCCGCCTTGGCGGAAAGACTGAATTCCGAGTCGTAGTCGTCCTCGACGATCACGGCGCCGCGCCGGCGCGCCCAGCGGATGTACTCCCATTTTTTCGACGCCGAAACGCTCACGCCGCTGGGAAAGCTGTGATACGGCGTGACGTGCAGCACGGAGGCCTCCGTCGCCGCGAGCGCGTCGCTGCGGATGCCGTCGGGACCCATGCGAAGCGGATCGACCGTCACGCCGCTGGCGGCGTACACGCGGCGGATCTTGTCGTACGACGGGCTTTCGATGGCGTATACGCGCCCGCGTCCGAGAAGCTGGACGATGAGCCCGTACAGGTATTCCGCGCCTGCGCCGACGATGATCTGTGCGGGGCGGACGCGGATGCCGCGGCTGCGCGCGAGATAATCCGCCAGCGCCTCCCGCAGCGCCGGGCAGCCGCTGTTCGGCGGCTTGACCCACAGCCGCTCCCCCTGCTCGGCCAGCACGCGCCGGGCTGTGCGCGCGTAGACGGAGAAGGGGAATACCGGCCCGGTCACGGCGCCGGAGGGCAGCCGCTCCGCGCGCGGCCGCTCCGCCGGCGACATCATCGCGCCGGAGCGGTAGCAGACGAAGTGGCCGCTGCGCTCGCGGGACTCGGCGTAGCCCTCGTCGCACAAAAGCTCGTAGGCGTGCTGCACCGTCACGACGCTCAGCCCCGTCTGCCCGGCCAGAAGCCGCTTGGAGGGCAGGCGCGCGCCGAAGGGATAAACGCCGTCCGTGATGTCGCGGCGCAGCGCCCTGTAAAGCTGAAGATAGGCGCTCTCGCCGCTGTCGTGCCGAAGCGTGAAGTTCATCTGGTCATATCTCCTGTTGTGATACGGATAAAAGAACAGGATCAATTATACCAGCCCGCCGCCGCGCTGTAAACCGGAAAGGACAGCCCCGGAGGGCTGTCCTTCGCAGATTCGTTTTCCGGCCGCCGTCAGCGGGTGAGCGTGAGTTCAAGCTCCGTAACGCTGTCGTCGGCGTAGAGATAGCGGTGGGCGGCGATGCAGATCTCCGTGACGTTCTCCGCATCCGCGAGGCGGTTGAAGGCGTAGCAGTGGCTGCCGTCGCTGCGCTCATAGGCCACCGCGAAGCTGATGAAGTCGGTATCCATGACGACGTATTCGCTGCCGTCGGCATAGCGCAGGACAATCTTATCCTCGACCGTCTCGCCGCTTTCGTTGTCCAAGCCGCGCAGGACAAGCCCCACGGGGGACAGAGAGGCGCTGATCCCGCCGTCGGCAAAGCCCTCGGCCGCGGGGACGAACTCCGCCGCCGGAAGCGTGGTCGTCGCCTCCTCATAGTGCGGGAACTCGTGCGTCTCGCCGTCGATGCTCTCCGTGTCCATCGTCACGCCGTCCCATGCTCTCACATGGAGCGTCACATCGTCCTTTGCCGAACCACTCAAAATGAAGTAGCAGACATAGCGGAGCATGGTGTCCGTGGAGGCGGCCTCGTCGATGTAGGAGCGGTCGTCGGCAAAGAGCGCTGCGTCGCCCTCGCCCTGCGTGAAGTAGAGGTTGAGGTACGGGTAGCCGCCATCCTCCTGCCGCTTCACGCCGTCTGCGTTCTCCGCGTCGAGCGTCACGGCGCCGATGCCGTTTTCGTCGATGACGCACTCGCGCACCGTGACGGTATAGCCGTTGAGCGCAACGCTCTGGCCGATGGCGCTGACGTAGTCGCCGATGAGGGAATCGGCCTGCTCCTCGTCCACGGGGGCGCGGTCAAAGGCGGGGTAATGCTCGGTCTTGTCAAGGCTGTCGTCCTCGCCGTAGTAGGCCTCGTCGTGCGCTTGCGTCGCCGGGATGCCGTCGCCGAACACCGAGGCGAAAAAGCCGCTGTGGCTGACGGCCAGCGCCGCCCCGGCCAGCACGCACACCGCCGCCGCGAGGATCAGCGCCGTGCGCAGGCCGCGCTTTCCATATTTCTTCGGATGATTTTCCTGCATGATTTCTCCTTTCCGGCTCTGCCGCCGAACGGCCTCGTAGCAGGTCTCCAGCCGCTCGTCCAGCGAGCGGGGCATTTCCGCGTCGCGGGAGAATAGCTCATAAAGCCGGTCGTTCGGATCGTTTCTCATAATTTTTCCTCCTGTCCGACGAGCGCCGCCAGCTTTTCACGGCCGCGCTTGAGTCTAGCGGTGACGGTTCCGACGGGGATGTTCAGGATCTGCGCGATCTGGCGGGCCTTGAGACATTCGCCGTAGTACAGCGTAAGCACCGGGCGCGTCCGTTCGTCCAGCAGCGCCATGAGCGACTGAAAGCCGAGATCGCCGGGGTCCGGGTCGTCCGCCGGGCGCTCCGGCAGCGTGTCGGTATAGCTCACGCGGGCGCGCCGGCGCAGAATGTCGTTGCAGTTGTTGACGAGTATGCGTATCAGCCATGTCTTGAAATAGGCCGGCCGGCGCAGCGTTTTCAGCTTTTCCCAGCAGTCCAGCACGGTCTGGCTCATTGCGTCCTGCACATCCATCTCTTCGGAAAAGAAGCTGCGGGCGATCTTGTACAGGCTCTGCCTGTTGGCCTCCATCAGCCGGATGAAAGCCTCGGCGTCGCCGTTTTGCGCCCGCTCGATCCACTCGGTCACACGTTTGCCTCCTTTCGCCGTTGTAAGCGCTTACAGCCATTAGACGCGGCGGGAATGATGTTTATTGCAAAAAAGAAAAAGCCCTCTCGGGAAAGAGGGCCTTGGGAAAAAGGCGGAGAGTCAGCGCGTCAGCGCCTGCGCGCGGCGCACGAACTCATCGGCCAGCAGCTTATAGCGGGCGCCGTCCGCCATGGCGCAGGGACGGCCGTCCAGGGAGCTGGCGCGCTTGATAAAGGTGGACGAGCCGGTCACGAACACCTCGTCGGCGGCGAAAAGCTCCTCGCGCGTGAAAACGCGCTGTTCAACGGGGATGCCGACGGTCCCGGCGACCTCGAAAAGCGCCCGCTTCGTGATGCCGGGCAGGATCCATTCGCCGTCCGGATGGGTGACGATGACGCCGTTTTGGAGGATATGGGCGTTGCAGTGGCTGCCCTCGGTCACGCTGCCGTCGGGGCGGATGAGAATGGCCTCATAGGCCCCGGCCTCGCGCGCCGCCTGGCTGGCCATGACGTTGGGGAAGAGATTGAGCGTTTTGATGTTGCAGTGATGATGGCGCGTGTCCTCCGCGGTGATCATGGGCGCGGGGGTATACACGTCGGGCAGGCCCTTTTCGCTGACCGTAACGAGCAGCGTGGGGCGGGTCCCGGCGGGCGGGAAGCAGTGGCCGCGCGGCGCGACGCCGCGGCTGGTCTGCCAGTACAAAAGCGCGGTGTCCGCGCCGGAGCGCGCGACGGCCTCGAGCAGAATGGCCTCCAGCTCGGCGCGGCTGCGGTCGAATTCGATGCGCATGAGACGGCAGGAATTGAAAAAGCGGTCGAGATGCCACGCAAAGTCCAGCGGTTTTCCGTTCATGATAAACGCGGCGTCGTAGCAGCCGTCTCCGAAAAAGACGGCGCGGTCCAGGAGAGGGATGGTCATGTCCTCCGGCTTTCCGAACACGCCGTTATAATAGGCGATGCTTTCCATGGGTACAGCTCCTTTCGCGGGAAGTTTTTGGGGATCAGCGCGCGCCCATGCGGCGGCGCAGCGCGTCCGTGACGGCGGTTTCAAAAACGCTGCACGCGGCGCGGTGGAAGTCGTCCAGCTTGCCGGCGAGAGCCTGCGGGGCGAGCGGCTGCTGGCAGAAGGTGTCGATGTCGAGAATGAACTCCCGGCGGCGGTTCGGCTTCGGATATTCGGCGTTGAACACGCCGTATTTCACGGTGGCGCGGTCGGCGCCGTAGTTGAGCTCGATGCTGTTCATCTGCCGGGCCAGCGCGCCGTCGTTGGCGGCGAAACGCAGTCCGCCGAGCAGCAGCTCGTTGACGTAGCTTTTCCAGAAATCCGCGCCGAGCCCCGGCCCCGCGTCGGCCTCCGGCAGGCAGATGTTGTTGACATAGCGCATGCCGAGCCGCCGGACCGTCATGCCCGGGCGCTGCGCGGCGGCCGCGTCGAGCACGGCGAGAAATTCGCCGCAGGCTTCGCTGTGCGGGATATAGCCGCGCGATTCAAGAAAGGCGTATTCGCTGCACAGCGCGAAGCGCCGGCGCTTGTCGGCCGTCCAGAAATTATACTCGGTGAACGGGAGCGTGCGCGTGTCCTTCACAGGGCCCTGCGGCGATTTTTCAATGCGGATCTCGTTGCGGGTGCGGCTGGCGGCGCTGCGCAGGGGATAGTCCGAAAGCGGCGCCGTCACGGAGCCGTCCGGCGCGCCGTCCAGCGGGAAGCTGCCGGAGACGAAATCCGCGCGGATGAGCATGAGCGTTATGAAATTGCGGTCGTAATGCGGCATGGGACGTCCGTCCTCCTTCCGTGCGGCTTTTTATTATAGCACAACGCCGCGGCGTATGCTATAATATACAAAACAAAATCCCAGGCAAGTACAGGAGGATACCTTTATGAAAAAAACAGAGCTTCGCCGCTACGCCCGGCTCATCGCCGTCACCGGCGCACACATTCAGAAGGGCCAGCAGGTCATCATAAACGCCGACCTTGACCAGCCGGAGTTCGTCTATATGCTCACGGACGAGTGCTACAAGGCCGGCGCGGCCAAGGTCATGGTGGAGTGGAATTATCCCGCGCTCGACCGGCTGCACTACCGCCACCGCAGCATCCGCACGCTCGAGAAAATGGAGCAGTGGGAGGTCGAGAAGATCAAGTGGCGCGCGGACACGCTGCCGTGCTTCATCTACCTGGAATCGAGCGATCCCGACGGGCTGCGCGGCGTGAACCAGACGAAGATGGCGCGCGCGCGGCAGGCCCGCTATAAGATCATCAAGCCCTATTCCGACGCGATGGAGGGGAAGTATCAGTGGTGCATCGCGGCGGTGCCCGGCGAGGGCTGGGCGAAGAAGGTATACCCGGAGCTGTCGAAGCATCAGGCCGTGGAAAAGCTGTGGCAGGCCATCCTGTCCGCCTCCCGCGTGACGGACGACCCCATCGCCGCCTGGCGTGAGCACGACGACGATCTTGCCGCGCGCTGCGAATATCTCAACGCGCTCGGGATCGAGGAGCTGATCTACCGCGCCTCCAACGGAACCGATTTGCGCGTGGGCATGATGCCGGAGGCGAGATTCTGCGGCGGCGGGGAAACGACGCTTGGCCGCGGCGTGTTCTTCAACCCCAATATCCCCACGGAGGAATGCTTCATCTCTCCCAAGCGCGGCGTGGCCGAGGGGCTGGTCCATGCCACGAAGCCGCTGAGCTATCAGGGGCAGCTTATCGAGGATTTCTGGTTCCGCTTTGAAAACGGCCGGGTCGCCGAATGCGGCGCGGGGAAAAACGAGGAGCTTTTGAAGAAAATGGTCGCCATGGACGAAGGCGCGTCCTTCCTCGGCGAGTGCGCGCTCGTCCCCTGGGACAGCCCCATCAACAACACCGGCATCCTGTTTTACAACACGCTCTTTGACGAAAACGCCTGCTGCCATCTCGCCCTGGGCATGGGCTTCATCGACACCATCCGCGATTACGACTGCTATACGCTCGAGCAGATGCGCGACATGGGCGTCAACGACTCCATGATCCACGTCGATTTCATGATCGGTACGCCCGATCTGTCTATCACGGCGCGCTGCCGCGACGGCCGGCTGGTGAAGGTGTTTGAAAACGGCGGCTGGGCCTTCTGACCACCGGCGCGATCTTTTCGCCCGGAACATCCCCTCGTCGGCTCGCGGTACCTTTGTACAGCGTTGGCGTCCCGGCTTTCTCCTGCACGAAGATTTCGGCGCCGGAGACAGCGAAAAGAAGCGACCGGCGGCCGGCAGACAGAGAAACAGGGAGTCCAAGCGGACTCCCTGTTTTTCTATCGGTTTTTCCGGGCGTTATCAGCTTTCGTAGGTCAGACCGGTGAGGGCGCAGACCTCGTCGATGACGGCCTGGATGCTGTCGGCCGTGCCGGCGATCTCGCCGCGGGCCATGCCGTCGCGGAAAGCGGTCTGGGCAATGACGTCGTACCAGACGCTGAAGCCCTCGTCGTCGATGTCGATGACGGTGGCGCCGGCGTCCGCCAGCGTGGCGCGGTCGGTATCCATCGAGGTCTGGAGCAGACCGAGGGAGAACTGGGCCGTGGCGTCGGCCGCCTGCTGGACCACCGTCTGCTGCGCTTCGGTCAGACCGTTCCACCAGGCGAGGTTGACGGTGATGAAGTTGCCGGCGGCGTAGGTGTTGTCATACATCCAGTAGGGGGCGTCGGAGTAAAGCTGCATGGAGACGAGCGCGGAGGCGTCCATCTGGGTGGCGTCGATGATGCCGGTCTGGAAGTCGGTGGCCAGATCCCAGGGAAACACGTCAATGACGTTCAGGCCGCTCAGGCCGAGACGCTGGCCCAGCTCCTGATACATGGCGACGTTGTGGTTGCCGAAGGACTCGGTGCGGCTCATCAGATCGTTCAGCGTGCTGAACTCGAACTCGGAGATGAAGGCGTTGGCGCCGCCGGCGTTGGTGGCAAGATACTTGATGCCGTTGGCCTCGGCCTCGGCCGCGATCAGAGCGGACGTGGTCTCGTTTTCAAAGATGATGTCGTTGAAGCAGTTGACGGCGTTGGCAATGGAGTCGCCGAAGTACTGGGGGATGGTGTTGAGCAGGGGCAGCTCGTCGGCGTTGTCGCTCTGGCTGAGCAGGCACATATTGGCGCTGCCGGAGGCCATGCCGGAGAGCTGGTCGCCGTGGCCGAGGAAGGTGCCGCCGTACTTGATGTCAACGGTGACGGCGCCGCCGGACATCTGCTCGACAGCTTCCTTGAAGTGAGTGGCGATCTGGCCGCCGGTCTCGGTCTCGTTGAACAGGCAGTTGAAGATGATGTTCAGAGGCTCCACGTCGGCAACGGGCTCGCCGGAGGGCTCGCCAGAGGGTTCGCCGGACGCTTCGCCTTCCGCGGCGGGGGCTTCGGGCGCTTCCGCAGCGGGCGCTTCGGCCGTGGTCTGTTCCGCAGCGGGCTCCTCGGTCTTCGACGTGCCGCAGGCACACAGAGCAAAGACCATCAGCGCCGCAAGCAAGAGAGCGATGAGTTTTTTCATGTTTGTTCCTCCTGTAAATTTGTTGGGTTTTCGCTTTCCTTGTTTATATGGTCGGGGCGGAGCCCCGGGGCCAATGGATTACATGATCCCGAGCAGATGCGGGAAGAAGGTGATGTAGCCCGGGATGAAGGCGATCAGCAGAACCATGCACAGCTCGCATATGAAAAATGGCCATACGCCGGAAAATACCTTCGACGGACTGACGCGCAGGGCGTTGGATGTGGCGAACACGTTCATGCCGACCGGCGGCGTCAGACCCGCGATCTCCATGATGAAGCACAGGGAGATGACGATGGCGTAGGGGCTGTAGCCGAGGTTGCAGAGAATGGGGAACACGACCGGGACGGTGATGATGATGATGCTCATCATGTCCATGATGCAGCCGCAGAATATGTACAGCACGATCACGAGCAGGAAGATGACGAAGGGGGGCGCGTTGAGCGAGGAGACAGCCTGCGACAGGTAGTTGGCCAGGCCCGTCAGGGAGACGAGGTTGGAGAAGATCTGGCCGCCGATGATGATGGGGAAGATGCCGGCCTCCATGACGGCGGCGTCCACGATGCAGTCCCAGACGCGCTTGAAGGGCATGCGCTTGATGGCGGCGTAGATCAGGCAGGCGACCGCGCCCACGGCGCCGCCGACGACGGCGGGGAACCAGCCGAGCATCGTGCCGCCGATGATGAGCATGAACAGCAGCAGAATGGGCAGCAGGAAGGCGAGGCTCTTGAGCTTGTCGACGGCGGAGTAGCCCTCCTTCGCCGCGGGGGGGATGGAGCCCTTCTTGACCGTGCCGATGAGGAAGATCGTCAGGCACAGGGCGATGGCGGTGACGATGCCGGGGAAAATGCCGCAGGACAGGGCGTTTTTGATGCTGAGATTATAATCGCTCGGGGCGATGATGCAGAACATCAGGATGCCCATGGACGGCGGAATGAGCGTGGACAGCGCGCCCGAGGAAGCGATGGTGCCGTAGCAGAGCTTTTCGTCGTAGCCGCGGCGGCGCAGCTCGGGGATGGACATGCGGCCGAACACGATGTTGCCGGCGATGGACGAGCCGGAGCAGGCGCCGAACACGGCGTTGGCGCACACGACGGTGTAGAGAAGGCCGCCCTTGACGCGGGCGAGGAAGCGGTGGAAGCACTCAAACGCGCCCTCGGCCACGCCGGTTTCGGAAACCAGGGCGCCCACCAGTGAAAACAGGGGCAGCACAGCGTAGTTGTAGTTGGCGCCGAGCGTATAGATACCGTCGGCGAACTTGGTGACGACCATGTTCATGGAAAACGGCAGCCCGAGCACCATCGGCGTGTAGGCCAGGAAGCCGGCGAAGGCGGACGTGAGCATGGAGATGAACACGGGCACGCCGCAGAACGTCATGACCAGCATGGCCATGAAGCAGAGAATGCAAAGTGTCGTAGCGCTCATATCTCATTTCCTCCTTCCGCGGCCGGAGCGTTTTCCGGGCCGTCCTCCGGACCCTCGCCGGGCCCGTGCGCTTTTTCGGGGTGCATGATGAAATAGGGGTTGACGCCCTTATGCTTCCAGAAGCGGATCATGCGGACGATCGCCCACACGAAGCTGAAGCCGAGCAGGGCGAAGCCGACGATATGGCAGATCGTGAACGGCCACTTCGGCCAGCCGGAGCCGGGGATGTTCGTGATGGTCTTCTGCTTGGCCAGATCGACGGTCAGTATGTTCGTGATGGCGATGAAGGAGATGTAAAACGAAAGCAGCGCGCCGAAGATGTGGCCGAGGAGCATGAACACCTTCTGAAGCCAGTCGGGGAAGTGGCTGCAGAGCAGGTCGATGCGGGTGTGGCCCTGGTCGAGCGTGACATACCCGGCGGTCAGGAAGACCAGCGGGATGTGGCAGTACTGGATCATGGCCTGGCTGCTGGCGATGCCGTGGATCCAGGAGATGCCGGCCTTGTGCAGCTTGGCGCCGACGACGTCGAGAAACGCGATGGCGAGAATGGCGCACAGCGCTATGGCGGAGATGTTGGCGAAGAAATGGAAAAACGCCATGATCCTGTCGTCAACGCGCTGGAACCGGGAATACTCGGTGTCGGGAAGCTGGGGCGCGCTGCCGCCTTCCTTTTTCCCGAAGAGCTTTTTGAAAAAAGCGTACAGAGGGGAGTCCTTGAACTCGTTGTAGGACTCGCCGCCAACTTTTTCTTCCAAACTTTTGTCCTCCTTTGGCCTGCGATTTTTCAGACGATCTTTTACAAGCTAATTATATCCAAATGCGCGCGTTTGTCAATGAAAAAGCACACGCCGAAAGCGCGGCGGAAACATTGATTCGCGCGCGGCGATATGCTATAATTCCAAATGTGTATCCAAAAGACGGGAAAGGACGAAAAAATGAGCGCTGACGCGAAAACACTGGAACAGGAGATCGTGCGCGAGGTCTCGCGCGTGGTCGTTGGCAAAGAGGATAAGCTGCGCCTGATCACGGCGGCGCTGCTGGCCGACGGGCATATTCTGCTCGACGATCTGCCCGGCGTCGGGAAAACGACGCTGGTCAAGGCGCTTTCCCGCGCGCTCGGCTGCCGCTCGTCCCGCGTGCAGTTTACGCCGGATCTGCTCCCGTCGGATGTGACGGGCATGAACATCTACGACCGCGCCAGCGGCGCCTTCCGGCGGCTGGACGGGCCGGTGATGACCAATCTGCTGCTGGCCGACGAGCTCAACCGCGCCATCCCGCGCACACAGTCGGCGCTGCTGGAGGCGATGGAGGAGCGGCAGGTGACGCTCGACGGCGAGACCGAGGCGCTGCCGAAGCCTTTTTTTGTCCTGGCCACGCAGAATCCCGTGGAATCGGAATCGACGTTCCGGCTTCCCGCGGCGCAGCTGGACCGCTTTATGATGTGTCTGACGATGGGCTATCCAGGCGAGCGGGAGGAGGCGGACATGCTCCGCCTTGTCGGCACGGAGATACCCTTTGACCGCGTGCAGGCCGTCACGTCGCCGGAGGAGCTTTGCCGGCTTCAGGACGAGGTGCAGCACAGAGTGGCCGTGTCGGACGCAATGACGGACTATATCGTCGCCATCGCGGCGGCCACGCGCGCAAGCGACCGGCTGCGTCTCGGCGCGTCGCCGCGCGCCAGCCGCGCGCTTTACCGCGCCAGCCGCGCGCTCGCGGCCATCGAGGGGCGCGATTTCGTAACGCCGGACGATATGAAAACGCTTGCCGCGCCCGTTTTGTGCCACCGGCTGGTGCTCTCGTCCCGGGCGGCCATGGCGGGGCAGACGGCGCAGTCGGTGCTGCAGGAGATCGTTGCGTCCGTGCCGGTGCCGCCGCAGACGGCGGACGTGTTCCATGCGTAAAAAGAGCGGGGACCGCCGCGTCGGCTTCGACTCGGCGCTTCTGGTCAGCGGCTATGTCATCGGCGGCGCGTTCGTGCTGTCGCTGCTGGCGTGGTGGGGCGGCCTGGACGCGGTGGCGGCGCTGCTGCTGACGGTGGCGGCCGTGGGACTCGTCAGCCGTCTGTGGGGCGAGAGCGCGCTGCGCCGGCTGGATGTGACGGCGGAGTGCAGCGGCGCGGCCCTGTCCGTCGGGCAGACAGTCGTGCTGCGCTATACCATTGAAAATAAAAAGGCGCTGCCGCTGGTGTGGCTGGAGCTTTGCCAGAGCCTTCCCGCGCGCGGCTGCATGAAGCCGGAGAGCGGCTTTATCCGGCGGGACTATTCCGCCGACGAGCAGGCCTGTACCGGCCGCAGCGGGGCGTATATCCGGCGCTTCGCGTTTCTGATGGGCTGGCGGAGCCTGCGCTGGGAGTGCCGGTGGCGCGGCGAGCGGCGCGGCGTGTACCGGCCGGGCGCGCTGACGGTGCGCTCGGGCGACGGCTTCGGGCTGACGGAGCGCAGCCGGGAAACGGACGCGCTGGCGGGACAGGTGTTCGCCGTGTGGCCCGAGCGGGTCGAGGTGGACGTGTCGCCGCTGCTGCGGGACATATGGTCCGGCACGACGGGCCGGGCCGGCTGGGTGGAGGACCCGGGCGTGCTGCGCGGCGAGCGGCTGTATCAGCCGTCCGATCCGTGGAAGCGCATCGACTGGCGCGCCGCGGCGCGCACGGATGAGCTGTTTGTACGGCAGTATGAGACCATCCGGCCGCAGTCGATCCTGTTTATTCTGGACAGCGCGACGCTGGACGACGCCGAGGCGGGCATAAGCCTGATCGGGTCGCTGATCCTGGAGCTGACGGAGCGGGGCGTGGCCTGCGGGCTGGCGCTGCCGCGCACGGGCGCGGCGGCGGCGCGTCTGCTGCGGCCGGACGACCCGGCCGTGACGGCGGAGGAGCTTATGTTCGCGCTTTCGGATTTTGACGCCGAGACCGCCGAGGCGGGCGGCTTCGACCGGCGCGCGCTCGTGTCCGCGGCGGCCGCGGCCGGCCGGCTGTACATGGTCGGGCAGGAGAAAAGCGCGCTTTCCGCCGGGCCGCTGGCCGGAGCGCTGGCGCAGAGCGGCCTGCGCTATCTCTGCTGCGAGCGCGGCGGCGGCCTGTGCTTTGACGAGCTGCGGAGGGAGGCGGCCGGATGAAGGACCGAACGGGCATCCTTGCGGCGCTTTCGGACAGCCTGTGCTGCGTGTGCGTGTACTGGATCGTCGCGTCCACCATGATCATGGCCGGACGCGGCTGGACGCTCGGCCTCGGCTGGCCGCTTCTGTGGACGGGACTGTGCACGGCGGCGTTTTCGCGCCTGCTGCGCCGGCCGCGCAGCTTCAACCTCATGATGGCGCTGGCCGCGGCGGCCGGGTGTGCGGCGCTGGCGCTGTTCATCGCCGTATCCGGCGTGCGCATGACGGGGCTGCACGTGTTCACGCTGGCTGTGGGCGCGGGCATGGCGTCGGCGCTGCCGATGTATTATCTGGTGCGGCGTCCGTCGCTGCACGGGCATCTGAGCTGTCTGGACGTGCTGCTGCTGGCGTTTGCGTGGCTGCTGCTGTATCAGGCGGGGCGGGACGGCGCGGACGGCTCCGGTCTGCTGACGGCGGCGGTGCTGATCGTGGCCGCGGGCGCGGCCGTGGGGCTTCGCATGGGCTCGGAAAGCGGCGCGGAGGGCGCGAAGGCCATGCTGGTGGCGCTCGCCTCGGCGGCGGTGCTGGCGCTGGCCGTCGCGGCGCTGATCGCGCTTATGAGCCGCAGCGGGGCGCTGACGGGCAGCGTCGTGCATGCCGTGGGGCGCTTTTTCCGCTGGCTCGGCGGCGGGCTTTCGTCGCTGGCGGCGCGCTTTGCCGCGCTGTTTGAGCCGCAGGAGACGGATGTGATCGCCGCGCCGGTGGAGGGCGTCGCGCCGGCGATCGTTTCGGAGGGGACGGAAGCGGCCGCGTCCGGCGGCGCGCCGGTCTGGCCGGGAATCGTTCTGGCCATCCTCCTTCTGGCGGGCGTGATTCTCGCGGCGCGGCGGCTGTGCCGGGTGCGGATAACGCTTGGAGCGGAGAACGTCTCCGCCGGGCAGGACGTGCGCACGGGATATATCCGGGGCGCGGCCCGCCGCCGCTGGCAGGCGCTGTGCCGGGCGCTCCGCTTCCGGGCGGAGGCATTTATGAAGCGCGATACGCCGCCGGGGCTGCTGGTGTATGTTCAGCGGCGCGCGGCGCGGAAAAAGCAGGGACGCAGAGCCGGCGAAACGGCGCGGGAGTTTCTCCGGCGCGCGGCGCCGGACGGCACGTTCGACGGTCTGGCCGACGACCTGGAACGGCGCTGGTACGGCGGCGGAGGCTATACGCTGACGCCGGCGCAGTGCCGGGCGCTTCGGCAGAAATGGACGGAAAATCAGAGGAGGAGATCCCCATGGTAAAAACGGCAATCCTTGTATCCGGCGGCGGCACGAATCTGCAGGCCGTCATTGACGCGCATCTGTTCGGGGAGATACCGAACTGCGAGCTGACGGCGGTGATCTCATCCAATGCCGACGCCTATGCGCTCATCCGCGCGAAAAGCGCGAATATCCCAAGCTATGTGGTGGACTGGTCGCTGTTTCCGAACCCCATGAGCTTCAACACGGCCATTCTTCAGAAGCTGGAGGATCTGGACGTGGAGCTGGTGGCGCTGGCGGGCTATACCTGCCCGGTCGGCGGCGCGGTGCTGCGGCGCTATCAAAACCGCATCATCAACATCCAGCCGAGTCTGCTGCCGGCCTTTTCCGATTGCAGCGGCGCGACGATGGAGCCGTATGAGGCGGCCATCCGCAGCGGCGTGAAGCTTTCGGGCGCGACAGCCTATTTTGTGACGGACGCCGCCGGCGGCCCCATTATCCTGCAGCAGGCCGTGGAGGTCTGGGAGGGCGACACGGCGCGCACGCTCCAGCGGCGCATCATGGAGGAGGCGGAGTGGAAGATACTGCCGAAGGCCATGGCGCTGTACTGTCAGGGACGGCTGAGCGTGGAGGACGGGATCGTACACGTTGCGGGGGAGAATCAGTGATGAAGATTATGAACGCGGGTCTGAAAATATTTCTGTTCACGGTCGGGACGCTGCTGGTCCTGGCGCTGGCGGCGCTGCTGATCTGGCTGGCGGGCGGCGGCGCGCCGCAGTATGAAACGGTGGATGCGAGCTATGAGCCGGTCACGCAGACGGCCGCGCCCACGGCGGCGCCGGAGCTTTCCGAATCGCTCGCCACGCCGGAGCCGACCGCCGAGCCCACCCCGGAGCCGACGCCGGAGCCGGAGGAGACGGCCGAGCCTGCGCCGGATGAGGACGGCTTTTATCCCTGCGACGATCAGGTGACCGTTACCGGCGACAGCGTCAATGTGCGCGCCGAGCCGAACACGAACTGCGAGGTGCTCGGCAGCGTCAGCCGCGGCGCGGGACTGCACCGGACGGGCTTCAACGACGAAAACTGGTGCCGGATCGAATACGACGGGCGCACGGCCTACATCTCCGGCGACTATGTGAGCGTGGACGAATAAAAAAAGAGAAGCCTCTGTGCCGGCAGACACAGAGGCTTTTTCGTCGGGAAACGCGCTCTCTCAGCGCAGCCGGCACAGCGCCGCGGCGGTGTCGGCCGCGAGCGCGGCGTTGTTGTAGACCAGATGGATGTTGCTGTCCAGACTGTCGCCGCCGGTCAGCTCCTTGACCTTTGCCAGCAGGAACGGCGTCGTCGCCTTGCCGTGGACGCCCTGCGCCGCGGCCTCGGCAATGGCCTCGTCGATGGCGGCGTTGATGACGTCGGGGTCCATGGAATATTCCTCGGGGATGGGGTTCGTGACGAGCATGCCGCCCTCAAGTCCGAGCGCGCGCTTGACGTGGAAGGCGCGGGCCAGCTCCTCGGGGCTGTCGAGCCGGTAATCCACGGAAAAGCCGGAGCGGCGGGTGTAGAACGCGGGCAGCTCCTCCGTTCCGTAGCCGATCACGGGCACGCCCTTGGTCTCTAGGTATTCCAGCGTCAGCCCCAGATCGAGAATGGACTTTGCGCCCGCGCAGATGACCATGACGGGCGTGTGCGCCAGCTCCTCGAGGTCGGCGGAGATGTCCATGGTCGTTTCCGCGCCGCGGTGTACGCCGCCGATGCCGCCGGTGGCAAAGACCTCGATGCCGGCCATGGCCGCGATCATCATCGTCGTGGTCACGGTGGTCGCGCCGTCGGCGCCCTGCGCCACAAGGATGGGCAGATCGCGGCGGCTGGCCTTGGTCACGCCGCTGCCGGTTTTGCCGAGATAGTCGATCTGCTCGGGGGAAAGCCCGGCCTTGAGCCGGCCGCCGATGATGGCGATGGTCGCCGGCTCCGCGCCGTGCTCGCGGATGATCTTTTCCACATTCAGCGCCGTTTCCACATTCTGCGGGTAGGGCATGCCGTGGGAGATGATGGTCGATTCCAGCGCCACGACGGGCCGGCCGGCCGCCAGCGCTTCGCGCACCGGCGCGCTTATATCCAGATATTCGTTCACTTGACGCACCTCGCTTGTGATTTTATAATGGAGCTTACAGACTGGCGGCCCAGATGACGCCGAGGAAGAACAGCACCTGCAGCGCCAGGATCACGGGCAGGCCGACGGAAAAGCGCGGCTTGCGCGTTTTGTGGCGGAACGCCAGCATCCCGCCGATGGCGCCGACGCTCCCGCCGAGCACGGCGGCGCCGAGCAGCACGCGCTCCGGAATGCGTCTTTGTCCGTGGACGGCGCGGCGCTTGTCCACGCCGAACAGCGCCAGGGCAAGCAGGTTGACGGCATACAAATAGGCCAGTACGATCCTGAAAACATCCATGGCTGAAATTATACTCTGATTGCTTCGGAAGGTCAATCCCATGAAAACACACAAGCTTTTCTACGACGACGCCCGCCTGTGCGCGTTTGACACAAGGGTCGTGTCCTGTCGGGAGGAGGACGGACGCTGGCGCTGCGTGCTGGAGGCGAGCGCCTTCTTCCCCGAGGAGGGCGGCCAGAGCGCCGACGGCGGCACGCTGGGCGGCCGGCGCGTGCTGGACGTGCGGGAGAAAGACGGAATTTTATATCACTGGCTCGACGGGCCGGTCGCGGAGGGGGAGACCGTCCGCGGCGAGCTGGACTGGGCGGAGAGGTTCCGGAAGATGCAGAGCCATTCGGCCGAGCACATCCTTTCGGGGATATTTTTCCGGCGCTTCGGCTATGAAAACGTCGGCTTTCATCTGGCGGACTGCGGCTTCGTCTTCGACACGAGCGGCGAGCTGGACGCGCAGGATATCGCGCAGGCCGAGCGCGAGGCAAACGGGATCATATGGCGCGATCTGCCTGTGCGCACCTGGTTCCCGGCCCCGGCGGAGCTGGCGGGCCTTTCCTATCGGAGCAAGCTGGAGCTGACGGAGAACGTCCGTCTCGTGCAGATCGGGGACGTGGATCTGTGCGCCTGCTGCGCGCCGCATGTGGCGCGCACCGGCGAGATCGGCGCGGTCAAGATCCTGGACTTCATGCGCCACCGCGGCGGCATGCGCATCCGGGCCAAGGCGGGCAGCGACGCGCTGGCGGAATTCGGGGCGCGGGTGGAAGCGGACGCGGCGGTGTCGCGGCTGCTGTCCGTGCCGCAGGATCAGCTCGTGCAGGGCGTGGAGCGGCTGCTGGCCGAGCGCGACGGGCTGAAGGAAAAGCTGGCCGGGGCGCACAGCGCGCTTTTGCAGCGGCAGATCGACGATCTGCGGCCGACGGAAGGGAATATGCTCCTGTTTGCCGAGTGCGGCGTGGACGGGCTGCGGCGGCTGTGCAATGCGGGCGCGCCGCTGTGCGGCGGCGTGTGCGCGGCCTTTTCCGGGGCGGACGGCGACTGGCGCTTCGTCATGGCCGCGCGCGGGCAGGATGTGCGGACGTTTTTTGACGGCATACGCGGCCGGATCGCCGCGCGCGGCGGCGGAAAGGCGGAGATGATCTCCGGCTCGTCGGCCGCGGCCCGGGCGCAGATCGAGGATTGCTTCCGCGCGTGAAGCCGATGGTTTACGGCGGCGGCGCGATGTGTTAAAATACAGACAAGGAAACCGGGCGGAAGGAGGGGACGCCGCATGGCGATCGTGGATATGCAGTGGCTGCGGGGCAAAACGGTCTCCGTGATCGGACTGGTGAAAAACGCGGGAAAGACCACGACGCTCAACGCCCTGCTGGACGAGATATACGCCGACGGCTCGCTCGCCTGTCCGGCGCTGACGAGCGTGGGCCGCGACGGCGAGAGCACGGACGTGGTCACGGGAACGTACAAGCCGGGCATATTTCTCCGCCGGGGCACGCTGGCGGCCACGGCCTCGGAGCTTCTGCGGCTGGGCGATTTCACGCGCGAGATCCTGGCGGACACCGGCGTTCACACGCCGATGGGCGAGGTATACATCGTGCGGGCGCTGTCCGGCGGCGCGGTGCAGCTCGGCGGCCCGTCCATGACGGGGCAGCTGAAGGAGCTGAAAAAGGACTTTTTCGCGCTCGGCGCGGACTGCGTGCTGATCGACGGGGCGGCCGGGCGGCGTTCGCTCGGCGCGGCCAGCGTGGCCGACGGCGCGATCTTGTGCTCCGGTGCGGGGCTTGACCGCAGCATGGAGCGCGTGGCGGAGGAGACGGCGTTCGTGGCGGGGCTGATGCAGCTGGAGCTGTACGACGGCGAGCCGGACGCCATTGAGCTTCCGGGCGCCGTGACGGAAAGCGTGCTCCGGGAGCTTCTGCAGCGCGGGCGGGAGCTCGCGGGGCGGACGATCGTGACGGACGACGCGTCGAAGCTGCTGTTTTCGTCGGCCAGCTACGCCAGGCTGCGGCGGCTGGGCGCGCGCATGACGCTGCGCGAGCGCACGCGGCTTCTGGCCGTGGCGGTCAATCCCGTGGCGGTGCGCGGCTGGCGCTTTGACGGCGGGGCCTTCCGCCGCGCCGTGCAGGACCGGGTGGACGTGCCGGTCATCAATGTGATGGAGGGGATAGCATGATCGACCGGGAGCTTTGCCGGGCGTCCGGCATGCAGTACATACTCGATGAGCTCGGTCCGCTCACGCCGTTCGGCGAGGAGCTTTGCCGGCGTCCGGAGCTGTACCGGGACGCGGACGAGTTGCGCGCGGAGCTGCGGCGCGTGCGGACGCTGATGGAATACGACGGTCTGGCGGCGTTTACCCGGGAGCTTGACCGGCCGCTGATGTGCATGAAGGACATCCGCGGCAGTCTCGGCCGCTGCGCGGCGGGCGGCACGCTGTCGCTGCTGGAGCTGTTTGAGATGAAGGGGCTGCTGCTGGCGCTGGCGGAGATCGCCCCGGTCTACCGGGCGCACGGCCCGCTGGAGGGACTGTCGTTTTCCGACAGCTCGCCGGCGCTGGCGCTGCTCGACCCGCGCGGCGAGAGACGCCGCAGCTTTGCCATCGAGGACGCGGCGACGCCGGTCCTGTTCGAGCTTCGGCGGCGCAAGCGCGGCGTGGAGGCGGAGCTGTACAAAACGCAGGACGAGGCGCGCCGGGCGGAGCTTCGGCTCGAGCGCGAGAGCATATGCGCCGGCGAGGATGCCGAGGAGCGCGCGATCTGCGCGTCGCTGTCGGCGGGGCTGCGGCCGTACTGCGCCGCGATCGCAGCGGACTGCGCGGCAGTGGGACGGCTCGATCTGCTGCTGCGCAAGGCGGCGATGGGCGCGCGCTGGGGCGCGGTCACGCCGGAGATACGCGAGGGGGACATTGCTTTTGAGGAGATGACGAACCCGGCGATCGGCGCGTCCGTGGCGGAGCACGGCGGGCGCTTCGTGCCCGTTTCCATCACGCTCTCGCGCGGCGCGGCCGTCATCACCGGGGCGAACATGGGCGGCAAGACGGTGGCGCTGAAAACGCTTGCGCTCAACGTTCTGCTGGCCATGGCGGGCTATCCCGTCTGCGCGCGCGCCGGCGCCCTGCCGCCGATCGGCGGGATATGCTTCCTGTCGGGCGACGCGGAGCGGACGGAGAAGGGCCTGTCCTCCTTCGGCGGAGAGGTCGTGCGCCTGCGCGACGCGCTGCGCGCGCACCGGGACGATTCGCTGCTCCTGCTCGACGAGCCGGGCCGCGGCACGAACCCCGACGAGGGCGCCGCCATCGTGCGCGGTATGGTGGAATATCTCAACGAGTGCGGCGGCTTTGCCGTGGTGGCCACGCATTACGACGGCGTGGCCGAGCGCGCCGGGCGGCATTACCGCATCGTGGGCCTGCGCGACATGGACGCCGAGCAGGTGAAGCGGGAGCTGGCGGCCTCCTCGATGCCGGGGCCGGAGATCATTGCCCGGCACATGGATTACGGGCTTTACCCCTGCCGGCCGTCGGACGCCTGCCCGCGGGAGGCGCTGGATATATGCCGCCTGCTGGGGATGCCGGAGAATGTTATGGAGCGCATCGAGCGCTTTTACTGACGCGCGCGCCGCGCCGCTGTGTCTTTTGCCGGACAGAGCCGCTGTTTTTTATGAAAAACGCTCAAGAAGTTGCGATTGACGTTGATAAATTTTTGTCATATAATACAGACGAGAGAAAATCAGCGGAGCGGGCTTGCTTCGCTTCCATGAATTGCATATGGATTCAATAGAGGCGCGGAGGCTATGGTAACCCCGGAGGGGGTGAAGGGAGCTTCCGCCGAAAGCGGCCGGCGGCCGCTTGGGCGCAGGGAGGAACACGGCTCTGCGACTGTCGTATGGACATACGGTGCGCTATTGCCTGCGGTCGGTCCCGGCCGTGTGCATGGCGCGCCTTTGTTTTTCGGAAAGACCAAAAAAAGATATTTATATATTGTGCATGGAGGAAACACCAATGGCTGAAGAAAAGATCACTTCCCTCATCCGGGTCCGTATGGGCGCCGAGGACGCGCACTACGGCGGAAACCTGGTCGACGGCGCGCACATGGTCCACCTGTTCGGCGACGTGGCCACCGAGATCCTCATCAAGTACGACGGCGACGAGGGCCTGTTCTGCGCGTACGACAGCGTGGAATTCCTTGCGCCCACCTACGCCGGCGACTACATCGAAGCCTACGGCGAGCTGGAGGTCGCGGGCAATTCCTCCCGCAAGATGCATTTCGAGGCGCGGAAGGTCATCCAGTCCCGCCCGGACATCAGCCCCAGCGCCGCCGAGGTGCTCGATCCGCCGGTCGTCGTCTGCCGGGCCCACGGCACCTGCGTGACGCCGAAGGATTCCCAGCGCATCGCCCACTGAGGACGCGCCATGGAAAAGCTCATCATCACCGCCGCCATCTGCGGCGCAGAGGTCACCAAGGCGCAGAATGAATTCGTCCCCTACACCGTCGAGGAGATGGTGGCAGAGTCCCGCCGCGCTTACGACGCCGGCGCGGCCATCCTGCACATCCATGTCCGCTACGACGACGGAACGCCCACGCAGGACCGCGAGCGCTTCCGCGTCGTGATGGACGCCATCCGGGCGGAGCTGCCCGACGTGATCATGATCCCGTCCACGGGCGGGGCCGTGGGCATGAGCCCGGAGGAGCGCCTGCAGGCGACGGAGCTGTTCCCGGAGATGGCGACGCTTGACTGCGGCACCTGCAACTTCGGCGACGAGATCTTCGACAACACCATGCCCACCATGCGCGCGTTCGGCAAGCGCATGATCGAAAACGGCATCAAGCCGGAATACGAGTGCTTTGAGATGGGCCATCTGGACACCATCCTCACGATGGCGAAAAAGGGAGAGGTCCCCGGTGCGCCGATGCAGTTCAACTTCGTCCTGAACGTCGCCGGCTGCACCCCCTTCACGCCGAAGAACCTTGCCTGGCTCGTCGATGCGCTGCCCGCCGGCTCCACCTGGACCGGAACCGGCGTCGGCCGCGCCGCCTTCCCCATGGCCGCGACCAGCATCGTCATGGGCGGCAACGTCCGCGTGGGCTTTGAGGACAACATCTATCTGGGCCGGGGCGAGAAGGCCCGCTCCAACGGCGAGCTGGTCGAAAAGGTCGTCCGCATCAGCCGCGAGCTTGGCCGCGACATCGCCTCGAGCGCCGAAGCGCGCCAGATTTTGAGCCTGCCGACGCCCGCGTGGCTGAAGTGACGGCGGAAACAAACGGAAAAACACGGCGCGTCCTTCCGCGCCGCACGGAACGGAAGGACGTCATCACTACATGAATATGGAGGATAAGGAAACATGGCAGAGCTTAAAGGAAACAAATACGGAACGCATCGCGTCATCGAGCCGAAGGGCGTTCTGACCCAGGCGGCGTGGAAGATCGACAACGATATGTCCAAGCATTACTCCAACGAGATCATCGTGGACGTCAGCTCCCTGAACATCGACTCGGCGTCCTTTACGCAGATATCCGACGCCTGCGGCCATGACGTGCAGAAGATCGGCGAAATGATCAAGGGCATCGTGGCCGAGCGCGGCAAGCAGCAGAACCCCGTCACCGGCTCCGGCGGCATGTTCATCGGCACCGTCGCCTACATCGGCGAGGATCTGAAGGACCGCGATCTGAAGGTCGGCGACAAGATCGCCTCCCTCGTGTCCCTGTCGCTCACGCCGCTGCGCATCGACGAGATCATCGCCATCCACCCCGAGATCGACCGCGTGGACATCAAGGGCCAGGCCGTCCTGTTTGAGACGGGCCTGTACGCCAAGCTGCCCGACGACATGAGCGAGGCGCTGGCTCTGGCCGCGCTGGACGTGGCCGGCGCGCCCGCGCAGGCCCGCAAGCTGCCCAAGGAGGGCGACAGCGTTCTCATCCTCGGCGCGAACGGCAAGTCCGGCGTGCTGTGCGCATGGGAAGCGCTCAAGAAGGTCGGCCCCAACGGCAAGGTCGTCGGTGTCGTGCGCAACCCCAAGCAGGTCGAGGGGCTGGTCGAGCTGGGCGTTTATACCGACGTGGTCGTGGCAGACTGCACCAAGCCGGTCGAGGTGCTTGAGGCGGCGCTGGCGGCCAACGACGGCCGGGAGTATGATATCTCCATCTGCTGCGTCAACATCGAGTCGTGCGAAATGAGCGCCATTCTCCCCGTCCGTGACGACGGCCTGGTCTACTTCTTCTCGATGGCGACCTCCTTCACGAAGGCGGCGCTGGGCGCCGAGGGCTGCGGCAAGGACGTTTCCATGATCGTCGGCAACGGCTACACCAAAAACCACGCCGACATCACGCTCGACGTGCTGCGCGAGAACCCCAAGATCCGCAAGCTGTTCGACGAGAAATACGTCTGAGTCCGAATCGTACCCTGCCTATCGACTGAATTTGAAAAGGAGCTTACTGCTATGAAGACCCGCAATGGACTTTTTGCCGATGTTCCCGAGGAAAAATGGAATGACTGGCACTGGCAGGTCGCCAACCGCGCCACCACGCTGGAGGATCTGGAGCGCTACGGCATCCGCCTGACCGATGACGAGCGCCAGGGCGTGCGCGATACGCTGGGCAAGCTGCGCATGGCCGTCACGCCGTATTACCTGTCCCTGATCGATCTGGACGATCCCTTCGATCCCATCCGCAAGCAGGCCATTCCCACCGAGGCCGAGCTTTACTACGCTCCCTATGAGGACGCCGATCCCCTGCACGAGGACGTGGACAGTCCCTGCCCGGGGCTGACGCACCGCTATCCCGACCGCGTGCTGCTGCTCATCACGGATCAGTGCTCCATGTACTGCCGCCACTGCACGCGCCGCCGCTTCGCCGGCCAGTGCGATTCCGAGGTGCCGATGGCGCAGATCGAAAAATGCATCGACTATGTGCGCCATCATCCTGAGGTGCGCGACGTGCTTCTGTCCGGCGGCGACTGCCTGATGGTCGAGGACGCCGAGCTGGAGCACATCATCTCCGAGCTGCGCGCGATCCCGCACGTCGAGATCGTCCGTCTCGGCAGCCGCACGCCCGTCGTCTGCCCGCAGCGCATCACGCCGGAGCTGTGCAATATGCTCAAGAAGTATCACCCCGTGTGGCTCAACACCCACTATAACCATCCCAGCGAGCTGACGCCCGAGGCCGCCAAAGCCTGCGGCATGCTGGCGGACGCCGGCGTTCCTCTGGGCAACCAGAGCGTTCTGCTCGCGGGCGTGAACGACTGCGTGTTCGTCATGAAAAAGCTGGTCAACGGCCTGGTGAAGATGCGCGTGCGTCCGTACTACATCTACTGCTGCGATCCCAGCCTCGGCCTGAGCCATTTCCGCACGCCGGTCTCCAAGGGCATCGAGATCATGGAGGCGCTGCGCGGCCATACCTCCGGCTACTGCATCCCGACCTTCGTGGTCGACGCGCCGGGCGGCGGCGGCAAGACGCCGGTCATGCCCAACTACGTCATCTCCCAGACCCCGCGCAAGGTGGTCCTGCGCAACTTCGAGGGCGTCATCACCACCTACACCGAGCCGGAGCACTACGACAACGTGTGCCACTGCCCGGTCTGCCGCGGCGAGGAAACGCCCATCAACCCGCTCACCGGCGTGGCAAAGCTTGCCCACGGCGTGGAGCAGCGCTATATGGAGCCGGACGATATGCTGCGCCGCGACCGCAAGAAGCAACGCGATCTCGAGGCCGGCAGAGCCTGAACACAATGACACGGGGCGGCCATGTGCCGCCCCATCCATAATACAAGGAGTAAGCTGAATATGAGCAAAATCGGACTGAATCAGGCCCTCGTCGATCAGGCCCGTGCCTCCGCCGCCCACATTGCCGACGATACGCAGGTGTTTGTGGACAGCCACACCACGGTCACGGTCGAGCGCGCGGTCTGCCGCCTGCTCGGCATTGACGGCGTCAACGAGGTTGAGGTGCCGATGCCGAACATTGTCGTCGATCACCTGCTGGAGAAGGGGCTTCTCGGCAAGGGCGCGGCCTGGGCGCTGGGCAACGCCATGTGCGCGACGGGCCTCGGCATGCAGGAGATCGCCGAGGGCATTTCCCGCGGCGAGATCGATCTTTCCACGCTTTCCGTCCACACGGACGCCGAGATACGCGCTGCCGTCGGTCCCGTTGCGCGCGCCATGTGCGACCGCATCAAGGGCAACCGCGCCACCCGCAGCGCCATGCTGGAATCCTACGGCGGGGACAAGGAGGGGCCGTATCTCTACCTCATCGTCGCCACCGGCAACATCTATGAGGACGTGACCCAGGCGCAGGCCGCCGCCCGTCAGGGCGCCGACGTCGTCGCCGTTATCCGCACGACGGGGCAGAGCCTGCTGGACTATGTGCCCTACGGCGCGACGACCGAGGGCTTCGGCGGCACCTACGCCACGCAGGAGAACTTCCGCATCATGCGCAAGGCGCTCGACGAGGTCGGCGAGGAACAGCACCGCTACATCCGTTTGTGCAACTACTGCTCGGGTCTGTGTATGCCGGAGATCGCGGCCATGGGCGCGATGGAGCGGCTGGACATGATGCTCAACGACGCGCTTTACGGCATCCTGTTCCGCGACATCAATATGCAGCGCACGCTGTGCGACCAGTTCTTCTCCCGCCTGATCAACTCCTATGCCGGCGTCATCATCAACACCGGCGAGGACAACTATCTCACCACGGACGACGCCTATCTCTCCGCGCACACCGTTCTGGCCAGCCAGTTCATCAACGAGCAGTTTGCCTACCGCGCGCATCTGCCCGCCGAACAGATGGGCCTTGGCCACGCCTTTGAGATGGACCCGCAGCTCAAGGACGGCTTCCTTTACGAGCTGGCGCAGGCGCAGCAGGCGCGCGAAATATTCCCCAAGGCGCCGCTGAAATACATGCCGCCGACGAAATTCATGACCGGCGACATCTTCCGCGGGAACGTGCAGGACGCGCTTTTCAACATGGTCACGATCATGACCCATCAGAAGGTGCATCTTCTCGGCATGCTCACCGAGGCCATCCACACCCCCTTCATGTCCGACCGCGCGCTGTCCATCGAGAACGCGGAATATATCTTCCGCACGATGGCCGATCTCGGCGAGGAGATCGAGTTCAAGAAGGGCGGCATCATCCAGACGCGCGCCGCCGAGGTTCTGGAAAAGGCGGCGGAGCTTCTCAAGCAGATCGAACAGACCGGCCTTTTCGCCACGCTGGAGCAGGGCATCTTTGCCGATATTAAGCGCCCGCGCGACGGCGGCAAGGGACTGGCCGGCGTCTGCGGCAAGCAGGACGGCTATTATAACCCCTTCGTTGACATGATGGTCAGCGATCTGGAAGGAGGAAACATGGCATGAGCGGCGGACTTTACAACCTCCATCGCGAGCACATCGACACCACGCTTGACCTCAAGGCCATCAAGCCCTACGGCGATACCATGAACGACGGCAAGGTGCAGACCTCCTTCACGCTGCCTGTCCCTCAGGGCGACGAGGCGACGGAGGCGGCCAAGCAGCTCGCCCAGAAAATGGGCCTTCAGGACCCGAACGTGGCCCTGTCCAAGGCGCTCGACGAGAACTTTACCTTCTTCGTCGTGTACGGAAGCTGCGTGCACACGATCAATTACGAGGATATCCATGTCGACAAGGTCGAGGAGCCGACCATGGATATGCACGAGATCGACGAGTATATCAAGGAGCATTTCGGCCGCAAGATCGTCATCGTCGGCGCCTCCACCGGCACCGACGCCCACACCGTCGGCATCGACGCGATCATGAACCGCAAGGGCTTCGCCGGCCACTACGGGCTGGAGCGCTATGAGATGATCGAGGCGCTGAATATGGGTGCGCAGGTCACGAACGAGGATTTCGTGAAAAAGGCCGTGGAGATGAACGCGGACGCTCTGCTCGTCAGCCAGACCGTCACGCAGAAGGATATCCACATCCAGAACCTCACGGAGCTGATCGAGCTTCTCGAGGCCGAGGGGCTGCGCGACCGCTTCATCGTCTGCTGCGGCGGCCCGCGCATCACCTATGAGCTGGCCAAGGAACTGGGCTACGACGCCGGCTTTGGCGCCGGCAAATTTGCCGAGGACAACGCGACCTTCATCGTCACCGAGATGGTCAAGCGCGGCATGAAATAAAAAGATCACACCATACGAAAAAGCCATCCGGGAGCGTATGCCCCGGATGGCTTTGTTTATATGCATTTTTCTTTTCACGGACGCGGGGAATTTACGGGGTCAAGGTGCATTTTCGGGTATACTAGAGATCGAATGCGCGGACAACGGCGTTCGCGCTGCGGGCCGCTGCGGCAGCACTGTAGGCTGTCCACGCGGTATTGGCGGTAATGGCGGCGTTGCTTCGGGCGATGTGGACGGCGGTGTTGGCAATATCGGCCGCGATGCGGTTTCCCTCCTGCAGCTCCTGATAGAGAAGGTACTGGTTCTGCTGGATTTTCCCCAACTGCCCCGAAATGCTGCCGATCTGTCTGCTTATCTGACCGAGAACGGACTTAATGCTGCTGAGGGTGCCGAGAATGAGGTCCATGTGCAGTTCATCCTCGTATTTATTGTAGGCGCCGTCCGCACCGTCGAGCGCTTCGCAGCGGCCGGACTCCATATATTCGCAGAACATGGTAACGGGGACGATGGTGCGGTATTTCGGATAAATAATATTGCGTCCGTAAAGCTGCTGGAGGGCGTCCATCGTTTTTGCTTTCTGGCTTCGGACGGCTGCAAGCTGCTGAGCCAGTCTGGTGTTGAAGCGCTCGCAATACGCCTTGTCCTGTGCGTAGCGGTCGGATTCTTCCGCCGCATCCTGTTCATACTGTGCCAGTGCAGCGTCGTATTCTGCCACCCGCTCACGAGTAAGACGTTTTTTGGTGAGAGCCCCGGCCAGTTTCGTAAATATAAAAAAGAGAAACAGACAGCAGGGGATGCCCAGCAGCAGAGTCCACCAATGAACCAGTGGAACGAGCAGGCCAAGGCTCAGAGTTATTGACCAAAGTAAGAAACCGCCCGCGTTGGACTCGGTAGCACTGCCGATATCCGCATCGCTCACTTCGCGGAAAACCGGTTCGCTGAATTCGTGGTATTCCGGTATCTGCTTTTGTGCTTTCAGAGCGGTTTCTGTTTCGTTCAGCGTGTACAGATCCTGTTCCAGTGCGGCGACATCCTTCAGGTAGGCGGTCAATTCAGTCTTTGTCATAAAAGAATCAGGCCCAAATCCTTGAATTCGTTCCATTTTTTCACCCCATTCTGATTCTAAATAAAATTTGTCGAAAAGTCAATTTTAATCGGCGGCCGGCTCTTTTACTTTTGCGGGGGCTGTGGTAAAATAATCTGGATTTTCAAAGGGAAAAGAGGCTGAAGATATATGAGAAGGCTTCGATACGCTGCCGCGTTCATCGTGGCGAAGCTGGCGATCCTGGCGCTGCGGGTGACCGGGCACAAGGGGACGCAGCTTCCCGGGCGGCTGGCGCTGAAGATATGCCCGGACTTTCTGGCGCAGGTGAACAAGCCGCGGCAGATCATCGCCGTGACCGGCACCAACGGGAAAACGACGCTGACGAATCTGCTGTGCGACCTGCTGGAGAAGGCGGGGAAAACGGTCTGCTCCAACCGCTACGGCTCCAATCTGGCCGCGGGGCTCGCCACGGCGCTGGCCGCCGGCTGCGGGCCGTTCGGGCGCGCCCGCGCCGACGCTGCCGTGCTGGAGATCGACGAGCGCTCCGCGCCGCGCGTGTTCCCCAGCATCCGGCCGCAGCTTCTGGTCGTGACGAATCTGTTCCGCGATTCGATCATGCGCAACGCGCATCCCGCCTACATTGCGGACATACTCAGCCGGAACATTCCGGCGGAGACGAAGCTGGTCGTCAACGCGGACGATCTGATCTCCTGCCGCATCGCGCCGGTGTGCGCGCGCGTGTATTTCGGCATCGGCCCCATGGAGGGCGACGTCACCGAGTGCGTCAATCTCATCGACGATGTGCGCATCTGCCCGGTGTGCCACGCGCCGCTGCGCTATGAATACCGCCGCTATCATCACATCGGCAGGGCCGTGTGCGACGCGTGCGGCTTCGCCTCGCCGGCCAGCGATTACGCCGGCGGGGACGTGGACTTCGCGCGCATGACCATGCGCGTCACGGATGCCGGCGGCAGTGCGGAATACGCGCTTTTGAGCGACAGCGTATTCGACGCCTACAATCTGCTGGCGGCGGCCGCCGTCATGCGGGAGCTGGGCTATTCCCACGAGCAGATCGTGCCGCTCATGGCCCGCTGCGCCATCGTGTCGAGCCGGCACGAGGAAAAGAAGGTCGGCGACGTTACGCTCGTGATGCAGATGGCGAAGGAGAAAAACGCGCTGGCCTGCTCGCGCGCGTTCGACTATGTGTCCGGCCGCGCGGGGGAAAAGGAGCTGGTGCTGATGATGAACTGCCTCGGCGACGTCAAGCACTGGTCGGAGAACGTTTCGTGGCTGTACGACTGCGATTTTGAATTTCTGACGCGGCCGGGCATCCGCTGCATCGTGGCGACGGGCGCGCGCGCGCTCGATTACCGGCTGCGGCTGCTGCTGGCGGGCGTGCCGGAGGAGAAGATCATCTGCGTGGAGGACGAGATGCAGGCGGTGGAGCGTCTGCCGTTCGTCAAGGGCGACCAGGTCTATCTGTTTTACGGAACGGATTCGCTCGTGTTCGCGCAGAAGGTGCGCGCGCACATTGAGCAGCTTGCAAAGGAGGCGGCGGAAAAATGAAGGTGGAGGTCCTGTTCCCGGAGGTGGCGAACCTTTACGGCGATCTGATGAACGTGGAATACCTGCGCCGAAGCTGCGGCGAGATCGAGATCGTGAATACCTCGCTGCGGGATGAGCCGCTGTTCATGCGCGAGCGTCCGGCGCTCATATACATGGGCTCGGTCACGGAAGAGGGGATGGAGCTGGCGGCCGAGGCGCTCCGGCCCTGCCGCGAGCGGCTGCGCGAGCTGATCGACGATGGGCAGCTGTTTCTCATCACGGGCAACGCGCTGGAGCTGTTCGGCGAGGGCATCACGGCTGACAACGGCTGGTCGCTGGAGTGCCTGGGGCTGTTCCCCACCCGCGCGCGCTATACCATGATGTCGCGCTACAACGCGCTGTATCTCGGAAAATACGGCGACATGGACATCGTGGGCTTCAAGAGCCTGTTCGGCCACAGCTACGGCGAGGTCGAGCCGCTGTTTGAAACCGTGCGCGGCGACGGGCTGAACGAGACGGAAAAGGGCGAGGGCATTTGCCGCAGCGGCTTCATGGCGACGTATCTCACGGGGCCGCTGCTGGTGCTCAATCCGCCGTTTGCGCGCGGGCTTCTGCGGCGCATGGGCGTGGAGGAGCCGCATCTCGCGTTTGAGGAGCAGGCCATGGAGCTGTATCGCCAGCGGGTCGCGCAGTATTCCGACCCGAACACCGGTATCGTGTATCATTGAAAATTGGGGGACGCGCCGAAAAAGCGCGCCCCTTTTTGTCAATATTTTGCGGAGGAAATCGACAAAAAAGGTTTGTCAAGCCCCGGCGCTTATGGTAAGATTTTTATGGGAAGAAAACCGGCCGCGGCCGGGAAAACGGGGGACGCGCATGGGAAAATTCATCATCCGCACAGCGGACGACGGCTTCGCCTTCAGTCTGATCGCGGCCAACGGCGAGCCGGTCGCCGTCAGCGACGCCTATGCCAGCCGCAGCGCCTGTCTCAAGGGGATCGAGAGCGTGCGGCGCAACGCCGCCGCGCGGATCGAGGACCAGACCGAGCGGGGCTTTGCGGAGCTTCCGAACCCGAAATACGAGCTGTACAAGGATCGAAAACGCCAGTACCGCTACCGGCTGCGCGCCCGCAACGGGAAGATCATCGCCGTCGGCGGCGGCCACGCGGACAAGGAGCTGTGCGTCAAGGGGATCGAAAGCGTGCGGCGCAACGCGCCGAAGGCGAAGATCGTGGAAAAAAGCGTCTGAAAACCGGCGCCGTCCGCTTCGTTCGGGAGCTTCGGAAAAAGAAAAACAGGCATGACGGCCGTCATGCCTGTTTTTTATCTGTATCCTGCCGGACGGCCGGTCAGGCAGTCCGGGCCGGTTCGCTTTCGCCGCGGATCTGCTGGATCCATTTTCCGCTGCAATAGCGCAGGAAGCACACAATGCCCTTGAGCGGGAATTCCATGCGCAGAAGGAAATAGACCCAGAACGGGCTGAGATGCCACACGAAGCCGGCCAGTGCCCCGAGCGGGAGCGACAGAAACCAGACGCAGCTGGAATCGGCCAGAAGCAGAAAGCGCGTATCGCCGCCGCCGCGCAGGATGCCCTTGGAGATGACGTAGGCCACGGTTTGCAGCGGCAGCATGAGATAGGTGCACAGCATCATGTCGTGCGCAATGGCGCGCGTTTCCGGCTGAATGCTGTAAAGGCTCATATACGGCCCCTCCAGAAGCGCCAGCGGCGGGATGATGACAAGGCCGAACAGGAACGAGAGGAGGATGTAGGCGTTGCCCTCGCGCCGCGCGCGGTCGATCGCGCCCTCGCCGATGCTGTTGCCGACGACGATGGCGGAGGCGCCGGCCATGCCGACGTTGAGCACGGTCGTGAGCTGAACGAGCGAGGCGGTGATGGAGTTCGCGGCGGAGATCTCCGGCGAGATGTGGCCGTAAATGACGGCCGTGAGCGACAGACTCAGACCGAGCAGCGTGTCGCTGACCAGCACGGGAACGCTGTATTTGACGTATGTGCGGCGCAGAGAGGCGCCGGAGAGAAACAGATGCCGGAGCCGGAAGGAGAATTTCTCCTCGCGCAGGACAAAAAAGCCGAACACGAACAGAAATTCAAAGGCGCGGGCGATGACGGTGCCGAGCGCGGCGCCCGTAAGACCAAGCGCCGGCGCGCCGAATTTGCCGAAGATGAACACCCAGTTGAAAAACACGTTCAGGAAAAAGGCGGCGGCCGAGCCGATGAGGGGGATGTTCACCCGGCCGACGCTGCGCATCAGATACGTCGCCGTGGAGGACAGTCCCGCGAGCAGGAAGGTCGTTCCGACAAGGCGCATATAGGGCGCGCCGGCGGCGATGACGGCGGCGTCGGAGCTGTAGAAGCGGAGAATGAGCTGCGGCCAGAGAACGGACGCGAGCGTGAACAGCGCGCACAGCGCCGCTGTGACGCGTAGGGCGATGGCCGCCGTGACGCGCATGGGAGAAAGCTCCCGCCGGCCCCAGAACTGGCTGGACATGACCACGGCCCCGGAGCCGAGACCCATGCAGATGAACTGGAAGAAGGAGTAGAACTGGTTGCCGAAGGCCACGGCGGCGATGGACACCTCGCCGAAGCCGCCGATCATAAGATTGTCCATGAAGTTGATGCCGATGGTGATGAGCTGCTGCAGGATCACGGGCAGCATCAGCGTCAGCGTTTTCCGGTAAAATTCCCGGCTGCGAAGCTCAAAACGGTCGAGAAAGCGCATGTTTTATCCTCGGATCAGAACAGAAGTACGAACCGCGCGGCGGTCACGGGGTCTCCGCGGGCGCGGATTTCAGCGCGGCGAGCTGCTGCGGCGTGAAGCGGTAGCGCGTGCCGCAGAAGTCGCAGCCGACCTCCACGTCCTGCCCGTCGGCGGCGATCTCCTCGATCTCGGCCGCGGACAGACAGCGCAGCGCCTCCGCCACGCGCTCGCGGCTGCAGCCGCAGCGGTATTCCACGGGGCAGGTCTCCATCAGCGTGTAGTCCATGCCGCGCAGCACCTGGCCGAACAGCGCCTCGGCGCCGTCCTCGTCCAGAATGGTCGTCAGCTGATCCATGAGGAAGATGTTTTCCTCCAGCCGGTCGATGAGCGTCTCGTCCGCGCCGGGCATGAGCTGAACGATGAAGCCGCCGGCGGCGCGGATGCTGCGGTCGCGGTCGATCAGAACGCCCAGCGCACAGGCCGACGGGACCTGCTCGCTTTCCAGAAGATAGGCCGTCAGATCCTCGGCGATCTCGCCGCTGACGAGCGCCGTGGAGCCGACGTAGGGCTCCTTCAGCCCGATGTCGCGGCTGACAGTCATCATGCCGTCGCGGCCGACGGCGCCGCCGACGTCAAGCTTTCCGTCCGCGCGGAGAGGAAGCTCCACGCCGGGGTTTTCGATCAGCCCGCGCACGTTGCCCTCGTGGTCGGACACGGCGATGATCGAGCCGGCCGGGCCGCCGCCGCGGACGCGGATGGTAAGCGTGGCGCGCTCCTCCTTGAGCATGTTGCCGAGCAGGGAAGCCGCGCACAGCGTCCGGCCGAGAGCGGCCGCCGCCGTGGGCGAGCAGTTGTGTATTTCTCTGGCGCGCTGAACGAGCGCGCGGCCGTCGATCACGGCCATTTTGACAAAGCCGTCGGCGGCGACGGCGCGCAGGATCCGATCCATATATTACACCTCAAAAAGCGGCCGCCTTGGGCGGCCTGTATCTGTCCGCGGCCCCGGCATGGGGGCGCAAAAAAGCGGGAGTCCGGCCCTCCGTCGGAGGAGCAGACTCCCGTTTTCGGTCCGGCGTCACTCCGCGATGGAGTCCTTCAGACCCTTGCCGGCCTTGAAGAAGGGGGCGGTGCGGGCGGCGATCTTGATCTCCTCGCCAGTCTGGGGGTTGCGGCCCGTGCGCTCGGCGATGGACTTGGTGCCGAAGGTACCGAAGCCGATCAGGCTGACGGTCTCGCCCTTCTTGATGGTTTCCGTGATGGTCTCAAAAACAGCGGCCACGCTCTTGGCGGCGGCGGCCTGGCTCTCGCCGGTCTTTTCGGCGACGGCCTTGATGAGTTCGGTCTTGTTCATAACTCGGTCTCCTTTTGTTTTTGTTGTACAGCCTGGCTATCATAGCATATCATTTCCGCTATTGCAACGATTTAGCAGGATTTCCCGGAAAAAACGCGCTCTGCCGCGCCGGTTTCCGGCGTTTTTTATCCGCGGCGGGACAGCTGCCAGAAGGCCACGGCCGAGGCGGCCGCGACGTTGAGCGAATCGACGCCGTGGCTCATGGGGATGCGCACGCACCAGTCGCAGGCCGCGATGGTGAAGCCGGCCAGCCCGTCGCCCTCCGTTCCGAGCACGACGGCGAGCTTTTCCTCCGCCGTCAGACGCGGATCGTCGATGGATATGGCGTCGTCGCGCAGGGCCATGGCGGCCGTGGCAAAGCCCAGCGCACGCAGCCGCGACAGGCCCGGCTGCGGCCAGTCGGCAAGCCGGCTTCCGATGACGGTCCAGGGGACCTGAAACACCGTGCCCATGCTCACGCGGACGCAGCGCCGGTACAGCGCGTCGCTGCACGCCGGCGTGAGCAGAACGGCGTCCATGCCGAGCGCCGCGGCGCTGCGGAAGATCGCGCCGACGTTCGTCGGATTCATCACGTCCTCCAAAACGGCGATGCGCCGCGCGCCGGTGCATATTTCCTCCACGGAGCGAAGAGGCCTGCGCCGCATGGCGCACAGGACGCCGCGCGTGAGCTGAAAGCCCGTCAGCTGCGTTAGAAGCTCCGGGGAGGAGGTATAGACGGGGATATCGCCGCAACGCTCGATCACGCCGGCCGCCTGGCCGTCGATATGCCGGCGCTCCATCAGAAGCGACACCGGCTCATAGCCCGCGTCCAGCGCGCGCTCGATCACCTTGGGGCTTTCGGCGATGAACAGCCCCTTTTCCGGCTCGCGCCGGTTTTTCAGCTGCCCCTCCGTGAGCCGGGCGTATACGTCCAGCTCCGCGGCGGAGAAATCGCGGATATCAATGATGTTGGCCATGCTGTGCCCTTTCCGCCGGGGATATCAGGTCATGTCCCGGTATTTTGCCATCGTTGCGCTGAACAGCTCCGCCGTGCTCGGCGGCGTGTAGGTGATGGCGTTGGCGCCGGCCTCGATCGTCCGGGCGATGCTTTCGTTGGTGCTGCCGCCGGAGGCGATGATGGGAACGTCCGGCCAGTCCTCCCGTATTTTTGCCACGATCTCCGGCGTGGCGGCGCCGCCGGCGACGTTAAGAATGGCAGCGCCCGCGAGAAGGCGCGCGCCGATGTCCGTTTCGGCGCTGACGACCGTGATGACGACGGGGATGTCCACCGCCTTTGCCACGCCGGCCAGATTCAGATCGGAGATCGGCGCGTTCATAACAACGCCCATCGCGCCCTGGCTCTCCACGTCCTTGGCCAGACCCAGTGTGCGCAGGCCCTTGGTCGTGCCGCCGCCGACGCCGCAGAACACGGGGATGTAGGCGGATTTGATGATGGCCTCGCTGATGGCCTGCTGGGGCGTGAAGGGATACACGGCGAACACGGCGTCCGCGTCGCAGTTGCGGATGATGGCGATGTCCGTGGTGAACACGAGCGTTTTGATGCGCCGGCCGAAAACGAGAATGCCGCTGGCCTTGTAGCATGCCTCCGGCATTTTCAGAATGTTGTGCCGAAGCTGGCTTTCCACCTGCGGCGCGGACGGTTTTTTCCTTTCCATGGAAGCCTCCTTTCATGGCGGCCGGCCGCCGGACAGAGGCGGCGGAAACAGGGGGCCGTCCATGTGAGATAATAAAGCATTATAACATAAAACGGCCTGCGCCGCAACGGGCGCAGACCGTGAAGGCCGCGGCGGATCAGGCCTTCTGCCTTCTGCCGCGGAGGAAGTGAACGGCGAGACCGAGGACGAGCCCCAGCGCCGCGGGACAGAGCCAGCCGAGTCCGAGCGAGGACAGCGGCAGAAGCCGTCCGACGGCGCCGAGCGGCGCGTCGAGCCGGCACAGGGCGCGCACGTCGGCCGGCAGCGTGCGCAGCAGATCGTAAACGGCGCCGACGAGCGTCAGCGCGATCGTCCAGCGGTATACGGCGCGGTCATGGCCGAACAGCCGCCCGGTCAGCGCCAGGACGATCAGCACGATGGCCGGCGGATACAGGAACATCAGGACCGGGACGGAATAGTTGATGATGGCGCTCAGACCGAGATTGGCGAACAGGAAGGACACGCCGCAGAATATCACGGCCCAGACGCGGTAGGACGGCCCCTTGGGGAAGATGGACGAGAAGGTCTCGGCGCAGCTGGTGGTGAGGCCCACGGCGGTCTTCAGGCACGCGAGCGTCACCGTGGCGGCGAGGACGAGCTGGCCCGCGCCACCGAGATAGTGCCGCGCGATCTGGGCCAGGGCGACGCCGCCGTTTTCCGCCGGCTCAAACAGCCCGCGGCTGCACGCGCCCATGATCATGACGGCCAGATAGATCACGCCCATCAGAAGACAGCTGAACACGCCCGCGCGCACCGTGCTGGCCGCCACGGCCTCCGGCTCGTCCACGCCGAGACCACGGATGACCTGCACGACGACGATGCCGAAGGCGAGGCTGGCCAGCGCGTCCATGGTGTTGTAGCCCTCGAGAAAGCCGGCGAAAAACGGCTGGGACGCATAGGCGCCGAGCGGCTCGACATGGGAAATGCGCGCGGCGGGCGAGATCAGCGCGGCGATCAGCAGAACGGCGAGGAACAGAAGAAAGACCGGGTTGAGGAATTTTCCGATCCAGGTGAGGATGCGGCCCGGCCGCAGCGAGAAAAACAGCACCGCGGCGAAAAAGAGCAGCGAAAACAAAAGCAGATACAGGCCGCCCCGTCCGTCGCCGGGAAGAAGCTGCTCCAGACCGACGGTAAACGAGGTGGTCGCGCAGCGCGGAATGGCGAAAAACGGCCCGATGGTCAGATACAGAAGGCAGGTGAAAAACAGAGCATAGGGGCGGCTGACCCGGCCGGAGAGCTCAAACAGGCCGTTCGAGCGGCTGATGCCGAGCGCCGCCACGCCGAGCAGCGGCAGGCCCACGCCCGTGAGGAGAAGACCGGCGCCGGCGGCCCAGACATGGCTGCCGGCCTGCTGGCCCAGCGCTACGGGGAAGATCAGATTGCCCGCGCCGAAAAACATGCCGAACAGCATGCTGGCGATATAGATATATTCCTTTGCAGAGAGCTTCTTTTTCATATTTGATCCTTTCGTTTTTTGTCAGAACACGAGCTGTGTCAGCAGCATGCAGCACAGCGTACCGCCGGCGATGGACACGAGCGCACTGCGCCGCCACAGGTGCAGAAGAACGGTAACGGCGCAGGAGATGAGCTGCGGCGCCCACGAGGCGGCGGCGGAAAAATCCAGACCGCGCAGGCAGTATACGATCAGCGTGGCGATGATGGCCATGGGGAGCGCGTCGCCGAGATAGTGGACGGCGGCGGGCACGGCGCGGCCGCGGAAGATCAGGAAGGGGAGCGCGCGCTCGGCCAGCGTGCACAGACCGCATACGGCGATCACGGCGATGGGCCAGAGAGGATAGCCGCTCATGCGTCCGCCTCCTTTCCCGGCTCGATGCGGCGGCGCAGCGCCAGAAGCAGCGCCATCGTGAGCAGCAGACTGGGCAGAATAAAGCCGTCCGGGCCGAATACGGCCAGCCCCAGCGCGCACGATACGGCCGCGACGGCCAGCGGGAGCCGGCTTTTCGCCGTCTTGAGCCCGTCGAGAAGGATGACGATGAACAGGGCGGTCATGGCAAAGTCGATGCCGGCGGTGTCGATGCGCAGCAGCCGGCCCAGCAGCGCGCCGAGGATCGTCAGCACGAGCCAGTAGCTCAGCACCAGCGCCGCATTGAACACATAGACCCATTTTTCGTCGCGCCCGGGATCGGGCTCGACCGCGCAGTGCAGCGTGAACGCCTCGTCCGGCAGCGCGTAGATCAGAAAGTATTTCCACGGGCCGTAATCGCGCCACTTTTCGATGAAGGGGATGCCGTAGAAGATATGGCGCGCGTTGAGCAGCAGCGCCATGACCGCCACGGACACGAGCGGAATGCCGCCGGGAAAAAAGCTGACCATCAGCATCTGAAGGGAGCCGGCGTATACGAAAAGGCTGCATGCGGCGCACCACATCCAGCCGTAGCCGGCGCTCTGCATAAGTATACCGTAGGCGAGGCTCACGGGGATAAAGCTGATGAGAATGGGCAGACTGAGCCGGAGAGAATAGCGGAAGGAATTTGCAATGGTCTGTTTCATGGGAGGGGCCCTTCTTTGAAAAAATCAGCGGCCGTGCAGCACGAGCGTGACGGCGATGTCGTCGCCGTGGGCGGCCAGATCGTCCAGAATGGTCCGCGCGGCGACGAGCAGCGCGTCGCCCTTCGGATAGCCGAAAACGCCGGCGGAGATGAGCGGGAAGGCCAGCGTGGCCGCGCCGGCCCCGCGCGCCACCGCCAGGCTGCGGCGGTAGCAGGAGACGAGCGCGTCCCTTTCGCCGTGGCTGCCGCCGCGCCACACCGGGCCGACGGTGTGGATGACCCAGCGGCACGGCAGCGCGTAGCCGGCCGTCAGCTTGGCGTCGCCGGTCTCGCAGCCGCCGAGCCGGAGACACTCGGCGAGCAGGCCGGGCCCGGCCGCGGCGTGAATGGCGCCGTCCACGCCGCCTCCGCCGAGCAGGGAATTCTTCGCGGCGTTTACGATGGCGTCGACGGGCAGCTTTGTGATATCGCCCTGAAGGATCGAAAGGGACATGGAACGGCCTCGGCCTCCTTATACAAATGATGCTATATTATCCATTCTGCGGCGGCGCTTGTCAAGCACGGATTTGGGGGGCTTGCCCCGCGCGCGGAGGACTGGTACAATAGAAGAAAAAAGCGGGAAGGGAGGCGGACGCCATGGCGGAAAAGCAATACATCGCGATCGACCTGAAATCGTTTTTTGCCTCGGTCGAGTGCGCGGCGCGGGGCCTTGACCCGCTGACGACGAACCTGGTCGTGGCGGACGAGGGACGCACGGCAAAGACCATATGCCTCGCGGTATCCCCCTCTCTCAAGGCGTACGGCATTCCCGGCCGGGCGCGGCTTTTCGAGGTCGTGGAGAAGGTGAAGCAGGCAAACGCGCGCCGCCGGGCGCTTGCGCCGGAGCGGACGCTGACCGGCTTCTCCTGCAGCGCGGCGGAGCTGCGAGCGGATCCCGCGCTGGCTGTCGATTACATTGTCGCGCCGCCGCGCATGGCCCGCTATGTCGAAACGAGCGCGCATATCTATTCCATCTACACGCGCTATGTAGCGCCGGAGGACATCCATGTTTACTCCGTGGACGAGGTGTTCATCGACGCCACGCGCTATCTGGGCCGGCGGGGGATGGACGCGCGCGCGTTTGCCCGCATGCTCATCCGGGAGGTGCTGGCCGAGACGGGCATCACAGCGACCGCCGGCATCGGCACGAATCTGTACCTGTGCAAGATCGCCATGGACGTCGGGGCCAAGCATATTGCGCCGGACGCGGACGGCGTGCGCATCGCGGAGCTGGACGAGATGAGCTACCGGAGGACGCTCTGGAGCCACCGGCCGCTGACGGATTTCTGGCGCGTGGGGCGGGGCTATGCCCGAAAGCTCGAGGCGCACGGCCTGTTCACGATGGGGGACATCGCGCGCTGCTCGCTGGACAACGAGGATCTGCTCTACCGGCTGTTCGGCGTCAACGCCGAGCTTCTGATCGACCATGCCTGGGGCTGGGAGAGCTGCACCATCGCCGACATCAAGGCCTGCCGTCCCAAGAGCAGCAGCATCAGCTCCGGCCAGGTGCTTCCTGAGCCGTACGACTTTGACAAGGGACGGCTGATCGTGCGGGAGATGACCGATCTGCTGGTGCTGGAGCTGGTGGACAAGGGGCTGGAGACCGATCAGATGGTGCTGACCGTGGTGTACGATGTGGAAAACCTGAACGACCCGGCGCGGCGGCGCGCCTATAAAGGGGAGACCGAAACGGACGTGTACGGCCGGACGATGCCGAAAAGCGCGCACGGAAGCGTCAATCTCGGCGGCTACGGCTCGTCCACGCGCGCCATCACGCGGGCCGTGACGCAGCTGTATGAGCGCATCGTCGATCCGTCGCTGCTGGTGCGCAAGATTTATGTGGTGGCCAACCGCACGCGGCTGGAAGGGACTGCGCCGGCGGAGGAATACGAGCAGCTCGATCTGTTCGCCGACGAGCCGGACGTGAAGGCGGAGCGCGAGGCGCTGGCGCGGGAGCGGCGGCAGCAGGAGGCGATCCTGGCCATCCGGAGGAAATTCGGGAAAAACGCCATCGTCAAGGGCATGGATCTCGAGGAGGGCGCGACGACCATCGCGCGCAACGGGCAGATCGGAGGGCACAGGGCATGAGCCGCTACGACGATATAATCGACCGGCCCCGGCCGGTCTCCGGGACCCGGCCGCGCATGGACCCGGCGGCGCGCGCCGCGCAGTTTGCGCCCTTCGCGGCGCTGACGGGCTTTGGCGCGGTCATCACGGAAACGGCGCGCGCGACCGACGAGCGCATCGAGCTGGACGAGGGGGGGCGCGAGGCGCTGGACGCGCGGCTTCGGGCGCTTTCGGAACGGCTCGGCGAGCGGCCGGAGATCGCCGCGACGTATTTCGTGCCGGACGGGAAAAAGCCGGGCGGTGCGTACGTTACGGTGCGCGGCGCGGCGAAAAAGCTCGATCTGTACGGGCGGCGGCTCGTTCTGGCCGACGGGACGGACGTGGCGCTGGATGAGCTGTACGCGCTGACGGGCGAGATATTTGACGAGATGTAAAAAGCCGCCGCTCCGGTGAAACGGAACGGCGGCCTTTTGCGCGGACGTTCAGAACTCGATGAGCTCCTGCGGCGCGGAGAAGGAATCAAAGCGCGCCGTGCCGTGGGTGAAATACAGGACCTGCGTGTTGCCGTCGTTTTCGTCGTACATCCCACGAAGCTCGGGATAGGCGTCGAGCATGGACTTTCTCGCCTCCACGCGCGCATCCTCCGCGAGAGCTCCGCTCACGCGCAGCCATACGCCGTCCCTGAAGGCGCACAGCTCCACGTTGGGGTTGGCGGCGATCTGGCGGGATACGTCCTTGGCGCGGCCGGTCTGGATGTACAGACGGCCGTCATACAGATTTATGGTGCCGAACGGGCGCACGCGCGGCTGATCGCCCTCGACCGTGGCGATGTAATAGATGCCGGCGTCCTTGAGAAACTGATATATTTTTTCCATAATAGCCTCCGCAGTGTTATTTGATGCTTTTATTATAGCGGCTTTTGCCCGCGCGTCAAGCGATGCGGAAAGGCCCGGACGAGGGATCGTTCATCCATCGCCGGGCCTTTTGCCGGTCGTATGCCTTCGGGTTTTCCGTCCGCCGGGTCACGGGGCTGAGCGCGCCCCAGCTCCCGCGGCGCTTCGCGTCGAGCGCGCGCTTTGCTTTCTTGGAAAGCTTTTCGTAGGGGACAAATTTTTTCATAAGCCGCCTCCTTTTTTATCAGGATAGCACAGAAACGCCGCCGGTGCAAACCGGCGTCTTGCGCGCGGGCGCTTTTGCTGGTAAAATGGGCAAAAAAAGATACCGGGAGGCAGATGTGGACGATTTCAGACCCGGGCGTTACCGCCATTTCAAGGGAAACGAATACGAGCTGATCGGCACGGCGACGCATTCGGAAACAGGCGAGCCGATGGTCGTTTACCGCGCGCTGTACGGCGCGCGCGGCGTATGGGTGCGCCCGGCGGCCATGTGGAACGAGGAGGTCGACTGCGGCGGCGTGCGCTGCCGGCGCTTTTCCTACGTCGGCGCGGCCGGGCGGCACATCCGGCCCGCGGAGCCGGGCGATGTGGACGCCGTCGCCGCGATCTACGACAGGCTGACGGCGCGGGAGGCCGCGGGGCTTGGATGCACGGGCTGGAAAAGCGGCATGTACCCCACGCGCGAAACGGCGGAGCAGGCGCTGGCGGACGGGGAGCTGTATGTGCTGGAGGCGGACGGACGCATCGCGGCCTCGGCGCGGCTCAACGGCGTGCAGGACCCGGCGTATGCCTATTGCCCGTGGCAGTATGACGCGCCGCCGGAGCAGGTGTTCGTGCTGCACACGCTCACGGTCGATCCCGACCGGGCGGGCCAGGGGCTGGGACGCGAGTTCCTGCTGTATTACGAGGCGGCGGCGGCCTCGCTGGGGCGGCCGTATCTGCGGCTGGACACCAACGTCGTCAACCTTCCGGCGCGCGCGTTTTACAAAAACCACGGCTACCGGGAGGCCGGCGTGGTCCCCTGCGAGTTCAACGGTCTGCCGGACATTGATCTGGTGTGCCTGGAAAAGAAGCTTTGAAGCGAAGAAAAGCGGCGATCCCTCGGGATCGCCGCTTTTTTCATGGAGCTTACCGGCTGCCGTTCTTCTTCCGGCGCAGGTACACGGCCGTGCCCGACAGCGCCGCGGCGGCCAGAACGGCCAGCGCGAGCCAGAGCAGGGGACGGCTGCTGTCGCCCGTGGAAGGGGGCGTCTTGCCGCCGTTTTTCGGCTGCGTGTAGTGGTTGGTGAACACGACGGCGCCGGCTGCCTTGCCGCCGGCCGTCACGCTCATCTCCGCGCAGAGCGTGCCGTCGGCCTTCGCCGTGACGATGACTTCGATCTTATAGACCGTCTTGTCGTAGGTGCAGTTTTTGTCCGAGCCCTTGACTTCCTCGATCTCGTACAGATAGGTCCCGGCCTCGGTGAAGGTGACGGCGGGGAAGGAGACCCTGCCGCTGCCGGTGATGGTGACGGTGCTGTCGGCGGGCAGAGGCGCGCCGCGCTTCGCCGTCAGTTTGAACGTGTAGGTCTCCGCCTTTTCGGGCGCTTCGCCGGTGATCTTCTTTTCGATCTGCGGCAGCGTCACGGCGGCGGGCTTGAAGGTGTTGGTGACGGTGACGGTCTGATCCTTCGCGTCCGTGATGGTGAAGACGGCCTGCGTCCCGCTGACGGTTTTGCCGTCATAGCCGATGGTGGTCGTGTAGCCGCTGCCGGAGCCCAGATGCTCCTTGACGGTCAGCGTCGCGCCGATGGGAACGTTCCGGATCGTGATGGTCTTGCCGGCCTTGATGTCCAACGTGTCGCCCATCAGGCCGTCGACGTCCCATTCAATGGCGAAGGTGCCGTCGCTCGTGCCGCCGGAGAGGATCTTGCGGATGGTCACGTCCACGGTGGGGACGCTGTAGCTGTTGCTCAGGAGCAGGCTGCCCTGGTTGGCCACTTCGATGCTGCGGCCGAAGCCGGTGGCCGAAAGGATATAACCGTCGATCTCGGCGTTCGATTCCGAAACGTCGTACTTGCCGCCGCCGGAGGGAAGCGTCCATTTCCAGACGGGGGCGCCGTTCGGCGCGGTGGCGTCTTCAAAATAGCTGTCGCCCTTGCGCAGCGTGTAGACCGTGTTGTCCGGGGCCTTGACCGTGATGGCAAAATCGGCGGGGATGTCCTCTTTCGTGACGCCGCTGAAGGATTTGGTCACGGTGATGTACTTATCCTCGCGGTAGGTGTTGGTGAACTCGGCCTTTTCCACGGAGACGGGCGCGTCGCCCTCGCCGGGCTTCGTGACGGCGATCGCGGCGGCCAGAATGTGCGTGTCAGTGCCCGTGACCTTGGCCGTGACCGTGACGGTCACGGTGTAGACGGTGCTGTCGTAGGTGCACAGGGGGTCCGAGCCGGAGAGCTCGCGCAGCTCGTAGACATAGACGCCCTCGCGGTCAAAGACGATGGGGCTGAAGACGGTGGAGCCCTCATGGATGATGGAGACGGTGGCCGTGCCGTTGGAGGCCCCGGCGGGAAGCGGCGCGTTGTCCTTCGCCGTCAGTTCAAAGGAGTAGCTGTCGTTGGCGACGGGAATGCCCTCGCCGGCCAGCTTCTTCGTTACGCCGACGGAGACGAGCTCGGGCAGGTATTTATGGTAGGTGTTCGTGATGGACAGCTCGGCCGTGCCGCCGGCCGTCACGGCGCCGTTGACGGGAGACGTGGTCGTGCAGTAATACTGGCCGTCGGACAGCGTGAGATCGGAAACGGCGATCTCTTCCACATAGTACTGGCCGGGCTCAAGGTCGGTGAAGGTGATATCCTTGCTGCCGTTGCCGGTGACCGTCAGCGTGAAGTCCCGGACCTTTTCCAGCGTCGCGCCGAGGGTATCCTTCAGCAGCCGGAACGAATAGGTGATCTCGCTGCTGTCGCCTTCGGGAAGTCCTTCAACGATCTTGGTGAAGCGGAGGCTGCCGGTCGCGGGATCGGCCGTATAGGCGTTGGTGACGGTGAACGTGGGGGTGTCGGAGGGGATGCTCATCGTTATGATCTGCGCCCAGCTGCTGGTGGCGTCGATGGCGACGGCCTTGGCGGCATAGGTGAAGTGCGTGCCGTCGAGGGCGTCCGCCGTATAGAAGGTCGGTTTCTCCCAGCCGCCCCCGGCCCGGCTCAGCACGTCGGCGACGAGTTTTTTCTGCACGTCGCTCAGCGCGGTTTTGGAAATGACGGCCGTGCCGCCGTTGGCGGTGAGCTTGGCCGCGAAAATGGCCGTGTCAAGATCGACGGGCCAGGTCTTTTCGCTGCAGTGCGTGAAGCGGCTGTAATCCAGCCGGGCGGCGGCGCCCGAAAGCCCGGTGCCGGTGCCGGACGCCGTCCAGGTATAATTTTCGATCACTGTGCCGCTCTCGGCAATGTCATAGGAGCCGATGTCGTAGCCGACGGGCAGGAGCCAGGTCCAGGTCAGGCCGTTGTTGGTGACGACGGCATCCTGCCTGGCGAGAGGCGTGGGCGACGCGCTCGGCGGCGTCACGGACAGCGTGAAGTTTTCGGGGATCTGCGAGGCGGTGATGCCGGTGAAGGTCTTCTGCACGACGATGTAATTGGCGGAGGAAGCGTCGCCCGCCGCGGTGTAGCGGTTCGTGAAGACGACGGTCTGGCCGGGCTGCTCCTTCGTCAGCGTGACGGTCTGCTGGCTCGTCTCGTCGAGCGTCCAGTTGTAGCCGTCCAGCTTCGCGTCGGGCTCGGAGAAGGTATACGTCCCCAGCGTCAGACCGGAGCTGGTGGAGCTTACCTCGTAGTAGGTCTGGCCGTCGGTGCCGGTCTGCTGCACAAGGGCGGCGGCGTCAAGGGAAACGGCGCTGCCGTCGCAAAGGATGAGGCCGCTGCGGCCGATAAGCGCTCTGGCCTCGGCTTCTGTCAGGCCGTAGACTCTCTTGACGAGGGTGATGCTGCCGGTCGCGGGCTGCTCGATCCGTTTCCACTGCGCCACAAGACGGACGTGGGTGGGCAGAGCCACCTGCGAGCCGGCGGCGATATGGCTGTCGCCGGTGGAGTTGACGTCGCTGAACGCGAGCGTGGAGTCGGTGCGGATGCAGTTGTTGTACCAGGTTGCTTTCCAGCCGTCGAATTCATAGCCCGCGGCTTCCGCCTCGGCAAGGGCCGTCTCGGACAGCGCACCGGCAAAATGCTTCCAGGACGCGACCTGCGACGGGTCTGTGTAGCTGTATTCAAACTGCGTGTTGGCCGTCAGAACGCGGCCGGTGCCGTAGCTGTTGCCGGCGTTCGCGCTGAGCCACTCGCTGCCCTTGAAGACGGAGTTGTCGGACGCCGTGAAGGGAAGGGCGGCGTCGTATTCCACATAGAGCGGCTTGGGAACGGGCGCGACCTTGATGAGAACGAAGTAGCCGAGACTGCCATTATTGTTTATGTTGCTGTCATGGCAGAAGGCGAGGGCGCTCAGGCTCGTCGTCAGCGTATAGCTGCCGTTTACAAGGGAGGAATTGGAAAGCGTAAATGCGGCGGTGTGCGCGTTATGGGCCTGCCAGGTCGAGCACTGGTACGGGATAACGCCGGACATGGGAACGCAGGCGACGACAAGGTTCGTCACATAATAGCCGGCGGCGGCCGTAATCGTCAGCGTCCGGCTCGTGTTCGCCGAGGGGGAGCTGCCGAAAAAGCGGCCCACGGAGACGCCGGCGGGAAGGCCGTAGGCGTCGTTGGAGTTCGCGTTTCCGATGGCGACGTTGTTGCTCGAGCCGTCGCTGAGCGTAACGGCCGAGACGCCGGCGTTCGCGCCGAGACCTTTGCTGCCGTCCGTCGCGTCCCACCAGACGCTCTTGCCGGAGCGATAGTAGTCGATGCTGAGCCGTTCGCCGTCGAGCGGCAGCTCGTCCGTGTACGATCCGGCCTCGGGAAGAGCGGAGTGCTCCGCCGGCTCCCCGGCGGGGTCCTCCTCCGCGGTCTCTTCGGTCGTGGTCTCTTCCGAAGTATCTTCCGCCGTTTCCTCTGCGGTCTCTTCGGTCGTTTCTTCCGTGATTGCCTCCGGCGCGGCGTCGTACCCGTCTGCCGTGTCGTCCGCGGCGGCGGGAACGCCCATGACGCCCGCGAGCATGACGATCGCGAGCAGGAGCACGAGCATCCTGCGCCCGAGACCGGTCTGTGATGATTTGGTGCTGAACATGATCTTACCTCCTGTTGCTTACCGCGGCGCCGTCCGGGGACGGCGGCCGCCCATAAATATCCTTCTCTTTTTTTCATATACAGGCCCGACTCCGTCAGGCTATAAAATCCGAGCACCGCACGGCCGCGGCGCCTGCTTGCACAGGCATCATAGCATGCGGACCCGGGCGCGAGCAATTAATATGGATATCAATACCATGGAAATGAAAGGGGTACTTTATGATTGTATACACTATATCAGAAAATAGACAGGAGATAAGGGCGAAAGCGGGCGGCAGGGGAAACGAAAGGTTACAATATGGCGTCAAAAGGGCCTATCGGTGACAAGAATATGGAAGAAAACTCCATTCCGTGCGGATAATTCCGAGCAGTTCACGTTTTTAACGCGCTGAACCGGGCTCTGGGCGAAGCGTCAATGGCGCGCCCGCCAAAAGTTTACATAATGCAAAAATAAAAAGTCCGTCCCCGCGCAAGGGGGGACGGACTGGAAATCCGGGGGCCGCTCAGACGCCGCGCGGCTCTATCCTTGTTCCGCCGACGGCGGCGTGGGCAATCTCGTCGCCGGCGTCGTCGCGCACCTCGACCTCGAACAGGCAGGTCTGGCGGCCGGAGCGTATCTCGCGGGCGCAGGCCGTGAGCGTGCCGCTGTCGGCGCTTTTGAGAAAATAGATGCTGCTCGACGAGGTGACGAACACATCGCGGTCGAAATTCGACGCCACGGCGTAGGCCATGTCCACCAGCGTATAGATCGCGCCGCCCATCACATGGCCGAGGCCGTTGCGGTGCTTGTCCTCGATCTTCAGCGAGCAGCGGGCGAAGCCCGGCCCGATCTCCTCGATCACGCAGCCCGTCAGCTCCATGGCGAAGCCGACCGTACCGAAAACTTTGCGCGCTCTTTCCAAATCCGTCATAAGACGTCCTCCTGCTTTTTTTTCTGCCATCGTACCACAGGCGGGCGCGGGCGGCAAGCTTGCCATTTCGCGGCGAATGTGCTATTTTATAAAGAAGTATGCCCGCGGGAGGCCGAACGAATTGGCGCACGGAACGATCAAAACCGAATATGCGCGCGCGCCGCGGCGGCTGCGCGTCTGGCAGCGGCTGTTTCTGGCGCTGGGCTTTGGCTTTGTGCTGATGCTGCTCGGCACGGCCGTGGTGGACTTTGACCGGCGGCCGGCGGACACGGCGGCGGCCGGCGGCTCGGGCTGGGCCGAGCCGGTTTACGGATATGTTCTCGCCGGCGAGGGCGAGGTGGACGTGCGGCTGTACACGGAGGGGCTCGGCCCGATGACGGAGTGCGGCCGCGGCGTCACGGTAGAGCTGGAGAGCTGGGAGCCGTTCATAGCCGACGACGGCAGCGAGTATTACCATGTCTGGTACGAGGGGCGCTACGGCTATATCGCCGTTGACAACATCGCCGCCAGCCCCGAGCGCGTGCTGCGCGAGAGCCAGGTGTACGTCCGCACGGCGACGAATCTGCTGGCCTCGCCGGACGATCTGGCGCTGACGGATTATGTGGAGAAGGGCATGGCGCTGAACGTGCTGAGCTATGACTATCTGGAGGACGACGGCAGCGCCCATATGTACGAGGTCAAATACGGCGATTCCGTGGGGTGGATACGCTCGGATTACACGGCGCTGAGCTTCCGCGACGCGATGGAAAACTGGACGAGCGACGAAAACAGCTACGCCAGCCATGCCTCGCGCGGCGACCCGTACGGCGGGGGCGATCCGAAGGATCTGGACTATTTCCCGCGCGACGAGGCCGATTTCAGCGCCGACGGCAACACCATGCCGGACGCCTGCTACTGCCTGTACATCCCGGCGCAGAGCAAGGCGCTGAACAACATCGACCGCTATCTTGAGCTGGCGGAGGGAACGGAGATCAACACCTTTGTTTTCACCATCAGCGACAATTACGCGCTCGCCTGCCCCTTTGAGACGATCAACAATATGGGCATCCTGTCCGCCTACAGCGCGCAGCTGACGGCCGACGATTTTGCCGCCGTGGTCGGAAAGGTGCGCGACGCGGGCTATTACATCGTTGCGCGCATCGTCACGTTCCAGGACAGCGCGCTGGCCAACGCCTTCCCCGCGCTGGCCTACGGCGCGGCGACGGGCGGCGTGCAGCTCATGGGCGACGTGGCGTGGCCGAGCCTGTTCTCGCGCGAGGTGTGGCGCATCAAGACCGCGCTGGCGGTGGAGGCCGTCGAGCGCTTCGGCTTCAACGAGGTCATGTTCGATTATCTCCAGTCTCCCTACGGCATTGACAATTACGAGGGGGCCGATCTGCGCAATCTGTACGGGGAGACGCGCGCGCAGGCGCTGCAGCGCTTTCTGATGTACGCGGCCGACGCGCTGCACAACCGCAAGGCCTATATAAGCGCCGTGGTATACGGCGAGTCCGCCGAGCCGTACGTCACAAATTACGGCCAGTACTGGGACGCGTTCAGCACGGTGGTGGACGTGATGTGCGCCGCGCCGTATCCGGAGTCCTACGCGAATTACTGGACGTCGAACGGCTACTACAGGCCGTATCAGCACCCCTACAGCATTCTGAGCGGCTGGGCCGTGAAGGTGAACCGCCGGCAGGCGGAATGCTCCTCGCCGGCGAAGGTGCGCACCTGGATACAGACGTGGGACGAGGCGGCCTATACCTACGACAACGCTGCCATCGAGCGCGAGATCCTCGGGCTGTACGACAACGGCATCACCGACGGCTACGCCCCGTGGAGCTATTACGGCGATCTGGACGCCTATACGAAGATGCTGGGCGTGTTCCGGACGGACTATTACGGGCTGTGGCTCGAGGCGCAGGCGCAGGGACAGAAGCTGTCGGAATACATGGGCGTGTCCACCTCCGACGCGCAGGACGACTGACCGGGCGGGGCCCGGCGATACGAAAAAAGCGCGGACAGCTTTCTGTCCGCGCTTGATCTGTTTTTGGGGGCTTCAGGGCTGCCCGGCGCTCTGCTCGGCGATCCTGCGGCGCCAGCAGCTGTGGCACATGGCCACATAGCTCTCGTTGCCGCCGAGCATGACCTGCGCGCCGGCCGTGACGACGCGGCCTTCGCTGTCGAGCCGGGCGTTCACGACGGCCTTGCGTCCGCAGCGGCAGATGGTCTTGATCTCCGTGATGGAGTCGGCGACCTCCATGAGCCGGGCCGAGCCGGGGAACAGATGGGTCAGAAAATCGGTACGGAGCCCGAAGCACAGGACCGGGATCTCCGCCGTGTCCACGATCATGCGCAGCTCGTCGATCTGGGCGGGCGTGAAAAACTGCGCCTCGTCGGCGATGATGACGTCGCACCAGCCGGCGGCCTGATAATGCGCGCCGATGGAATCGTCCGGCCCGACGACGTGGCAGCGGCGCTCCAGCCCGATGCGGCTGCGGATGACGTCCTCGCCGTCGCGCGTGTCGGTGGCGGGCTTGATGAGCCAGCAGCGCATGCCCTGCTCCTCGTAGTTGAAGGCGGTGATGAGCGCCTGCGCCGATTTCGACGAGCCCATCGCGCCGTATTTGAAATAGAGCTTAGCCATTGTCCACCTCCTGCAGATGCGCCCGCATCCGCTGCGTCAGCATTTCCAGCGCCACCTCGTTGTGGCCGCCCTCGGGGATGATGATGTCGGCTCGACGGCGGCTCGGCTCGACATACAGCTCGTGCATGGGCTTGACGGTGGTGAGGTACTGGTTGACGACGCTTTCGAGACTGCGCCCGCGGTCGCGCACATCGCGCACGATGCGCCGCAGGATGCGCACGTCGGCGTCCGTGTCCACATAGACCTTGATGTCCATCATGCGGCACAGAGCCTCGTTTTCGAGGATGAGTATGCCCTCGACCACGATGACCGGCGCGGGCCGGATGAGCTTCGTTTTGTCGGAGCGGTTGTGGACCGTGTAGTCGTAGGTCGGACAGCGGATGGACTCGCCGCGCTGCAGGGCGGCGAGCTGTTCGAGCATCAGATCGGTGTCGAAGGCGTCGGGCTCGTCGTAGTTGATGCGCGTGCGCTCCTCGTACGTCAGCTCGCTGCGCTCCTTATAATAATCGTCGTGATACAGCACGCACACGCGCTCGCCGAAGGCGCGCTGGATGCGGCGCGTCACGGTCGTTTTGCCCGAGCCGGTGCCGCCGGCGATGCCGATGGTAAGGACTTTTTTCATCTTCCGTACCTCTGCCGTTTTTCTCTTTTCTCCAATATATCACAAGCGGGCGCGGCGCGCAACCGGGCTTGCGGATATGTGGAATTTATCAGAAAAAAGCGTGTATTTTTGTCGCGAATGCCATTGAATGTGTCCGCCGGACATGGTATACTTGCCTGTGGCAAATGTGCCATGGAACCCCAAAATACTATAGGAGGAATACCATGAAGAAGATTCTTGCACTTGTTCTCGCGCTCTGCCTGGTCTTCGCTCTGTGCGCCTGCGGCACGCAGAAGGCGGAGGAGCCCACGGAAGAGCCCACGGCGGCGGAGCCCACCGCGGAAACCGAAAAGACCGAAGAGCCCACCGAGCCCGCCGAGGAGACGGAGGAGGCCGGAGAGTACCGCGTCGCGATGATCACCGACTACGGCGATATCACTGACCAGTCCTTCAACCAGACCACCTACGAAGCCTGCAAGGCGTTCTGCGAGGAAAACGGCGTTGACTTCGAGTACTTCAAGCCCGCCGGCGACAGCACGGCCGACCGTGTTGCCATGATCGAGAAGGCCGCGGACGAAGGCTTCAACGTCATCGTGATGCCCGGCTATGCTTTCGGCGGCGCCATCGTTGAGGCGGCCCCCGAGTACCCCGAAGTGAAGTTCATCGCGCTGGACGTCGCGGCCGGCGATCTGCTTGAGACCGCTGTCGCCGCTGCCGGCGAGGAGTATGACTACACCCCCGACAACTGGAATCTGGAAGACTATGTCGACCTGTCCAACGTTTACTGCGCTGTGTATCAGGAAGAGCTGTGCGGCTACATGGCCGGCTACGCGGCTGTGAAGCTCGGCTACAAGAGCCTCGGCTTCCTGGGCGGCATGGCTGTCCCCGCCGTTATCCGCTACGGCTACGGCTTCGTGCAGGGCGTTGACGCGGCTGCGGCCGACATGGGCCTTGACGACGTCACCGTCAACTATGTCTACGGCGGCCAGTTCTATGGCGACGCCGACATCACCGCTGTGATGGACACCTGGTATGCCAACGGCACCGAGGTCGTCTTCGCCTGCGGCGGCGGCATCTACACCTCCGCGGTCGATGCGGCCAAGAAGGTCGACGCGAAGGTCATCGGCGTGGACGTTGACCAGGCCGGCGTTATCGCCGAGTACGCCGGCGTCGAGGGCATGACGGTCACCTCCGCCATGAAGGGTCTGTACCCCGCCACCTTCGACACGCTGAGCGACGTTATCCTCAACGGCAACTGGGCTGACTACGCCGGCAAGATCGAGACTCTGGGCCTTGTGTCCGGCGACGATCCCGAGGCCAACTACGTCCAGATCCCCATGGAGTCCACGCAGTGGGCCGACGGCGCCTTCACGCAGGACGACTACAAGACCATGGTCAAGGCCATGTTCGACGGCGAGCTGACCGTCTCCAACGACATCACCAAGGCTGCCTCTGATTTCGCCACCGTTATCACCGTGGACGATCAGGGCTCCATCAAGGGCTGATCGCTGAAAATCGCATACCCTCCGGGGGACGGGCCTGGCCCGTCCCCTTTTTTGCGGAAAAATACCGCCGGGAACGCGCCTTTTTGCATTTTTCGCCATAAATCCTTTGCGTTCAGAGCGGTTGTATAGTATAATATCATCAGATTTATTTGGTTTCCGTCCCCGTATCTGCGTGCGCACGGGCCATAAAACGGAAGGAAGTGGCAAACAGCCTTGGATGCACCTTACGCGATCGAGATGCTGGGCATCACAAAGCGCTTTCCCGGCATTGTTGCAAACGACAACATTACCCTGCAGCTGAAAAAAGGCGAGATCCATGCGCTCCTCGGTGAAAACGGCGCCGGAAAATCCACGCTTATGAGCGTGCTTTTCGGCCTGTACCAGCCGGAGGAGGGCACGATCCGGAAGGACGGCGTGACCGTCTCCATCAAGGACCCGAACGACGCCAACGCCCTCGGCATCGGCATGGTCCATCAGCACTTCAAGCTGGTGGAGTGCTTCACGGTGCTGGACAACATCATCATGGGCGTCGAGCCGGTGAAGCACGGGCTTCTGCAGAAGGCGGAGGCGCGGAAAAAGGTGATGGAGCTGTCGGAGAAATACGGCCTGCACGTTGAGCCGGACGCGCTCATTGAGGACATCACCGTCGGCATGCAGCAGCGCACCGAGATCCTCAAGATGCTCTACCGCGAAAACGAGATCCTGATCTTCGACGAGCCGACCGCCGTTCTCACGCCGCAGGAGATCGACGAGCTCATGCAGATCATGCGCAATCTGGCCGCGGAGGGGAAGAGCATCCTCTTCATCTCCCACAAGCTCAACGAGATCATGGCCGTGGCCGACCGGTGCACGGTCCTGCGCAAGGGGCGCTGCATCGGAACGGTCGAGACGAAGAACACCAGCATGGAGGAGCTTTCGTCCATGATGGTCGGGCGCGACGTAAACTTCCATGTGCACAAGGGCGAGGCGCACCCCGGCGAGGAGGTCCTGTGCGTCGAGGGACTTACCGTTGCGTCCAAGGTGCATAAGAACAACGCCGTCCGCGGCGTGAGCTTTTCCGTCCGCCGCGGCGAGATCGTCTGCATCGCGGGCATCGACGGCAACGGCCAGACGGAGCTCGTTTACGGACTGACGGGTCTTGAGCCGACGGTTTCGGGAACGATCCGCTTTCTGGGCCGGGACATCACCAAAAGCTCCATCCGCCAGCGGAACGCGGCCGGCATGAGCCACATTCCCGAGGACCGGCACAAGCACGGGCTCGTTCTCGACTACACGCTGGAGGACAATCTGGTGCTGGAGCGCTATTACGAGCCGGAGTTCACGGATAAGGCCGGCTTCCTGCGCCGCGGAAACATCCGCAGCTATGCCGAAAAGCTGATCGGCCAGTACGACGTGCGCAGCGGCCAGGGGCCGGTCACCATCGCGCGGAGCATGTCCGGCGGCAACCAGCAGAAGGCCATCGTGGCCCGTGAGATCGACAAGGATCCGGAGCTGCTCGTGGCCGTGCAGCCGACGCGCGGACTGGACGTGGGCGCCATCGAATACATCCACCGGCAGCTTGTCGCCCAGCGCGACGCGGGAAAGGCCGTGCTGCTGGTGAGTCTGGAGCTGGACGAGGTCATGGATGTGCCGGACCGCATTCTGGTCATGTACGAGGGCGAGATCGTCGGCGAGCTCGACCCGAAAAAGACGACGCAGGAGGAGCTGGGCCTGTATATGGCCGGCGCCCGGAGAGACGAGGTGCGCGCATGAAAAAGAACATCCTCCGGAACGAAGGCGTGCAGTCGCTGATCGCGTCGCTCGCCTGCATCGTGCTCGGCCTTTTCATCGGCTATATCGTGCTGCTGATCATCAATCCCGCCGGCGCGGGCGAGGCCATCATCACGATCATCAAGAACTTCTTCACCTATTCCAAGAAAACGGCGCAGCTGAAGTATCTGGGCAACACGCTCGTGAAAACGGCGCCGCTGCTGATGTGCTCGCTGTCGATCCTGTTTTCCTACAAGGTCGGCCTGTTCAACATCGGCGCGGCGGGACAGTACTGCGCCGGCGTGGCGCTGGGGCTGTACGCGGCGCTCGGCTGGGGCTGGAGCTGGCTGCCCTGCCTGCTGCTGGCGATGCTCGGCGGTGCGGTGCTTGGGGCGATCTCGGGTCTGCTGAAGGCCTACTGCAACGTAAACGAGGTCATTTCCGGCATCATGCTCAACTGGATCACGCTGTATCTGACCAACATGCTGCTGACGCTGGTCAAGGAAAGCGCCAGTCCGTATACCATCGTCGTCAGCCATGCCAACCCCTCGGCCATCCTGCCCTCGCTGGGGCTCGACGCGCTGTTCAACGGCAATAAATACGTCACCATCGCCATTCCGCTGTCCATCCTCTTTGCCGTCGCCGTCATGGTCGTGCTGGACAAGACGCGCTTTGGCTATGAGCTGAAGGCCACGGGCTACAACAAAAACGCCGCGAAATACTGCGGCATGGCGGAAAAGCGGAACATCATCCTTTCGCTCGTTATCTCCGGCGCGCTGGCCGGCCTTGGCGGCGCGATGCTGTATCTGACGGGATACGAGCAGTGGCAGTGCTCGACGTCGTCGGTGCCGGGCATGGGCTTCAGCGGCATCGCCGCGGCTTTCCTCGGCGGACTGAACCCCATCGGGTCGATCCTGTCGTCGTTTTTCATCCAGCATATCACCGTTGGCGGCGCGTATGTGGATAAGACCATGTACTGCGCGCAGATCTCCGATCTGATCTCGGCCATCATCATCTACCTGTGCGGCTTCGTGCTGTTCATGAAGTATGCGATGAACCGCGCGCTGGACCGCCGGGAGGAGAAAAAACGCGAAAAAGCGGCCGAAAATGAGAAAGGAGGCGAGGCGTAATGCTGCTTCTGGGTCAATACACGCTGATTTTTGCCTCGGTCCTGATCCTTGTGGCGCTTGGCGGCTGCATCTCGGAGCACTCCGGCGTGATCAACCTCGGCCTCGAGGGCATCATGATCATGGGCGCGCTCGGCGGCGCGCTGGCCATGCGGTATATGCCGGCTGACTCGCCCGCGTTTCTGATGATCCTCGTCGTGATCCTCGCTGCGGTCGTGATCGGAATGCTGTATTCCGCGCTGCTGGCCGTGGCCTGCATCAACTTCAAGGCCGATCAGACCATTGTCGGCACGGCGCTGAATATGCTCGGTACCGCCGCCGCCACCGTTATCGTCAAGGCGATCAACACCGCCTCCAACCCTGACGACGTTTCTTCCATCATCCAGTACGGCGGCGCGAAGCAGGCGTTTCTGGTCAACATCGGCTCGTTTGAGTTCAACTGGTTCATGCTCATCACGGCGGTGATCCTGGCCGCCTCCTGGGTCGTTTTGTACAAGACGCGCTTCGGTCTGCGGCTGATGGCCTGCGGTGAGCATCCGCAGGCGGCGGACAGCGTGGGCATCAACGTGTACAAAATGCGCTGGGCCGGCGTTCTGATCTCGGGCTTCCTCGGCGGCCTGGGCGGCATCGTGTTCATCACGGCCGGCGTGAGCGAGTGGCGCTTCGAGTACGGCGTGGCGGGCTTCGGCTTCCTTTCGCTGGCGGTCATGATCTTCGGCCAGTGGAAGCCCGGGCGCATCGCGCTGGCGGCGCTGCTGTTCGGTCTGTTCCGGGCGCTGTCGAACGTCTATACCGGCTTCCCCTCGCTCGTGTCTCTCAATCTGCCCAGCCAGGTGTACAACATGATGCCCTACATCATCTCCCTGATCGTGCTGGCGCTGACCTCCGGCAAATCCCGCGCGCCGAAGGCCGAGGGCATCCCCTACGACAAGGGCCAGCGCTGAGGCGCCGGGGAGCTGAGGAACTCTTTTATAAAAAGTGCAAAACCGCTGCGGCTTTCGCCGCAGCGGTTTCTGGTTTTCAGAGGGGCGGGTCAGAACAGCGTTTCGGGGTCGGCGTAGGGCCAGTCGGGAAAGGCCTCATGCACGCCCGGACAGGTGATCTGGCCCTGATAGGTGTTCAGTCCCTTGCGGATGGCGGGGGCGGCCCGGCAGGCGCCCTCCGCGCCGAGATCGGCGATCCGGAGCGCATACGGGAGCGTCACGTTCGTCAGCGCGTGGGTGGCCGTGTTCGGGACGGCGCCGGGCATGTTCGCCACGGAGTAGCAGACGTAGCCGTCCTTGATGAAATAGGGGTCGGCGTGGGTGGTGATGCGGTCGATGAAGGGGATCGCGCCGCCCTGGTCCACGGCAACATCGATCAGAACGGAGCCCTTGCGCATGGAATGGACCATGTCGTCCGTGACGAGCTTGGGCGTGCGTCCGCCGGGCACGAGCACCGAGGAGATGACCACGTCGGCCTCCCGGACGGAGGCGGCGATGTTGTAGGGATTGGACATGAGCGTCTGGATGCGGCTGCCGAAGATATCGTCGAGATACTGCAGGCGGGAGGCCGCCATGTCGAGAACGGTCACGTTCGCGCCCATGCCCACGGCGATCTTGGCCGCGCTGGTGCCGACGTTGCCGCCGCCGATGATGACGACGTTTCCTTTCTTCACGCCGGAAACGCCCCAGAGAAGGATGCCGCGTCCTCCATTCGGCGCTTCGAGCAGATGGGCGCCGACCTGCACGGCCATGCGGCCGGCGATCTCGCTCATGCAGCTGAGAAGCGGCAGGGAGCCGTTGGGGAGCTGGACCGTTTCGTAGGCGATGCCCGTGACCTTTTTGTCCAGCAGCGCCTTCGTCTGCGCCGGGTCGGGCGCCAGATGCAGATAGGTGAACAGGATCTGGCCTTCATGGAAATAATCGTATTCGCTCTCCAGCGGCTCCTTGACCTTGACGATCATGTCGGCGATGTCGTAGACCTCCTTCGCCGTATCGAGCAGCCGGGCGCCTGCCTCGGCGTATTCCTCGTCGGAAAAGCCGGAGTTCAGACCTGCGCCCTTCTGGATGTATACCGTGTGGCCGGCGTGGTGGAGCGTATAGGCGCCGGCCGGCGTCAGACCAACGCGCCCTTCCTGCGCCTTGATCTCTTTGGGGCAACCGATAATCATGCGACGTCCTCCTGTATTTGTAAGTTGGCAGCTCCAATGTACTATCAAACTGTTGTTTTGTCAACAATACAATATATTTTCCGGTTGGTTCAACACTTTGCGATGTTGAAATAGCGGGCGCCGCCCAAAACGGCCGTCGCTTCGAACGGCTTGACAGACGCGGAGCGCTGGCTTACAATATGCGCATGGAAAAGATAAAAGCACTGATCGTAAAGTATAAGGAGATACTCCTGTATCTCGTGTTCGGCGGACTGACGACCTGCGTGAGCTGGGGCAGCTACGCGCTGTTCGTGCTGGTGGGCCTGCCGGTCACGCCGGCCAACGCGCTGTCGTGGATATGCGCGGTGCTGTTCGCGTTTGTGACGAACAAGCTGTTCGTGTTTGAATCCCGGTCGTGGGCGCTTGCGTCAACGCTGCGGGAGGCAGGCGAATTTTTCGGCGCCCGTATCCTGACCGGGCTGCTCACGCTGGCGGGCGTGCCCTTCCTGATCCGCATCGGGCTTGATCAGCGGATATTCGGCGTGGAGGGGATGCTGGCCAAGGTCACGATGTCCGTGATCGAGGTGCTGCTCAACTACGTTGCGTCCAAGCTTGTGATCTTCCGGAAAAAATGAAAGGAAAGGCTCCCGTGCCGGCGGCACGGGAGCCTGTTTGCTGTTGTGGGATATCACTCGATGGGGACCATCACGCCCTGCAGGATGAGACGCTCCGCGTCGTCGCCGGTGCAGGTGGACAGGGTGAGGAGCTGGTTGTTGGCGTAGTCCGCGGCGGAGTTGACCCAGTAGGCGCCGGCGGTGATGCGGCCGACGTAGCTTTCCAGACTGCCGCCCTCGCCGAAATAGGTGGGATAGTTGTCGAGCGTCGCGGCGATGGTGCGGCAGTCGAGAAGATCGACGCGGTATGCCTGCGACGGCGTGAGCAGGTAGAAGACGGGGTGCTCGCGGAAATATGCCTCGTCGGCAAAATTCTTGAGCGTGCCGAACATGGAGCTGTCCTTCATGTTGTGGCCGTAGATGATGAGATGGGACGCGCGGATGCCGATGACGCTGTTGTAGTCGGCGAACAGGGCGCCGCCGGGATTGGATTTGCCGCTGAAGTTGACGGTGAGATATTTCTCGTTGTCCGAGGTCTGGACGACGGGGTAGTTGATGAGCGTGTCCGGGCAGTACAGCCAGGCGATGATCTCGGGATTCGTCTGGCGCAGCATATCCCAATCGACGTCGAACGGGATCTCCGAGCGCGCGGCGGGCTCCGCCGTGTCGCCGGCGTCCGGCTCCGCCGTGACGGAGGGCAGGCGCGGGATGATGGCCGCGTTTTGTATGTCGTTATAATCCGAGCGGTTGCTTGTATAGCCGAGGATCGTTTTCGCCAGCATGAACAGGGAAAACGCGATCACGGTGGCCAGCAGCGCAATCACCGGCCAGAGTGGGAAGCTGCGCCGGCGGCGACGGCGGCGATGCGCCGGATAGTCCGCAGACGGGGACTGCGCGCGCGCGCGGGTGGGGGCGTTCCGCCGGGGAGCCGAATGCTGCGGCTGCCGCCCGGAGGAGCGGCGCGGGGAGGAGCTTCTATCCATATGTGAACCGCCTTTTTCCATGGCTGAGTCCGACCTTTCCTGATGGGATATAAACAGTATAGCAAATTTTGTGATATAAATCAATCGTCTCCGGCAGGCGCTGCGGCGGCCGGCCGCCGGCAGAAGGCCGCTTCGTCCGGCGGCGGCTTGCCAGCGGGACGGATATGGTATATAATATAAACCTTATTTTTGGGCACACTTTCCGCATGAGGAGGAAATATGAACAGCTCCTTTACCATTGCGTTTCCGATCCTGGCCGCCGTGGGCGTGCTGCTGTGGTTTATATACTGGCTGACGTGCCATGCGGCGCCGAAGGAAAAGACGCTTCCGCCGGAGGACGGGCGCTTCCGCCGCGCCGACTGGCTGTGCATGGCGGCGGTCACGCTGGTTTACGCCGTTGTGGCGTTTATCGGGCTGGGCGATACGAAAGCGCCGCAGAGCTTCCTGGATCTTGAGGCGGGCGGCTCGGTGCAGATCGAGCTGGCGGAGCCGGAGACGCTGACGGCATTCCGCTATTACTGCGGGCTGGGAACGGGCGCTTACACGCTGGAGATATCGCCGGACGGCGAAACGTGGACCGCGCTGTGCACGGACGACGGCTCGCCCGCCATGACGCAGGAATACACGGAGCTTTTCCGCTGGAACGACATCCTTCTGGACGGGACGGAAACGCGCTGTCTGCGCATCACGGCGAACGCGGCGCTCAGTCTGGGCGAAATCGCGCTTTACGACGCGGACAACGAGCTCGTTTCCGCCGCGGAGACGACGCCGGGCGGCGCGGCGCTGCTGGATGAGCAGGACTGCGTGCCGGGCGCGTATTCCTATCGGAACGGGACGTATTTCGACGAGATCTATCATGCCCGCACCGCCTGGGAGCACATCCGGTCGGTCTGGCCGTATGAGATCACGCATCCGCCGCTGGGCAAGCTGATCCTCGGGCTGGGCATACGGCTGTTCGGCATGACGCCCTTCGGCTGGCGCTTTTCCGGGACGCTCGTCGGCGTTCTGATGCTGCCGGCTCTGTATTTCTTTCTGAAAAAGCTTTTCGGGAATACGGCGGTATGCACCTGCGGAACGGCGGTTTTTGCGTTTGATTTCATGCACTACACCCAGACGCGGATCGCCACCATCGACAGCTATGTGACGTTTTTCATCCTGCTTATGTTCCTGTTCATGTGGCAGTGGCTGAACGAGCCGGACGGGAAAAAGCGGCTTTTGTGGCTGGGCCTGTGCGGGCTTAGCTTCGGTCTGGGCGCGGCGAGCAAGTGGACGGGCTTCTATGCCGGCGCGGGGCTTGGCCTGCTGTGGCTGTATTACTGGGTGCGGCGCTTTATCCGGGAGCGGGACGGCTTCTGGCGCGCGTTTTTCACGAATGTGGCGTGGTGCCTGCTGTTTTTCATCGCGGTGCCGGCCCTGATCTACTATCTCAGCTATTACGCCTACGGCACGGCCGCGGGGCTTTCCGGCGTAAAAATGTTCTTCACGCGGGATTATTTCCGGATCGTGGCGGACAACCAGAAATATATGTGGAATTACCATTCCACGCTCGTGGCCGAGCACCCCTACGCATCGCGGTGGTTCCAGTGGCTGCTGGACGCGCGGCCGATCCTGTATTTCCTTCAAAACTACGGCGACGGGACGTACAGCGCCTTCGGCGCGTTCAACAACCCGCTGCTGAGCTGGGGCGGGCTGTTCGCCGTGGTGGCCATGGGCATGAAGGCGCTGGGCGAGAAGGACCGGCGCGCGGGCTTCATCCTGTTCGGCTATCTGGTCAATCTGGTCCCGTGGATGCCGGTGAGCCGGCTGACCTTCGCGTATCACTATTTCCCCTGCGCCATCTTCCTGACGCTGGCGCTGTGCGGCCTGTTTGACGATCTGCGCCGCAGCGGCCATCGCTGGAAGGCGGCCGTATACGGATACACGGGGGCGTGCGTGCTGCTGTTTGCGATGTTTTATCCCGTGCTCAGCGGCGTGCGCGTGTCGGACGCCTACACGGCGAATGTTTTGAAGTGGTTGTCGTCATGGCCTTTTTAACGGATCTTCATTGTCATACGAATATTTCCCTCGACGGCGCGGACAGAATGCTCGCCATGGCGCGGGCCGAGCGCGCCGCGGGGATGGACGTCGTGTGCTTCACGGATCACTGCGACACGGTGGACTGGAACACGCTCGCGTTTTATCCGCCGTGCCGGACGGTGGCGGAGCGGGTGCGCGCGGCGTATGAGCAGTGCCGGGACGAGCTTCCGGAGGGGCTGGAGGTACGGCTTGGCATGGAGCTCGGCGAGACGATATTCCACCCGGAGCTGGCGGCCGAGCTGGCGGCGGCGCCGGGGCTGGACTTCATCCTCGGCTCGCTGCACATCACGCCCGAGCAGGGCGATTTTCACAACATCGACTATGTGAGCGCCGGGCAGTGCCGGGCGCTGTGCCGGCTGTATCTGGACAAGCTTCAGCAGATCGCGGAGGGCGGCTGCTTTGACGTTATGGCGCACATCGGCTATCTGCGCCGCTATATGTGGCAGCACGGCTTTGACGAGGGGCTGACGCTCGCGGACAACGGCGGCGAGATCGAACGGCTGCTGCGGACGCTGATCGAAAAGGGAAAGGGCGTCGAGCTCAACTGCTCCGGCATCCGCGACGGCTGCGGGCCGTTCCCCTCGGCGGAGATACTGCGCCTGTACCGCTCGCTCGGCGGCGAGATCGTTACGGTCGGCTCGGACGCGCACCGGACGGCGGATGCGGCCCGCTGCGTCGATCAGGGCTTTGAACTGCTGCGGGAGCTGGGCTTCCGCTATGTTGCGGTATACCGGCGGCATGAGCCGCAGTTTTACAGGATTTAATACGATAAAGGAGTTATATGCCATGATAGCAATCGCATCGGATCACGGCGGCTTTGCGCTCAAGCAGGAGCTGCTCGCGCTTTTGAAGGAAAAGGGATACGAATACAATGATCTCGGCTGCTACGATACGCAGAGCGTCGATTACCCTGCCTACGCCGCGGCGGTGTGCCGCGAGGTCCTGGAGGGCCGGGCGGAAAAGGGCGTGCTCGTGTGCGGCACCGGCATCGGCATGTCCATAGCCGCGAACAAGTTTCCGGGCATCCGCGCGGCGCTGGTCACGGACTGCTATTCCGCGGAGATGACCCGCCAGCACAACGACGCGAACGTGGCCTGCTTCGGGGGGCGGACGGTCGGGCCGGAGCTGGCCCGCCGGATGCTGGCGATATTCCTGGAAACGCCGTTTTCCGGGCAGGAGAAACACGCGCGCCGCATCGGGCAGATCCGCGAGCTTGAGCGCTGAGCGATGCCGTACAGCTCGCGGGACATATACAGGGGCCGCCGGAAATTCCGGACGCCTCTGATGATATTGCTTTTCCTGCTGGCGTTTGTGCTGGTGTTTGTCATCGCGGCGTTTTACGGACTGCAGCAGTTTCTCGTGTACGACCAGGACGGCGTTTCGCTTCAGTTCCGCCGGACGGAGACGTCTGGGCCGGCCGAGAGCGCGCAGCCGACGGCGGTGCCGACGCCGGACGTGTCGGGGATGCAGGTGAACATCGTGTTCACGGACCCAAGCTTCGACGACATTGCCCTGCCGGTCGGCGAGGGGCTTCAGCCGCTGCGCGCGCGGCAGATCGGCTTTGCCGACGTGCTTGACAGCGCCAAACTCGCCGCGGGCGTTTCCGCCGCGGCGGAGGCCGGGTGCGGCGCCGTCGTGCTGGAGATGAAAACGGCTGCGGGGCAGCTTGCGTGGCGGTCGGCGGCGGAGATGGCCGTCAGCTTCGGAACGATCGGCGCGGCGGATTTTTCCGAAACGCTCGCGTCGCTTCATGAGAAGGGCCTGTACGCCGTGGCCAAGGTGTCCGTGTGTGCGGACGATCTTATGGCGGTGCGCAACTGGCCCATCGCGCTTCGCGGCGCGGACGGGCAGCCCTATCAGGACGCGGACGGGCATTTCTGGCTCGACCCGTACAACCGCGACGTGCGCAGCTACATCATCCCGCTTCTGCAGGAGCTGTCCGCCATGGGCTTTGACGAGATCCTTCTCACCGATCTGATGCATCCGGCCGCGGAAGCGGAGTTTCAATACTCCGTGACGCTGCGCTCCGATCCGAGCCCCCGCGCCGCCGTGTGCCAGCTGGCGCGGAAGCTGGCCGAGGCCATGCGCGACAGCGGGACGAAGCTGTCCGTTCAGATCGGGGAGGCGGCGCTCGAAACGGAGACGGCCGCCCGCAGCGGCCAGGATCTGACGGTGTTCTGGAAGCTGTTCGACCGCGTTGTGTGCCCGTGCACCGCCGGGCAGGCGGAGAGCGTGTGCACATCCGCGCTGGCCTTCGGCGGCAGCCGGGAACGTTTTGTTCCCCTGTGCCAGTGGGCGGCGCCGGAGGGCTGGGACGGCAGCTATATCTATTCCGTGCCGGCCGAAAACTGATCCGTGCCGGCCGAAAACTGAAAAAACGCCGGGCGCGCCCCGTATGCGGGCGTGTCCGGCGCTTTCGGCTTTTACAGCTGAACGGGGCCGTGCGGCGTCTTGAAGCCGCCGATTCGGTTTACATAACTTTTCATTTCGGCCTTGCTGCGCACGTTCCGCGCGCCCTCGATCAGCGCGCGGCGTTCCTCGTCGGAAAGGCCGATGAACACGTCCATGGCCTGCCGGTTCGCGCTCATCGTATTGCGGAAGCCGGCGGGCGTGTCGTCGGAAAATACTTCGTACGGCATGATGCATCCCTCCGCGCTCATTGTGCCCGCAGGCCGCGGGGATTAAACCGCGCGGCGTGTTTTTTGCGCGCGGCGGCCGCTTTTGCGGATTTTATTTGATTTTCCGATGGCGGCATGGTAACATTATCATTTGTGTAAACTTCAACGCATGGACGGTAACGATATGACTGAACTTGAAAAACAGATCCGGCGCCGGCGCACCTTCGCCATCATCTCCCACCCCGACGCGGGCAAGACGACGCTGACGGAAAAGCTGCTTTTGTACGGCGGCGCGATACAGTTGGCCGGCGCGGTCAAGGGCAAGGCCTCCGCGCGCCACGCCACGAGCGACTGGATGGAGCTGGAAAAGCAGCGCGGCATCTCCATCACCAGCTCCGTGATGCAGTTTGAATACGACGGCTACTGCATCAACATTCTGGACACGCCCGGCCACCAGGACTTCTCCGAGGATACCTACCGCACGCTCATGGCGGCCGACAGCGCCGTCATGGTCATCGACGCGGCCAAGGGCATCGAGCCGCAGACGCGCAAGCTGTTCAAGATATGCGCTATGCGGCACATCCCCATCTTCACGTTCATCAACAAGATGGACCGCGAGGCGCGCAGCCCCTACGAGCTGATGGAGCAGCTGGAGACGGAATTCGGCATCGGGACCTATCCGATGAACTGGCCCATCGGCTGCGGCGTGGACTTCAAGGGCGTTTACGACCGGCAGGGCCGGGAGCTTCTCGCCTTCGGCGAGGCGCACGCTGGCTCGCGCGCCATCCGCGCGACGGAGTGCTCGCTGGACGATGTGGCGGGGCTGGACGCGCTGATCGGCGAAAAATTCCGCACGACGCTTCAGGCGGACATCGAGCTGCTGGACGGCGCGGGCTACGACTTTGATCTGGACGCGGTGCGCCGCGGCGAGCTGAGCCCCGTGTTCTTCGGGTCGGCGCTGACCAATTTCGGCGTGGAGTATTTCCTGCGCCACTTCCTGGAGCTGACCACGCCGCCGCTGCCGCGGCAGACCGCGGACGGGACCGTGGAGCCGACGGACGACCATTTCTCCGCGTTTGTGTTCAAGATACAGGCCAACATGAACAAGGCGCACCGCGACCGCATCGCGTTCATGCGCATCTGCTCCGGCCGCTTTGTGCGCGACACGGAATATTTCCACGTCCAGTCCGGCAAGTCCATCCGCCTGGCGCAGCCGCAGCAGATGATGGCGCAGGAGCGCCAGATCATCGACGAGGCCTATGCCGGCGACATCATCGGCATTTTCGATCCGGGCGTGTTCTCCATCGGCGATACGGTCTGCGACAAGGCGCACCGCGTGTGCTTCGAGGGCATCCCCACGTTCGCGCCGGAGATATTCGCCTCGGTCGAGCGCATCGACACCATGAAGCGCAAGCAGTTTGAAAAGGGCATCATGCAGATCGCGCAGGAGGGCGCCATCCAGATATTCCACGCGCCGCACAGCGGGCTGGAGGAGGTCATCGTCGGCGTCGTCGGCGTTCTGCAGTTTGAGGTTCTGGAATACCGGCTGAAGACCGAATACGGCGTGGACGTCCGCCGGCGCTCGCTGCCGTATCAGCTGGTGCGCTGGATCGACTCGGACGTTGACCCCGCCGCGCTCAATCTGGCCACGGACACGGTCTGGGTCAAGGATTTCCGCGACAACGATCTTCTCCTGTTCGGCGGCGAATGGGCCATCCGCTGGGCGCTGGAGAAGAATCCCGGGCTCGTCCTCCGCGATTTCAAGCAGAATTAATTTTGAATTTAATACTTTTGAAATGATTTCGCCCTTTTTTCTGTAACATCTTCCGTTTACTATAATACCTGCAAGAGACGATTTCATCTTTTTCATTTTGTCCTCATTCCTATAGGAAAGCTCAGGCTTCGGCCTGAGCTTTTCCTTTTTCCAGCGCGGTCTTTTCGCCCGGAACATCCCCTCGCCGGCTCGCAGTACCTTTGTACAGCGTCGCCTCCTCGTGTTCCTTCCGGGCGAAGATCCCTGCGCCGGGGGATCGTCTTTTCGCCCGGAACATCCCCTCGTCGGCTCGCAGTACTTTTGTACAGCGTCGCCTCCTCGTGTTCTCTCCGGGCGAAGATCCCTGCGCCGGAGGATCGTCTTTTCGCCCGGAACATCCCCTCGCCGGCTCGCGGTACCTTTGTACGGCGTCGGCATCCCGGCTTCCTCCTGCACAAAAATCCCTGCGCTGGTGGACGGAACGGCGGCGCGGGGGACGTCTTACGGCGCCGGGGGAGCGAGGATGGGCTGGAGCTGCGTGCCGGCCGCGGCGGCGCGGACGGCGGCGGCGATCTGCGTATAGTCGCAGCTGAGCGAGCGCGGCTTGGCGGCGGGATCGTCCTGCCGGAAGGGGACGAAGTAGACGTTCCGGCGCGCGAGCAGGCGTCCGATGTTCTCCGCGCTCGCGCCCAGTCCGTCGTTGGTGGAAACGCCGAGCACGAGCGGCTTATCGTTGCGCAGATGGCCCTTCGCGGCCATGGTGACGGCGCTGTCCGTGACGGCGTGCGCCAGCTTCGCCAGCGTGTTGCCCGTACACGGCGCGATGAGCAGAACGTCCATCGCGCCCGCCGGGCCGAGCGGCTCGACGGCGGCGATGGAGTCCGCGGCCTCCCGGCCGCACGCCGCCTCCAGCGCGCGCCGCCAGTCCTCCGCCGGACCGAAGCGGCTGTCGCGGCAGGCGTTTTCCGACAGAATGGGCACGACGTCGAATTCCCCGCACAGATCGTCCAGCACGGCGAACAGCTTTGAAAACGAGCAGTATGAGCCTGTGAGCGCAAGGCCGAGCTTCAGCTTTTCCATTGTTCATCCTCCCTGAGCGTTTCATAGACGGCGTCGCGCAGGATGCGCGCGGCCAGCGCCGGCGCGTACTGCCCCGGCAGTCCCGGCGCGTGCAGCACCGGCGTTTCATCGGCCCAGCCGCCCGGCGCGCTGGCCAGATCGAGGCAAAGGGCCCCGTCAAACCCGCCGCGCAGCACCGGCGCGGGCACCGTGTTGACGACGGCGTCGTATGTTCCTGAAATAGACATTATGTCAACTGAGTGGAATCCGTCGGTCTCCGCCAGCGCGCGGCTTTCCGGCCGGCGGGCCGCGACGGTAACGCGCGCGCCGAACGCGGCCAGACGGCGGGCGAGCTGACGGCCGATGCGTCCGTAGCCGGCGATGAGAACGTCCATGGCCATCAGCGCCGAGCCGCTGCGCTCCATCAGCATCGCGGCGGCGGCCTCGGCCGTGAGCGCGGCGTTGCGCACGGCGTAGCTTTCGTTTCGGTAGTAGGGCAGGCCGCGCCTCATGGCCGGCGGCGCGACGACGAGCCCGTCGGGCCCGAGCGTGTGGCCGTCGGCGGCCAGAAGCGCCCGGAGCGGCGGAAAGCGCGGGTCGGAGCCCTGCAGATCAAATCGCATACAATCACCTCTTGCCATGTTATGCGCAAGCGTGTAGAATTGACTCTATCCAGAGCGATAAGGAGCGAAAAACCATGAAGGATATATTTACCCCCGCGGACATACTGCTGCCGAAGCAGGGGACGGACATGGCGAAATGGACGGTCGTCGCCTGCGACCAGTTTTCCTCCCAGCCGGAATTCTGGGAGGAGTTCGACGCCTATGCGGGCACCGCGCCCTCGGCGCTGCGGCTGATGCTGCCGGAGGCGTATCTGAACGCGCCGGATGTGCAGGCGCGCAAGGAGGCCATGTGCCGGACGATGCATGAGTATGCGGTGGGGGGCGTTTTTGAAAAGATCCCGGATTCTTATATATACGTGGAGCGGACGCTTCCGAACGGGAAGATAAGACGCGGCCTTGTGGGGAAGCTGGACCTGGAGGCCTACGACTGGACGAGCGGGTCGGAAAGTCCGGTGCGTTCCACGGAGGCGACGGTGCCGGAGCGGCTTCCGACGCGCGTGGAGCTTCGCCGGCGCTGCGAGCTGGAGATGCCGCACATCGTTCTGTTCATCGACGACGAGGCGGATACGGTGCTAGGCGGCGTGGAAAAGGGCGCGCCGGTGTATGATTTTGAGCTGCATGCCGGAGGCGGGCATATCCGGGGCTGGCGCGTGAGCGGCGCGGCGGCCGCGGCTGTGAGCGCGGCGTTCGACGCGCTGCCGGACGATCCGGCCTTCGCCATGGGAGACGGCAACCACAGTCTGGCCGCGGCGAAGAATCACTGGGAGGAGCTGAAGGCGGCTGGCGCGCCGATGGATCATCCCGCGCGCTGGGCGCTGGCGGAGGCGGAGAACCTGCGGGACGACGCCGTGGAGTTTTTCCCCATCCACCGGGTCCTGTTCGACACGGACGAGGGCGGCTTCGTGCGCGAGCTGTCCGGCGGCGATACCGGCGAGCTGGTCGCCCGGGCGGACGAGTTCTGCCGCGGCTATATCGCGGCGCACGGCGGGCGCGTGGATTATATCCACGGCGAGGCCGAAGCCCGCTCGATGGCCGCGCGGCCCGGCTGCGCGGCGCTGCTTCTGCCCACGCTGCCGAAGGCGGAGCTGTTTTCGCACATCCGGCGGGCCGGAAATTACCCGAAAAAAAGCTTTTCCGTGGGCGAGACGCTCGACAAGCGCTGGTATCTCGAGTGCCGCCGCATCACGGCGGACGGCCGGACGTGAGCGCTGCGGCGGATTTTGCCGGGCGGAATGAAGCAGGGGGCTTGCAAATCGCGTGCGCTTTGCTATAATAAAAAGAGCCGGGTATTAGCCGGCTAATCACAGGTGATCAAAAAATTAAAAATAGAGGAGAGTAGACCATGGCCCTGACTTATGAAGACTACAAGAAGATCTATGAGTCCAAAAAGGGCACCGTGGATCAGGCGCTGGACCTCATTCAGTCCGGCGACGTGATCTGGTGCTCGAACAACTACAACGAGCCCACCACTCTGTTCGGCCGCCTGCACGAGATCGCTCCGCGCGTGGAGAACGTGATCGTGTACAAAAGCCGCATCGGCGAGTATCCCTTCCTGATCACGCCGGGCATGGACGGCCACATCAACTGCGCCAACTATTTCTACGGCCCGAGCTACCGCAAGGCCCACAAGCTGCGCAACGCCATGTTTATCCCCGTCGACCTGCCCAACTACTACCGCTCCGTGAATATGCACCGCCCCTGCAACATCTTCACGGCGCAGGTCTCGCCCATGGACGAGCACGGCAACATGTACATCGGCATGAACCAGACCATCGAGTATTACGCCGTGCGCGACGCCATCGAGCAGCACAAGAAGATCATCGTTGAGGTCAACCCCAACCTGACCTACATGAACGGCTCCGTCGCCATCCCCGTCGAGGCGGTCACGCTGCTGTACGAGGTCAACACCCCCGAGTACTGCATCGGCGGCATCAAGACCACCGAGCTGGAGGACCAGATCGGCAAGACCGTCGCCGGCCTGATCGACGACGGCGATACCATCCAGATGGGCATCGGCGGCATCCCCGACACCGTCGGCCGCTATCTGGTGGACAAGAACGATCTCGGCCTGCACACCGAGCAGTTCACCTCCTCCATGGCCGGCCTGATCGAAAAGGGCGTCATCACCGGCAAGAACAAGGTCTTTGACAAGGAGCTGCACGTCGGCGTGTTCGCTGACGGCACGCACGAGCTGTATCAGTATCTGCACGACAACCCCAAGTGCCTGATGAAGCCCGGCCCCGAGGTCGTCAACCCCTTCAACATCGCCCGCCAGGATCACATGGTCTCCATCAACACCCTCGTGGAGATCGATCTGACCGGCCAGATCGCGGCCGAGTCCATCGGCCCGACCCAGTATTCCGGCTCCGGCGGCGGCTTCTGCTTCACGCTGGGCACCTACTACGCCGAGCACGGCAAGGGCATCATGGCCTTCACCAGCCGCACCAACAAGGGCCTGCCCAAGATCAAGGCGCAGCTCACGCCGGGCGCGATCGTCACGCATCAGCGCAACTACGTTCAGTACGTCGTCACGGAGTACGGCTGCGTGAATCTGCGCGGCATGGACGTGCGCGAGAGAGCCAAGGCGCTCATCTCCATCGCCCATCCCGACGACCGCGACGCGCTGGACGCCGCGGCCCGCGAGCTTTGCTATTATTGATAAAGCAAGCGATAAACAAGCCGATATCAAGCCGGGGAGACGCCTGTGGGCGTCTCCCCTTTTTGCCGGGAACGGTCTCAAAAAGATAAAATGGTTACAAATCTTACATAACCCTTGACAAAGCCGATGGAATACTATATATTGTGTCATGCCGTCACGAGAAACCACCGGATGAAACAAGATGTATAAGCGATGAAAATTCATGGGTTACAAAAGGTTACGCTCCTGGACTTTCCGGGAGAGGTGGCCTGCACAGTGTTTACGGGCGGGTGCAATCTGCGCTGCCCCTTCTGCCACAACGCTTCGCTGGTTTTGCCGGAGGCGTTTCCGGAGGCTGTGGACGAGGAGGCGCTGTTCGCGTTTCTGCGCAAGCGCCGGGGCGTTCTGGACGGTGTGGCCGTCACGGGCGGCGAGCCGCTGCTGCATCCCGACGCGGCCGGATTTCTCGCACGCATACGGGAGCTTGGCTATCGGATCAAGCTGGATACGAACGGCTCGTTCCCTGCGCGCCTGCGGCAGATCGTTGAGGCGGGACTGGTGGACCGGGTGGCGATGGATATCAAGAATTCGCCGGAAAAATACGCCGAAACGGTCGGCGTGCCGGGGTTCGACGTCGGGCCGGTGAAGGAGAGCGCCGCGTTTCTGCTGAGCGGGGCGGTGCCCTTTGAGTTCCGGACGACGGTGGTCCGGCCGCTGCATCAGGCGGAGGATTTCGAGGCCATCGGCCGGTGGATCCGTGGGGACGAGGAATATTATCTGCAGACCTTTACGGATTCCGGTGAGCTGCTGGACGGCGCGGGGCTTGGCCCGTGGGACGGCGCGAGCATGGAGAAATTCGCGGAGACGGCGCGAGCTTATGTACCGCATACATATTTACGAGGGATATAGGATAAGGAGAGACAAATATGTATCAGGTGAGCAAGAGAGACGGAAAGATCGTCGAATTTGACATTGAAAAGATCTCCGCCGCGATCACGAAGGCGTTTGAGGCCACGGAAACGAACTACACCCCCAGCGTCATCAATTTCCTGGCGCTGATGGTCACGGCCGATTTTGAGCCGAAGATCAAGGACGGACTGATCTCGGTCGAGGCCATTCAGGACAGCGTGGAATCCGTGCTCAGCCGCGGCGGCTACGAAAACGTCGCCAAGGCGTACATCCTTTACCGCCGCAACCGCGAGAAGCTGCGCAACATCAATTCCACGTATCTGGACTATAAGGACACCGTGGACTCCTATCTGCGGGCGATGGACTGGCGCGTGAAGGAAAATTCCACCGTCACCTACTCTGTGGGCGGTCTGATCCTGTCCAACTCCGGCGTCATCACGGCCAATTACTGGCTCAGCGAGATCTACGATGACGAGATATCCTCGGCGCACCGCAACTGCGATCTGCATCTGCACGATCTGTCCATGCTCACCGGCTACTGCGCCGGGTGGAGCCTCAAGCAGCTGATCGAGCAGGGCCTCGGCATCCCCGGGAAGATCAATTCCTCGCCGGCCTCGCATCTTTCCACGCTGTGCAACCAGATGGTCAACTTCCTCGGCATCATGCAGAACGAATGGGCCGGCGCGCAGGCGTTTTCCTCGTTCGACACCTATCTGGCCCCGTTCGTGAAGGCAGACGATCTGACCTACAAAGAGGTCAAGCAGTGCATCCAGTCGTTTGTCTACGGCGTGAACACGCCCAGCCGCTGGGGCACGCAGGCGCCGTTTTCCAACATCACGCTCGACTGGACCGTGCCGGCCGATCTGAAGGACATGCCCGCCATCGTCGGCGGCAAGCCGCAGGATTTCACCTACGGCGACTGCAAGGCCGAGATGGACATGGTGAACAAGGCGTTCATCGAGATCATGGTCGAGGGCGACGCGCACGGCCGCGGCTTCCAGTATCCCATCCCGACCTATTCCATCACGCGCGACTTTGACTGGTCGGAAACGGAGAACAACAAGCTGCTGTTCGAGATGACCGCGAAATACGGCACGCCCTACTTCTCCAACTACATCAACTCCGACATGGAGCCGTCCGACGTGCGCTCCATGTGCTGCCGGCTGCGTCTGGATCTGCGCGAGCTGCGCAAGAAATCCGGCGGCTTCTTCGGCTCCGGCGAGTCCACCGGCTCCATCGGCGTCGTTACGCTCAACATGCCGCGCATGGCCTATCTGTCGACGGATGAGAAGGATTTTTACCGGCGTCTCGACCATCTGATGGACGTGGCGGCGCGCAGTCTCGACATCAAGCGCCGCGTGATCACGAAGCTGCTCGACGCGGGCCTGTATCCCTATACGAAGTATTATCTCGGCAGCTTCGTCAACCACTTCTCCACCATCGGTCTTGTCGGCATGAACGAGGCCTGCCTCAACGCCAAGTGGCTGCGCTGCGACATGACGGACGAGCGCGCGCAGAAATTCACGGGCGAGGTTCTCGACCATATGCGCGAGCGGCTGAGCGACTATCAGGAGCAGTACGGCGATCTGTTCAACCTGGAGGCGACGCCCGCCGAATCGACCAGCTACCGTCTGGCCAAGCACGACGTGGCGAAATACCCCGACATCATCACGGCCAACGAGGCCGGCGGCACGCCGTATTATACGAATTCCTCCCATCTGCCCGTGGGCTACACGGAGGATGTGTTCACGGCGCTGGACGTGCAGGACGAGCTTCAGACGAAGTATACCTCCGGTACGGTTTTCCACACCTTCCTCGGCGAGAAGCTGCCCGACTGGCGGGCGGCGGCCTCGCTGGTGCGGAAGATCGCCGAAAACTACAAGCTGCCGTATTACACCATCAGCCCGACCTACTCCGTGTGCAAAAATCACGGCTATCTCAACGGCGAGCAGTATGTCTGCCCGGTCTGCGGCGCGGTGACGGAGGTCTACTCCCGCATCACCGGCTACTACCGCCCCGTGCAGAACTGGAACGCGGGCAAGACGCAGGAGTTCAAGGACCGCAAGACCTACGACATCGGCCGCAGCCATCTGACCCATGTGCGCAACATGGCGGCCGAGGCGATGAGCCAGAGCGCGGGCACGCCCGTCGTGACCGGCAGCGCGCAGACGCTGCTGTTCGTGGGCGCGACCTGCCCGAACTGCCGGCTGGCCGTGCAGATGCTCGACAAGGCGGGCATGGACTATGAGACGGTCATGAGCCAGGACAACATGGAGCTGTGCCGCAAATTCGGCGTCATGGCGACGCCGACGCTTGTGATCACGGACGGCGAGCATACCGAAAAGTATGCCGGCGCGGGCGCGATCAAGAGCTTCCTGAAATCGGAGCAGGCGGTGTAAAAAAACGCTTGTACGCTGCGCCGCCGGTGCTGTTTTGCGCCGGCGGCGCTTTGTAAATATGGGCGGGGGATAAAGAGAGCGGACGGCCCGCGCCGGACGCGCTTTGTGAATACCGTCAGGGGACGGAATAAAGGAGCTTTTGCTATGTACGATATCATTGTCATCGGCGGCGGCCCGGCCGGCATGAGCGCGGCCATTTACGCCCGGCGCAGCGGCCGGAGCGTTCTTGTGATCGAGCGGGCGGCCTTCGGAGGCCAGATGGCCACGTCGCCGAGGGTGGAGAATTACCCGGGCTTTTCGTCCGTGTCCGGCGCGGAGCTGGCCGACCGGATGCTGGAGCAGGCGGCGGCACTCGGCGCGGAGCTGGAGCTTGGCGAGGCGACGGGCATCGAGCCGGGCGCGGTCAAGACCGTTCATACGGACGACGGCGATTTTCAGGCGCGCGCCGTGATCGTGGCGGCGGGCGTGAAGCACCGGCGGCTCGGTCTGCCGGGCGAGGAGGAGCTGACGGGGAATGGCGTGAGCTTCTGCGCCGTATGCGACGGCGCGTTTTACGCCGGGCGCACCGCGGCGGTCGTCGGCGGGGGGAATTCCGCCGTGCAGGAGGCGCTGCTGCTGGCGCAGAGCTGCGAATACGTCGTTTTGTGCCACCGGCGGGAGCTGACGGCGGAGCGGAGCCTGCTCGACGCGCTGGAGGCGCAGGAGAATGTGAGCGTGATGAATTATGTGCGGCCGACGGGCTTTCTGCGCGCGGAGGACGGCGCGCTGCGCGGGCTGCGGCTTGCCTGGACGGAGAGCGGCGAGGAATTTGATCTCGCCTGCGACGGCGTGTTCGAGGCGATCGGGCTGGAGCCGGAAAACGGCGCGTTTGCCCCGGCCGGACTGGACGCGGCGGGCTATATCGCCGCGGGGGAGGACTGCCGGACGGCGATGGACGGGGTGTTTGCCGCGGGCGACTGCCGCGCCAAAACCGTGCGCCAGATCGCCACGGCCGTGGCGGACGGCGCCATGGCGGCGACGGCGGCCTGCCGCTGGCTGGACGGAGGCGTGTGATGGGACGGAAGGAAGCGGCCCTCGTGGCGCTCGTCCCGTGCGGAAGCTACGACGGGGAAACGGTGTATCAGGCCGTGAAATGGGGCGTGGAGGCGCTCGGCGGCATGGCGGCGTTCGTCCGTCCGGAGGAAAAGGTCCTCATCAAGCCGAATCTGCTCGGCAAGCAGCCGCCGCAGATGGCTGTGACGACCCACCCGGCCGTGTTTGCCGCGGCGGCGCGGCTGCTGCGGGAGAACGGCTGCGCGGACATAAGCTACGGAGACAGCCCCGGCAACCCGAACGCCACGCCGCAGTCTGCCGCCGAGGGAAGCGGCATCGCGGAGGAGGCGGAGCGGCTCGGCGTGCGGCAGGGCGATTTTGACAGCGGCTCGGCCGTCCGCTTCGACGGCGCAAAGCAGCGCCGCAGCTTCGTGCTGTGCCGCGGCGTGCAGGAGGCGGACGCCGTTGTGAACGTGGCCAAGATGAAAACGCACGCGCTCGAGCGCATCACCGGCGCCATGAAGAATCTTTACGGCTGCATATGGGGCATGAACAAGAGCGCCGGCCATGTGCGCTACCCCAACTCCTGGGTGTTTGCCGATATGCTGGCGGATCTGCAGAAATGCGTCGCGCCGCGGCTGCATATCCTCGACGGCGTGACGGCCATGGAGGGGAACGGCCCGACGTCCGGCACGCCGACGCCGATGAACGTGATCCTGGTCTCGGACGACCCTGTGGCGCTCGACAGCGTGTTTGCCATGCTGGTGTATCTGGAGCCGTCGGCGGTGCCGACCTGCGTTTCCGGCTACCGCGCCGGGCTTGGCGAGATGCGTCCGGAGCATATCCGCGTGCTCACGCCGGACGGCGAGCTCACGGCGGCGCAGGCGCAGGAGAAGTACGGCCGTGCGGATTTCGACGTGTTCCGCGGCGAGATGAAGCGCAGTCTGCTGGGCAAGCTGTTTCCGCTGCTGCCGCGGCTGCAGTCGCGGCCGGTGGTCGACCGGGCGAAGTGCGTCGCCTGCGGGCTGTGCGAAAAGGCCTGCCCCGTGCCGGAAAAGGCCGTGCACTCCGGAAACGGGCACAAGGCGCGCTATGACTACAGCCGCTGCATCCGCTGCTACTGCTGCCAGGAGATGTGTCCGGCGAAGGCCATCCGCGTACAGCGGGGCCGCTGGGGTGGGAAATAAGTTTACATAATATAAGCACTCCCGCCGCGCAGTCCGTGCGGCGGGAGTGCTTTTTTTCGTGTGTTTGAAAAGCCGATCGGTCAGCCGGCCGGGGTCTCCGGGGCGGCCGGCGTGCTGAGCGTGAAGTGGTACTGCATGGCCAGCGACTGGAACAGTTCCTGCATGACGCGGTCGGCGATGGCGCAGATATCCAGGGCGGTGACGGCGGCGCAGACGTTTTCCCGCTCGAAGCGGGGGACGTTGTAGATGCGCAGCGCGGCGTCCAGAAAGCGGTCAAGCTTCCGCTCGAGAGGGAAGTCTTCGCCGCAGCGGCGGGCCATGTATCCGCGCATGAGCCCCGCCGTTCCGACGTCGAGCTCATAGAAATCTTCCTCCGTGAACGCGGGGAGGTAGGAGCCGAAGATGCGGTGGAGCTCCTTGGCCGTCAGCCGGCAGATATACTCGCAGCTTTCCGGATGGGTGTAGGCCTCGACATAAATCTCGCGCAGATTCTCGTTCTGCTCCGCCAGCGTAAGCTGGATGGCGGTCTCGACCGCGTAGATATACACCGGCGGGACATTTTCCGCCGTATAGCTGCGCGCGGCGCCGAACTGACGGGTAAACATGAAGCGCACCAGCTCCAGCAGAACGCCGCTTTTCGTGTGGAAAATGTTCTGGAAGCTGCTGCTGGTCACGTCGGCCTCGCGCTGGATCTCCATCATCGTGGTGCTTTTATAGCCTTTTTCAATAAACAGGCGCACGCAGGCGGAAAGGATTCGGCGCTTTGTATCCGCGCTGTTGTAGCGTCTTGGCATGGGAACCACCGGCCTCTCTGTGTAATCTGTGTAAATTGGCATAGGACAGCATACCATTATTTGAAGGGCTCTTGCAAGAACTTTTTTCAAAACGGGCCGATTTCTGCCTGTTTCGCGGGCGGACTTGAAAAAACGACGTGTTTTTGACTATAATAAAAGAAAACGGCGGATCGGGGGACGGCAACGGTGAATCTTCGGTGGATACGGTATTTTCTGGCGGTCGCCAGCACGCTCAGCTTCAGCCGGGCGGCGGAAAATCTGCACATTTCCCAGTCCACGCTCAGCCAGCAGATACGGCAGCTGGAGGAATATTACGGCGTGACGCTGTTCAACCGCGAGGGCCGCGCCATCACGCTCACGCCGGCCGGCATCGAGATGCAGGAGGCGGCCTCGCGCCTGCTGGTGGAAAACGATCATCTCCGCGAGCGGCTGCGGAGCGTGGAAAGCGGCGCGAAGATCGAAAAATGGCCGCTGCGTATTTTCTTCGACGGGCATATGACCATGGGGCCGCATATGGTCAACCGCGTCGTCGAGTCCGTGCTGGTGCTGCAGCGGGAGATGGAGGGGAAGATCAGCTTTCACCCGCAGTTCAAATCGGCCGATCTGGATGATCCGCAGCTGGACATGGGCGAGATTTTGAACGACCCGCAGGTGGATATGTGGCTGATCGGCTCGGAGAGCAACCTCCGGCACAGCGCCATCCGCTTTCAGACGCTGTTCGTTGACCGCTTCGCGCTGCTGATCTCGCGCAACCATCCGCTGTACCGGGACGATCTGTCGCTGGCGGACGTGCCGCACATCCTAAACAACACCATGCTGTTCATGATCCAGAACCGCTCGAAGCATCTGCGGGATGTGCTGGACCGGCTGCCCGGCTGCGAGGAGGTGTCGCCCGCCATCCATTTCGAGCGCTCGGCGGAGGTCATCAGCGTGTATGTGGCGCTGGGCATCGGCGTGTCCATCGTGCCGGAGGACAACCGGAACCTGAATATGGTGTCCGACTGCAAATCCATCGCCATTCCCGGCACGAGCTTTTATACGCTGCTCGGGTGCCGGCCGGACGAGGAAAACCCGCTTGTGCTGTGGCTGATGGACCGGCTGCGGGGGCAGTTTCCGGTGCAGGAGGATGAGTGATCAGAGAACCATGGCGGAACAAATGACCCGATCTATCGCTTTTTTCGATAGGTCGGGTTTTTGGTTATCCTAACTAACTATTTCACAAAAAAAGCGGGGTATGCTATAGTGTGAGCAGATTCGTTAGAAAACTGACTAAAGAACTAATTTTTCATAAGGAGGACAATACGAATGAAACGAACCCTGGCTTTGCTTCTGGCACTGTGCATGATCTTTGCGCTGTGCGCCTGCGGCAAGACGGAGACCCCCGCGGCTCCCGCGGAGGATGAGGCCGGCACGCAGACCGGCGAAGCGGCGGCGCCGGAGGCCGGCGAGGCTGCGGAGGAAAAGCCCGCCAGCAATTTTGACGGCACGCTGCGCGTCGGCATCAGCGACTCGCTCGGCAACTTCCTCAAGGGCTCCGCGATGGGCGAGAACTATGTCGGCAACTTCCTGGTCTACGACTGCATTTTCTATCATGACACCGAGACCAAGGAAGTCTATTCCGACATTCTTGAGGACTTCTATTACGAGGACGACACCACCTTTGTCATGAAGCTCAAGGACAACGTCACCTTCTCCAACGGCGAAAAGGCGACCTCCGAGGACATCCTCTTCTCCTTCCTCAACTATGCCGAGCGCCGCGCCATGACCGCGTCCATTTTTGCTACGGTCGATCCCGAGGCGTCCTACTGCGAGGACGAGCTGACGGCCGTCGTGAAGTTCACGCAGCCCTGGGGTCCCGGCGTCTACACCGTCGATCCCCCGCTGTTTGACAAGTCCTGGTGCGAGGAAGTCGGCTGGGATTCCGAGCTGTGGATGACCGGCCCGGTAGGCTCCGGCCCGTACAAGGTCGTCGACTATGTGACCGACTCGAGCGTGACGCTGGAGCTGCGCGACGATTACTGGGGCGACGAGACCATGTATAACCCCGCCATCAAGAAGATCACCGTCAACTACTATCCCGAAATTTCCACGCTGTTCATCGACCTGCAGAACAACGCCATTGATCTGGCTCTGAACATCGCCGAGGCGGACTACGCCCGCGGCATGAAGGGCATCGAGGGCATCGCGGTCGACCGCGTGTCCACCTACGAGGTCGAGTTCCTCTGCATGGACATCAAGAACCAGTATCTGCAGAACGAGGATCTGCGCAAGGCCATCGCCTACGGCGTGGACTGGAACGTGGTGGCGGACGCCGGCTTCGGCACGCTGTGCGACCCCGCGACGTCCATCATCAACTCCAACAGCCCCTTCTACAAGGAGGAGCCGGGCTACAGCTACGATCCCGACAAGGCGCAGGAGTATCTCAAGGCCTCCGGCTACGACGGACAGAGCCTGACGTTCAAGTTTGTCGCCATGGCCGACGCCGACCAGCAGAACATGGCCGAGGCGTTCCAGTATTATATGTCCGAGCTTGGCATCACCGTCAACGTGGAGTTCTATGACTTCGGCACGGCGCTTCAGACCTGGCTGCAGGAGGGCGGCACGGACTTCAACTTCCAGGAGAGCGCCACCGGCTCGCCTTCGGCGGAGACCTATATCTCCCTCAACGCGCTGATGGTCGGCTACGGCGCGTTCCCCATCACCACCATCGACGACGATGAATTCAACGCCATCGCCGCCCGGCTCATGGGCTCGGTCGACACCGCCGAGCGCAAGGCCGCCGCGGAAGAGCTGCAGGATTACGCCTATGAGCACGCGCTGGTCATCCCCATGCTCGAGGGCTACTACGCCTACGGCTACAACAGCAACGTCATCGAAAGCTGCGACTTTGACAGCGCTATTGCCGCCAACCTCCGTCATGTGACGCTGGTGGGCTAAGCTCCGCCGCTGTTTGTGATCCTTACTCCCTTCGGTGCTTGCACCGGAGGGAGTAACCAGTTACTCAAAAGCAGGAGGGCCTTATGGCAAGATATATCATCAAGCGGCTGCTGTGGATGATCCCGGTGGTGCTGGGCGTTCTGCTGATCGTGTTTTTCATCAGCTATATCACGCCGGGCGACCCCGTCAAGATCATTCTGGGCAGCAATTACACCGAGGAAATGTACGAGGCGAAGACGCAGGAGCTGGGACTGGACAAGCCCTTCCTTGTGCAGTACGGCCGCTATGTGGCCGATCTGGTCACGAAGGGGAGCATGGGCACCTCCTACACCTACGGCCAGCCCGTCAGCGCGCAGATCGTCAGCCGCATCGGCATCACGATGGAGATCGGTCTGCTGGGCGTGCTCCTGACGATCATCATCGGCGTGCCCATCGGCGTTGTTTCCGCGACGAAGCAGTATTCTGTTCTGGACTACTCCGTGACGACGCTTTCGACGCTGTTTGCCGCCATGCCGAACTTCTGGCTGGCGCTGCTGTGCATCCTTCTGTTCTCGCTCAAGCTCGGCTGGCTGCCGGCCACGGGCTTCGGGACCTGGAAGCAGCTCGTGCTTCCGGTGGTGACCAATGCGCTGACCTCGGTGGCGGTCGTGGCGCGCATGGCGCGCTCGTCCATGCTGGAGGTCATCCGGCAGGATTACATCCGCACGGCGCGGGCGAAGGGCCTGCGCGAGGGAACGGTGATCCGCCGCCACGCGCTGAAAAACTCGCTGATCCCCGTGCTGACGGTCATCGGCATGCAGATGAGCATGGTCATGGGCGGCTCGGTCATCATCGAGACGATCTTCTCCATCCCCGGACTCGGCGCGTATATGATGGCGGGCATCAACGCGCGCGACTACCCCGTGATAAACGGGTGCGTGCTGGTCCTGTCGCTGAGCATCTGCGTGATGAACCTGCTGGTCGACATCGCCTACGCCTACGTCGATCCGCGCATCCGCAGCCAGTATGAAACGCGGAAGAAAAAGGCCGGAAAGCCTGTTCCGGCCGGAAACGGAGGCGCTGCGCAATGATCGCATTTACGGAAAAACAGAAGCGGGAGCACGCCGACGACATGGAGCAGCTCACGCGGCGGCGCGGCCAGTGGCGCGACACGCTGCGGCGGCTGCTGCGCAACAAGCTGGCGGTGCTGGGGCTCATCATCGTGGTGGTCATCGTGCTCGGCGTCGTGTTCGCCAATTTCCTCACGCCCTACGCCTACGACGCGCAGGATTACGGCGCGCGCTTTTCCTATCCGAGTCTGGAGCATCCGCTCGGCACGGATAACTTCGGGCGCGATCTGCTCAGCCGCATTCTTTACGGCGGGCGCATCAGTCTGCTCGTGGCGCTGCTGGCGCTGCTGATCTCGGTGGTCATCGGCGTGTTCCTCGGCGCGACCGCCGGTTATTTCGGCGGAAAATACGAAGTGGCCGTCATGCGCATCATGGACGTCATCATGGCCATTCCGGGACTGCTGCTGGCCGTGGCCATCTCGGCGGGGCTCGGCACGGGCGTGTTCAACACGGCGCTGGCCATTTCCATCGCGGGCATCCCGCCGTCCGTGCGCATGCTCCGGGCGACGGTGCTGCAGATACGCGACGAGGAATATGTGGAGGCGGCGCGCGCCACCGGCGCGGGCAACATGCGCATCATATTCCACCACGTCCTGCCCAACACCATCGCGCCGCTGATCGTCGATTCCACGCTGCGCATCGGCATCAACATCCTGCAGATATCCAGTCTGTCGTTCGTGGGGCTGGGGATCCAGCCGCCCACGCCGGAATGGGGCTCCATCCTGTCGGCCGGGCGGGCGTATATTCAGGACTTCTGGCCGCTGATCACGTTCCCGGGCGTGGCGATCATGCTCACGCTGCTGGGCTTCAATCTGCTGGGCGACGGGCTGCGCGACGCGCTCGACCCGCGGCTCAAGCGCTGAAGGAGGGGCTGGTATGAGTTTGCTTGAAATAGAGGATCTGACGGTCCATTACGAGACCGATCAGGGCGTCGTCGAGGCGGTCAACGGCATCGACCTTTCCGTGGAAAAGGGCGAAACGCTGGGTCTCGTGGGCGAGACGGGCGCGGGAAAGACGACCACGGCGCTGTCGATCCTGCGGCTGCTGCCGGTGCCGCCGGCGGTGGTGAAAAGCGGGGAGATACGGCTCAACGGCCGCGATATCCTGAAGATGAAGGACTCGGAGCTGCGCCATATCCGCGGAAACGAGATCAGCATGATCTTTCAGGATCCCATGACCGCGCTCAATCCCATCATGCGCGTCGGCGACCAGATCGCCGAGGTCATCGCCCTGCACCAGGACTGCTCCAAGGCGGAGGCGACCCGGCGCAGTCTTGAGATGCTGGAGATGGTCGGCATACGGCCGGAGCGCGCGCTGGACTATCCGCACCAGTTTTCCGGGGGCATGAAGCAGCGCGTCGTGATCGCGATCGCGCTGGCGTGCAACCCGCAGCTGCTGCTGGCCGACGAGCCGACAACGGCGCTGGACGTGACCATCCAGGCGCAGGTGCTGGAGATGATGAACGAGCTGAAGGAAAAGCTCGGCTCGGCCATGCTGCTGATCACGCACGATCTGGGCGTGGTGGCGGAGACCTGCGACAAGGTGGCCATCATGTACGCCGGACAGATCGTGGAATACGGGACGGCGGACGATATCTTCAACCACATCGCCCATCCGTACACGCGGGGCCTGTTCGACTCGCTGCCGAGTCTGGACGAGGACGTGACGCGGCTCAAGCCCATCCACGGGCTGATGCCTGACCCGTCCGATCTGCCGGCCGGCTGCTGCTTCTCGCCGCGCTGCCCCTACGCCGACGAGGCGTGCATGGCGGCGCGTCCGGAGCCGGTGGAGGTCTCGCCGGGGCATTTCAGCCGCTGCTGCCGCTGCCGGAAGGGCGAGGGCTTTTGCAGCGCCGACGGAAAGGAGCTGGTCTGAATGAGCGGGCATCTGCTTGAAGTAAAGAATCTGAAGAAATATTTCCAGACGCCCGGCGGGCAACTGCACGCCGTGGACGACGTGAGCTTTACGCTGGACGAGGGAAAGACGCTGGGCGTCGTGGGCGAGTCCGGCTGCGGCAAATCCACGCTCGGCCGCACCATTCTGGGACTGACCGACGCGACGGACGGGCAGGTCCTGTTTGACGGACGGGACGTCACCCACTGCCGGGGCCGCGCGCGCCGCGCGCTGCAGAAGGATATGCAGATCATCTTTCAGGACCCGTTTTCCAGTCTCAATCCGCGTCTGAACGTGTTTGAACTGATCGCCGATCCGCTGCGCACCTACCGGCTGTATTCGTCCAAGCGGGAGCTGACGGAAAAGGTGCTGGAGATGATGGACACGGTGGGACTGGCCCGCCGCTATGCCAACTCCTATCCGCACGAGCTTGACGGCGGGCGCCGCCAGCGCATCGGCATCGCCCGCGCGCTGACGCTTGAGCCGCGGTTCATCGTGTGCGACGAGCCGGTGAGCGCGCTGGATGTGTCCATTCAGGCGCAGATCCTCAATCTTTTGCAGGATCTGCAGGATCAGAAGGGGCTGACCTATATCTTCGTGACGCACGACCTGTCCGTTGTCCGGCATATTTCGGACGATATTCTGGTCATGTACGTCGGAACGATGGTGGAGAAGTGCCCCGCCAAGCGGTTGTTCCAGAATCCCTGCCACCCCTACACGAAGGGACTGCTGTCGGCCATTCCCGTGCCGCGGCTCGGCCGGGAGAAAAAGCGCATCATCATGCAGGGCGAGATCAGCTCGCCGGTCGACCCGGAGCCGGGCTGCCGCTTTGCCGGCCGCTGCCCGCACGCCGAGGAGATATGCCGGTGTGAAAGCCCCGCTTATGAGGAGATCGAGCCGGATCACTTTGTCGCCTGCCACTTCTGCCATAAGCTTCATGCGAAGGAGTAAGGCGCTGCGCATGGCGGCGCTGGCGGCCGCGGCGGTACTGCTGCTGAGCGGGGCGGCACTGGCCTGGGAGGCGGATGACGAGGTCGGCCGGCCCGGTATGCTGCTGGCCGGCATGAGCGGCTTTGGCTCGCTCAGCGAGGAATCCGTGCTGGGCGACGCCTGCGCCGACGCCGTGCGCGCGGCGGCCGGGACCGATCTGGCGCTGGTGATGGGCGGCGAGTTCACGGCCAACCTTGAGCCGCGGGAGTATCGCTACGGCGAGCTGTGTGCGGCGCTGCGCGAGCCGGAAAAGCCGCTGGCCGCGGCCAGTGTGACGGCGGCGGAGCTGAAGGCGATCCTGGAGGCGGGCTTCGCGGCGGTGACGCTCGGCGAAAACGAGGCGATCGACCGGGAGGCGTCCGCGTCGGCGGCGTTTCCGCAGCTGTCCGGCCTGTCCGTGGTGTACGACACCTCGGCAAGAGCGGGCGAGCGCGTGATGCGGCTGTGGATAAACGGCGAGAAGGTCGATCTGACGGACGGGCAGACGCGCTATACCCTCGCATCGACGGCGGATGTGTTCGCCGGAGCGGAGGGTTACCCGGAGACGGCGTGCGAGGCGCTGGACGGCACGCTGGCGCAGGCGCTGGCGGATTTTGTCGCGGCGGGAACGCCCGACGATTACACCGGCAGCGGACGCATCCGCGCCGTCGGCTGCACGGACGACAATCTGGTGCGGCGCTTCCCCGTCGTGCTGTGCGTGCTGGCCGCTATTCTGATCTGGCTTGGCAGCCGGCTTTGGAAGTATAAATACACGCATCGCTCCGCCCGATGAGCGATGGGACTACGAAAACGAGAGGTTTTGAATGGAAAAATACGTGGATATCTGCGTTGTCGGCGCGGCCGGCAGCGGCATGGCCGCGGCGATCGTGGCAAAGCAGAAGGGCGCCGGAAGGGTGCTGCTGCTGGAAAAGCAGCACGCCCCGGGCGGCTGCACGGTCATGAGCGCCGGCATGATGGGCGTCGACACGCCGGTACAGCGCCGCTTCGGCTTTCACTACAGCACGGACGAGGCCTTCCATCAGGTCATGAATCTTTTCAACTGGGGCGTGGACGCCAAGCTCGTGCGCAAGTGGATCAACGGCTCCGGTGAAAATTTCGAGTGGCTCGAGGAGCTCGGCGTGAAGTACGACTTCTGCTGCACGGAGACCGCCGACGAGCGGGAGTTTGAGAACTATCATCACCGGATGGGCGAATGGGACGGCGAGAAATGGGTCATGAAGATGCAGGGGCCCGTGCTGGTCAGAGCCCTGCGGGAAAACTGCGAAAAATACGGCGTTGAGCTGATGACGAACACCCGGGCCAGCCATCTTCTGATCGAGGACGGCCGCGTCACGGGCGTGAAGGCCGAAAACGCGGAGGGCGAGCTTATCGTTCACGCGGGGGCGGTGATCCTGGCGACGGGATCGTTCTCGTCCAACCCGGAGCTGGTCAAGCGCTTTTTTGCCAGCGACGAATACAGGGACGTGCGCTTCATGGGCGGCCTGCCCCACAGCACCGGCGACGGCATACTCATGGCGGAAGAGGCGGGCGCGTTCATCGGACGCACCGGCGCGCTCTACATCGGCCCGCACAATCACTATCCCAAGGCCAGCGAGGTCGTGTCCGTGCTGATGCGCCGGCCGCATTATATGAAGGTGAATATCAGCGGCGAGCGCTTTGTGGACGAATCGCTGCCCATGACGAACACCTTCGGCTGGATGCAGTGCGTCAGCGTGGACAAGCAGCCCGGCAAGCGCTGCTATACGATCCTCAGCCAGAAGAACATCGACGATCTTATGGCCGACAAGGTCCACAATCCCCCGCGCTGGGATACCGGCTGCCAGCTGGACGCCCCGGCGTCCTTCGGCCCCGGCCCCGACTTTGAGAAGGGACAGGATCCCCTGACCTGGCGCGAACGCATCCCGCAGCATCTGGCCTATGAGGAGGAGCGCGGCATCGTGAAAAAATGCGCGACGCTGGACGAGGCGGCCGCCTGGATCGGCTGCGACGCGCAGACGCTGAAGAACACCGCGGCGCACTACGATCTGTGCTGCAGCCGCGGATACGACGACGAGCTTCTGAAGGACCCGCGCTATCTGGAGCCCTGCGGCGAGGGGCCGTATTATGTGATCCTCGGCCGTACCGGCATCGACAACCCCCTCGGCGGCGTCATCATCGACAACCGCCAGCGCGTCCTGCGGCCCGACGGCTCCGTGATAGCCGGGCTGTACGCGGCGGGCATCCTGTGCTCGGGCTGGTTCAACGGGACCTACGCCTATTTCGGCTCGGAGATGAGCTTCACCATCTATTCCGGACGGTCCGCCGGCGCGGAAGCCGCCCATTATATTGCAAATGCATAAGGAGGAAGAAAAAATGACTTTGGAGCAGCTTGCCGCCGTTGTTGAAAAGCAGCAGGCGGTCATCGACGACCAGAAGCGCCGCATCGAGCGCATGGAGGCCGTCAACGCGATTCAGAATGTGATGAGCAAGTACGCGGCCTATCATGTGGCCAGCGAGCAGGAGAAGACGGCGGAGCTGTACTGCCGGCACACGCCGGGCACGCGCCTGATCTTCAACGGCGATATTTACGACGAGTGGCAGGGCGTCGTCAACCACTTCATCAACCGCATGAGCAACGCCGAGGAGGATCTGGCCGGACGGCTGTATCTGCACGATATGGTGTCCCCGCTGATCGAGGTGGCCGAGGACGGCATGACGGCGGACTGCATGTTCTCGTCCCACGGCTGCGAGACCGGCTGGAACCCCGACGGCAGTCTGAAGGCCTGCTGGGCGTTCAACCGCTACCACTTCGTTTTCGTCAAGGAGGACGGCGAGTGGCGCATCTGGCGGCAGGAGATGCACCAGATCCTCAACACGCCCTATGAGGGCAAGGGCTGGGTCGAGGAGCCCTGCTACGACATCATCGGCAACGCGCCGCAGGAGCTCAAGGACAGCACGGCGGCGCATCCCGAGTGCGGCCCCGACCGCAAGACCAAGAAGCCGTATCTGGCGCTGAGCACCGAGACGGCCGAATGCGACGCGCACAATCTGATCCCCGTGCCGCCGCTGCCCTATAAGGAATCCGATCCCGAGCGCTTCCGCGACGAGGACGACACGGACTGGCACTGGTAAAACAGACGGTTTTAAGTGCGAATAATTATACAAAAAGCCGAAGCCCGGCGGGAAAGCTCCCGCCGGGCTTCGCGCGCGCCGGTCGCGGGGCGAGATTGTAGGAATTTGTTTCTTGCTTTCCGTCCGGCGGAGGATAAAATAAAAGTTGGATACAAGTGAATATCGGAATCGTGGACAGGTAGCCGTTTTGCTGTAAAGACCCCGGCGCGGGGTCAGGCGGCGGCGAGAAAGGAAATGGGGTGGAAGACCCCTGCACGCACGGTGCTGTGAGCGCGAGGCCACGCTGAAGCGGCGAGAGCCGCCGGGACGAAAGTCCGTCATTCCGGGTAAAACGCCCGGGAGAAGGCAGGATGTGGACGCAGGATGCAGAGGCATCCATAACGCAAGTCAGAAGAATTACCAGGTCCGCCTTTTTATGTGACAGCGGGCGAGCTCTCCGTGTGTGGCAGGCAGATCGAACAAAACCGCTGGTCTCTCCGGGGATCGGCGTTTTTTTCGGTTTGCGCGAAATCGGTTCACGACGGAGAAGGCCGGCTGTCCCGCGGGGGTGCAGCCGGTCTTTCGGCGTTTCCGGGGCGGAAAAGGCGGACGATATACGGAAGGAGAGAACATTATGAGAAAGACAAAAGCGGCGCGGCGCGGCGCGGTGCTCAATGCCGTGATGGCGATCGCAGCCGTGCTCATCATCGCGGCGGGCGTACTGGCCGTGGGCAGTCTCAAGGGCTGGTTCGACCCGCCCCAGACGGCGTCGGCTCCGGCGCCGGCGGCGGAGCCGGACATCGTGCAGCCGGCGCAGCCGGAGGGGCCGGAGCCGGCCGGGGTATTCGCGCAGGCGAAAAACGGCATGGTCAACATCACGCGCAGGGGCATTTCCTACGCGCTGGATGAAGGGACGCGGCTGCGCGACGGGGATATCATCGAGACGCTCAACGCCTCGTCCGTCACGGTTTCCGGGCAGAGCGGGCGGCTGACGCTCGACGAGAACAGCCGCGTGCAGATCAATCTCGACGAGGCCGGCGCGTTTACCATGGATCTCAACAGCGGCGGGCTGTTTGCCGAGCTCGACGGGCCGTTTGCGATGCGGTTGGGCGGGCAGACGCTCACGCTGGACGGCGGCGTGTTCGCCGCGAGCGCGCCCTACGGGAGCGCCGGGGTCTATATGCTGGAAAACGAGGCGGACGTCGGCGGAAAGACGGTCCGCGCGGGGCACTTTGCCTCCATCGTTTCGGGGAATGTGACGCTCGGCGAGCTGAAGACGTCCGCGCTCAACGCGTTTGAGCTGGAGAAGGCCAAGGCTGCCGCGCAAACGCGCGCGCTGTGCTTCACGGCCAAGGAGCTCGGCGAAGTGGGCGCGGAGCGCGAGCGGGCCCGGCAGGAGGCGCTGCAGGCGCAGCTTCTCGGCGAGCAGGAGGCCGGACAGGTCGAGCGCGAGCGGCAGGAGAACGAGGAGCGGGTGCGCGCCGAGCGCGCGGCGCAGGGACAGCAGACGGGCGGCGGCAAGCTTGACTACGAGGACGTTGTGGTCGAGAAGAGCGTGTGCACCATCGAGATCCGCTGCGACACGATCTTGAACAACATGGGCGATCTGAAGGAAGGGAAGAACGTATACGTTCCCGCGAACGGCTGTCTTCTGGCAACGTCGCGCGTGAGCTTCGAGGAGGGGGAGACGGTGTTTGACGTTCTCCAGCGCGCCTGCTCGCTCGCGGGGATCGCGCTGGAGTATTCGTGGACGCCGGTATACAACAGCTATTACATCGAGGGCATCGGCAATCTGTATGAGTTCGACTGCGGGGAGCAGTCCGGCTGGGTGTACAAGGTCAACGGCTGGTTCCCCAACTACGGCAGCTCGGCCTATAAGCTCTCCGACGGCGACAGCATCGTGTTCTGCTACACCTGCAAGGGCTACGGCGCGGACGTCGGCGGCAGTGTTGGATAAGGGAAAAGGCGGGCGGGGCCCGCAGAATATCAGAGAAGAAAGAGGATGAAGCGAATGAAGCATGGGTTTGCACAGAGGCTGCTCGTGACGCTGCTGGCGGCGCTGATGTTGCTGGGCGTATCGCCGCTGGGAGCGCTGGCGGCGGAGAGTGAGAGCGGCCGCGAGAGCGTTTACGAGGCGCAGCCGCTTCCGGAAACGGAGGTCGTTGAGACCGGGACGGAGGCGGAGACAGAAAGCGAAACAGAACCCGCGGCGGAAACCGAAACGGAGACCGCGGCGGAGAGCGAGGCGGAGGACGGCGGTCAGACGCCGGACGCGAACGACGCCGCGCCGCTGGAGGCGGCGCCGGCCAAGGTCGGGAGCGTGCACGTCATCGTGGAAAACACGACCTATAAGGTGGCCGACGGCGCGCCCTGGGAGGGCGTGCTGGTGGACGCATGGGTCGATCTGACGGAGGAGTCGACCATGATGAGCTGCGTGGCCGAGGCGCTGGAGGGCGCCGGATACACGCAGGAGGGCGCTTCGGCCGGCTATATCACGGAAGTGAACGGGCTGAAGGGCGCCAGCGTGACGATCGGAGAGGAAAAGTACGAATACGCCGGCTGGATGGGCACGCTCAACGACTGGTTCGCCAACGAGGGCTTCAACGCATTCACCGTGAAGGCCGGGAAGCTGGCGGACAAGGACGAGATCCGCATGATGTACTCGCTGACCATGGGCGAGGATATTGGCGGGAGCTGGAGCAATACCGACAAGACGGTCAAGGCGCTGACGGTGAGCGCGGGGGCGCTTGACCCGGCGTTTGACAAGGACACGCACAGCTATACGCTGGTGGTGCCGGAGGGGACGACCGGCGTTATCGTGACGCCCACGGCCTCGAACAAGAATTATCAGGTGCGCGCGAGCGTCGGCGGGACGGAGTATAAGCGTACGCAGATGATCCCCGTGACCGACGGGGCGGTCATCACGGTCAAGTGCGGCGACCCCGCGTGGCCGAGCATGAACGCGAACACCGGCGAGGCGCAGGTGTACACCCTGACGGTGCAGGTCGGCGAGCGGGTCAAAACGGCCGATGTGACCATCCGCGCGCAGGCGGCCGGCGCGTATCTGTGCGGCTTTAAGGAGACGCAGACCGTGGCGGCAGATCTGGCCGAGAGCTACGGCTATACCGACAGCGTGGACGGCGTTTCCGCGCTTGACGCGCTCGTGCGCGCGCATGAGCTCGTGTTCGGCGAGGCTTACACCAAGGCGACGGCGAAGGATTATCTGATCGTCAGCGATTACGGGTATGTGACCACGCTGTTCGGTGAGAAGACGGGAAACAACGGCTTTTTCATCAACGAGGGCTATCCCAACGACGGGACGGAGTCCACGTATGGCGGCTATAACGGGACGCTTGTGACGACGCAGGAGATCGTGGACGGCGACGTGATAGATTTCTTCATCTATCAGGACTCTTACTGCCTTGACTACTACACATGGGTGAGCGCACCGTCGGCCGTCGGCGCGGGACAGGGCTTCAAGGTCACCGTGACGGGCCTTTACGCTATGTATGGCTATCGCTATAAAACGCCGGCGGAGATGAAGGCCGCCGCCAAGGCGATCGACGGCGGCGTGACGCTGGTGTGGATCGACGAGGCGACGGGCGCGGCGACGAAGGCCGAGCTGCTCGTGGACGAGGACGAGCCGGAATGCACGGATGAGGACGGCGAAGCCTATGTGACCGCGCCGAAGACGACCGGCCGCTATCTTCTGGCCGCGGCCGGAAACGAGGACGAGGACGTGTACGTCCTCATGAACCCCTGCGTCGTGAACGTGGCCGAGGCGCCGAAAAGCATTACGGTCGAGTACGTCGGCGACCGGATGATGGGCGGGCAGCTCGTCGGCAGTCAGGGCGACACGTTCCGGTTCCGGGCGCTCGACCCGGACGGAAACGAGACGCCGGTGCGCTGGAGCACCAGCTCGTCTTGGCTCGGGACGCTGGACGCGGACACGGGCGTATTTACCGTGACGAGCACGCTCAGCACGGGCGGCGCGAGTTATCTGTATATCACGGCGGCGTCCACGCTCGACGCGAGTGTGAAAAAGCAGCAGAGCTTTAGCCTGACCGGCTATGAGATCGGCACCTATTATCAGAATCAGACGGTCAAGCTGTCCGAGGACGGCCAGACGGCCAAGACCGCCAGCTTCAGCGGCGGCGTGAACGGCTGGAACGTGTGGAGCTGGGACATCCCGGCGGGCGTTGCGGAGCCGGATTCCGATCCGGGCAGCGGAAGCTCGATCAAATTCAACTGCCTGCGTCCGGGCGTTTTCACGGCCCGCGTCGCCGTGAAGGGCTTTGAGGACACGATGAACTCGACGGCGACCATCACCGTGACGGGCGTGGCCGTGGAGGACACGGAGGGCGTGCGCGGCAAGCGCTATGTGGAGCTGAGCAGGGACGATCCCGCGCCGACGGCGCAGCTTACGGCCTATGTGGGCGAGGGGCTGACCGTGGCCTCGTGGTCGAGCGCGGACGAGACGATCGCAAGCGTTGACGAAAACGGTCTCGTGACGGCGCACAAGGTCGGCACGACGCTCATCACGGCCACGGACGACAAGGGCGCGAAGGGCGGCATCAAGATTGTCGTCACGGACGCGGATACGCCGTACTTTGAGGCGCTGGAGCTGCTGACGACCGCCGTGAACGGCTGGAAGGCGGGCGTGACGTTCCAGCCCACGACGCTGGAATACAGCGTGGCGATCAAGAGCTACTCCACCAGCACGCTGACGCTGCAGGCCACGACGCTGTACGACACGAAGAAGTATACGGCCACGGCGAGCTATACCGACGTCAACGGCGAGAAGGCCTCCGTCGCGGTCAACAGCGGCAAGATCACGTCGCTGACGAATATCGCCTTTGAAAGCTCGGACGTGACCATCACGCTCGCGGACCGGAACGACGCGGCGAACAAGACGGAGTATGTTCTGCATGTCACGCGCCCGCGCGACACGACGAAGGCGATCAAGGCCACGACCGGCATCGTGCTCGTGCCGGACGGCCGCGCGCTGGTGAGCGCCAAATATAAGGACAAGGCAGAGGGCACGATGTTCCAGCTGGACGCGGACGGCGAGCCCACGACCAAGACCGGCGTTGCGACGGGCGTATACGGCTATGAGACCTATCTGCTCAACGGGACGGAGAAGTTTGCGCTGACGCTGACGTCGAGCACGGCCTATGCGCATCTGCGCTGGAGCGCGGACGGCGGCACGAGCTGGACGGAGCTGCCGCAGGGCGGCGGCGTGACGGGTCTTTGCGGCTTTGACAAGGACGGCAAAGCCGAGATCCTGGTGCAGATCATAGACGATACGAGCTATGTGAAAAACAAGAAGGCCGGACAGGACGGGTTCGCGCTCGGCGAGGGCGAGACGGCTGTGGAATACCGCGTGAAGGTCGTTTCCGTGAGCTCGTCGGTGAAGGACGCGCAGCTGCTGACGGCGGAATGCGGCGCGGGCGACTGGTATCCCACGTTCGACCCGGAGAAGAACAGCTTCACGATCCTTGTTCCGAACGGGACGACGACGGCCGAGCTGCGCTATACCGCTGTGAAGGGCGCGGCGGTGGCGATCGGAAAGAACGCGCAGACCCCGGACGCCGACGGCGTTTACACCCTGACGCTCAAGACCTCGGCGCAGTCGATCACCGTCACGTCGGCTGACGGGCTTGTGAACAGCTACAGCTTCAAGCTCACGGCCCGCAGCAAGTACGACGTGCCGGACCGCGTGGTGGATTACTTGTGCATCGGCAGCCAGTATACGAACGGCGGAGGCTGGGGCGGCTATGGCATCAATCCGGAGGCCACGCTGGCCGGGTCGCTCAAATCGGTCGGCAATTTCGGCGGCTACATCACCTATTACTACGAAAAGGCGATCGAGGATGATCCCAACAATCTTTACGGCATCGACTTTTACGTTTACGGAAACTCGAGTGAAAGCAATCAGGCCAGCATGGCCGAGGCCGGACAGGTCTATGTTTCGCAGGACGGCGTGAACTGGTACGCGCTGGCCGGGTCGGAGCATTATGAGGACAAGGCGATCTGGGACTACACGATCAGCTACGTCAAGGGGGCGGACGGAAAGTCCTACTGGACGGACAACCAGGGCAATTCCATGAAAAACAGCGCGCCCGCCTGGCCGTCCTCGAGCCTGTATTATCTCAACGACGTGGGCGCGCAGGATTCCTACCGCTTCACGGGCGTTCTCCTCAAGAGCCAGGAGGATGGAACGGTCATGGGCTCCGGCACGACGAGCTCGTTCGCCGCGGCCGCGCGCTTCGGCTATGCCGATTATTATGCGAACGGCACGCTTGGCACGGACGTGAACCCCTATGTGGAAAAACCGACGTGCTCCAACGGCTTTGACCTGGCCTGGGCCGTGGACAGCGCGGGCAACCCGGTGAAGCTGGACAGCGTTCACTATATCCGCGTGGCGACGGCCTCCAACATCTGGGCGGGCGCGTTCAACGAAAAGTCCACCGAGGTGACGTGCGTGATCCGCACGACGGCGCAGAGCGCGCCGGTCGGCAGGACGGCGGAGCCGACGTCGGTCACGCTGTCCGACGGAAACGGAAGCAGCAAGACGGTGGAGCTGGCAGGCGGGAAATCGGTTTATACCGTGAGCGCCGGCGGCATGCGCAGCGTGAGCGTGACGGTGAACGGCACGGACGCGAACGCGAACGTGTATGTCAACAACCAGCGCGTCGGCGCGGGAGAGGCTTCGTCCGCGCTGAGTATCCCCGAGGGCGGGACGAAGCTCGTGCGCGTGATCGTTCAGAGCGGAAACGGCGAGCCGGCCGTGCTGCTGCTGAAGCTCGTGGACGGAATGGACGAGCAGGAAGTGGCGGCCATCGGCGAGGTGGAGGCGCTCATCGACGCGATCGGCACCGTGACGCTGGAAAGCGGCGAGAAGATCGACGCGGCGCGCTCGGCCTACGACGCGCTGAGCGCCGCGCAGCAGGCGCTTGTCGGCAATTACGTGACGCTGAAAAAGGCGGAAGCGGACTATGCGCGGCTGGGCTATGAGAAGGTATACAAGGAAACGCTCGACTACATAGCCGCGCTGGGCACGCCGGGCGTCGGCTCCGTCGGCGGCGAATGGGCCGTGATCGCGCTGGCGCGTTCGGGCCGGAGCGTGGACGAGGGCTACTATACGGCGGCCATGCAGTATGTGCTTGACAAGGGCGATGAAAACGACCGCCTGGATGAGGATAAGCCGACGGAAAACGCGCGGCTGATCCTGGCGCTGACGGCCATCGGCCGCGACGCGTCGAAGATCGCGGACTGCGATCTGACGGCGGGGCTTGACGAGATGGCTTTTGCCTCAAGGCAGGGCGTCAACGGCCCGATCTGGACGCTGATCGCGCTGGACAGCCACGGCTGGCCGGAGGCGGGCGATGTGACGCGCGCGGCGCTCGTGCGCGCGATCCTGGACGCGCAGGGCACGGACGGCGGCTGGTCGCTCACGGGCGACGGGGCGGATCCGGACGTGACCGGCATGGCGCTGACGGCGCTTGCGCCGTATTATAAAAACGGCGACGCGGATGTGAAGGCGGCGGTGGATAAGGCGCTGGCGTGCCTGTCCGCGATGCAGGACGACAACGGCTGCTTTGCCAGCTGGGGCAGCGCCAACAGCGAAAGCTGCGCGCAGGTCGTCACGGCGCTGACGGCGCTGGGCATCGACCCGACGGCGGACGAGCGCTTTGTGAAAAACGGGCGGAACCCGCTGGACGCGCTGTGCGCGTTCGCATCCGAGGGCGGCGGCTTTGCCCATCTGGCCGGCGGAGAACGCAACGCGATGGCGACGGAGCAGGGCTGCTACGCGCTGGCGGCGTACTTCCGCTTCCGGGAGGGGAAGACGAGTCTTTACGATATGAGCGACGTGACGCTCAGCGCCGGCGATGCCGTTTCGGACGCCAGGGCGCTCATCGACGCGATCGGTACGGTGGACGCGGACAGCGGCGAGGCCATTTCCGCGGCGCGGCGCGCTTACGACGCGCTGGATAAGGAGGAGAAGGCGCAGATCAAGGACGGCGCCGAGACGATCAGGCAGGCGGAGGGCGAGTACGCGGAGATCGTGAAGGCGATCGAGGCGGTCGAGAAGCTCATCGACCAGATCGGCACCGTGTCGATCGAGGACGGCCGGCGCGTGAAGATGGCGCGCAGCGCGTTCGACAAGCTGCCCGCCGCATCGCAGAAGCATGTGAAGAACCGGGCCAAGCTGACAGCGGCGGAGGAAACGCTGCGGCAGCTTGAGCGGGCGGCCGCCGTGGAAGCGCTCATCGAGGCGATCGGCGAGCCGGAGAAGGTGACGAAGGATAAGCGCGAGGCCGTGGAAGCGGCGCGCTCGGCCTATGACCGGCTCAGCGCGGAGGAAAGGGCGCTTGTGAAGAACTATGACCGGCTGACGGCGGCGGAGCGGAAGCTCGCCTCGCTCGACCCGAAGGGCGGCACGAAGGTCATCGGCAGCGGCGATACGAAGCTGCTTCTGGACGGCGTGACCTATATGGTGGACGCGGAGGCCGCGGCGCTGATGAAGCGCATCGCCGAGCTGCGCGACAACGGCGGAATGGACGACGAGGGCATCCTTGACGCCTACAGGACCTATGACGCCATGAGCAGCGAGCTGAAGGCGCAGGTGTTCAATTACGACGATCTGGAGGCGCTTTGCACGGCGCTGGGCGTTCGCGGCCATCACGACGCCAAGACCGGCATGAAGGCGGAGGGACTGCCGTGGTACGTGATGCTGGAGGTCGAGGCCATCGACGGCGGCAGCGAATACGAGACGGTGGCCGGAAGCATCGGCCGCAACAAGCTGGCCGGACTGTGGCGCATCGGCTTTGTGAACCGGCTGACCGGCGAGCCGTTCGTGCCCTATGAGGATGTGACCGTGCGCATCGAGGCGCCGGCGCACGAGGGCTTTGAGCAGTTCCGCATCGCGCGGCTCGGCAGCGACGGCCGCGTGGAATACAGCGAATGCGCAGTCGAAAACGGCTGGCTGAGCTGGCTTGTGGCCGACGAGGGCGTGTACGGCTTCATCGGCGGCGAGGCGGAGGCTTCCGGGACGCTTGAGCCGGAGGAAGAGACGGCCGAGCCGGAGACGGCGAGCGCGCCCGTGGAGGCCGCGCCGGCGGAGGAGCCGGAGGCGCAGACGGCGCAGCACAGTCTGCTGTGGCTGTGGATCGTGATCGGCGTGCTGGCGCTGGCCGTGCTGATCGCGGTGATTCTTCTGAAAAAGCGGGAGCGCGAAAAACAGCGCGCGGCCCGGCACTGAGACCCAATAAAAACAGTCGGCAGGGGATAAAACCCCTGCCGGTTTGTTATATGCCGGATGCGCCGCCGAAAATAAGCTCTTGAAAATTTGAAAAAAGGGCTTGACATACGGATGTCGGTATGCAGTTTTGATATCGCCGAGGGGGACAGCCCCGAAGCCCAAAAGGGCGAGGCGGTCAGCTACACCACCCGAAAGGGGGTGAGCAAATGCCGGTGATTATAACGCTACATATCTTCGGATTAACTGTAACGATTAGAATCAAAAGGTAAGACCGCCACCCCGGTACGGTGACGGTCTTTTTTAAGATTATTCCATTACCGAGCTGACCGAAACGGTCTCGCCCTTGCGGCTTTATAATACACCTTGGGAGGGGTGACGTCAATAGGCAAGACAAGCAGCGAATCAAAAATGCGCTGGATGAAAGCAAATTACAAGCGGTACCAAGTGCAATTCCGAGTGGATGACGACGCCAACTTGATCCAGTTTGTCGAGCAGTACAAGGCCGAGCGCGGAACGACCGAACTTTTCCGCGCCGGGATCGAAAAATTAAAAAAAGAGGGTCTGTGGTGACCCTCAAAAATATAGCGTACTTAGATGGCAAGCGAAAACCCTTGATATCCCTGAGCAGATCAGGTTTATCAAGGGTTTTGCTTTGGCACGGCATGAGGGATTCGAACCCCCGGCCTTCTGGTCCGTAGCCAGACGCTCTATCCAGCTGAGCTAATGCCGCTCGCGCCTTGATAATATAGCACAAGCCAAGCCGGATTGCAAGTCTTTTTTACGGCGTTTTTTGTTTTTTTACAGGCCGATGGTTTCCGAGATGCCCTCGACGACGTCGCCCATGGAGCGAAGGGCCTTGCCGATGGGGGATTTTTTCTTTTTCGGGGCGATAACCATACCCACGGCGGAGCCGACCACGAGGCCGAGGCCCATGCCTTTGACAAAGGTCATTTTGTTCATTTTTTCGACGCCTCCTTTTCGACTTTAGTATGACCCGGAGAAGGCGGCGTATGAATGGAAAATAACAGGGAAGACGCTTTCAGCTTTTTGTATGACGGCGGCGGTAAAGCTGCCAGACGGTGATCGCCGCGGCGGCCAGAACGATCTCGGCCAGAATGGAAAGACGGAACATCGGCGAATGGGGATCGGACACGGACATGCCGATGAGCGGATAGGTGACGATGGGGACGATCATGCCGAGAACGGACGCAGGCAGGTATTTTTTGAACGGGACGCCAATGGCGCCCATGAAAAGGCTCACCACGTCGTAGCTGAGGCGGCTGGCGCGCACGAGCACGACGAACAGAAAATCGTTTCCCTCGCGCAGATCGCGCAGCCGCCGCACCTGCGGATGCTTTGCCAGGAGCTCGTCCGTGGCCTCCGCGCCGAGCGCGCGGCCGAGGAAGTAGGGGAACAGCGCCATGACGGCCGTGCCGAGAATGTTGACGGCGATCGCCAGCGGCAGCGGGAACAGAACGCCGCTGGCCGCGTAGAAAATGCCGCAGTAGAGAACGAAGCTGACGCTTTTGAGCGCGAACAGCAGCAGCATGAGCAAGATCGCCAGCGGGATGGAATGGGGCGAGTAGCTGACGATGCTGTCAACGGAGATGAGCCGGCGGTAATACAGGCACAGGCCGAGAATGGCCAGCCACACCAGCGCCAGCAGCGCCATGACGACGCGGCGGACGGTTTTGCGGATGGCGGGATCGGACTTGAGCGCGCCGCGCAGGATGCCGTGGTAATGGCGGCCGTACAGCACGCCGGAGAGCGTGAGCAGGACGAAGCACAGGCCGATCAGCGCGTCCACGGCGGCGAGAGGCAGATCGGGGAAAACGAACAGGACGCCGCACGAGACGTAGATGACCGTTGTGCTGAGCTTGCCGAACCAGCGGGCGCTGTCTACGCACCGGCAGTAATGCAGCGCCAGCCATGCGCAGAAGCTGACATATGATTCCTTGACGGCGAACAGGATGATGAGCGCGAGCATCTGCTTGTGCTGCGAGAGCAGGCAGATCATGATGGCGGCCTGCGTGAGCTTGTCCGCGGCGGGGTCGAGCGCCTTGCCCAGATCGGAGACCATGGAGAAGCGGCGGGCGATGAAGCCGTCGGCCACGTCCGTCACGACGCCGAAGGCCAGCAGCGCCACGGCCAGGCGGCTGTTGTCAAGCGTGACATAGCTCCAGACGATGAAGGGGACCGTGAGAATGCGGAGCAGGCTGAAAAGATTCGGGATCGTAAAGATCCGTTTTTTGTATTTGTCCTCGGGCATGAAAAACTCCTGTGTTTGAATTTTGCAGGAAAGATCAATAAATTATACACGTTTTCCAGCGGCTTGAAAAGGGGCAAAACCGCAGCTGTGCCCAGTTTGTGCGGGCGGGCCGCGGGAAAAGGATTTTTTCGCCGGAGCGCGCCGGATGCTGGTATTTCGCGCGCGGATATGGTATATTATTCTGTAATGTAAAATTGCGAGAGGTATCGGGAATGATCGTGCGTATTTTGGCCGTGGGCGACGTGTGCGGCGCGCCGGGGCTGGAATTTCTGGAGAACAATCTGCGCCGCGTCCGCCGCGAGCGGGATATCGCCTTCGCCGTGGTAAACGGCGAAAACGCCAACGTCGTCGGCATCACGCCGCGGCAGGCCGATCGGATATTCGACGCCGGCGCGGACGTGATCACGCTGGGCAACCACACCTGGACGCGCTGGGAGATACAGCCGTATCTGGCGGAGAATTCGCGCATCCTGCGGCCGCTGAATTATGCGCCGCAGTGTCCGGGACGCGGCTTCGGCGTGTATCACACCGATTTCGGCGACGTGTGCGTCATAAACGCCATGGGACGGTTCACGCTCGACGCGAACACGGACAATCCCTTCGTCGAGGTCGACTGCCTTCTCAAGGGCTTTGAGACCGCGCCGCGGATCATCCTGGTGGACATGCACGCCGAAGCGACGAGCGAGCGGCTGGCCATGGGCTATTTTCTGGACGGGCGCGTCAGCGCTGTCTGGGGCACGCATACGCATGTGCAGACCTCGGATGCCGGCGTGCTGGAGGGCGGAACGGGCTATATATCCGATCTGGGCATGACGGGCGCGTCGCGCAGCGTGCTGGGGATCGACGTGGAGCAGTCGGTGAACAAGTTTTTCGGCGACCCGCCGCGGCGCTACCGCAGCGGCGACGGACCGGGAAAGATGGAGTGCTGCGTGTTCGATATTGACACGGACACGGGCCTGTGCGTGCGGGCGGAGGCGCTGCGGATCCAATGATACGGCTGCTGCACGCGGCGGATCTGCATCTGGATTCGCCCTTTCAGTCGCTCACGGCGCGGCAGGCGCTGGAGCGCCGGGCCGAGCAGAGGCAGCTTCCGGCGCGCATCGCGGCGCTGGCGCGGGAGAAGCGGGCGGATATCCTGGTGTTCGCCGGGGACGTATTCGACTCCGACGCGCTTTTTTCCGAGACGGGGCGCAGCATCGAGCGGGCGCTGGCCGGGCTGGATATCCCGGTGTTTTTCGCGCCGGGGAACCATGACTGGTATTCGCGGCGGTCGCTGTGGAGCACGCTGGCGCTGGGCGAAAGGGCGCATGTGTTCACGAGCGGGCAGATGGAATGCGTTGCGCTGCCGGACTTGGGCGCGCGCGTGTGGGGCTCGGCGTTCACATCGCGCAGCCGCCGTGCGCCGCTGGCGGACTTCGAGGCGGAAAAGGACGGCGACCTGGTTGACATAATGGTTCTGCACGGGGACGTCGGCCAGCCCGGCTCTCCTTACGGACCGATCACGGACGGGCAGCTGGAGCGCAGCGGCATGGACTATGTCGCGCTCGGGCACAGCCACACGTTCAGCGGACTGCGGCGCGCCGGGGAGACTTTTTATGCCTGGCCGGGCTGCGCCGAGGGGCGTGGCTTTGACGAGTGCGGCGAGAAGGGCGTGATCCTGGCTGAGATCGGGCCGGGGGAATGCCGGATCGAATTTCTGCCGCTGGGCGGACGGCGCTATGAGATACTAAAGGTTGACATAACCGATGCAGACGAGCCGCTGGAGGCTGTCGAGGCGGCGCTGGACGGGCGCGGGAGGGACGATGTGTACCGCATCGTTCTCACGGGCGAAACGGCGCAGGCGCCGGACATGGCGCTTTTGCACAGGGCGCTGGAGGGGCGCTTTTACGCCGTGCAGCTGCGGGATGAAACACGGCCGAAGAGGGCGCTGTGGGACGGCTGCGGCGAGGACAGTCTGCGGGGGCTGTTTCTGACAAAGCTGCGGCGGCGCTACGAGGAAACGACGGACGAGCGGCAGCGGCGGCGCATCGCGCAGGCGGCGCGATGGGGCCTGCGGGCACTGGAAAACGGCGAGGAGCTTCCATTATGATCATACGAAAACTCAACGCGAGCTTCGGGGCGCTGGACGGGCGCCGGATGGAGCTGCGGGACGGACTGAACATTATTACGGCGCCGAACGAATCCGGCAAGAGCACCTGGTGCGCGTTTCTGGCGACGATGCTGTACGGGCTTGACACCTCGGCGCGCGCAAAGCAGGGCGCGCAGCCGGACAGGCTGCGGTACGCGCCGTGGTCGGGCGCGCCGATGGCCGGGAGCATGGAGCTGGAGCACGAGGGACAGAGCATCACGCTGCGGCGCTGGACGGAGAGGCCGAACGCGCCCATGCAGGCGTTTTCCGCGACCTGGACGGGAACGGACGATCCGGTGCCGGCTCTGACGGCGGATAACGCCGGCGAGACGCTCACGGGCGTGCAGCGCGATGTGTTTGAGCGCAGCGCCTTTATCCGCCAGGCGGGCATGTCCGTGCAGGGCGGCGCGGCGCTGGAAAAGCGGATCAGCGCCATCGTATCGTCCGGCGAGGAGGACGTGTCGTACAGCGAAACGGACCGGCGGCTGCGCCAGTGGCAGCGGCACCGGAAGTCCGGCTCGCGCGGCGCGATCCCGGAGACGGAACGGGTGCTGGCCGAGACGGAGGAAAAGCTGCGCGCCGGGCGCGAATGCGCGGAGCGGGCGGCGGAGATCGACGGCAAGCTGGAGCGGCTGCGCACGGAGAGGGCCGGGGCGGTACGCCGGATGGAGCAGGCTCGCGCGGCGCAGCGCCGAAGGGCGCTGGACGAGCTGTTTCAGAGCCGCCAGCGGCTGCGGGCGCTGGAGCAGGAGAGAGCGGAGGCGGCCGAGGCAAGCGGGAAGGCGCACGCCGGACTGCGCGCCGGCGTGTTCGGGGAGAAAAGCCCGGAGCAGGCGCGCGAGCAGGCGGAGGACGTGAAGCGGCGGGCCGCGGGACTGGAACGGCTGGCGAAGCGGACGCCCCCGCTGTGGATCAGCTTTCTGTTTCTGGCGCTGTTTGCGGCGGCGCTGATCCTGTCGGCGGTCCTGCCGTGGCGGTCGGAGCTGATCTGCGCGGGCGCGGTGGCGCTGGTGCTGTTCGCGCTGGTGTTCGTGCGGCTCAACGACATGAGAAAGACGGCGCGGGATATCCGGAACGACCGGATTGCGCTGCTGGAAAGCTGCGGCGGAGAGGACGAGGCATCGGTGGATGAGGCGCTGGCGGCGCACGAGGCGCTCTGGAACGAGGCGCAGCGGGCGGATGAGGCGCTGGCGGCGCTGGACCGGCGGCTCGGGCAGGCGCGCAGCCGGCAGCAGGAGGCGGACGACGTGCTGGTGGCGGGGCTGGATTTCAGCCATGGCGATTCGGAGGCCGCGCGCGCCGGGCGCGCCGTGGAGGAGCTGGACGCGCGGATGGAGGAGCTGACGCGGCAGCGCGCGGAGCTGGAAGGCCGCGGACGCGCCGGGGGCGACCCGGTGGCGCTGGAATCGGAGGCGCTGGGCGCGCGGGCGCGGCTGGCGTCGCTGCGGGAGGAATACGACGCGCTGGAGCTGGCCATCGGGACGCTGGCCGAGGCGGACAGCGAGCTGCAAAGCCGCTTTTCGCCGGAACTGAGCCGCCGCGCGGCGGAGTATTTCCGCTTTTTGACGGACGGGCGCTACGACGGCGTGGAGGTGGCGCGCGATCTGAGCGCGCGCGCCCAGCCGGAGGGGGACGCCGTGAGCCGGGGGACGGACAGCCTGTCCGCCGGGGCGTCCGATCAGCTTTATCTGGCGCTGCGGCTGGCGGTATGCGAGCTGGCGCTGCCGGAGGAGGAGCCGTGTCCGATGATACTGGACGACGCGCTGGTGAATTTTGACGAGCAGCGGCTCGTGCGGGCGCTGGAGCTTATACGGAAGATCGCGGAGCGGCGGCAGGTGCTGCTGTTCTCCTGTCAGGAGCGCGAGGCGCGGTATTTTGAAAACGACCCTGCGGCGGCGCATATCCCCGTGGGCATATGAAAGGCGGACTCTTATGAAACAGAAAACGGCAAAAACGGAAAACGGGTGGCCGAGGCGGAAGATATTTGCCGCGGCACGGGCGGGCGCGGCGCTGCTGCTGGCGCTGGCGCTGCTGTGGATAAGCGGCTTTGCGTTCGTGTATCAGCTCGGCGGCGCGGCGGAGGTCACGGACGGCGCGCAGCTTGGCGAGCACAGATATGTGGGCGCGGACGTGAAGTGGATCATGGACGTTCCCGGGCAGGAGGTGGAGCGCGGCAGCGGGCGGACGGTGTACTGCTACGCCGTGGCGCCCATCGGCAACCGCTTCGTGCTGCTGCGGTTCGGGGCGAAGCATCTGGACGAGCTGCAGGCGCTGAAGGCGGAGACGCTGGCGCTGCTCAACGGTGAGCGCAGGGCCATGAGCATCCATATGCCGGTGCGCGGTATGGTGGAGAAGGCGGCGCCGGGCGCGTACAGCCTGCTGAGCGAATGGTTCAACAACAACGTGGAATGGATGACCCTGGCCGGCGTTGTGGGGCAGGACCCCGCGGCGGCGGACTATCTGTCCGACGAGTGCATTCTGGTCGATCAGGTCGGCTCGCGGGGCGAGGCATGGAGCGCGGTTTTGTCCGTGGGTGCGCTTGTTCTGATCCTGTATGCGCTGACGGAGGCGGTTCTGATGCTGACGGGGTATTACCGGGACAGCCGCGCGGCGGCGCGCGTGATCCGGAAGGCGAAGCGCGAGAAGGAAAAGGAGAAGGCGCGGCAGGCGGCGCAGCGCGCGGCGGAAAAGGCCGCGAAGAAGGAGGCGGCGCGCGCGCCGGAAGCGGAGGCGGCGGACGCCGCGGCGCCGACAACGACGGAGATCCTGCTCGACGCGGCCATGGACCGGACGGAAGGGAAGGACGATGTCTGAATTTTTTGTGCCGTGTCTGTTCGGGCTGGAGGGCCCGGCGGCGGAGGAGCTTAGGCGGATGGACGCGGCGGACGTGCGCGCGGAAAACGGCCATGTCCGCTTTTCCGGCGGCGCGGCGGAGATGGCGCGGGCCAATCTGCGGCTGCGCACGGGCGAGCGCGTGCTGCTGTCGCTGGGGCGGTTTCCGGCGCGGAGCTTTGACGAGCTGTTCGAGGGCGTGAAGGCGCTGCCGCTGGGGGACTATATCCCGAAAAACGGGGCCTTCCCCGTGAAGGGCTATTGTCTCAATTCGCAGCTTCATTCCGTGCCGGACTGCCAGAGGATCATCAAAAAGGCGGCGGCGGAGGCGCTGGGGCGGAAATACCGCTGCTCGTGGCTGCCGGAGGACGGCGCGCTGTATCAGATGCAGTTCGCCATCGTGAAGGACGAGGCGGAGGTGTTTCTGGACACGAGCGGAGCGCCGCTGTTCAAGCGCGGCTACCGGCCGGGGCATGTCGCCGCGCCGCTGCGGGAGACGCTGGCGGCGGCCATGGTCGGCTTCGCGCGCTACCGCGGACGCGGCGTGCTGTGCGACCCGTTCTGCGGCAGCGGGACGATCGCCATCGAGGCGGCGCTTATCGCGCGCAACCGCGCGCCGGGGCTGATGCGGACGTTTTCGGCGCAGAAATGGGACGGGGCCGACCGGCGCGTCTGGCGCGAGGAGGCGGAACGGGCGCGTGCGCTTGAGTACAGCGGCGCGTATCAGATATTTGCGTCCGACATCGACCCGAAGGCCGTGGCGCTCAGCCGGGAAAACGCGAAGCGGGCCGGCGTTTACGACGATATCCGCTTTGCGGTGGCCGACGCGCGCGCCTTTACGCCGCCGACGGAGCACGGCATCGTTGTGACGAACCCGCCCTACGGCGAGCGTATGCTGGAAAGGCAGCAGGCGGAGGAGCTGTACGCCGCGTTCGGCGCGCGGCGGGACGCCGGCGAGGACTGCGCGTGGAATATCATCTGCTCGCATCCCGAGTTCGAGCGCTGCTTCGGACACCGGGCGGACAAAAAACGCAAGCTGTATAACGGAATGATACAGTGCAATCTGTATATGTTTTACGGAAAGAGAAAAACGGAGAAAAGATGAAGTATCCCGAGATTTTAAGAGGTGAGGCGGAGTATATTTCATCAGAAAGACGATAAGGCCGGATATGGCCGAGATTTCTTGAGAACATGGCTTGCAGAAAGCTGCGGACTGATTTATTATAATAGCGTTAGCACTCCGAGATAAAGAGTGCTAACGCATTAAGTTTGTTAATGAGAAAATAATTATAGGAGGCACAAACAATGACACTGAAACCTTTGGCCGACAAAGTGGTCGTCAAGCGCATGGAGGCGGAGGAGAAGACCAAGAGCGGTCTGTATCTGTCTGCCGGCGCGCAGGAAAAGCCCGAGACCTATGAAGTCGTGGCCGTGGGCCCCGGCGGCGTCGTGGACGGCAACGAGATCAAGATGGAAGTGGCTGTGGGCGACAAGGTTCTGCTTGGCAAGTACAGCGGCACCACCGTGAAGGTGGACGGGGAAGAATACACCATCCTGCGCCAGAACGACATTCTGGCCGTGATCGAATAAGGAGGAAGAAGAACTATGGCGAAACAGATCATTTATGGCGAAGAGGCCCGCAATGCGCTGCAGCGCGGCGTCGATAAGCTTGCAGATACCGTTAAGATCACTCTCGGGCCCAAGGGCCGCAACGTCGTGCTGGACAAGAAGTTCGGCGCGCCGCTGGTCACGAACGACGGCGTGACCATCGCCAAGGAGATCGAGCTGGACGACGCGTTCGAGAACATGGGCGCGCAGATGATCAAGGAAGTCTCCACCAAGACCAACGACGTGGCCGGCGACGGCACGACCTCCGCCACGCTGCTGGCGCAGGCGATCATCCGCGAGGGTCTGAAGAACGTGGCCGCGGGCGCCAACCCCATGGTCATGCGCCGCGGCATTGCCAAGGCGACGGAGGCGGCCGTGGCGGCCATCCGCGAGAACAGCCAGCCGGTTTCCGGCACCGGCGACATTGCCCGCGTCGGCGCCGTGTCCAGCGGCGACGAGCAGATCGGCAAGCTGATCGCCGAGGCGATGGAGAAGGTGAGCCAGGCCGGCGTTATCACCGTGGAGGAATCCAAGACGGCCGAGACCTATTCCGAGGTCGTTGAGGGCATGCAGTTCGACCGCGGCTATGTCACGCCGTACATGGTGACCGATTCCGACAAGATGGAAGCCGTTCTTGACGAGCCGTACATCTTCATCACGGATAAGAAGATCTCCAACATTCAGGACATCCTGCCCTGCCTGGAGCAGGTCGTGCAGGCCGGCAAGAAGCTGCTGATCATCGCCGAGGACATCGAGGGCGAGGCGCTGGCCACCATCATCCTCAACAAGCTGCGCGGCACGTTCACCTGCGTGTGCGTCAAGGCGCCCGGCTTCGGCGACCGCCGCAAGGAAATGCTGCAGGATATCGCCATTCTGACCGGCGGCCAGGTCATCTCCTCCGATCTCGGCATGGAGCTGAAGGACGCGACGGTCGATATGCTCGGCTCCGCCCGTCAGGTCAAGGTGACGAAAGAGAATACCATCATCGTCGACGGCCGCGGCGACAGCAAGGACATTGCCGACCGCGTGCATCAGATCCGCAATGCCATTGAGACGACCACCAGCGACTACGACAAGGAGAAGCTCAACGAGCGTCTGGCCAAGCTGGCCGGCGGCGTGGCCGTCATCAAGGTCGGCGCGGCGACGGAGACGGAGATGAAGGAGAAGAAGCTGCGCATCGAGGACGCGCTCAACGCGACGCGCGCGGCTGTGGAGGAAGGCATCGTGGCCGGCGGCGGCACGGCGTATGTGCTGGCGTCCAAGGCGGCGGCGAAGCTGGCCGAGGAGCTGGAGGGCGACGAGAAGACCGGCGCGAAGGCGGTCGCCAAGGCGCTGGAGGCCCCCATCATGCAGATTGCCGCGAACGCGGGGCTGCAGGGCGCCGTTATCCTCGACAAGGTCAGCTCCAGCGAGGTGCCGAGCTTCGGCTTCAACGCAGCGACCGAGGAATACGGCGACATGATCGCCGCGGGCATCGTCGATCCGACCAAGGTTTGCCGCAGCGCGCTGGAGAACGCCGCGTCCGTGGCGTCGATGGTGCTGACGACCGAGAGCCTTGTGACCGACATCAAGGAGCCGGCTCCTGCCGCGGCTCCCGCCGCGCCGGACATGGGCGGCATGTACTAAGAGAAAGCCCGAATAATCGCGCGTCCGGCAGACGAATATGCCTGCCGGACGCTTTTTAATTTCATATCAAAAACGACAATAAATGTCACTCTGCCAATGTCGGACGGCGGAGGGACATTTATTTTTTTGCGGTCCGAAGGACACGCAGGCAAAACCAAGGTCAATATTCAGGAGCAGGAGGAAGCAAGTATGCCAAAGACAAAATTTGAGTCCGTTATTTTTACCGCTGTTACCGCGTGGATCATGGTCTATATCATGACGCTGTATAACACGGTATCAGCGACCGGCACGTTTGTAAACGCGACGTTTTGGATCGCCTTAAAGGGAATGTGGCTGGAATTTGTCATCATTTTTCTGTGCGCCTATTTCCTTTCCGGTCCTGTCGCCAGGCATTTTGCGTTTCGTGTGGTAAAGCCTGGTGATCGTCCCATCGCCATTATTCTTGCCATCCAGACGTTTACGGTCGTTTCTCAGGTAGCGCTGGCCAGCATTCTCGGCGTCTGGCACGGCTATGGCTTCACCAGCCAGTTCATTCCCAACTATCTTGCCACCTATTGCCGGAACTTCATCATGGCGCTGCCCGTGCAGCTGTTCCTGGCGGGCCCCATCGCCAGGACGCTGTTCCGGCTGCTGTTCCGCCGTGGGAACGGAGGCGGGGAAAAGAAGATCGGGAGGGAGGTTCGGGAAGAAGGAGCCGCAGAATAAAAAGCGCAAGGCGCCCGGCCGTCAAACGCGAAACGACCGGAGCGGTCATGTGGGGCGCTGCCTTGCACGAGGCCGGAAAAGATCAGAATGTATTTGCTCTTTGCAAAGTGCGGTGTCTGCGTTATACTTGAGTCCGAAAAAGGAAGGTGAGCGCGAAGGATAACCATAGAGGATTTTGACAAGGTACAGATATGCGCGGGGACGGTCACGGCAGTTTCCATCAACAAGAAGGCCCGGAAGCCCGCCTATAAGGTCACGCTGGACTTCGGCCCGGAGCTGGGAGAGAAGACCTCCTCCGCGCAGCTGACGGAGCTTTATCAGCCGGGGGATCTGCTGGGAAAGCAGCTTGTCTGCTGCGTCAATCTTGAACCCATGCACATCGGGAGCGTCAAGAGCGAGGTCCGCATTCTGGGGACCGATTCCAGGCAGGGCGTTGTACTTCTCACGCCGATGGAGCCGGTGGAAAACGGAGACCGGGTCTTTTGAGGCGGAGCATGCGGCCAGAAAGGGCGGCGTGCCATAAAAGCGGTAAAGGCACAGGCCGCCGTCTGCAAACGCAGACGGCGGCCTGATTTTGTTCTATGGGGACGGCGTTATTTCTTTTTCGGCTTCGGCGCGGGCAGCTCGTCGTACATGGCGCGGAACAGGGCGGCGAGAAAGTCGCGGTCGTCGAGCTGCTCGACAAGGAGCATGTCCTTCGCGCCCTCGTAGGGTGCTTCCCTCGGGGCGGACGGCATGAGGGCGGCGGCCGAGGCAGTCGGCTTTACAAGAAGGCGGTCATCGTAGATGCCGCCGACGATCCGGCCGCGGTAATAGAGGATGAATTCACCCATCATGGCCCGGAAGGTGATATCCTCAAGGGCAGAGAGCTGGTCGAGAACAAATTGCAGAAAATCCTTGCTGGACGCCATGGCGTTACCTCCTGTTTTGATCGATCTTCAGCGGACAATGGGTGCAAGGGCCGCGGAGGGCGGCCCGGGCGAAGGGGAAAGGGCATACGGGCGCGCGGCTCCCGATCGGGGGGCGGCGCGTTTTTTATCCGGTCTCAGCGGGAGGCGAGCCAGTCGGCCAGCTCCTGCGGGCTGTCAAACCAGAGGATGGGGCGCAGAGCCGGGGCGGAGGCCGGCGCGAGACCGTCGGCCTCGGCCTCCTTTTGGGACAGGGGCTCGTCGGAATAGAAGTGGCCGAGGCGGATGTGGCGCAGCTCGTGCTCCAGGGCGCGCTGCTGCTCCGCTTCGGACAGAAGGGCGTTGACGTAAACGTCGAAGCTGCCGTCGTCGTTGGGGAAGGTCGCGGCGCGGACGCTGCGGTTCGGAAAGGGGACGCGGCGGATGTAGTATTCGTCAGTCACGGCCGCCGCCCCGCATCACGCGGAGGAACTCGACCACCGCGCGGACTTCCTCGGGATCGGCGCCCTCCATGGTTTTGAACAGGCTGCGCATTTCGGGGCTTTTTTCCAGGACCTCGAGATAGCGCGTGATCTCCTCGTCGCCGTCCACGGGCTCGACGGTCTCGCTTTTGCCGCACAGCCAGGCATAGTTTACGTCGAGCGCGGAGGCAAGCGCGCGCACGACCGGCTGCTTTGGCGCCTGGATGCGGCCTTTTTCGTAGCGCTGGACGGTGGATTTGTTCAGGCCGACCTTGCCGGCCAGCTCGTCGAGCGTGAGATCGCGCAGCTGGCGGGCGTTGCGCAGACGCATGGCCAGCAGGGGGATGTTTTCAAACTCCATATTCCACAGCTCCTTTCGGGATGAAGAAATTTTATCACAAAAAGTTGCGCAGCGCAATATATCGGTTGAAATTTAATTTTTACCGTGGCATACTACAGGAAAGTTGCGCGGTGCAATTAAAATGAAGAAGATAAATTGCGCGGTGCACACGAACGGAAAGGAGGCGGAGAGATGGCGGACAAATGCCGGAGCTGCATCTACTCCTGCGAGGTGAATGTGGGCGAGGAGGGGGAGATGATGCGCGCGTGCGTTTACATACTGCACAACGGGCGGCGGCGCCCCTGCCCGGCGGGAGAGGGCTGCACCGTATGGCGGCCGGTGCGCGGGCAGCGATGAGGATGCGGGAGGTGCGCGGGTACATGGAAAAGAACCTGTATATCCGCACAAAAAAGGCGAGGGTCGTGAAGCTGAAGCTCAACCGGGCGCAGGTGCGGCTGCTGGAGGCGCTGAAAAAGCAGGACGCGGGGGGACGGCCCATGCGCGTGATCGTGCTCAAGGCGCGGCAGCTTGGCTTTTCCACGCTGGCCGAGGCGCTGATATTCGCGCGCACGGCGACGGCGCCGAACGTCGATTCGCTGATCGTGGCGCACCGGGAGGACTCGTCGGCGAACCTGTTCAAGATGTCGAAGCTGTTTTACGAGCGGCTGCCGGATAGGGTGAGGCCGATGGCGAAAAACGCCAACGCGCGGGAGCTGGTTTTTGAAAACCCGGAGCGCGATCCCGACAAAAAGGCGGCCGATCCGGGACTGCTGAGCCGCATCCGATGCAGCACCGCCGGCGGCGACGGCATCGGGCGCAGCGATACGCTGATGAATGTGCACGCCTCGGAATTTGCCTTCTGGCGCGGGGACAAGGCGGCGACGTGGGTCGGCATCATGCAGGCGGTGCCGGCGGTGAAGGGGAGCATGGTCATTCTGGAATCGACGGCCAACGGCTTTGACGAGTTTCACCGGATGTGGGAGGCGGCCGTGGCGGGGGAGAGCGATTTTGAGCCGCTGTTTTTCCCGTGGTTTTCGAGTCCGGAATACCGCATGAAGGCGGCGCCGGGCACACAGTGGACGCCGGAGGAGGAGGCGATGCGCGCGCGGTACGGGCTGGACGACGATCAGCTTGCGTGGCGGCGCTGGTGCGTGAAGAACAACTGCGGCGGGGACGAGCGGCGCTTCCGGCAGGAGTATCCCTCCTGCCCGGACGAGGCCTTTCTGACCACGGGGCAGAGCGTGTTCGACAACGAGCAGGTCGCGCGGCGGCGGGCGGACGCACCGGCCTGTACGGCGCGGGGCGAGTTTCTGTATGAGATCGGCGGCGATCCGACACGGCTGAGGAACATACGGTGGGTGGAAAAGCCGGACGGCGTCATCCGGGTGTACGAGCCGCCGCGCGAGCGCCGGCCATACGTCATCGGCGGGGACACCGCCGGGACGGGTTCGGACTGGTTTACGGGGCAGGTGCTGGACAATGTGACCGGGGTGCAGGCCGCCGTGCTGCGGCAGCAGTACGACGAGGATCAGTACGCGCGGCAGATGTACTGTCTCGGGCGGTGGTACAACGACGCGCTGATCGGCGTGGAGACGAACTATTCGACGTATCCGGTGAAAATGCTGGCCATGATGGGCTATCCGAAGCTGTATGTGCGGGAGCTGCCGGACAATTTCGCCGGGGCGCTGCGGCAGGCCTACGGCTTTGAGACGACGAGCCGCACGCGCCCGGTCATCATCGCCACGCTCGTGGCGGCCTTCCGGGAGGACCCGACGCTTGTGAGCGACGACGCGACGCTGCGGGAGATGCTGTGCTTTCAGTACAACGCCGGGCGGAGGCCGGAGGCCATACCCGGCGAGCACGACGATCTGGTGATGGCGCTGGCCATCGCGCACGGCATACGGGGCCAGCAGAGCATGAGCGAGCAGCCCGCGCCCGACCGGCTCGGCGTGTGGACGCGGGATATGCGGGAGGATTACGAAAACGCCGACGAGGAGGGGCGGCGGATCCTGATAAAGCTGTGGGGCCGGCCGGACGGGCTTGTCCGGCGGTAGCCGCGGGGGGGATCCAGGCCGCTCCGGCGGCACGGAAGGGGGGTGAGAGTATGAAAAAGGAAAAGACGCGCGACTATGCCGGAAGGCTGCGCAACAGCGGCGCGCAGGAGGTGGCCGCGCTGCGCAGAACGGGCGGCCCGCGCCGCGCCAAGGCGGTGCGCGGGAAGGACTTGAGAAACGGAAAGTGAGGAGCAGAGCATGGAAGAAAACAGCGCCGCCGGCATCGGCGGACAGGGCGTAAACGTTCCGGCAGCCGCCGCGCCGGAGACATCGGACGGGGGACAGGCCGCCGCGGAGAGCGGCCGGGAGAGCGCAGGCCAGAGCCGGGCGGAAAACGCAAGGTACGCGGCCGCCCGCCGCCGGGCGGAGGCCGAGAGGGACGAGGTGATCCGCCGCAGCGAGGAGGAAAGAGCCCGGCAGGCGAGGGAAAACGAGACGCTGCGGGGCGAGCTGGCCGCGGAGAGGGCCAGAACGCAGGACGAACGCGCGCGCATCGTGGCGGAGGAGCAGATACGCCGCATCGCGGAGATGGACGGGACGATACGGAGCGTGGACGATCTTATGGCCATGCCGGAATACGGCGCGTTTTACGCGCTGGTGAAAAAGGGCGTTTCGCTGGTGGAGGCCTACAAGCTGACGCATTACGACGCGCTTATGAAGCGGACGGCGGCGATGTCCGCGCGGCAGGCCATGCAGTCCGTGGCGTCCCGGGGGCATATGGCCGCGCTTGCGGGCGGGGACGGCAGCGGCGAGTATCTGTCCGTGCCGGCGGAGGTTGCGGCGCAGTACCGGCTGTCCAAGCCCGGCATCACCGACGCGGAGATACGGCGGAAGTACCGCCGGTACAAGAACTATCAGAGACAGTGACAGGAGGTATATATCATGGCATTTCTGCCTTATTCGTACAACGACGGACAGCCCAGACCCTTTGAGTATTACAAGCTTTCCGTCGCCGGCAGCATCGAGATCGGCACGGCGATGGCCCTTTCGGGCGGCAAGCTCGCGGCTTCGGCCACGCCGGCATATATCTGCATGCGCACGGAGAAATCCGCTGCGGCGGACACGGTCGTTCCCGTGATCCGCATCGACGGGGGGATCGTATTTGAAGCGCCGCTGGCCGAGGCGATGACCTCGCTCAAGCCCGGCGCGAGGACCGACGTTTCGGACGACGGACAGAGCATCGCCAAGACGACGGCCAACAGCAACATTGAGATCGTGGCCATGGACGGCACGGCAAAGGACAGTCTCTGCCGCGTGCGCTTCGTGGGCTGATGAAGGAGGAGAAGGAATATGGCGAATATCGTTATTGCAGAGGGAAGCGGCCGGCTGGACAGCCTGTACGGGAAGTATCAGGCGCCCATCGCCAGCTGCATCGAGGATGTGACCGAGGCGTGGAAGGTGAAGGAGATCGGGCCTAAGATCTTCCGGCAGGTCAAAAGCGAGCACTGGGCGGAGGCGTTCACGTCCGTGACGGCCGCGTCCGACTGGCAGGTCGTGGGCGAAAACGGGGCGCACCCGGCCAACGGCTTTGAGGAGGGCTATCCCAAGACGCTCGTCAATCAGGTGTGGAAAAGCCAGATCGCCATTTCGCGCGAGATGTGCGACGACAACAAGATCGGCGAGATGACCAAGAGGGCCAAAAAGCTGACCGACAGCTTTTACCGCACGCGCGAGCGCTTTTTTGCCAATCTTCTCGGCTCGGCCAGCCAGAACCGGTCGAGCGTGACGATCAACGGCTTTGACTTTGACTGCGGCGCGGCCGACGGCCAGAGCCTGTTTTCCAAGAAGCATCCGGCCAAGGTACAGGGCGCGGAGCAGTCCAACTGCTACGCCGACGCCTTTTCCGAGGAGGCGCTGGGCGCGGCCATGACCGTCATGCAGAACTTCAAGGGCGACAACGGCGAGACGATGGGGCTGGAGCCGGACACGATCATCATCCCGAACATCGCGGCGCTGAAAAAGAGCGTGTTTGCCGTTCTCGGCTCGTACGACGTGCCGGGCAGCGACCACAACGATTTCAACTATCTGTTCGGGTCCATGCGCGTGCTCGTGTGGCCGTATCTGAACGATTATATCGGTTCGACCAATACGGCGCCGTGGTTTCTCATGGACAGCAGCTACAACGAGCAGTGCGACGGCGCGGTGTGGCTTGACCGCGTGGACTGCGAGATCACGAGCCGTCTCGGCGCGAACGACGAGAACATCTGGGACGGCTACGCGCGTCTTTCCGCGGGCTTTGTGGACTGGCGCTTCATTCTCGGCGGCGGGCTGAGCGGCGGCAGCTCGCTGTAAATAAGGGCAGCGCCGCGTATACGCCTTGCCGTATGGCGCGGCGTTACCCAGAAAAAGTACTGATTTTAGGGCTCCGGCGAAGTTAGTCGGGGCCGGGAAAAGGCGGGAGGGAATTATGTCAACTGAAAATGAGCGCAGCGAGAGGCTGCGCGTATGGCAGGAAAAGCTTGCGCGCTACGACGAGGCATGGAGCGCGGAGCTGGGGCGCATGGATGAGCGCGAGGCGATCTATCGCGGGCGCGACAGCATCGACACGCTGATCGACGGGGACGCGGTGCGGCGCACGCCCCATGTGCGGAACATTGCGGCGGAGCTGATCGAGGCGCAGGTGGATGCGAACGTCCCGCAGCCGAAGGTGACGGCGCTGCGCCGGAAGGACGAGCGGCTGGCCGTGCTGATCGAGGACATGCTGCGCAACAAGCTCGACCGGCTGCCGGTGGAGATACTCAACGACCGGATGGAGCGGACCGTTCCGATCCAGGGCGGCGGGATGTACATACTGGAATGGGACGCCGGGAGGCGCAGCCGGGACGGCGAGGGCGAGAGCGTGCTGTCCGTGCTGCATCCCAAGCAGCTCGCGCCGCAGCCGGGCGTGACGGGCGATCTGTGGGACATGGACGACTTTATCATCAAGCTGCCGCAGACGAAGTCGTTTATCCGCAGGCGCTTCGGCGTGGAGCTGGAGGGCGAGGGCGAGGCGGAGCCGGACGTGCGCGGTGGCGGGCCGGTGTCGGCTTCGGCGGAGCTTGTGACGCAGTATGTGGCGTATTACCGCAACGAAAAAGGCGGCGTGGGCATGTTCTCGTGGGTAAACGACACGGTTTTGTGCGATCTGGAGGACTGTCAGGCGCGGCGGATGCTGCGGTGCGAGGCATGCGGCGCGGCGGAGAGCGCGGGATACGGCACGGAGAGCGTGAGCGTCCGCTGCCCGGTGTGCGGCGCGCCGATGCGGCTTTGCACGATGGACAGCCAGGAGCTGTGGCTGCCGCAGGAGCGCACGGACGGGAGCGTTATTCCCGGGGCCGACCCGGTCACCGGCGAGCCGAACCGCGTGCCGTGGTACAAGCCGGATATTTTTCCCGTGATCCTGCAGAAGTCCGTTTCCGTATACGGCCAGCTTCTGGGCGAATCGGACGTGGACAAGGTGCGCGACCAGCAGAACACCATCAACCGGCTGGAAAAGAGCATTATCGACCAGCTGCTCGCCGCCGGAAGCTACATCACGCTGCCGCCCGATCCGTCCATCCGCGTGGACACGGGCGTGGCGAAGGTGGTCCGGCTGAAGAATGTGACGGACAAGGGCTACATCGGCGTGTACGATCTCAAATGCGATGTGGAGCAGCCGCTGGCGTATCTGGAATATGTCTATCAGGAGGCGCGCGACATCATCGGCATCACGGACTCGTATCAGGGCCGGCGCGACGCGACGGCGCAGTCCGGCGTGGCCAAGCAGTTTGCCGCGAGCCAGGCGGCCGGGCGGATGCAGTCGAAGCGCGTGATGAAAAATGCGTGCTGGGCGCGCATTTTTGAGGCGATGTTCAAGTATGAGCTGGCTTATGCCGACGAGCCGAGGCCCATCGTCGGCGTGGATGCGGCGGGCAATCACCGCGACGAGCAGTGGAATCGCTGGGACTTTCTGGAGCAGGACGAGGCGGGGCGGTGGTACTGGAACGACCGGTTTCTGTTTTCCTGCGATACGGCGTCGGCGCTGGCGGTCGATCGGAGCGCGATGTGGCAGGAGCTGCAGACGTATTACACGGCGGGCGCCTTCGGCGACCCGGCGGAGGCGGACACGCGCATTCTGTTCTGGACGAAGATGGCCGAGCTGCACTATCCCGGCGCCGCGCAGACGCGCGAGAATCTGATCGAGGCCAAGCAGCTTATGAACGAACGGGAGGCGGGGCTATGACGGCGGCGGAGATGGCGGCGGCCGTGGACGCGCTCAAGCCGAACGGCTATACGCTGGCGCAGAAGGCGGGCTGGATCGACGATATGGAAAGCGAGATATGGCGCGAGGTGCTTCTGCAGTCGGACGGGGACTGGCAGAGCGGGAGCGGCGGCGGGCGGAGGCTGCTGCTTCCGGATTCCTTCCGAAGGCTGTATCACATGTATCTGGCGGCGATGATCGATTTCTCCAACGCGGAATACGGCAAATACGCCAACGCCATGGCGGCCTACAACAGCGCCAGGCAGAGCTTTGAGGCATGGTACGCCGAGCGCTGGGCGCCGGCCGACCGGCCGGCCGTCTGGGCAAGGGCCGGCTGCGCGGCATACAATGACGCAGGCGGGGCGGGCATCGAGCTGCCGCCGGGCGCGGCGGTGCTGGCGGCCGTGTGCGAGGTGGAGGAGGCGTTCGACGGCGCGGACAGCGCGCTTTTTCTGGGCACGGAGCGCCGTCCGGGCGCGCTGATGGATGCCGGGGAGATCGACCCGGCGCGGACGGGACGGTTCTGGCGGCGGATGCTTTTCATGCCGGAGGCGGACGGCCGGACGCTGTACGCGCGGTGCGGGAGCGGCGGGGCCGCAGCCGGTTCGGCGCGGTTCGCGGTGCTCATCCAGCCGGGAAGGGAGTAAGGTTATGGCAATGATCGACGATATCCTCAGCGCGTTTCGGTACTACACCGAAAACGGCGGGTATTACGAAAAGGCGAACGGCGACGCGCGCTATCTGACGCGCGACGTGGCCAATTTCGCCAAAAACAAGGGCTCGGGCAACTATACCTGGGCGGGGGTGGTATGCGGGCTGAATCCCGGAGAGTGGTGCGCCATGATGGTGTCCACGGCGGTGTATGAGGCCGTGGGGAGCCGCGCGGAGGCGCGGCGCGTGATGTGGGGGCGCTGGCCGCACTACAACTGCGGGACGCTGGCCGACGACGCGGCGGCGAAGGGCTGCTTCCACTATTCGTGGTACGGGCTCAACCGCAAGGGAAAGAGCGGCGCGCCCTATACGCCGAGGGCGGGCGATGTGGTCATTTTCACGAACGCGTGGAAGACCCGCGACCACACCGGTCTGGTATACGCCGTGGACGGGGCGAACGTTTATTACTACGAAGGAAACGGCGGCAACATGGCGCGGCGCAATTCGCGCGCGCTCACGAGCGCGTATATCTACGGCTATTCCACGCTGCTGGCCGCCGCGGAGGGCGGCGGTGCGGCCGTGAAGGACGCGAACGTGGCGCAGTTTCAGAAATGGCTGGGCCTTGCGGGCGCGGACGTGGACGGAGAATACGGGCCGAAGACCCGCGCGGCCGCGCTGCGGCGGCATCAGACGGCCGTGGGCGCGCAGGCGGACGGCGAATGGGGGCCGGAGACGTATTATGCCACGCGCGAGCGAAGCGAGGGCGACAGCGGCGACGATGTGACGGTGTGGCAGGGGCTGCTGTACTGCCGGGGGCTGGATCCCAAGGGCATGGACGGCGGCTGGGGCCGGAATACGACCGCGGCGACGGAGCAGTTTCAGAAGCAGGCGGGGCTGACGCCGAACGGCAACGCCGACCGCTATACTTGGGCGAGAATGTTCGGCGCGGCGAGGCCGGCGCATTCGCTTTTGAAAAAGGGGGCGAAGGGCGCGGAGGTGAAGTATCTGCAGGAGCTGCTGGTGCAGCAGGGCTTCGCGCTGGCGCTGACCGGCGTTTACGACGAGGCGACGGAGGACGACGTGGCCGATTTTCAGACGATGAAGGGGCTGGAGCCCGACGGAGAATGCGGCCCGCTGACGTGGGCGGCGATCGAGTAAAGGAGGATGCTATGGATATCCGGAAGTGGCTTTCCTGCCACGAATGTGTGCGCCGCGCGCTTCGGACGTTTCTTCAGGCGGCCGTGGGCGTGGCGGTGGCGGCGGTGATCAGCGCCGCGGGCGTTGTGAGCAAGATCGATGTCAGCGCGGTCATCGCGCTGGCGGTCGCGACGGGACTGGCCGCCGTGATGAACCGCGGGAGCGGGCTGACGGGCGGCGATAAGGAGGATACGAAGGATGACGGAAGCAACGCGGACGGAAGTGACGAGGACGGAGTTTGAGGCGCTGCGGCGGGAAGTGACGCGCAACGCGGCGGATATCGCGCGCCATGACACGCAGTACGCTGTGATCAGCACCAAGCTCTCGGCCATTTTGTGGCTGCTGGCGACGCTGGGCGCGGCCTTCGCGGCCGCGGCCGTGAAGGCGATCTGCGGAGGTGGGCTATGAGACTGCCGTATATGCCGGCGGCGGAGGAAAGCGCGCTGCGCTGGCAGGAGAGCTTCGGGGGACTGGACGAGCGGCTGAGCGCGCCGGACGGCGCGGTCGCCGGCATGGAAAACATGACGGGGGACGATTTCCCCGTCATGTCGACCCGGCCACCGCGGCGCTGGCTGCGGACGCTGGACGAGCCGCACGGCTTCGGCGGCGCGGAAAAGCTGTATTGGGCGGACGGGACGCAGTTTTATTACGACGGCGTCGCCCGCGGCTCCGTGACGGCGGGGGACAAGCGCTTTTGCTGTCTTGGGGCTTATATCGTGATATGGCCGGATCGGAAATTCTACAACGTGAAAAGCGGCGAATTTGCGCCGCTGGAGGCCAGTATCTCTGCGCAGAGCGCGGTTTTATGCTCGGACGATTCGCCGTCCGGCATGTCCACGCAGGCCAACTGTCTGAAGCTGACCGGCTGCACGCCGGAGGCGGTGTTCGCGCCGGACGAGGCGGTGCGGATCGAGGCCGGCACGGATGCGGCGAACGGCCGGACGCTGGTGATCCGCGAGATACGGGGCGAGTGCCTGTATTTTTACGACAACAGCTTTGCGCTGGAGCAGACGGTCCGGTACGACGCGGCGGGCGGTCTGGCCGCTGGGGACTACTGGTTTCTCAACGGCGTCGACGGGACGGCCTACAGCTTTACGGCCGCCGAGGCGATCGCGGCCGGCTCGCGTCTTATTCTTGAGCCGTCCACGGTGCGCATCTGCGTGTACGACGGCTTCGGGACGCTGACGGGCGCGATATTGGGACAGATGGGCAAGGAGGCCGGGGCGGAGGAGCTGCGGATGACGGAGTGCTTCTGGCCGCAGACGGCGGCCGTGACAGTGGCGCGCGAGCTGCCGGCGCTGGAGCATATGTGCCAGTGCGGCAACCGGCTGTGGGGTGCGCACGGGAACACGATCTGCTGCAGCTATCTGGGCAATCCGAAGATATGGTACAACTTTGACCGGACGGCTTCCGCCTGCTGGAGCGTGGAGGTCGGCTCGCCGGGCGCGTTTACGGCGGCCTTTGCCTACGGCGGCTATCCGCTTTTTTTCAAGGAGGATCACATATTCCGCGTTTACGGCACGAAAAGCGCCAACTATCAGATATTCGACACGGAGACGCTCGGCGTTGAGCGCGGGAGCGAGCGGAGCCTCGCCGTGGTGGGGCAGACGCTGTATTACAAAACGCGCGCGGGCTTCGCGGCCTATTCCGGCGGCGTGCCGCGGCTGGCGGACGCCGCGCTCGGGACGGTGCGGAGAGAGGACGCCGTGGCGGGTACGGACGGGCGGAAATACTATGTTTCCTGCCGGTGCGGGCAGGCGTGGAGCCTGCTGGTGTATGACAGCGCAAACGGGCTGTGGCACCGCGAGGATGCGAGCCGTGCGGTGGAATTCGCCTGGTGCGGCGGGGAGCTTTACATGCTGCGCAGCGACGGCGGGATATGGATGCTCGGGCATGTGCGCAGCGCGGAGGGCGAGGCTGAGGGCGCGTTTGAGAGCGAATGCGAGTTTGCGCCCATGACCGGCGCGGCCGGCGGCCGCGAGGCGGTGGAGCGGCTGTATTTCCGCGTCAGCGCGGACGGCGATCTCACGGCGGAGGTGTCCTACGACGGGACGGGCGTGTGGGAAAAGCTGACGGGTCTGGGCGGCGCGGGGCGGCGCGTGCGCACGGTGGAGCTTGTCCCGCGGCGCTGCGGCGAGTTCCGGCTGCGCCTGCGCGGGCGCGGCGCCTGGCGGCTCTGGGCGCTGGGGCGCGAGTATGCGGCGGGAAGCCGGACGGGGGTGTGAGCGTGGCGGAGCTGGATCCCGTGATGCCGCCGGAGCTTCCGTCGTTTGACGGATGCCGGGACGGCGAGGAGAAGATCGAGCGGGTGCTGGACTATCTGTACCAGATGAACGAGCGATACCAGTATATATTATGTCAACTACAGGGCGGGGATGAGTGAGCGTCCCGGCTCGGGGAAAGGGGAAACAATGGCGAAGACAAAGCTCAGCTATGAGGACTTCCGGAAGCAGGCGCAGGCGGCCGGGCTGCTGGCGTCGTTTTCCGACGCCGATCTACGGCTGGCCATGGAGCAGCCGGAGGCGGGCCTGTCCATCCTGTCGTTCAAAAAGGACTATGCCGACGCCGCGACGGATGAGGCGCGGGCGCTGGCCAACGCCGGTGCGGAGCAGGTGCGCCGGCAGTATGGCCGGTATCTCGGCGGTCCGGACGGGTCAAGGTATATGCCGCTGGACGGGGATGAGACGGAGGATGAAGGTTATGTAAACCAAATGGGCGGGGCGGGGACCGCGGACGGGGCGTCCGTCCGCCGACAGGGGCTGCCGGCGTATTACGGCGAGGCCGACCGGCTGTGGACGGATCACCGCAAGCAGTATCTGCGCGAGGGCGAGCTTGCCTATCGGAACGCACTGGGCGAAGGGGCGGCGAACACCGGGGGCATCGCCTCCACGGCGGCCGTCGCCGCGGCGCAGCAGGCGCAGAATTATTACGGAGCCAAGGCGGCGGATGCGAGATCGGCGCTGTACCAGCAGGCGTTTGAAAACTGGCTGGCGGAGCGGGAGCTTGGGCTGCGGGAAACGGCGGAACAGCGGGAGAGCGGGGGCGCGCAGGAGCAGCAGCGCTTTGATAACGCCATGGCCATCTGGAAGGCCTACGGCTATGTGACGGAGGGCGTGGCCGGGACGCTGGGGCTGCCGGTCGGAACGGCGTATACCGATCAGGCGTACAACGAATGGAAGCAGGCATACGAGGAGGCGAAAAGCGGCGTGCGTACCGGGAAGACGCAGTACGACGCCGTCAATCTCGGCGAGCGGGTCGTGAAGGAGACGGCGGCCGATCATGCCACGCTGCGCTACGGGGCGAACAGTCTGGACGTCAAGGCCATGCAGGAGCGTCTGATCGCGCTGGGCTACTCCTGCGGCGACGCCGGGGCGGACGGAAAGTTCGGCACGGGCACGCACCGCGCGCTGCTGCGCTTTCAGAAGGATAGCGGCATCTATGCCGACGGCGTGTGCGGCCCGGTGACCTGGACGGCGCTGCTGGATGCGGCCGGGGCGGAGACATAATAAATAAACCGGCAGGATATCTGCCGGTTTTCTGTTATACAAAGCCCCTCTCTCCGGGATACATCCCGGAGAGAGGGGCTGTCTTTTTTTATGAGCGGGGGCTTATTCCCCGGCGGCGCGGTACAGGAATGTGACGGCCTGGGCGCGCTGGCAGGTGTAGCCGGGGCCGAAGAGCGTGTCCGTCATGCCGCTGGTGATCTTGTTTTCCACGGCCCAGAGCACGGCGTCGTAGTAGTAAGCGCCGGAGCTGACGTCCGTGAAGGGATTGGTCTTTCCCTCCGGCTGCGGCTCGCCGGCGGCGCGCCAGAGGAACGTGACGACCTGGGCGCGCGTGCATACGCGGTTGGGCTCAAAGGTCGTGGCGGTCATGCCGTTCGCGATCCCGTTTTCCGCGGCCCAGAGCACGGCGTCGTAGTAGTAGGTGCCGGGCTTGACGTCCGTGAAGGGTGTGGTCTCGCCTTTCGACTGCGGCTCGCCGGCGGCGCGCCAGAGGAACGTGACGATCTGCGCGCGGGAGCATTTGCCGCGCGGGTCGAACGTCGTGTCCGTCGCGCCGGTGGTGACCTTGTTTTCCACGGCCCAGAGCACGGCGTCGCAGTAATACTCCCCCTCCTTCACGTCGGAAAAGCCCTTCGCGGGAAGGATCGCGTCGCTCTGAGGGATCTCCGTTTCGCCGTTTTTGTCGGCGAAATATTTTTCGCAGACGGTGCAGTACCAGTGCTCCGCGCTGCCGGGGGCGACGGCCGTCGGCTTGGCGGCGGGAACGTGTTCGAGCGTGTGGGCGGCGGGAATGGCTTCCATCCGGACCGCGCCGCAGCCGCATTCGCGCCGAAGCACGCCCGCCTCGGTGCAGGTCGCCGCCTGCGCGACGGTGTCCGTCCAGCTGTGCGTGTGCTCCGAATCGGGGACCGTGTAAGCCTTGATGCGGTAGTTGACGCCGCCGCCCGCCGCGGCGCTGCGGTCGGTCCAGGCGTCACCGTCGAGACGGAAGCTCTCGCCGTCGCCGGCACTGTTGTGCGCGGTGAAGCGGACGCCGCCGGCCGTGGCCTCGTGGGAGACGCAGATGGGAAGCTCGTTCCCGCTGCCGGTGGGATAGGTGAGCGTGAAGACGACGGAGAAGACCGTGCCCTTTTCCAGCAATGGCTGCTTTTCCAGGCGGATGCTGTGATAGCCGGCGTAGGGGAACACGCCGCTGGCCGAAGCGGCCGGATAGCCGGAGGCGGGATCGGCCGGGTCGGTCAGACCGACGTACACCGCGGCGGTATACGCTGTGCCCGGGGCGGCGGAATAGGTGCCCACGGCGCGCAGAAGCTCGGCGCCGCTGTCGTCTCCGGCGGTGTAGACGTTGGCGATGGTCACGGTGCCGGAGCTGAGCTTTTCGCGGCTCCAGAGCGTGTAGCTCCCATCGTACTGGTACAGGTTCATGCCCGCGCCCCAGCGGCTCGCGTCCAGCACGACGGCCACGCCTTTGGCGCAAAGGCCGGCGTCGTAATACGACAGCCAGAAATAGCCGCCGTCGCCCCAGGCGCTGCCCCAGGTGTTGCGGCACAGCCACGCGCCGTTGAGCGCCTCGCCGTCGTCGTTGACGGGCATGGACAGGAAGTTGGCGGCGGAATAGTCGTCGTCCCAGCCGACGATCACGATCTCGTGGTCCGTATTGGTCGTGACGGCGCCGGTATAGCAGAAGGCGTTCGTTTCGGCGTTGTAATAGCCGCTGCTTTCCGTGAAGTTCGTGCCGGCGATCAGACTGGCGGCCACGCCGCCGTGCTCGAGGACGGCGGCCTTCACGGCGGCGCGGTCGTCGCTGCCGGAGAAGCGGAGCCAGCAGCCGTTTTCCAGCCAGAGCTGGTTGTCGGCGTAGATGTCGTTATCCTTGCCCGTGTCCAGAGCCGAGGCCGCGCCGGCCCAGCTCGCCAGCGTCACGAGCGACGCATAGACGTTGCCGCGGTCGTCCGCCGGGGTGATATAGTCCCGTTCGGGATTGCACAGGGAGTCCGTGAAGCCGTGGTAGGCGTAATAGACGAGATGCTCGGCGCTGAGCGCAGGCTCCTGTCCGAGCGGGAACACGCCGTCCCGCTTCGCGCCGATCTGCAGGCAGTCCATGGCTGCGACGGCCCAGCAGATGGAGCGGCTGCCCTGGTCGGCGACGTCCACGGCGAGAGCGCTTTCCGTGTAGTAGTGGCTGTCGCCCGCCGTGGGGCTGGATTCGTTGGCGCGGCGCGTGGAGGGCTTCGTGACGGACGGGGCGGCTTCCCCGTCTATTTCGAGCTCCATCGCAGCGGCGTATACCGCGGCTTCGCCGCTTGTGCCGCTGTCCTCCTCGCCCCAGTCGTCCAGAGCGTAGGCGGCGGCATAGGTCTCGGCCGGCTCGACGTAAACGTTGCCGTATTCCGGCGCGCCGGGATCGTCGCCGAGGGAATCCGGCTGCCAGTCGATGTCCAGTTCGCCGAAGTCGGACGCGGCGGCGTAGCCGGCGCCCAGCGAAAGCATCAGCGTCAGCGCCAGCAGCAGGGAGAGCAGCTTTTTCATGGCAGGCTCCTTTTATAAAATACAAATTTGTAACTATTTTGTTTATTTTAATATCTATTTGTAACTTTGTCAAATACTAAATACGGCGCGGCGGCCGGGCTTTCCGCCGCTGGACAGGCGTGCTATAATAAAGTCATGCTGTACGAATTTGAGGGCAAACGGCCGCAATGCGGCGAGGGCACCTACGTCGCCCCCTCGGCCCAGGTCATCGGCGACGTTATCATCGGGAAAAACTGCTACATCGGCCACGGCGCGATCATCCGCGGAGATTACGGCTCGGTGCGCATAGGAGACGGGACGGCCGTGGAGGAGGGCGTCATCATCCATGCGCGGCCGGACCGGACGGCGACGATCGGCGACCATGTGACGCTGGGCCACGGCGCGACGATCCACAGCCGCCTGCTGGCGGACTGGGTCGTCGTGGGCATGAACGCCGTCGTGAGCATCGGCGCGGAGGTAGGCGAGTGGTCCATCGTGGCCGAGGGCGCGGTCGTCAAGCAGAACGGCGTCATCGAGCCGGGAAAGGTCGTCACCGGCGCGCCCGCGAAGCCCGTGCGCGACACGCTCGCGCGCGACAAGGAATGGTGGACCGCGTCGAAAAAGGTGTACGAGGAGCTGGCCGCGCGCTATCTCGCCGGCGGGATGAAGCCGGTGGAGGAGCCGTGAGGGGCGCTTACACGGCCGCCGCACCGGCGGGGGAGGACGTGCCGTCGCTCCTGTGGTCGCTGGCGGAGCGGGATGGATTTTATGTAAACCGGGAGGGCTTCGATTCGGAGCTGCGCTTCCGGCCGCGGGAGGACGGCTCGGTGCGCATAGAGGTATACGGCGAGCTGGGGGAAAACCTGCTCGTGTGGGCAAAGCGGCAGGGGCTGCTGCGCGTGAGAAGGGCGGAGCCGGATGGCCTTTGAGCGGCTGAATCTGGCGCAGCGCCCCGCGCTGGCGGCGCGTGCGGCGGCGTGGTTCCATGAGAAATGGGGCGTGCCGCCGGAGGCGTACCGGGAGAGCATGGCCGCCGCGCTGGAAGGGCCCGGGCCGGTGCCCCAGTGGTATCTTGCCGTCGAGGACGGGCGGATCATCGGGGGCATGGGCGTCATTGAAAACGACTTTCACGACCGGAAGGATCTGGCGCCGAACGTGTGCGCCGTCTATACGGAGCCGGATTTCCGGGGCCGCGGCGTGGCCGGCGCGATGCTGCGCTTTGTGTGCGCCGATATGAGCGCGCGCGGCGTGGACACGCTGTATCTTCTGACGGATCACGATTCATTTTATGAGCGCTATGGCTGGAGGTTTCTGTGCATGGCGCAGGGCGACGGCGAGGCGGAGCCGTCCCGGCTGTATGTCCACCGGATGGGGGACGAAGAAGAATAAACCGCCTGCAAAAACAGACAGCGCCTGTCCGTTCGGACAGGCGCTGTCTGTTTGATATATCAGTAAAACGTGGCGACCTTCTGCGCCGGGGGCTCGCAGGGCGCAATGGCGCTTGCCGTGAGAACGGGGCCCTTGCGGCCGTAGCCCTTGTGCCACTTGATCTCGATGGAGGCCGTGACCTCGACCCATTCGCCCTTGGCCAGCAGCCTGGCGTCCGGCCAGCGGCACACCAGACCGACGTACTGCGTGTCCGCCTCGCAGCAGGTCATCAGCATCCGCCCGATCACGAAGCAGTCCGACTGCAGCACCGGCGATTTGGCCACGACGCCCTTGAAATGGACCGTTTTGCCGGCGTATTTCTCCATTTCCTCGCCAAGATCGCGGTACCAGAGGGCAAAATCGCGGTCGGCGATGTCGATCACGTCGGCGTCGAGATCAAAGGGGAGCGGGTCCTCGATCTCGTCGTAGCGGACCGAGCCGTCCGGCGCCTCGTAGGCGATGTCGCAGCGGCGGGACACGGCGCGCACGATCTGGTGGATGGCCATTTCGTCCACATCCGTGCCGCAGCGGTTGAATACCGCCAGCTCGCAGCTTTTGAGCTTGTCGTAGACAAGCTGGCGCATATTGGCGTTGTAGGACACGAAGCTGTTGGCGTCGGCGAACATGAACTCCTGGTATACGAGCCAGCCGTCCGGCAGCGCCCGGAACAGATCGTCGAGCATCCACATGCCGTTGTATTCGACCAGCACGCGCTCGGCGCTGTGCTTTTCCAGCAGCACGGCGAAATTCTCCGAGTTCACATCCTCCGGCTCCTCGACCGGCTCGATGAAGAGATTTTTCTGCGTGCCGTATTCCTCCTCGCCCTCTTCGCAGAGGAGAAGAAGCGTCCTCTCGCCGTTGTTGAAGCGCGGGTCGGCCAGCGTTTCGCGGATGAAGCGGGTCTTGCCCGCATCGAGAAAGCCCGTGAACAGGTAGACGGGGATGTCTTTTTTCTTCTTGTCAGCCAAGTTCAAACAGCTCCTTCACGGCGTCCTCCTTCAGCCCCGCGCCGATCACGCAGATGCGGCCGGTCACGCTGGGCGCGCCGCTGCGGATCTCCTGCTCGCCGGGCGTGTAGTCGAAATACAGCCAGGAGCCGTCCTCCGCGGCGACGTAGCCCTTGGCGCGCACGACGAAGCCGAAGCGCTCCGCGTCCTCCAGCGCGCCGAGCATTTCGGCGAGCTTTTCGCGCGTGAAGCGGTGCGTCGTTTCCTCGCCCCAGCTCTGGAAGACCTCGTCGGCGTCGTGGCCGTGGTGATGGTGATGATGATGGCCGTGGCCGTCGTGGTCATGGTGGCAGCAATGCTCATGCTCATGCTCGTGGTCATGGTCGTGCTCGTGCTCGTGGTCGTGCTCATGGTCGTGCTCATGGTCATGGTCGTGCTCATGCTCGTGCTCGTGTTCGTGCTCATGGTGATGCTCGTGGTCGTGATGATGGCAGGAGCAGTCGGGATCATCGCACTCGCCGTCGTCCTCGGCGGCATGCTCGGCCAGCATGGCGGCCAGCTCGTCGGAGATGCGGTTTTTCTGCTCGATGGCGTCGAGTATCTGGCGGCCGGTCAGCTCGTCCCACGGCGTCGAAACGATGACGGCGCCAGCGTTTTCCGCGCGCACGAGCTCAGCCGCGGCGTCGATCTTCTCCTGGGTCATCTTTCCGGTACGGCTGAGCACGATGCAGTTGGCCGCGCGGATCTGGTCGGTGAAAAATTCGCCGAAATTTTTGCGGTACAGCTTTGCCTTCGAGGCGTCCACCACGGCGCACAGTCCGCCAAGCTCGGCGTTTTCAAGCTCCGCCGACTGCACGGCGGCCACGACGTCCGTCAGCTTCCCCACGCCGCTCGGCTCGATGAGGATGCGGTCGGGCGCGTATTCGGCCGTGACCATGCGCAGCGCCTGCCGGAAGTCGCCGGTCAGACTGCAGCAGATGCAGCCGGAATTCATTTCGTTGACCACGATGCCGGCGTCGGCCATGAAGCCGCCGTCGATACCGATTTCGCCGAACTCGTTTTCAATGAGAACGACCTTCTGGCCGCGATAGGCCTCCGCGAGCAGTTTTTTGATGAGCGTGGTCTTGCCCGCGCCCAGGAAGCCGGAAAAAATGTCGATTTTCGTCATAAATCTTGCCTTCTTTTTTATTGTTGTTTCCGTCGTTTCCGTGTGTTTGTACAATGACTTCTTCGAGCTTATTATAGCACAGTCCGTCAATATCCATCGGAGGCCATCCGCTCCTCGCCCCAGCGGCTGAGCGCGGCCAGGATCGGCTGAAGGAGCATCGCGGCCTCCGTCGCGCGGTATTCCACGCGCACGGGCACCTCAAGGTATTCCTGCCGCGCGGCCAGCCCGTCGCGCTCAAGCTCCTTCAGCGCCGCGGCGAGAACGGTGTTGGATATGCCGTCCAGACGCGCGCGCAGCGCGTTGTAGCGCAGCGGGCCGCCGCCCGTGAGCGCGCAGAGGATCTGTGTTTTCCATTTCCCGCCGATGCGCGCCATGGCATAATGGAGCGGACAGCGCTCCATGCAGGGACATTCATAACGGCACTCGTCCATGTAAGCATCTCCTTACCTGCGCCGGCAAAACTGCGCTCTTGCCGGCGCAAAAGCTTCGTGCTATGATTCTAGCAGATAAGGAAAGCGGAGTAAATACAAAAATCGCATCGGAGGGAACGGCTATGCCGGTATATCTTCAGGGGCTGAGCATGGGACTTGCCTATGTCGCGCCCATCGGGATGCAGAATCTGTTCGTTATCAACGCCGCGCTTACGCAGCCGCGGCGGCGTCTGATCCCGATCATGCTCATCATCGTCTTTTTTGACGTTTCGCTCAGTCTCGCCTGCTTTTTCGGCATCGGCGCGCTGATGGAGGCGCTTCCCTGGCTGCGGCGCATCGTGCTGGCGGCGGGCAGCGTTGTGGTGATCTGGATCGGCGCGGGGCTGCTGCGGGCCCGGCCGAGGCTCGACGCCGGCGTGGATACCGGGGCGAGCCTGTGGCGGCTCGCGGGCACGGCCTTCGTCGTCACCTGGATCAATCCACAGGCCATCATCGACGGCACGCTTCTGATCGGCGCGTTCCGCGCCTCGCTCCCGGCCGGAAGCGCCGCGGCGTTCATTCTCGGCTTCACGTCGGCGTCCGTGCTGTGGTTTTCGGCGCTGAGCGTGATCGTGTCGCTTCTGCGCGAGCGCTTCGGGGAAAAGCTTCTGAACATCATCAATAAGATCTGCGGCGCCGTTATCATCTTCTATGGCGTGAAGCTGCTGTACAGCTTCATCGTATCCCTGACGGCGTGAAAAAACAGGAGGGACGGCCCTGGCGGGCGTCCCTCCTGTTTTTTGTCAGCCCTTCTCCAGCGGGATGTCGCCGAGATTGACGTCCTGCCCGACAGTGGAAAGCGCCTCGAAGCGCCGCGCGGCGAAGCCGCCGGCCTCGATGTCGAGCGCGAATCCCGCCTCCGGCAGATCGCGGAACCAGAAATCGCCGAAATCGTCGCTGAGCGTCTCGCGCCCGTCGGACAGACGGCAGCGCGCGCCGATAACGACCTCCTCTGCCTGCGGGTCGTACACCGTGCCGGCGATGAAGCGGCCGGGACGGTTTTTATAGATGACGCGCAGTCCCTGCCCGTCCGGCTCGCCGTCGATAAACTGCAGCGCGTCGGTGGGACACGCTTCGGCGCAGCGGGGATGCTGTCCCGCGTCGAGCAGATGGGCGCAGGCGGTGCATTTCTGCGCGATGTGCTTTTCGGCGTTCATATAGACCGCGCCGAAGGGGCAGGCCTCGCGGCAGCGGCCGCAGCCGGTGCATACGGCCGGATCGATGAGCACAAAGCCGTCCGGCCGGCGGTATATCGCCCGCGCGGGGCATGCGGCCATGCAGGCCGCGTTTTCGCAGTGGCGGCAAAGCTGGGATTCGTAGTGTATTTTCAGCTTCGGCTGCGTGCCGTGGACGTGCTCGTCCACGCGGCACCAGAACTGGCCGGTCAGCGGCTGCGCCGCCGCGTAGGGCAGCCAGTCGTTTCCCGCGTGCTCGTCCTTGCAGGCGAGCTGGCAGTTGTAGCAGCCGGAGCAGCGCGCGATGTCCACGACGAATATCTTGCTCATTTGTCCGCGTCTCCTTCCTCACCGATCAGCCAGCCGGCCAGACAGACGCCGGCGTCGGGATCGACGGTGCGGGCGAAGGCTTCGGGATAATCCCGCCGCCATGCGGCCCACTCGTCGTCGCTGACCTTTTCCACGCCGACCAGAAAGCCGGAGACGGCCATACCGGTGGCGTTTTTGCTGGTGATGTTTTCGGGCGTGATGGTATTGATGGCGCCGCCGCGGTCGAGCCAGCCGGGGATGATGGGGTCGTACCGCGCGCCGTGGTCGACGGAGCAGGCGCCGGGGATGATGCGCTCGGTCACATACGCGCCGCACAGAACGATGCCGCGCTCGTTGAAGACCTTGACGACGTCGCCGTGGGCGATGCCGCGGGCGGCCGCGTCGCTCGGGTGCAGCCACACCGGCTCGTACTGATAGCCGTCGAACGCGCGCACCTTCATCGTCGGCACCTCGCGGTTCCAGACGATGTCGTCGCACTGCGCGTGCATGCGCCAGCGGCCGTGGTTGGACATGCAGATGAGCGGGTAATCCTTCGCGCGCCCGGCGCTGCGCCGTTCGGCGTGGTATTCGCCGTTTTCGATCCAGTGGGGAACGGGCGGGCGCTCCGGGTCGTCCGGCAGCTGCTGCTCGAGCAGCGTGGCGGAGTATTCCAGCTTGCCGGTGGGCGTCGTGAGCGGGTGGTTTTCCGGGTCGTCGGCAAAATTCCGCAGTCCCGCGGGAATGGCGTCGAGCTCCTCCTGCGTTTTGCAGGGGACGACGAATATCTTCCGCCGCTGGAATTCCTCCCAGCTCATATGCTCCTCGCAGCCGCTGGCCTTGTAAAACAGGCGCACGCGCTCCTCGTCCGAGAGGTTGCCGGTGTATGCGTCGTAATATTCTCTGCCCAGCTTCGCGGCTACGCGCGCGCAGACCTCAAAGTCCGAAACGCTCTCGCCGCGCGGCTCGATGCACTTGTGCTCGAGATACAGGCTCGTGAAGTTGCCGGAGGACATGTCGTTGCCGATATCCTCCAGCTCGTGCTTCGTGCAGACGGGGAAGATGATGTCGGCAAAGTAGCAGTCGTTTTCCAGCCACGGATGCTGCGCCACGATGCACTCGATGGACGGGTGGCGGAAGGCGTCGGCGGATTTGTTGCCGTCGTTCCAGCAGGTGGTCTGGCAGGGCGCATCCGTCCAGATCATGTGCACGCGGCTCAGACCCGGCCGCGGGTACTGCATGGGCTGGAACTGGTACTGCTGGGTCGGCTGGCGGAAGTTGTTCGCGTCCGGCTGCTGGCTGGACGAGAAGCACTGCAGTCCGCGCCATTCGGCGTGGCCGCGCAGGATCGCCTCGTGAATGAGGACGCGGGGGATGAACTGCTTGGGCGCGGGAAGCTGGCGGAACAGGTCGATCAGCTCCGGCGCGCGCTTTTTCTGCGCGTCCGTGAGCACGAAGCGGTTCATGTTGATCGACGGATCGACGTCCCCGTCCACGGGACGGAGAGGGTCGGCGATCTGCGTGATCTTGGGGACGAACTGGCCCTGATACGGCAGCGGGAAGTCGCGGTTCCAAAGGCCCCACTCGATCATTTTCGCCTGGTGGACGCCGGGCTTGCCGAGCCCCTGCATGCCCAGGAGCATGACCTCCAGCCGCGCCGGCTCCGTGGCATACGGCCCGCGGATCATCGGCCCGCCGTTGCCGTGGCAGATCGAGACGGTCTCCCTGGCCCATTTGCGCGCCAGCGCCTTGATCGTCCAGGGCTTGACGCCGCACTTTTCGGCCGCCCAGCGGGGCGTTTTTGCCTCGCCGTCCTCGCGGCCGAGAACGTAGTCGGCGAATTTGTCAAAGCCGTAGCTGTGCGTGGCGATATATTCCTTGTCGTAAAGCCCCTCCGTCAGCCACACATAGGCGATGGCGAGCTGAAGGGCCGCGTCCGTGTTCGGAAGGATGGGGATCCACTTGTCGGCGTGCACGGCCGCGCCGTAGTTGAGATCGGGGCAGACGTAGATCTGGCTTATGCCGAGCTCGCTGAACCAGTAGCACAGGCGGCTGGGCATATGGCTGACGACGCCGAGCGGCGTCGTTTCCGGGTCACAGCCCCAGAACAGAAGCATGGTGGCGTTTTTGGCGATGTCCGGGAACAGATTCGCCTGCGGCGCCTGCTCGCCGACGGGCTCGCAGCCCCAGACGTATTTGGCGCCCCAGAACCAGCCCTCCCAGCTGTCGGGATTGCGCATCTGCAGCGTATAGCCGCCCAGCAGCGACAAAAGCCGGTTGGGGCAGCCGTGCGCCGGGGAGACGTTCTTGCCCTCGCCGTGCATGTCCGCCTCGCACAGAACGGCCTCCGGGCCGTAGGTGTCGCGCATGCGGATAAGCTCCCGGGCCACGATGCCGGCCGCCTCGTCCCAGCTGATGCGGACGTATTTGCTCCGGCCGCGGGTCTCGGGATGGCGCTCGCCGTCGGGGTCCCAGTCCACGCGCTTCATCGGCCACAGGATGCGGTTGGAAGAATAAACGCGGCTTTTGTAGCCGAGGCCGAACGGCGTGATGGTCACGCGGTCGGGCGCGCGGAAGGTCGAGCCGCGCGCTTCGATCTTCCAGGGATTGCAGTGCGCGTCCGTGTATTCCTTATCGTAAAAATAGGGGCGGATGCGCGTCATCTTCCCGTCGGCGGAATCCACCAGGCAGGGCGCGCCGCTCTCCGGGCCCATGAGAGAGAAGCTGATGATGTTCTGTTTTTCTGCTTTGATGTCCATATTTATATCATACCACATTCTGTCCGCCGATACTGTCAGCGGAAAACACTGTTTTAGAAAAATTATAGCAAAGCGTCTTTGAATTATCAAGCGTTCATGCTATGATGAAGGCGATAACGCCGGGAGGTGGATGCAATGCAGTTTCTGATAACGGTCATATTGTGTCTGGCGCTGCTGTTCGGCGCCGGCGGCGGGACGGACGCGGTCCCGGCCATGAAAACGGAGACGGCCGGCGCGCAGAAGCAGGAGATGGACGCCGGGGCCATACGCAAGGGGACCGAGGCGCAGCCGGAGCCGAACGGGGCGCTCGTGCCGGCGTATTACCGCTATGACACCGCGTCGTTTGAGGCGGACTGCGGCCGCCTGGCCGCCTGCCGCGACGCGGACGAGGCCGTGGCGCTGTACGACGAGCTTTACGAGGCGTACAGGCAGATCGAATCGCTCAGCACGGCCGCCTACATCCGCTACAGCGACGATGTGGCGGACGAGTACTGGTCGGCCGAGAGCGTGTGGAGCGAGACGGCGTGCGCCGACGCCAACGACCGGCTGTGCACGGCCTGCCGCGCCGTGATGGACGGCCCGTGCGCCGGAGCGCTGCGCGCGCACGTCGGCGACGAGGCCGCGGATTATTTTGCCGCCTACGAGGAATATCCCGCGGCGATGCAGGAGCTGCTCGAGCGGGAGAGCGAGCTTGTCAGCGAGTATTATACCGCGCTGGACGCGGCCGACCGGCTGGAGGTGGAATTCCAGGGGCGCAGCTGGACGATGGAGGACTGGAGCGGCGAGGCCGGGGACGAGCTTTACTGGGACGATTACGACGCGTTCACGGCGCTGCGGGAGGAGCTGATGAAGGCGGCGAACGGCTCGCTCGGGCCGATCTATCTGGAGCTTGTCGAGCTGCGCGGCCGCATCGCCGAGCTGGCCGGCTATGACAATTACGCCGAGTATGCCTACGAAAACGTGTTCTGCCGCGACTACGGGCTGGAGGAGGCGGAGAGCTTCTGCGAGCAGGTGCGGCAGGCGGTGTCCGGGCGCTATTACAACGAGGTTTATTATAACGAAAGCGCCGCGGGCTATGCGCGCGCGGACATGGATGCCGGCGAGCTTCTGGCGGCGCTGGGCGATCATGCCGGCCAGATCGGCGGCGTCGTGGCTGAGGCGTATGATTTCATGACCGAAAACGGTCTGTACGACATCGGCGGCGGCAGCGGCCGCATGGACGGCTGCTACACGACGAGCTTTTCCGCCAGCGGCGCGCCGTATATCTTCCTGCGGCTGTACGGCGGCAGCACGGACTTTTACAGCATGAGCCACGAGTTCGGCCATTTTGTGGACGCCCGGCTCAACCCCGTTCCGAACGCGCTCGCCTCCGGCGGCAGCTACGACCTGTTTGAGATACACTCCAACGGGCTGGAGGTGCTGTACACACGGTTTTACGACGATATCTTCGGCATCGGCGCCGAACGCGCCGAATACGGCGTGCTGGCCGATCAGCTCGCCGGCGTGATCGACGGGTGCATATTCGACGAGTTCCAGCGCCGGATATACGAGGCGGACGAGCTGACGCTCGACGACGTCAACCGCATCTACAGCGAGGTGTGCGCGGCGTTCGGCGAATACGACGAGGCGGGCGAGGACTACTGGTGGATGTATGTGCCGCACAACTTTGAAAGCCCGATGTACTACATCAGCTACGCGGCCTCCTCGCTCGTGGCGCTGCAGCTGTGGGACGAAAGCCGCGAGGACTATGACCGGGCCGTGGACGACTGGCTCTCCATCGTTGAGGCCGGGGCCTACGACAAGGGGTATATGCAGGTGCTGTCGGAGTGCGGGCTGCAGAGCTTTGCCGACGAGGGCTCCGTCGAGGCCATCTGCACGCCGGTGCTCGACTATCTCGCCGGGATCGGCTGAACAAAGCCGCCCGCCGTCCGTGAAAAACGGACGGCGGGCGGCTTTTTATTCCGATCCCAGCGCGCGCAGCGCCTTTCGGAACTGCCGCGCGAACAGCAGCGCCGTGCAGGTGACGGCGATGACGTCGGCGACGGGCTCGGCCGTGTATACGGCCATGGTCCTGTCCGCGGCGAAGTGCGGCAGGATGTAGATCAGGGGGATCAGCAGCACGAATTTGCGCAGCACGGCCACGGCGATGGAGCACGGCGCGTTGCCGATGGACACAAAGGTCATCTGGCAGGCGACCTGGATGCCGAACAGGCCGAGACCGGCGCAGTAGACGCGCAGCGCCCTTGCCGTGAAGACGACCAGCGCGTCGTCGGAGCTGAACAGGCGGGCAAACGGCGCCGGCAGCAGCTCGATGCAGACCCACAGGAGCAGCGAGTAGCCAAGGCATACCCCCAGCAGAAGCCGGAAGATCTGCCGCACGCGCTCGGTGTTTTTCGCGCCGTAGTTGTAGCTTGTGATGGGCTGCGCGCCCTGGGCGATGCCCTGCATCGGAAGCATGGCGAACTGCATCACGCTCGTCAGGATCGTCATGGCGCCTACGGCGGTGTCGCCGCCGTATTTCAGAAGCGAGGAATTGAAGCACACGGAGATGATGCTTTCGCTCGACTGCATGACGAAGGAGGCCAGGCCCAGCGCCACGCAGGGGAGAAGCAGGCGCGCCGGGACGAGCAGATTTTTCCGCCGCAGGTGCAGTGCCGTTTTCTTTCCCAGCAGAAAGACCACGACCCAGACGCACGACAGCCCCTGCGAGATAACGGTCGCCAGCGCCGCACCGCGCACGCCCATGCCGAGCGCGAAGATGAAGATCGGGTCGAGAACGATGTTGGCCGCCGCGCCGATGAGCACGGTGAGCATCCCGGTCACGGCGAAGCCCTGCGCCGTGATGAAGGCGTTGAGCCCGAGCGTGAGCTGGACGAAAACGGTGCCGGCGGCGTAGATGCGCATATAGTCGGCGGCGTAGCCGAGCGTGTTTTCGCTCGCGCCGAAGACGGCCAGCAGGTCCTCGCCCCAGAGCAGCAGAGCCGCCGTGAGCACGGCGGAGATGACAAGCTGCATCGTGAAGCAGCCGCCGAGCGTTTTCTCGGCGCTTTCGTGATCGCCGCGGCCCAGAAAGATCGACGCGCGCGGCGCGCCGCCGGAGCTTACGAAGGCGGAAAAGGCGGAGATGATGAGGATCAGCGGCATACACACGCCGACGCCCGTCAGCGCCAGACTGCCCTCGGCGGGCATGTGGCCGATGTAGATGCGGTCGACGATGTTGTAGAGCATGTTGACCAGCTGCGCGATCACGGTGGGCACGGCCAGGCGGAAAAGCAGCCGGCCGACCGGCTGCTCGGCGAGAAAGCTTCTGTCTTGCTGCATGGAATTCCTTTCTGTCTGAAAATAGAAACGAAAAAAGCCCGCACGGTTCGTACGGGCTTTCTTCTATGGTTTGAGGACAAAATGAAAAAGAAGAAACTGGCTCTTGCAATTGTTATTCTAGCGGGCAGATGTTACGGAATAAAGTGCGAAAGTATTTCAAAAGTATTAAATCGCGGAAAATCTGCCGCCGAAGGAGCAAAAGGCGGGAGCCGGACAGCCCGGAGGGATAAAAACTGCGCCGCCGAAACCGGCGGCGCAGATGTATGCGGGAAAAAACAGCTTACTTCAGCTCGACCTTCGCGCCGACGTCTTCCAGCTGCTTCTTGAGAGCCTCGGCCTCGTCCTTGGAGACCTGCTCCTTGATGACGGCGGGGATGCCCTCGACCTTCGCCTTGGCCTCGGCCAGGCCCAGACCGGTGATGCCGCGGACTTCCTTGATGACCTTGATCTTCTCGGAGCCGAAGTCGGTCAGGACGACGTCGAACTCGGTCTTTTCCTCGGCGGCGGCAGCCGTGGCGGCCACGGGGGCGGCGGCGACAGCGGCGGCGGCGGAAACGCCGAACACGTCTTCGATCTCGTGAACGAGCTCAGCGAGCTCCATAACGCTCAGAGCCTTGATCTCTTCGATCATGGCGGTAACTTTTTCGCTAGCCATTATAAAATTTCCTCCAATTATTTTTTTCAGTGGCGCTCGCCTTATTCGGCGGCGGGTTCAGCGGTGGCTTCCTCGGCCGCGGGGGCCTCGGCGACGGCGCCGCCCTTTTCAGCGACCTGGTTGAGAACGACAGCCAGGGACGTGATGGGGGCCAGCATGGTGCCCAGCACCTGGGAGTACAGCGCGTCCTTGCTGGGGATGGCGGACAGCTCGGCGAACTGCTCGTCGGTCAGGATCTGGCCGTCCACGAAAGCGGCCTTGACATTGAACATGTCGTCGCCCATCTTCTTGGACTGCTCGTTGATCAGGTACAGCGCGGCCAGAGCGTCGGTCTCGCTCGTGGCGAGGGACGTCGTGCCGTTGAGCACGTGATCCATGCCGGACAGACCCAGCTTGTCAAGGGCCAGACGGGTCAGCGTGTTTTTCACGACGCTGTATTCCACGTTCGCCTCGCGGAGCCCGCGGCGCAGAGCCGTATCGTCCGCGACGTTGATGCCGCTGTAGTCCACGAGCACGCCGCCCTGCGCGTTTTTGATGCGCTCGGCCAGTGCTTCAACGATCGCCTGCTTTTCGGAGAGAATCGCTTTACTCGGCATTTTTTGGTTTCACCTCCATAAAGAAAAAATCTTTGTCCAAAGACAAAGACATACAAGCAGAAAATATCCGTATGCTTGTCCTCGGCGGGTCTTATATCCGCCCGGGGCGGAATGCCTGCTGTCTCTGGAACAGAGATACTATAGCAGGCGGGCGGCGGCTTGTCAAGCATTTTTATAATGTCTGACAAAAAAGTATTTTTACTTGCAGATTGGCCCGACTATGATATAATCGTAATGATTTGGAAAACAGAAAAGGTATATATAGGAGATGTGAAAAATGGAGAAACGCTACCCCCATATGTTCGCGCCCATCACGATCGGCGCGCGCGGCCGCTGGCCCGGCCTGATCTTCAAAAACCGCGTGTGGACGGCGCCGACGGGCGTGCATCTGCTGGCGGCCGGCGAGCCTTACCCCAATGAGGCCGTCATCGCGCATTACCGCGAAAAGGCGCGCGGCGGCGCGGCGTGCATCACGTTTTCGGCGCAGAACATGGATCGCTTCCTTGTCGAGCATCCCGACGAGATCCATTCCGATCCCAATATCTTCAACATGCGCTACCATAACTACTGGTACCGCCTGACCAGCGCCGTCCATTTCTTCGACGCGCGCATTTCGCTGGAGCTGCTGGCCTTCTCGCGCCATGAGGAGCTCGACGACGGCGTGGTTTGCTGGTCGGTCAACGGCGAAACGGACGAGGAGACCGGCGAGTATTGCCCCATGATGGACCGCGCGGCCATGGACCGCATGTGCGCCGATTACGCCGAGGCCGCGAAAAACGCCGTGCGCGTGGGCTTCGACATGATCATGCTCCATCTCGGCCACGGCACGTTCCCCGCCCAGTTCCTCTCCCCGCTGTCGAACCAGCGCACGGACGAATTCGGCGGCAGCCGTGAAAACCGCGCCCGCTTCCCCATGATGCTCATCAAGGCCGTGCGCGACGCGATCGGCCCGCGCGTGCCCATCGAGGTGCGCGTGTCCGGCGACGAGCTGACCGAGGGCGGCGGCACCATCGACGACTGCATCGACTTCCTGCGCCGCGTGGAGGACGATATCGACATCGCCCATGTCTCCTGCGGCACCGTCATGGACGACGTGACCCAGACGCGGATGCACCCCGTGGAGTTCTATGAGCCGGGCTGCAACGCCATCTTTGCCCGCCAGGTGAAGGAATCGGGCTTCTCCAAGCCCGTGCTGACCATCGGCGCGTTCCAGCGTCCGGAGCTGATCGAGGAAACGATCGCGACCGGCGGGGCGGATCTGGTGGCCATGGCGCGCGGCACCATCGTGGACGCCGACTGCGTCAACAAGGCGGCCGAGGGGCGCGAGGACGAGATCATCCCGTGCCTGAAGTGCTTCGTGTGCCTCAGCTACGACATGGAGGAGGAGTTCTGCTGCTCGGGCAACCCGACGGTCGGCCGCGAGTACATCCTCGACCAGTTCGTCAACCACAACTCCACGCCCAAGCGCGTGGCGGTCATCGGCGGCGGCCCGGCCGGCATGGCGGCGGCGCAGTACTGCACGGAGCGCGGCCACAAGGTCACGCTGTACGAAAAGGAAAAGGAGCTCGGCGGCACCATCCAGTTCGCCAAGTACGCCACGTTCAAGTATTCGCTTGACAACTATATGAAATACCGCATCCACATGATGGACAAGCTCGGCGTGGACGTGCGTCTCGGCGTGGAGGCCACGCCCGAGATGATCGAGGCAGAGCATTACGACGTGGTGATGACGGCGCTGGGCGCGTCGAACATCATCCTGCCCATCCCCGGCCACGACGATCCGCGCTGCATCTGCGCGGTGGACGCGTTCGGCAACGCCGACAAGATCGGCCAGAAGGTCGTTCTCATCGGCGGCGGCGAGGTCGGCTGCGAGGCGGCGCTGTATCTGGCGATGGAGTGCGGTAAGGATGTCTCCATTATCGAGATGATGGACCGCATCGCCTCCACCAGCGCCTATGCGCAGGAGCTGGCGCTGTATGACCGCGTGCCGAAGTACTGCCATCTGTATCTGTCCAGCCCCGTCACGCAGATCACGCCGACGCAGGTCGGCTACAAGGACTCCGACGGCGTGGAGCACTTCCTCGACGCCGACACGGTCATCTTCTCCTCCGGCCGCAAGGCGCGCGAGGACGAGGCCGAAAAATTCCGCGACTGCGCGCCGAAGTTCTTCAAGCTCGGCGACTGCCTCAAGGCCTCGAACGTCCGCAACGCCAACCGCACCGCCTACGACGCGGCGGCGCAGATCTGACAAAATACATCGCATTCCGGAGACTGCCGCGAACCGCGGCGGTCTCCGTTTTTTCTTTTAACGAAATTTAATCTCTTTCCGGCCGTATCCTAAGAAACAAAAGCGGCCGCAGGTGGTAAAATAGAAGGGAGAATATTCCGAAGGACTGAGAGACTTGACGGATTGGATCCGGGAACCGAATGAATACGAGCGCCGGGCGGAAACGGAAGCGCCGCGCCGCCCGGCCTATATCGCGCCGCCCGCCCGGGAGACGGCGCCCGCGCCGGTGCGCCCGTCGCCGCGCGCGGCGGCCCGGAGCCGGAAGCGGCGGCGCTTCCGCCGCGCGATGGGCTGGATGCTCGTGCTGGCGGTGCTCGTGGGGGCCGGTGCGGCGCTGCTGCGCGGCGAGCCGCGTGCGCGCGTCACGGTCGCGGCGTATGCGCTCGTGCACGGCTATGACCGGAGCGAATACCCCGAGGAGCTCGTGGCGCTGCTGGCGCGCAACCCGGAGACGCGCCGCTTCGTGCTCGATTACCCGGCGGAGCACGGCCGGACGCACGGGATATCCCTGCCGTCCGGCGGGGAGAGCGTGCCGCTTTATCTGCAGTGGGACGAGCGCTGGGGCTATGAAAGCTATGCCGGCGGCATGATGGCGCTGACGGGCTGCGGGCCGTGCTGTCTGGCGATGGCGGCAAGCTGGCTGACGGGCGATATGGGCTTTGATCCGCTGTGGGTCGCCCGCTGGAGCGAGGCGCAGGGCTACGCCGTGCCCGGCGAGGGGACGGCCTGGGCGCTGTTCGGCGAGGGCGCGGAGAAGCTGGGGCTGGACGCGGTGGAGATCGGCGCGGACGAGACGCGCGCGGCGGACAATCTTGCCGCCGGCAATCTGATCGTGTGCGTGATGGGACCGGGCGACTTCACGACGGAGGGGCATTTCATCCTCCTGACGGCTTACGAGGACGGCTATGTGAGCGTCCGCGACCCGAACAGCCGGGAAAACAGCGAAAAGCGCTGGGAATTTTCGGCCATCAGCGGCCAGATGCGCGCGCTGTGGGTGCTGCGGCGGGGAAGCTGACGGCCGGCGGGAACTTTTCGCGTGCGCGGCGCGTCTTACAGACAATCACCATGGAAATACAGAAAGGCATGAGGTGTTTTTGATGAAAAAACTTCTTTGTTTTCTTCTCATCCTGACGATGACGGCGGCGCTGGGCGCCCCGGCGCTCGCCGCCGGGATGGACGGAGAGCTGGAGGACGTTACGCTCCGGGTGAAGGAGACGCTGGACGTCTCCGACGAATACGGGAGCTTTTCCGGCAGCTGGGACGACTGGCTGAACGGGAGCTGGAGCCTGTACTGGTCGGACGACGACAGCAGCCTTTCCGTCACGGCGGACGCCGGGGGCAAGGTGCTGGAATGCTGGCGCTACGATAACGGCAGCGCCGGCGACCGCTTTTACGGCTTCGACCCCCGCTTCCCCGCGATGGACGAGGCGGAGGCCGAGCGGCGCGCGGAGGCGTGGCTGGAGCGCCTGGCCGGCGAGGGCGAAACGGCCGTGATCGAGCGGCGCTATACCGAGCTTGACAGCGGCTGCTACCGCTACACCGGCGCGATCTGTCTCAACGGGGTGGACAGCCCCATCGAATTCACGCTCCGGCTGGACGGCAGCGGGGAGATCGCGTCCTACAGCCGCACCGACAGCTACGGCGGCTATGTCGGCTCTGTCCCCTCCGCGAAGAGCACGGCGGACAAGAGCGCGGCGGAGAAGGCGCTGGCAGCCACGGTTTCGATGGAGCTGTACTGGGTGTCCGACGGCGAGGGCGGCGCGGCTTTGCGCTATGTGCCGGCCTTTGCGCGGCACATCGTGGACGCACAGAGCGGCGAGTGCGTGGATATGGACGCGCTGTACGAAAGCTTCGGCGGCGGGGGAGAGACGCCGCTGATGATGGCGGACTCCGCGCCGGCGGAAAGCGGCGCGGGCACGCGCTCGCTGACGGAGGTGGAGCTCGCGTCCGTGGCGGGGTATGCCGACGCGATGGATGCGCAGGCGCTGGACGGCCTGCTGCGCGGCATAAAGGAGCTGGGGCTGGACGACGGCTTTGCGCAGGCGTCCGCGAGCTACAGCCAGTCGGCCGACAGCGGCGAGATATACTGCGACCTTCTTTACACCAAGACGATGACGGACGACGAGCTTTACGGCTTTACCCGTGAAAGCTACGACGAGCAGCTCGGCTACGGCGGCGACATGACGATACGCAAGTATCTGCGCGTCGACGCGAAGACCGGCGCGCTGCAGTCCGTGTCCACGGGCTATCCGCTCTGGGAAAAGGACGAGGACACGGCCGCGGATACGGATACGGCCGAGGCGTTTTTGAAGCAGGCGGCGCCCGCGGAGCTGAAAAAGAGCGCGCTGTGCACGCTGTCCGGCTGGGACGGCGGAACGGTCTGGGCGCAGAAGGAGAAGGGCTATTTCTACCCGGAAAACCGCCTGACCGTAACGGTGAACGCCGCTTCCGGCACGGTCGATTCCTATGAGCGCGTATGGGACGGCGACGTGACGTTCGGAAGCACGAAGACCATCCCGGCGGCCAAGGCGGCCGCGGCCTACATCGGCGCGCTGAAGCTGACGCTCGGCTACGCGGCGTGGCCCGTCGCCGTGACGGAAAGCCCGGACTACGCGGTCTATGCCGACTACGGCTACACCTGGGTCGAGGAACTTCGCCTGGCGTGGTATTACGACGGCACGGAGGAGATCGCCGGCGTGGACGCCGTGTCGGGAGACGTGATAACGCACACCCCGGACGGCGCGGCCTATGTGTACGACGATCTGGCCGGACGGGAGGACAAAGCGGCCATCGAACGCCTCGGCAGCGCCGGCGTTGGCTTTGACGGCGGCGCCTTCCGGCCGGACGAGCCGCTCGACATGCGCGCGGCGGCCGTCCTGCTGCTGCAGGCCGACGGCTATTCTTCCGCCGGGGAGATGGACGACGAGACGCTGTGCGAGCTGAGCGTCAGCAGCGGGCTGATCGAGGCCGGAGCGTGGGACGCCGCGGCGAAGCTCAGCCGCATGGATTTCCTGAAAATGCTGCTGGCCCCCTCGCGCTACGGAGCGGCCTGCCAGTTGGCGGGCGTGTGGCAGACGGCGTATGAGGACTGGGCGGTCGTTTCCGAAGCCGACCGCGGCTATGCCGCCGTGGCGCAGGCGCTGGGAATGGTGAGCGGAGAGCAGCTCAAGCCCTCGGCGGTCTGCACGCGCGGCGCGGCGGCGCAGATGCTCTGCGCGTTCATGGAGCGCCCGTAAGACCGGCGGGGCCGGGCCCTGCGAAGCATAAAACAGATAAGACCGCGGCGGACGATCGGGCCCGCCGCGGTTTTTATCGGTCCCGGCACTGATTTTGTCGCGCAGGCTGTTCTTTTGTCGAAGCGCTGGCGTTGGACGCGGCTTTGTGATATGCTGTGGAAAACGGGAAGAAAGCGGGGGGACGCCGCGATGAAAAAGTTATTCTGTATCGGACTGATCTGCGCGATGCTTCTGGCGTTCGCGCCGGCGGCGCTGGCGCAGGAGGAGCCGCTGCTGGCGGCGCAGAGCGCCATTCTGGCCGATATGGACACGGGCGCGGTCTTGTATGAAAGAAACGCGGACGAGCGCTGCGCGCCGGCGAGCCTGACGAAGATCATGACGGTGCTGCTGGCCGTGGAGGCCATCGAGGCCGGAGAGGCGACGCGCGTGGAATATCTGACGGCAGACGCGGATTTCCGGGCGGGGTTGACGAGCGAGAGCAGCAGCGCCGGGATACAGGCCGGCGAGCGGCTGCGGATGGAGGAGCTTCTGTACTGCGCCATGCTCCAGTCCGCCAACGAAAGCTGCAACATGCTGGCCGTCCGCCTGGCCGGGAGCGTGGAGGCGTTCGCGGAGCGGATGAACGAGCGCGCGGCCGAGCTTGGCTGCACCGGCACGCATTTTGTCAATCCCAACGGCCTTTCCGACCCGGAGCATTACAGCACGGCGCGCGATCTTCTGCGCATCAGCCGGGAGGCCATGAGCCACGAGCTGTTCGCCGAGATCTGCGGCACGGCGCGCAGCCACATCCCCGCGACGAATATGTCCGGCTCGCGGGAGCTGGAGAACACGAACGCGCTGATAAACGCCGGCTCCATGTATGGAAGCGGCTACGTTTACAGCGGCGCGTTCGGCGTGAAAACGGGCTATACGGCCGATGCGGGTTACTGCCTCGTGTCCGCCGTCGAACGGGACGGCACGCGGCTGATGGCGGTGGTGCTCGGCTGCGCCGGAAGCGCCGAGACCGGCTACGGCAATTTTTCCGAGTCCATCCGGCTGTACGACTGGACGTTCGACGGCTTTGAGCGGCGGCTCGTGCTCGACCCGTCGCAGAGCGTGCGGACGGCCGTCGCGGCCTTTGCCCGCGGCGATGTGACGCTGTATCCGGCGGAGGAGCTGCGGCTGTTCCTGCCGAAGGACGAGCCGCTGCCGGCGGTATCGATCGAGGTGCGGGAGGACGGGCTCACCGCGCCCATCCCGGCCGGGACGGTGCTGGGGGAGGCGTCCGTGAGCTGGAACGGGGCCGAGCTGCGCGTGCCGCTCGTGACGCGCACGCCGGTCGAGCGGGACACGTTCCGCTGGGTGCTGCACCGGCTGGTCGGAAGCTTCTGGTTCTGGCTGGCGGCGGTTTTGCTTCTGCTGGCGGCGGTCTATGTCATGACGCAGCGCGCGGCGGCGCGCCGGCGCCGGCGCCGGCGGCAGCAGCGGCAGCTTGCGGCGCAGGCAGGCGCTTCGCGGGGCGCGGAAAAGTGAATTTTTCTCAGCTGCGGGGGCCCGGCTCCCGCAGTTGCTTTCTTTACAGTATTAAATTGCGGCTTGACATAAGACGGAATGGGTCTTAAAATAAGTTGTCTAATAATGTGCGTCAGGGGTTTGACGTATGTTCTTATTCGTTTCATCGGATGGGGCGCTTGAGGCCCGCCGTATTTTCAGATCACGATATCATGTGAAAGGGAGGTGTGTATACCCGAATGCCGTTGTGGACAATCATTGGCTGCATCGTCGCCGCGCTGGTCCTGCTGGCGGTGGGCATGGTTTTGGGCGTGGCGTACCGCAAGCGCGTCGCCGAGCGCGAGATCGCGTCCGCGGAGGATGAAGCCAAGCGTATATTGAACGACGCCATCAAGTCGGCCGAGAGCAAAAAGCGCGAGGCGCTGGTGGAGGCGAAAGAGGAGATACACAAAAGCCGCGCCGAATACGAGCGCGAGGTCCGGGAGAGGCGCGCGGAGCTGTCCAAGCAGGAGCACCGCCTTCAGCAGAAGGAGGAGCATCTGGACAAAAAGACCGACGCCATCGACCGCAAAAACGAGCTTCTGACCAAAAAGCTCTCCGAGATCGAGGCGCAGCAGGAGGAACTGCAGCAGATCAAGCGCTCGCAGCTTGAAATGCTTGAGCGGGTGTCCGGCTACACGGCGGACGAGGCCAAGGCCATGCTGATCGAGGACCTGGCTCAGGAGGTCACGCACGAGCAGGCCGTCAAGGTCCGCGAGATCGAGCAGCAGTACAAGGACGAGGCGGACGAGCGTGCCCGCGAGATCATCACGCTGGCCATCCAGCGCTGCGCCGCCGACCATGCCAGCGAGGTCACCGTGTCGGTCGTGCCGCTGCCGAACGACGAGATGAAGGGCCGTATCATCGGCCGCGAGGGGCGCAACATCCGCTCCATCGAAACGCTTACCGGCGTGGATCTCATCATCGACGACACGCCCGAGGCCATCACGATCTCCAGCTTCGATCCCGTGCGCCGCGAGGTGGCGCGGCTGGCGCTGGAAAAGCTCATCACCGATGGGCGCATTCATCCCGCGCGCATCGAGGAGATGGTGGCCAAGGCGCAGAAGGAAGTCAACAACACCATCAAGACCGAGGGCGAGCGCGCCGTGTTTGAAACGGGCGTTCATGGGCTCAACCCCGAGCTCATCAAGCTTCTGGGCCGCCAGAAATACCGCACCAGCTACGGCCAGAACGTGCTCAACCACTCCATCGAGGTGTCGCTCATTTCCGGGCTGATCGCCGCGGAGCTGGGTGTGAACATCGCCACGGCCAAGCGCGCGGGCCTGCTGCACGATATCGGCAAGTCCATCGACCATGAGGTCGAGGGCAGCCACGTCACCATCGGCGTGGACATCTGCAAGAAGTATAAGGAGTCCGAGGAGGTCATCCACGCCATCGCCGCTCACCACAACGACGTTGAGCCGCAGACCGTCATCGCCTGCATCGTGCAGGCGGCGGACGCCATCTCCGCCGGCCGCCCCGGCGCGCGCCGCGAGAACATCGAAAACTACGTCAAGCGCCTGCAGAAGCTGGAGGAGGTCTCCATGTCCTTCCCCGGCATCGCCAGCTGCTACGCCATTCAGGCCGGCCGCGAGATCCGCGTGATGGTCAAGCCCGAGGAGGTCAGCGAGGATCAGATGACGCTTCTGGCGCGCGACATTGCCAAAAAGATCGAGGAGGAGCTTACCTATCCCGGCCAGATCAAGGTCCACGTCCTGCGCGAGACCAAGGCTGTGGAGTACGCGAAGTAAAGCCCTTCGCAGGAATGCGGCAAAAGGAAAAACAAAAGTCCCGTGGGCGCGGCCCGCGGGACTTTTTGCCTCTTTCCCGCCGGAAGGACTTGTGCCGCCGCCAGCCGCTGGTTATAATGAAAAGGCGCGCGGCGTTTTGCGGCGGGAGGCATGACAGAGGAGGCGGAGCAGCGATGGAGATCCGAACACTGGACAGGGAGAGCTACGCGGGCCGGGGATTCACCGCTCGCTACGAAACGAACGGTTATTACGATATCCGTGCGGACGGCGCGGGCTTTCGGGTGGAATACGTGCCCTTCGGCGCGACGGCGGAGCGATCGTTTGACGACGTTTTTTTCGGCGAGTGGCTGGACGAGCCGGCGGCTTACGGCGCGTTTGAAGGAGATAAGCTGCTTGGCTTTGCCGAGGGGTGCCTTGAAAAATGGAACAACCGCTTCCGCATCAGCAACATCTGCGTGTTCGACCGCGCGGCCCGCGGCCGGGGGATCGGCCGGCGGCTGATGGATACGATCACGGAGGCGGCGGTATCCACGGGCGCGCGGATGATTGTGCTGGAGACGCAGTCCTGCAATGAAAACGCGATCGGCTTTTACCGGAAAAACGGCTTTGAGATCATCGGTTTTGATCTGTACGCGTATTCCAACACGGATCCCGAGCGGCACGAGATACGGGTCGAAATGGGAAAGAGGCTGCCGTAACGCGGCCTGTAAAAACGCCCCCGCGCAGGGTCGGAGCCTTGCGCGGGGGCGTTTTATTGCGTTTGATCCGGTCACAGACGCTCGATCTCGTCGAGCCAGAGCTTGCCGACGGCGTCGGAGGGCATCTTGAAGCCCGCGCGCGGCGACAGGCTCAGCCCGAGCACGGCCGGGCCGTCCGGGCAGCAGGAGCGCTTGAACTGGCTCTGGAAGAAGCGGCGGAAGAACACGCCCAGCCAGCCCTTGATCGCCTCCGGACTGTATTTTTTCCCAAAGGTGTCCAGCGCGAGCGCGTGGATCGGGCGCGGGGAAAAGCCGTACTTGATAAAATAATAAAGGAAAAAGTCGTGCAGCTCGTACGGGCCGACGATGTCCTCCGTCAGCTGCGTCATGCCGCCGTCCTTCGGCGGCAGAAGCTCCGGCGAGACGGGCGTGTCCAGCACGTCCCGGATGGCGGCGGCCAGCGTCCGGCTGCCGCAGGTCGCGGCATAGTCGCGCAGCACGAGCCGGATGACGGTCTTGGGCACGCCGGCGTTTACATTGTACATGCACATGTGGTCGCCGCTGTAGGTGCACCAGCCGAGCGCGGCCTCGGACAGGTCGCCCGTTCCCACGGCCAGACCGTTTTCGTCGTTGGCGATGTCCATGAGCACCTGGGTGCGCTCGCGCGCCTGCGCGTTTTCATAGGCGTTGTTGCGCGTGTCCCCGTCGTGGCCGATGTCGCGCAGGTGCTGCTCGATGGAGGATTTTATGTCAACCACGCGGAAATCGCAGCCCAGCGCCTCGGCCAGTATCTGGGCGTTGGAGCGGGTGCGGCCGGTCGTTCCGAAGCAGGGCATCGTGACGGCCACGACCTGATCGGCGCTGCGGCCGAGAAGCTCCATCGCCCGCACGCACACGGCCAGCGTGAGCGTGGAGTCCAGGCCGCCGGACACGCCGACCACGGCCTTTTGGCAGTGCGCGGACTGCATCCGGCGCGCCAGCGCCGCCGCCTGAAGCGGGAGCACGCGGCCGATGAAATCCGGCAGCGGCATCCACGGGTTTTTCGGCTGGCGGTCAACGGTACCCTCGACCGGCTTTTTCATGCGGCAGCTGTCGAAATCGATCTCGGCGCTCACAAAGCCCTCGCCGGAGGCGAGGATAAAGCCGTTCTGGGCGATGACGCAGCGGCCGTCGTAAACAAAGTCCGTCGTGCTCGCGCCGAGCGGCGTCGCCATGGCGACGGCACAGCGCTTGTCCGCCGAAGTCATCGCGCACAGCTCCTCGTTTTCCATGACGGACAGGGCGGTGGCGGGGCGGTCGGAGCAGCAGCACAGCAGATCCTGCCGCTCGGCGGCCGGAAGCTCGTCTGCGCGCAGGGCGCCTGCGGAGAGCGGATAGACCGTCAGCGTGCCGGCGGCGGCCAGGATCTCGGCCTTCGCCGCCTCCGCCGCCTCGCGCAGCAGCGGCAGCTGCTCCAGATCGCCGGCCAGTCCCATGATGCAGTCGTCCGGCAGCACCAGCACGGCGGCGCCGGCGTCTCTGGCCCGCTGAATGGAATGGATTATGTTAACTTTATTCCGCTCGACGTCGGCCGGAAAGACCTCCGGCGCGGCGGCGGCAATGGTAAGACGCATGCGGCTACCTCCTGCTTATGGGTCGCTTACGCGGTTTGGAATACGAACAGGCTTTCGTCGAAATAACGCAGAACGGCGCTTCGGACAAGCACGAAGCTGTCGCCCTCGACCGTGACGGCGACGGCGCCGCCGCTCACGGCAGCGGTGGCCGGCGTGTCGAGCCGGGGGAGGAAATGCGCGTTCAGCTCGGCGGCCAGTTCGTCCAGATGGTTTACATAATACTCGCTGTCGTGCGGCGCCTCGTAGCCAGGGACGGGGTCGCGGCCCGACGTGAGACACAGCGCGGCCACGAGGATCGCCAGCGCGAGAAACAGCACGCATCCGGCCGGGCCGATCCTGCGGACAAAATCCTGTCCGGCCGTTTCCCGCGGCTCGGGCGCTCTGCGCTCGTCCATCAGTAGGCGATGCGCTCGCGGATCCAGGCCGCGACTTCGTCCATGGGGATGCGCACCTGCTCCATCGTGTCGCGGTCGCGCACGGTGACGCAGTGATCGGCGGGCATGGTGTCGTCGCCGACGGTCTGGAAGTCGAGCGTCACGCAGAAGGGCGTGCCGATCTCGTCCTCGCGGCGGTAGCGCTTGCCGATGGAGCCGGTCTCGTCGTAATCGCAGGAGAATTCCCTGCAGAGCTTCTGATAAAGCTCCTTGGCCGGGCCCGTGAGGACCTCCTTCTTCGACAGCGGCAGCACGGCGCACTTGTAGGGCGCGAGCTGGGGATGCAGATGCAGAACGGTGCGGACGTCGGGATTGCCCTTCTTGTCTACGCCCACCTGCTCCTCGTCGTAAGCGTCGATGAGGAAGGCCAGCATGGCGCGGTCGGCGCCGAGGGACGGCTCGATGACGTAGGGCACATAGCCCTCGGCCATGCCCTCTTCCTTGTACAGCATGTTCTCGCCGGAGAACTGCTGGTGCTGGGACAGGTCGTAATTCGTGCGGTCGGCCACGCCCCACAGCTCGCCCCAGCCGAAGGGGAAGAGATATTCAAAGTCCGTTGTGGCCTTGGAATAGAAGCTCAGCTCCTCCGGCTCATGGTCGCGCAGACGCAGATACTCGTCGTTCATGCCGAGACCCAGCAGCCATTCGTGGCAGAAGTTGCGCCAGTAGGCGAACCATTCCAGATCGGTGCCCGGCTCGCAGAAGAACTCCAGCTCCATCTGTTCGAATTCGAGGATGCGGAACGTGAAGTTGCCCGGCGTGATCTCGTTGCGGAAGGATTTGCCGATCTGGCAGATGCCGAAGGGGATCTTACGGCGCGTCGTGCGCAGGATGTTCTTATAGTCGACGAAGATGCCCTGCGCCGTCTCCGGGCGCAGATACACGTCCGTGCCGGACTCGGCCGTGACGCCCTGATGGGTCTTGAACATGAGGTTGAACTTTTTGATGTCGGAAAAATCGCACTTGCCGCAGCCGGGGCAGGGGATCTGCTTTTCGCGGATATAGGCGACCATCTCGTCGTTGGTCATGGCCTCGACGTTGATCTCCACGCTGTTTTCCTGCGCCCATTCCTCGATGAGCTTATCGGCGCGGTGACGGCGCTTGCAGCCCTTGCAGTCGATGAGCGGGTCGTTGAAGTTGGTGACGTGGCCGCTGGCCTCCCACACGCGGGGATTCATGAGGATGCCGGCGTCAAGGCCGACGTTCAGGGGGCACTCCTGGACGAATTTCTTCCACCAGGCCGCCTTGACGTTGTTTTTCATCAGCACGCCCAGCGGGCCGTAGTCCCAGGAGTTGGCCAGACCGCCGTAGATCTCGCTGCCGGGGAAGATGAAGCCGCGGTTCGTGCAGAGGGCTTTGATCTTGTCCATGGTTTTTTCCGTTGCAAGCATTGGATGTTCCTCCGTTTTCAGTGTATGTATATTCTTTTATAAATTCTCGGACGTGGAAATTTCCTGCTGTTCATCAAGCGTAAGCTCAAAGGCCGGGAAAAGATTTGTGATAAAATATTCAAGCTCGGGCAGATGCATGGCGTGCAGCGCCGCGAGGGTCTGCTTTTCCGCGAGAGCGAATTCCGCGTTGCCGGCCTTGCGCTCCTCGACGCACTGGATATAGGCCGAAAGCTTGTCCGCCGCCTTGACGAGCTCGTGCTCCTGCGCCGGGCACACCAGCGGCTCGTAGGCCGGGATCAGATCCTTCGGCAGCGTGTCGAGCAGCCGCCGCCCCGCCTCGCGCTCCAGCTGCTTGTAGGCGCCGATGATGGCGGGATTGTTGTACTTGATGGGCGTGGGCATATCCCCGGTGAGTATTTCCGAAGCGTCGTGCAGCAGCGCCTCGGCCGCGCAGGCGTTCGGGTCGCACGCGCGCCCGAACACGTCCCGGCGGATGACGGCCAGCGCGTGCGCCAGCACGGCGACCATGTGGCTGTGCTCCTGCACGTTTTCCGGGATCGTCGAGCGCATCAGCCCCCAGCGCCGGATGTAGCGCATGCGGCCGATAAGGGCGAAAAAGCTGTTATTCAAAGTCGATGACCCCCTTGTTCTTCCATTTGCCGGAGAGAAAGCGCCCCAGCGACAGCAGAAGCGAGCAGCCCCAGCCGATCGGCATTCCCGTCCAGACGGCCGAGCAGTCCCAGTGGAACAGGCCGACCATGCTGTAGGCAAAGGCCACGCGCACGACCAGCGCCGTCAGTGAGCAGACGGTCGTGAACATCACGTCGCCCGCGCCCTGCAGCGTTCCGACAAAGACCATGTACAGCGCGAATATCCAGAAGAAAAAGCTCATGAAGCGCACATAGGACATGGAAAGCGCCAGCGCCTCCCCCTCCACGCCGAACAGCAGCGATATCTGCTCGGCGAAGACATACGACAGCAACTCCAGGACCACCGCCACGGCGAACGTGACGAAAAGGGTGCTGCGGCAGCCGCGCCGGACGCGGTCGAAGCGCTGGGCGCCGATGTTCTGGCCGGTGAAGTTCGCCAGGCCGATGTTGAAGCCGATGGCCGGGACGAACAGGTAATTCTCGATGCGGCTGCCGACGGTGAAGGCGGCCATGACGGCCGGGCCGAAGGAGTTGACGAGCCGCTGGATAAAGACGTTGCCGAACGAGACGATGGACTGCTGGATCGTGGTGGGAACGCCGAGCCGCAGGCACAGCAGGCATTTGTCCTTCAGAAATACGAACTCGCCCCGCCCGAAGCGGAACAGCGGGTATTTCCGGAACATGTAGATCACGCTCACGACCGCCGAGCCGACCTGGCTGAGCACCGTGGCGATCGCCGCGCCGGCCACGCCCCAGCGGAAGCCGACGACGAACAGAAGATCGAGCACAAGGTTGATGACGGAGCTGACGAGCAGGAAATACAGCGTCGCCTTGCTGTCGCCCACGGCGCGGAGTATGGCGGCGACGGAGTTGTAGAGAAACTGGAACACGAGCCCCGCGGCGTAGATGGCGAAGTAGACCGCGGCCTCGTCCAGCACGGCGCCGGCTTCCACGTTCATCAGATGCACGAGAAGCGGCCGGGCGAACACGCAGCCGGTCACGGAAAACAGCGCGCCCAGTCCCACGAGAAGGAGCAGCGCCGTGGACACGGCGCCGCGCAGCTCGTCCTCCCGCCGCGCGCCGTAAAGCTGGGCGATCATGATGCCAGAGCCGTTGCCGAAGCCGATGGCAAAGGCGAGGAACACCAGCGCGAGCGTGCCGGCCGTGCCGGTGGCGGCCAGCGCCTCCTGCGACACGAAGTTGCCGACGACGATGCCGTCGACGGTGTTGTAAAGCTGCTGAAGCAGGTTGCCGGCCATGATGGGCAGCGAAAACAGAAGGATATGCTTCCATTCCGGCCCCGTGGTCATATCGTTTTTTCGGATGTCAGCGGTCAAGACAGTTTCTCCCGGGCGGTCGTGATTCATAAAAATGTAAGCTTATGCACAGTAAGCTTTAATATAACATAGTACGCCGCATATTTCAATCATCATCCGGATACAAAAAACAGAGGGCGGCCGCGGGGAAATCCGGCATTTTTGTTGCAATTCGGGAAACGGCGTGGTAAAATCTAAATTTGTTTGAAAAAGAATAAAGAGAGTGATCTATATGGAGAAACTGAGAAACATCGCCATCATCGCGCACGTTGACCACGGCAAGACCACGCTGGTGGACGCCATGCTGGCGCAGTCGGGCGTTTTCCGCCAGAACCAGCAGGTAGCCGAGCGCGTCATGGACTCGGGCGATCTGGAGCGCGAGCGCGGCATCACCATCCTGGCCAAGAACACCGCCGTGCAGTACGGCGACACAAAAATCAATATCGTCGATACGCCGGGCCACGCCGATTTCGGCGGCGAGGTCGAGCGCATTCTGAAGATGGTCAACGGCGTCATCCTGCTGGTGGACGCGGCGGAGGGGCCCATGCCGCAGACGCGCTTCGTGCTGGAGCATGCGCTGCAGCTCGGCCACCGCGTCATCGTGGTCATCAACAAGATCGACCGGCCCGACCAGCGCGTCTACGAGGTCGTGGACGAGGTGCTGGAGCTTCTGATGGACCTTGGCTGCACGGACGAGCAGCTTGATTCGCCCATGCTGTTCGCCTCGGCGCGCAACGGCACCTGCTCGGTCAGCCCCGAGACGCCGGGCACGGATCTCAAGCCCCTGTTCGACGCCATCGTGGACTACATCCCCGCGCCGGAGCAGGATACCTCCAAGCCCTTCCAGATGCTTGTCAGCTCCATCGATTACAACGAATACGTCGGCCGCATCGCCATCGGCCGCATCGAGCGCGGCGTCGTCGCCCAGAACCAGGAGATCGCCGTGTGCAACTACCACGAGACCGGCGCCGCGCCGAAAAAGGCCAAGGCCGTCTCTCTTTACGAGTTCCAGGGGCTTGACCGCGTGCCCGTCACGCAGGCCGAGGCCGGCAGCATCATCGCCCTCAGCGGCATCGCCGGCATCGGCATCGGCGATACGATCTGTGCGCCGGACTGCGTGGAGCCGCTGCCGTTCGTGCAGATCTCCGCGCCGACCATCGAAATGACCTTCTCCGTCAACGATTCCCCGTTCGCCGGGCGCGAGGGCAAGTGGGTCACCAGCCGCAACATCCGCGACCGGCTGTATCAGGAGACGCTCAAGGACGTGTCGCTGCGCGTGCGCGACACGGACAGCACCGACGCCTTCGCCGTCGCCGGCCGCGGCGAGATGCATCTGTCCATCCTCATCGAGACTATGCGCCGCGAGGGGTATGAGTTCCAGGTCAGTCCCGCGCGCGTGCTGTATAAGGAGATCGACGGCAGGCTGTGCGAGCCGATGGAGCGCGTCGTGCTCGACGTGCCGGAGGGCAGCGTGGGCGCCGTGATGGAGAAGCTCGGAAGCCGCAAGGGCGAATTCCTTCAGATGAACCCCGTCGGCGGACGGATGAAGCTGGAATACCTGATCCCCACGCGCGGCCTGTTCGGCTATCGGAGCGAATTTCTGACCGATACACGCGGCGAGGGCATCATGGCCAGCATATTCGATTCCTACGCGCCCGCCAAGGGCGAGCTCAAGCGCCGCAGCACCGGCTCGCTCGTGGCCTTTGAAACGGGCGAGGCCGTGGCCTACGGCCTGTGGAACGCGCAGGACCGCGGCACGCTGTTCATCACGCCCGGTACGCCGGTGTACGAGGGCATGGTCGTCGGCGTCTCCCCGAAGCAGGAGGATATCGTCGTCAACGTCTGCCGGACCAAGCATCTCACGAATACGCGTGCGTCCGGCTCGGACGAGGCGCTGCGCCTGGTCCCGGCCCGTCAGATGAGTCTGGAGCAGTGCATGGAGTTCATGGCGGACGACGAGCTTCTGGAAGTGACGCCGGAGCATCTGCGCCTGCGCAAGAGCATCCTCAACCACGAGCGCCGCATGAAGGCCGCGCATAGAAAATAATTGACAAAACCGCTGCGCTGTGTTATAGTTTTACAGCTTGTATCACAGGCATAACCGCGCCCTTAGTCCGGGGCCTGGCCCCTCACTCAGAGCCCGGCAATTTGTATGACCGAAAGGAAGAGCTACACCATGATCACCAAAGAGCAGAAAACCGCCATCATCGAGAGCAACAAGACCCACGAGGGCGACACCGGTTCCCCCGAGGTTCAGATCGCCATCCTGACCGAGCGCATCAGCCAGCTGACCGAGCATCTGAAGGTGCACAAGAACGACAAGCACAGCCGTATGGGTCTGATGAAGATGATCGGCAAGCGCCGCCGTCTTCTCGACTACGTCGCCAAGAGCGACGTCGAGCGCTACCGCAGCATCATTGCCAAGCTTGGCATCCGCAAGTAAGACTTGCATTTCTGAGGCTTATGAAGGTTTAAGGGAGAGACAACTGAATCGTCTCTCCCTTTTTCTGTACAGAATTTGAGTTAGAGGAAAGGAACGAACCAATGATCATCCGCCACAAAACATTCGACAATATGCGCACCTGGGAGATGGACCTGTGCGGCCGTCCCCTGAAGATGGAGGTCGGACGCCTGGCCGAGCTGGCCACGGCCTCCGTGCTCGTCAGCTACGGCGAGACCACCGTCCTGGCCACCGTCACCGCCAGCGCCCGTCCCAAGGACGGCATCGATTATTTCCCTCTCGCCGTGGACTTCAACGAGAAGCTTTACGCCGTCGGCCGCATCCCCGGCAGCTTCATGCGCCGCGAGGGCAAGCCCAGTCTCAACGCCGTGCTCGCCAGCCGTCTGATCGACCGGCCCATGCGCCCGCTGTTCCCGTCCGACCTGCGCAACGACGTGATCGTCAGCTGCGACGTGCTGTCCGTTGACCGCGACTGCTCGCCGGAGATCACGGCCATGATCGGCGCCTCCGCCGCCACCGCCATCTCCTGCGTCCCCTGGGCCGGCCCCATCGCGGGCTGCGTGATCGGCTGGGACGGCGAGAAGTATCTGTTCAACCCCACGAAGGCTGAGCGCGAGACGAGCAAAATGACCGTGACGCTGGCCGCCACCGCCGAGAAGATCGTCATGATCGAGGCCGAGGCCGACCAGATCCCCAACGACGTTATGTACAACGGCATCGTCGAGGCGCACGAGAAGGTGCTCAAGCCCGTCGTGGCCCTCATCAACCAGATGGTCGCCGAGGTCGGCAAGCCCAAGTTCAGCTATGACCACGCCGCCTTTGACAACGAGCTGTTCGAGCTTCTGTGCTCCGACGAGATGGAAGGCATGGAGCACTGCATGGACACCGACGACAAGAACGTGCGCGAGGAGCGCGTCAACGAGTGGATCGAGGCCGTGCGCGCGAAGTATGAGGAAGCGCACCCCGACATGATGCAGTATATGGACGAGATCCTGTACCGCATGCAGAAGAAGGTCGTGAAGAAGTGGCTGCTCGCGGGCCGCCGCGTGGACGGACGCGCCATGAACGAGATCCGGCCCCTCGCCGCCGACGTTCATGTCATCCCGCGCGTGCATGGCAGCGGTCTTTTCACCCGCGGCCAGACGCAGGTGCTCTCCATCGCCACGCTCAACACGCTCTCCGCGTCCCAGAAGATCGATACGATCTGGGAGGAGGAGTCCAAGCGTTTCATGCATCATTACAATATGCCCGGCTACTCCACCGGCGAGGCCAAGGCCAACCGTTCCACGTCCCGCCGCGAGCAGGGTCACGGCGCGCTGGTCGAAAAGGCGCTCGAGGCCGTCATCCCCGATGTGGAGGACTTCCCCTACGCCATCCGCGTGGTCTCCGAGGTCCTTTCCTCCAACGGCTCGACGTCGCAGGGCTCCATCTGCGGCACGACACTGGCGCTGATGGATGCGGGCGTGCCCCTCAAGGCGCCCGTGGCCGGCATCAGCTGCGGTCTGATCCATGACGACGACGGCTCCTGGCGCACGTTCATCGACATCCAGGGCGTCGAGGACTTCCACGGCGAGATGGACTTCAAGGTCGCCGGCACGAAGAAGGGCATCACCGCCATTCAGATGGATCTGAAGAACGACGGCCTGACCTACGACATCATCAAAAACGCCTTTGACATCACCTACGAGGCCCGCTGCCAGATTCTCGACGAGGTCATGCTGCCCTGCATCTCCGAGCCGCGCAAGGAGCTGGCCGCCAGCGCGCCCAAGATGATCAAGATGAAGATCAACCCCGACAAGATCCGCGAGGTCATCGGCTCCGGCGGCAAGGTCATCCAGAAGATCACGGCCGACACCGGCTGCAAGATCGACATCGAGGACGACGGCTCCGTGTTCATCGCCTCCGAGGATATCGAGGCCTGCCGCGCGGCGAAAAAGACCATCGACAACATCGTCTTTGAGCCGGAGGTCGGCGCGCTGTACTACGGCCAGTGCGTGCGCATCATCCCCATCGGCGCGTTCATCGAGCTGGTGCCCGGCAAGGACGGCATGGTCCACATCAAGGATCTTGAGTTCAAGCGCACCGAGAAGGTCGAGGATGTGCTCAACGTCGGCGACTGGACCTGGGTCAAGGTCTCCGAGATCGACGACCGCGGCCGTGTCAACCTCAGCCGCAAGGACGCCATCCGCGAGCGTGAGCAGGCCGGTCTGCCCACGGACCGCGCGTAAACAAACACACAGCAAAGCCCGCCGCTTTTGAAAAAGCGGCGGGCTTTTCCGTCCGGACGCCCGCTTGACGCCGGAGGAGAAGTACGGTATATTAGCCCTGTAAGCCTATTATGCTGACAGGAGGGGGACCCATGGCTTTTACACTTCCGGCATACCATGCGCCGGATTTTTCCCGGCCCGATCTCGTGCGCGCGCCCGACGCGAAAACGGCACGCTGCCCGGCCGACGGCGTCGCGCCCGCCGGCTTTCACAGCAGCTCCATGTATCCCGAATACTTCAAGATCGGCGGCGTGTGGCGGCTGGCGGAGGAGAGCCGCATGGACGCGAGCGTCGTGCTGCGCCCGGACGGGCGGCTCGACGTGGTGGAAAACCGCGCGCTGAAAAAAGGCGACGAGGTCTTTCTCGGCCGCGCCGACGACGGAAGCGAGGGCGTTTATATGCATACCGAGGGCTTCCTCGACCCTGACGCGCCGGCGGCCGACCGCTTTGCCTTCCGCGTGGGGCGCAGTCGTGAAACGAGCTACGCAAGGGATTACGACGAGCTGATCGAGCTTCTGCGCAGCGAGCGGGAGCACGGGAAGATCGTGTGGGTGATGGGGCCGGCCTTCGCCTTTGACAGCGACGCGCGGCGCGCGATGCAGTCGCTGGCGGAAAACGGCTACGTCCACGGCCTGCTGGCCGGAAACGCCCTCGCCACGCACGACCTGGAGGCCGCGTGGCTGCACACGGCGCTCGGCCAGGACATATACACGCAGCGCTCGCAGCCGAACGGCCACTATAACCACCTGGATCTGCTCAACGAGGTGCGGCGCGCCGGCTCGATCGAACGCTTTCTGGACGAGAAGGAGATCGACAACGGCATCCTGTATGCCTGTGTCCGGCGGGGCATTCCCTTTGTGCTGGCCGGTTCCATCCGGGACGACGGCCCGCTGCCGGAGGTGATCGGAGACGCATACGAGGCGGCGGCCGCCATGCGTGACATGCTGCGGGACGCGACCTGCGTTGTTTGTCTGGCGACCATGCTGCACACCATTGCCGCGGGAAACATGCTTCCGTCGTTCCGCGTGACGGCGGACGGAACGGTGCGGCCGGTGTATTTTTATGCCGTGGACGCGGATGAATTTGTGGTCAACAAGCTTCTTGACCGCGGGAGCCTGTCTGCGCGCACCATCGTGACAAATGTGCAGGACTTCATCACCATTGTGGCACGGGGACTGAAGACCATGGCGTGAGAAAAACGGAAAATGAGAAAAAATGCATCCGCAGTCCGATCGGACTGCGGATGCTGCATATTTGTACGCTGAAAAATATTATTTTTCCACGACCAGACCGATGGCCTCGATCTCGATCGGGGCGTTCTTCGGCAGCGCCGACACCTGGATGCAGGCGCGTGCCGGCGGGATCTCGCCGCAGAAGTGGCGGGCATACACCTCGTTGACGGCTGCAAAATCATTCATCGACCGCAGGAACACCGTGGTCTTGACGACGTGCGCCAGATCGCTTCCGCCGGCCTCCAGAACGGCCTGCACGTTGCGGATGCACTGCTCGGTCTGTGCTTCGATGCCGCTGGGGATGCGGCCGTTCGCGTCTGTGGGAAGCTGGCCGGAGACGAACACAAGGCCGCCCGCGCACACGCCGGCGGAGTACGGCCCGACGGCGGGGGAGGGTCCTTCGATCCGCTTCATGCCGTTCAGCTCCTTTCCCAGCGCGGCTGTGCCCGCGACTCGAGTCTGGCCAGCATGGCGGCGGGGTCCTTCTCCTTGGAGAGGAAGATCATGGCCGCGATGATGTAGGGCTTGAAGCTGGCCTGCTTGTACAGGCTGGTGCGGTAGCGGTCGAACACGCTCGCGGCGACCTCGCCGTGGGCGCAGGAAACGTCCGTGATGTCCGCCGGCAGGCAGTGCAGATACATGGCCTTGCCGCCGTTCGTGAGGGCCATCATTTCCTCGGTGCACTCCCAGTCCATGTGCTCCGCGTTCTGCGCCAGAAGCTCCTTTTCCAGCGCGTCGATGCCGGCGTGGTCGCCCTGCGCGTACAGCTCGGTGCGCTTTTCCATGGCGGCGAAGGGCGCCCAGCTCTTGGGATAGACGATGTCGGCGCCCTCAAAGGCCTCGGCCATCGTGGCCGCCTTGCGGAAGCTGCCGCCGGAGGCCGCCGCCTGCTGCGCGGCGAGCTGCTCGACCTCGGGGAACACGTCGTAGCCCTCGGGGTGCGCCAGCGTCACGTCCATGCCGAAGCGCGTGAACAGGCCGATCACGCCCTGCGGCACGGACAGGGGCTTGCCGTAGCTGGGACTGTAGGCCCAGGTCATGGCGACCTTTTTGCCCCTGAGATTTTCCACGCCGCCGAGCTCATGGATGACGTGCAGAAGATCGGCGCAGCACTGGGTGGGATGGTCGATGTCGCACTGGAGATTGACGAGCGAGGGGACCTGCTCCAGAATGCCGTCGGCATGGCCCTGGCGGACGGCGTCGGAAACGGCCTTCTGATAGGTGTGGCCCTTGCCGATGTACATATCGTCGCGGATGCCGATGACGTCGGCCATGAAGGAGATCATGTTCGCCGTCTCGCGCACGGTCTCGCCATGGGCGATCTGGCTTTTACCCTCGTCCAGATCCTGCACCTCAAGGCCGAGCAGGTTGCAGGCCGAGGCGAAGGAAAAGCGCGTGCGCGTGGAGTTGTCGCGGAACAGGCTGATGCCGAGTCCGGAATCAAAGATCTTTGTGGAAATATTGTTCTCGCGTAGGCAGCGCAGCGCGTCGGCCACGGTGAACAGCGCGGCGAGCTCGTCGTCGCTTTTGTCCCAGGTCAGGAAAAAGTCGTCTCCGTACATCCGGGAGAAATCCAGCTTTGCCAGCTTTTCGGCGTATTGCTTCATCAGATTCATTTCTTCAGCTCCTCCACATAATTCATCGGCGTCGCGGCCAGAACGGCCGCGCAGCGGACAAGGTCCTGCTTCCATGTGATCTCATTGGGCGCGTGCGCCTGGCTTTCCGCGCCGGGGCCGAAGCCCACGCAGGGGATGCCGAAGCGGCCCTGAATGGACACGCCGTTGGTGGAAAACGTCCACTTGTCGATCAGCGGCCGGCCGGCGCGCCTGCTCATCGCGTCCGGCTCGCCGGTGCGCTCGGCGCCGTACATGGCGCGGTAGCTGTTGGCCACGGCCTGCACATGCGGCGCGGACTCGCGGTTGATCCAGGTGGGGAAGTAGCACTCCGTCTCGTAGACCAGCCCCGTCCACGAAGGGCGGTCGTATTTGTACATGCTGACGGTCACGTCGTCCGCGTATTTCCGGCAGGACGGCAGATCGCGTATCTCCTGCAGGCAGCTTTCAAAGGTCTCGCCGGCGGTCATGCGCCGGTCGAGGGACACGGAGCAGCCGTCCGCCACGGCGCAGCGGGAGGGCGAGCTGTAGAATATCTCGCTGACGGTCACAGTGCCGCGGCCGAGGAAGCGCGCGTCGTTCCAGTCGGGGTTGTATTTCTCGTCCAGCATCTTCACCAGACCCTTGATCTCGACGGAATTGTCCGCGGGGTTTTCGTTGAGCGCGCGCACGTCGCGCAGGATGTCGGCCATTTTGTAAATGGCGTTGTCGCCGCGCTCCGGCGCCGAGCCGTGGCACGACACGCCGCGCACATCCACGCGTATCTCCATGCGGCCGCGGTGGCCGCGGTATACGCCGCAGTCGGTAGGCTCGGTGGAGACGACGAATTCCGGCGTGAAGCCGTCCTCGTTGTGGATGTACTGCCAGCAGAGACCGTCGCAGTCCTCCTCCTGCACGGTGCAGGTGACCAGGATGCTGTAGCCGTCGGGAATGAGGCCGAGATCGTGCGCGATCTTTGCGCCGTATATCTGGCTGACGCAGCCGCCCTCCTGATCGGAGGCGCCGCGGCCGCCGATCTGCGTGTCCGTTTCAAAGCCCTCGTAGGGGTCGAACGCCCAGTTGCTGCGCAGGCCGACGCCGACGGTGTCGATGTGGCCGTCGAAGGCGATGAGCTTTTCGCCCTCGCCGATCAGTCCCAGCGCGTTGCCCTGCGGGTCGATCCACGCCTTGCGGTAGCCGAGCTTTTCCATCTCGGCGACGGCGCGGCGGACCACGCCCTCCTCGCCGCAGCTTTCGCTCGGCAGTGCGATCAGCTCGCGCAGAAAGCGCGTCATGTCGGGCAGATAGGTCTGCGCCGTCTGCTGTATTTTTTCATAGTCCATATTTTTTTCTCCTTATATCCGGCCGTGCGGCCGGGAATCGGTCACTTGAGCTCCAGCTCCGGGTAGCGCAGCAGCGCGGCGCGCGTGAATTTGGCCATCTCCGGCGGAAGCTCGCCGTTCGATTCGCCGAGATCGCATTCAAATTCCCGTCCGCCGAAGCGCACGAGAACGCGCAGGCCGCTGAGCGGCAGAAAGCCCTGATTCGGGCCCTGTTCAAAGCTTTCGCGGTCGGCGAACATGGTCCACTTGTCGCGGTACGGCGCGCTCGACCACGGGCAGAAGGTTGCGCAGTTGCCGCACTCGTTGCATTGCCAGTCCAGATGCAGGATCTGGATGCGCCCGTCGACGACAAGGGAAACATTGGCGCGGTTCGGGCACACGTCCACGCAGTTTTCGCACACCGTGGCGCACTCCAGGCAGCGCTCTGCGGCCGGCCCGCCGTCGGGGAACACGCCCTTGCGTGCGCGGGCAGTATCCGGGGCGCCCGCGGCGTTCAGCGCGGCGTATTTTTCAAAGTCTGCGCCGGCGATGGCCCTGGCGGCGCGTGCCGCGCCCGCGATGGCCTGCACGATGGTGGAGGGGCCGGACGCGCCGTCGCCGGCCAGATAGATGTGCGGCGCGGCCATGCCGTCGGCGCCGACGATGGCGCGGCCCTTTTCGTCCACGGGGATGCCCAGCGCCTGATACAGCGCCGTGTCCGTCCGTTCGCCGACGGCGGCGATGACGCAGGCGGCGTCGATGTATTCGTATTCGCCGGTGGCGACGGGGCTGCGGCGGCCGGAGGCGTCCGGTTCGCCGAGTACCATTTTCTCGCACTTGAGCTTTTTGCCCTCGATGGCGACGGGGGACAGCAGCGGGCGGAATTCCACGCCGTCGTCCAGCGCCATTTTCAGCTCCTCCTCGTCTGCGGGCATGCTGCGCATGTCGCGGCGATACACGAGCGTGACCTTTTTCACGCCGGTGCAGCGCTTGGCGGCGCGGGCGGCGTCCATGGCGGTGTTGCCGCCGCCGATCACGGCGACGCTCCGGCCCGGGATGCACCAGAGAGGGTGCTTTTTGTAGGCGGACAGGAATTCAAGCACATCGCGCGCCTGGCCGCCCTCCAGCGGGAGAGGGCCGGGGATCCACGCGCCCGTGCACACGAGAACGTCGTCAAATCCCGTCAGCTGTTCGGCGGAGCGTATCTCCGTGCCGTAGCGGAATTTTACGCCGAGTCCGGCGCAGAGCATCGCGTCCTTTTCCACCGTTTCCGTCGAGATGCGGAAGGAGGGGATGACGTGGCGGACGATGCCGCCGGGCTTGAGCGTTTTTTCAAACACGGTCACGCTGCAGCCGCAGCGCGCCAGGAAATAGGCGCCGGCCAGACCGGCGGGACCGGCTCCGACGACGGCGACCTTCTTTCCGCCGGAGGGCAGATCCGCGCGCGCCAGCCGCGCGAGAAATTCGCCGTAGGCCCGGCTCGTCGCCTCCAGCTTGCAGCCGCGGATGTCCACGGCGCCGTCGTAGAAGCTGCGGGTGCAGCGGCTCATGCAGGGGTGGGCGCAGATGGTGCCGGTGATGTTCGGCAGGGGATTGCGCTCGCAGATCAGCTCGAGCGCCTGCAGATATTTGCCCTCGTTCACGAGCCGGATGTAGGCGGGGATGTCCTGATGGATGGGGCAGCCCTCGCGGCAGGGGGCGAAGAAGCAGTCCATCAGCGGGACCTGCTCGGGTATCTTGCGGCTGGGAACGGGCTTGATGGGCTTGCGGTACCAGGGGTCGGTCAGCGCGCCGGCGGCCAGAGCCGTGACGGCGGGGACGGAAACGCCGGCGAAGCGGGCGTAGGGCTCCTGATCCAGAAGCGACGCGATCTGCTCCATGCGGTTGTAGCCGCCGGGGCGCAGCACATTCGTGGCCATGGTGATGGGCCAGATGCCGGCGCGGAACAGCGCGGCGGCGGAGTGGACGTCTGCGCCGCCGGAATAGCTGATGCGCAGCGCGCCGTCAAACTCGGCGCTGATGCGCCGGGCCAGCTCGATCGTGAGCGGGAAGAGCGCGCGGCCGGACATGTACATCTCCTCGCTGGGAAGCTCTCCGGCCCGGACGTCCACAGGGAAGGTGTTCGTGAGCTTGAGACCGAATTCCACGCCCTTCTCGTCGGCCAGCGCCTGCAGCCGCCGGAACATGGGCACGGCGTCGGCCCACTGAAGATCCTCGAGGAAATGGTGGTCGTCAAAGGCGATGTAGCTGTAGCCGAGCTCGTCGAGCGTTTTGCGCGCGAAATCGTAGCCGAGCAGCGTGGGGTTGCACTTGATGAAGGTGTTCAGCCCCTTCTCGCCGATGAGATAGTCCGCGATGCGCTCGATCTCGTCCGGCGGGCAGCCGTGCAGCGTGGAGATGGTGACGGAATCGGACACGCCCGCCGCGCGCAGCCCCTCGATGAACGCGTCGATCTTCTCCGAGCGGATGCCGTCGAGATTGTAGCCGACGGACATGTTGAACACAAAGCCGTCGGGGCTGCCGAGACCGTATTTTTCGGAGATCACCTTCAGGACCTTCCATGCCTTGATGTATTCGTCCATCGCGGCCGGAACGGTCAGCTCCGTGCTCCATTCGCAGTTGTAGCCCTCGTCGTCCGCCTTGATGCACGGGCGGCTGATGCACGCGGCCAGCTCCTCGCCGTCCATGATCTGAACGGTTTTCAGCTCAAAAAAGCGGCTGCCGGCGGCGTAGGCCGCAATGATGTTCTGGGCGAGCTGGGTGTTCGGGCCGGCAGCCGGGCCGAACGGCGTTTCGAGCTGCCCGGTGAAGATGGGCAGACGCTTGCTCCCGGCCTTGTAGATGTGGCTGACGCCGAAGATCGTCCCGCGCGTCTCGTACTCGCGGCACACGCGGTACAGAAGCTGCTCGTAGGGTATCCCGGTCATTTTTTCACTCATGGATTCAGTTCCCCCCAAAGTCTGCAGGCCGCCTCGTACACGCGGCTGTTCATCTCATGCTCGTCGAAGCCGACGAATTCGCGGTCCTTCATGCGCACCTGCCCGTCGACGACGGTGTGGATGCAATTGTGGCCCTGGAAGCCGAAGATCATGTGGCCGTCGGCGTTCTCGTCGGAAAACGGCGTGAAGGGCCGGTAGTCGAAAACGGCGACGTCCGCCGCCGCGCCCGGGCGGAGCACGCCCAGCGGCTTTTTGAAATAGCGGCCGGCCATTTTCGCGTTGTTTTCAAACAGCATACCCGTCGCCTCGCACCAGCCGACGTTGGGGCGGCCGGCGTTGTGGCGCTGGATGATAAGCTCGACCTTGAGGCTTTCGAGCATGTCGTGGGTGTAGGCGTCCGTGCCGAGGCCGACCAGAATGCCTTTCTCGAACATTTTCAGGACCGGCGCGACGCCGACGGCGTTGCCCATGTTCGATTCCGGATTCGTCACGCACATGGTGTTCGTCTGCGCGATCACGTCCAGCTCGTCGTCCGTCAGATGGATGCAGTGGCCCAGAATGGTCTTTTCGCCCAGAATGCCGTTTTTGGCCAGCCGGTCGATCGGCCGCATGCCGTAGCGGTTCCAGCTGTCCTCCATGTCGGTGTGGCCCTCGCAGACGTGGATGTGATAGCCGGTGAGCCCGGCGTTCGCCGCGGCCATCTTTTCAAACGTGCGGTCCGAGATGGTGAACAGCGCGTGGCCGCCGAACATGGCCTTGAGCATATCGTCCTCGTGCTCATGGCACCAGCGGGCAAAATCGGCGTTTTCGCGGATGCCCTCGTCGCACTTGGCCTCGCCGTCGCGCTCGGAAACCTCGTAGCACAGGCAGGCGCGCACGCCGATCTTCTTCGTCTCCTCGGCGATGGCGAACAGGCTGCCGGGGATTTCGCCGTAGCTGGCGTGGTGATCGAAGATGGTCGTGACGCCGTTGCGCAGGGATTCCATGGCCGTGATGACGGCGCTGGCGCGCGTGCCCTCAAGATCGAGATGGCGGTCGATGTTCCACCACATGCCGTCGAGCACCTGGTAGAACGTGTGCGGATCGTAGCCCCGGATGGAAAGACCGCGGGCCAGCCCCGAGTAGATGTGGGTGTGCGTGTTGATCAGGCCGGGCATGATGACGCCGCCGTGGGCGTCGAGGTACTCCGCGTGCGGGTACTGCGCGCGAAGCTGCGCCGTGCCGCCGAGCGCGGCGATCGTTTCGCCGTCGCACAAAACGGCGCCGTCGGTCAGATAGGGCATGGATGGGTCCCGCGTGAGGACCTTTCCGTTTCCGATGATGAGCATATGACACCTCCGCAAAATGAAAATACGCGCGGACGGCGGCCATGCCGCAGCCCGTGCGCAAGGCACTCCTTTTCAGCTTGTTTTCAATATACCATGGCCGCGGCGAACATTCAACAACAGAATATAAATAAATAATAATATTTTTGAAATTCCGGCGGTGTATGCTATAATGCCGGTATGGAAAACAAAAAGGGATCGGATGCCGGCCGGCGGCGCTTTTTTGCCATTCTGGCTTCGCCGTCGCTCGCCCTGCATCACACGCACACGACGCCGGCGCTGGAACTGGCTTATCTGCGGCGCATCGGGCTGACGAAAAGCGAAGCGGACGATTTTCTCGCGCTTATGTGCGAACGCGGCTGTCTGGACGACGGCGCGCGCTCTCTGCTGGAGGGCGGGGGCGATCCGGCGGCGCAGGCGCGGCGGCTGCTGGCCGGCCGCGGGACAGAGGAAAACTGAGCGGGCGGGGAGGGCGCGAAGCCCTTTCCGTCCCAAAGGCCCGTGTGCGGGCCGCCATGTGGAAAAGGAATACATCGGATCATGAAAAAAGTCATTGCAGTTTTATGTCTGCTCGCGCTGGCGGCGGGACTGAGCGCCTGCGGAAACAAGGACGGCGGCGATACGCCGGCGGACGGGACGGCGGGGGATTTCTGCGTCGCCGTGGGCGAGGCGCCGGACGGTCTCAATCCCTTCGCCGCGGAAAGCGGGATATCCGCCGAGCTGTTCCGTCTGGTCTACGACCCGCTGTGGCGCATGAACGAGGAGCATCAGCCGGAAAACTGCCTTGTGGACAGCTATGACACGTCCAGCGACGGACTGACCTGGACGATCCGGCTGCGGCAGGACGTGACGTTTTCCGACGGCACGCCGCTGAAGAGCACGGACGTGAAATTCTCCTGGGAGCTGTTCCGCCAGTACAGCGTGGACGAGGCGCGCCGCTTTGACGGCATCGTTTCCATCAAATGCCCGGACGACTGGACCGTCGTGATCACGACGAGCTTTGTCAAGGGAGACATGATGTACGGCGAGGTGCCCATCCTGCCGGAGCATATCTGGAGCGCTTACAGCGACGCGCCCGCCTCCATGGACAACCGCGCCATGATCGGCAGCGGCCCGTTTGTCTACCGGGCGCCGGAGCTCGCCCCCGGCGAGACGCAGCAGGAATGGGCGCTTGAGGCGCGCGCGGATTATTTTGCCGGCCGCGCAAAGCTGCAGACGCTGCGCTTCCGCTGCTATGAATCGGCGGTCTCGGCGGCCGACGCGCTGGCGGACGGACTGGTGGACGCGTGCATGGATCTGACGGACGTGCAGCTTTTCTCGCTGTCGGGCTCCTACGGCGTGGAGAGCTTCGCGGTGCAGGGGCCGGGGCGCGGCTGGTGCGAGCTGATGATGAACATGAGCTCCGGCGCGCTGGCGGACAGCGTCGTGCGCGAGGCGATCCTGTACGGGCTGGATCGCGAGCAGATCTTCTCGATGGGCTTCGGGAGCGTGGGCGTGTACGGCGACGGCTTCATTGAGCCGGGCTCGCCGTTTTATCTCGGCGCGCCGACGCGCTACGGCTTCGATCTGACCAAGTCGGCGGCGCTGCTGGCCTCGTCGCTGTATCAGGACTACGACGGCGACGACGTTCTGGAGTCGCGCGACAACACCATGCAGCTTTCGTTCACGCTCTATTCCACGGACGACGTGTGGGCCACGGCGGCGGCGACGATCTTTGTGCGCGACATGGCGGAGATCGGCATCGAGATCGACTGGACGACGCTTTCGGAGAGCGAGCTGCGCAGCCGGTGCCGCGCGGACGGCGAGTGGGATCTGTGCCTTCTGCGGCGCAGCGGCAGCTTCGACCCGCAGGACGAGGCGCGGCTGTACGCCGGCGGCGCATCGGAGAGCGGATGGCAGAGCGAGGAGTACGACGCGCTGTACGCGCAGCTCGTCAACTGCATCGACCCGGTGCAGAAGGCGGAGCTGTGCCGGAGCCTGCAGAACGCGTTCATCGACAGCTATCCCGGCGCCGTGCTGGGCTACGGCTCGTCGGTGCAGGCCATCCGGGCCGACCGCTGGACGGGGTATGAGGCGCTGGAGCGCTCGCTTGGCGGGCTGTTCGGAACGGGGTGCTGCCGGATATACATGGAGCTTGCGCCCGCCGGAAGCGAAACGGAGGAGCCGGCCGCGGAGCAGACGAGCCCGGAGCCGGCCGTCCCGGACGGGGACGAAACGCCCTCCGGCGCGGAAACGCCGCAGCCGATGGCGACAGCGGTGCCGCTCGGATAAGTTTACATAATTAAAACGACCGGAGAAGGACAACATCCTCTCCGGCCGTTTTTTGGTGGCGGGTTAATTTACATAATATATTTTTATGTTACTTTCCCTTCAGCCGCCGGCCGAACTGCCAGACCGCCAGCGCGAACATCCCGAGCGCCCAGGCGAGCAGCACGGGGATGTCGGTCAGAAGGTTTTCGTAATTTCCGTTCAGAACGGCGCGTCCGGCATCCACGGCGTACCAGAAGGGGAGGATCTTCGCCGCGACCTCCATCCAGCGGCCGATCAGCGACAGATCGAACCACATGCCGGAAAGCCATGTGGACAGCGTGACGAACAGGGAATAGACCGCGCCGATCTGCTTTTGTCCCAGCGACGCGCCGAGCAGCAGGCCGAACCCGATGTAAAACAGCGCCGCCGGAAGCATGGCCGCCAGACACAGCGCGAGCTTCGCGCTCCACCCGAGCCCCAGCACGGCCGCCGCGGCCAGAAACAGCGCGATCTGCAGCACCGCCAGCGGCAGCAGGGGAACGGCGTAGCCCGCGATCAGCTGCGCCGGGCGGATGGGCGCGGCGCAAAGGCGCGCAAAGAAGCTTGATTCACGGTCCGAGGCGATGAGCATCCCGCCGAACATGGACACGAACGAAAACGCGAAAATGACGATGCCGGGCGTGAAATTGGAAACGCTGTAAACGGCGGAGGGGATCTTGAACAGGCTGAACATCACCAGCAGCACCAGCGGGAATACCAGACAGAAAAACAGATTCAGTCCGTCGCGGCTCATCTCGCGCACGCAGCGGCCGGCAAAGGCTTTGAATTTTGTCACAGAAGCTCCCTCCCTTCGCCGGCGAGGGCGACGAAGGCGTCCTCGATGTTGTCGGTTTTGGTCTGCGCCTTGAGCGCGGCGGCCGTGCCGACGGCCTTCAGGCGTCCGGTTGACATAATGCCGATTCGGTCGGCGAGCGCCTCGGCCTCCTCCATGTAATGCGTCGTCAGCACGACGGTCACGCGGCCCTTGAGCGCCTGCACATGCTTCCACAGCTCGCGCCGCGCCAGCACGTCAAGGCCGAGCGTCGGCTCGTCGAGAAACAGGATCTGCGGCTTTGTCACGAGCGCCATGGCGATGGACAGCCGGCGCTGCCAGCCGCCGGAAAGGCTTTTGGCCCGCTGCTTTTCCACCTCGCCCAGACCGAAATCCCGCAGCAGCTCCTCCGCCGCCGCGCGCGCGGCGGCCCGGTCCGCGCCGTACACGCCGGCCATCAGCTCCAGATTTTCCCGCACCGTCAGCTTCTGCGCCACGGCGCTCTCCTGCGGCGAGACGGCTGTGAGCTGCCGGGCCTGCATACTGTCCGTGAGGATGCTGCGCCCGAGCAGCCATGCCTCCCCTCCGCTGGGCGGCAGGAGCCCCGTGAGCATGCGGATGGTGGTGGTCTTGCCGGCGCCGTTGACGCCCAACAGGGCGAACAGCTCGCCCTCGTCCACGCTCATATCCAGCGAATCGACGGCGATCCTGTCGCCGAAGCGCCGGCTGAGATTTTTGGTTTCAATCGCCTTCATGCGGCGTATACCCTCCTTTTCTGCGCCGCTGGCGGACACATTCCGTCAGCAGAAATTCGATCTGGCCGTTTACGGAACGAAAATCGTCCTCTGCCCAGCGCGCGAGTTCGTCATACAGCTTCGGCGACAGGCGCAGCAGAAGCTGCTTCTTTTCGCTCTTTTCCGCCATGCGTCAATACAGGCTGCCGGAGTTGACGACGGGCTGCGCGTCGCGGTTGCCGCACAGGACCACCAGCAGATTGGAGACCATCGCGGCCTTGCGCTCCTCGTCAAGCTGAACGACGTTGTTCTCGCCGAGACGCTCGAGCGCCATCTCCACCATGCCGACGGCGCCGTCGACGATCATTTTGCGCGCGTCGATGATGGCGCTGGCCTGCTGGCGCTGGAGCATGGACGCGGCGATCTCCGGCGCGTAGGCAAGATAGGTGATGCGCGCCTCCAGGATCTCAAGGCCCGCCACATCCACCTTCTGCTGGATCTCGGCGCGGATGCGGTCGGCCACCTCCTGGCTCGACCCGCGCAGACTGCCCTCGTCGGCAAAGCCGTCGCCCGTCGTGTCCACGTTCGGGGCCACGTCGTACGGATAGATGCGGACGATGTTGCGCAGGGCGCTGTCGGTCTGGATGGAGAGGAACTCGACGTAGTTGTCGACGTTGAAAACCGCCTTGGCGGTGTTGACGATGCGCCAGATGACCACGATGCCGATCTCGATGGGGTTGCCGAGACAGTCGTTGATCTTCTGCTTGTTGTTGTCGAGCGTCATCACCTTCAGGGAGAGCTTGCGGTTCGGCAGCTCGGTGTTCACGGTGATCTCGGGCTGGCCGGGCAGCTTGACGCTGCTGGTCGAGCCGGTGGAGGGGCGCGTGCCCGCGGCGGGGTTGACGGCGGAGCAGAAGGGGTTGACGAAATAGAAGCCCTCGCCCTTGAGCGTTCCGATGTAGCGGCCGAACAGCGTCAGCACCATGGCCTCCTGGGGCTTGAGGACCTTCAGACCGGGCCAGGGCAGCCAGCCGACGCACAGGTATACGCACGAAACGACCAGCAGGGCCACGCCCGCCGCCTTGTGCCGCTCCATCAGAAAGCCGGACAGAACGCACAGCCCCGCCGCCGCGAGATAAAGCAGGATGCTGACGATCAGAACGGCCATGCCGTTGCGCTTGCCGGTGAGTATTTTTTCCTCCGTGTTGTTCATATCGGAGCCTCCTTGTATCTATATGATATCATAATGATATCATCTTTTCGCCGCTTGTCAAGAGAAAAGCGCCCGGCTGTTCAGGCCGGCGTTGAAAGGGCGGCGTTCGGCATGGTATAATGGCCCGGCACGGAATAAAGAGCGACAGGGAGGGATTTTGAGATGATAAGATTCAACAACGACTACAACCACGGCGCGTTTGAATCGATCCTGAATGAGTTGACAGCCACCAATACCGCCAGCTATGCCGGCTACGGCGAGGACGAGTGGTGCGGCAGGGCGGAGGCGGTCATCCGGAAGCTGACTGCGCGGGAGGACGCCCTGATAAAATTCGTTCCCGGCGCGACGCAGGCGAACCTTGTCGTCATCGCGGCGGCGCTGTCCCCGGTGCAGAGCGTGATCGCGGCCGACACCGGACATATAAACTGCCACGAGGCGGCCTCCATCGAAAGCACCGGGCATAAGATACTGGCGCTTCCGAACACGGACGGCAAAATCACGGCACGGCAGATCGCCGCGTGCGCGGCGGAGTATTACGACGGCGGCACTCCGGAATATCGGACGGAGCCGAAGCTGGTGTATCTGTCCTTCCCGACCGAACAGGGTACGCTGTATTCCAAGCAGGAGCTGCGTGACATCAGCGAGGTCTGCAAGAAATACGGCATGTATCTGTTTGTGGACGGCGCGAGAATGGGCTACGGTCTGGGCGCAGAGAATAACGATCTGACGCTGAGGGACTTCGCGGAGCTGACGGACGTGTTCTATATCGGCGGGACCAAGTGCGGCGCGCTGTTCGGCGAGGCGCTGGTCATCACGGCCGATGCGCTCAAATACCGCTTCAAGGCGTACATGAAGCAGCACGGCGCGGTGCTGGCAAAGGGCTGGCTGATGGGGCTGCAGTTTGCGCTCATGCTCGAAAGCGGCGAGTATTTTGAAAGGACAAGGCGCGCCGATGCGCTTGCGATGCAGATAAAGCGGGCATTTGGAGCCAAAGGCATCCCGTTCTGGGTCGATAGCTGCACCAACCAGCAGTTTGTGGTACTGACGGCGCAGCAAAAGGAAAAGCTGGCGCAGGGCTACTATTTTGAGGAAGAGGGGACCGCGCCGCAGGGGACGATTGTGCGTTTCTGCACGAGCTGGGCGACGACGCAGGCCGAGGTGGACGCCCTGCTTGCCGACATCGCCGGGCTGTGAGGAAAATGCCGCGCCGGGATTCCCACACGGCCGGCGCGCGACGATAAGCGGCGGACGAGCTTTTGGCTTGTCCGCCGCCTGCGCATCCTGCGCATAAAATTAATTATGGGGTGCCGTACGGCGCGCCCGGAGGCATGTGCGATTCCCTTTTGTAAAGCCGTCGCCTATGCAGGAAGCGGGCGAACGGGGCCAGTCCCCCAAAGGATAAGGTCCGGCCGCCCTCTCAGAAGTTGAATTCGGACGCCCAGTCGAAACCGGCGCTCTGCTCATAGGAGCCCGGCCAATGGCGGCACCATTCCGGCGTCGCTGCGTTCTCGACGCGGTCCATGCTGGGTGTGTACGGCTTCAAATCAAGTACGGTGCTGCCGGAGAAAGCGTCGATATAGTACAGCCCGACCGTGCCCGCTTCCTCATCTATGTAAGCAATGTCCGCGTTGGACACGGCGATGGGATTCGGCCTTTCCGGGGAACGCAGCGCAAACACGCCAAGCTCATCCGGCCCTTTCGTATAGGGCTTTCTTTCAATGAGGGTGCTCCGATCCGCCGGCGTGTCGCAGCGATCCATCCACCATATCACCTGCACATGGCTGTAGCCGGACAGACCCTTGAGACCCTTCCGATAGGCCGGGTCAAGCCGGATCGACGCTTCCTTGCTCTCGTTCTGAATCGTTCCGATGGGAAATACTTTTATTTTGTTCATGCTGAACCTCCAAAAAATATTCTCATCCGGCGCCGGATGAGAATATTGTAGCCGTTGTTTTTTATACTTCAACCCCGAATTTCCACACGCCGGCATGGCCGCGTTTACACAGACCCGCATCGTCTCATGCCGCCCGAAAAGACAGGCGTTGGCCGATTCGCCGCGCACCGGCTGAAAATAAAAAACGGAAAGCCCTGACCATCAGGACTTTTCTTTTTTTCAAAGAACCGTAATTTCGATAGAAACCCGTCAAGGAGGTGCAGATATGGTTCAGAAGGGGTGCAGTTCTCGATTTAAGGGGGTGCAGCATTATTTTGCGCAATGATAACGCGGCTTCGCGACGCCTTGTGCAGCAGACAAAAAAATCAGTGGCATTTTGCATTGCCAGCAATAAACCACCCCAATTAGCAGTGCTACAGGGCTTCGCAGCCTATTCATTCTTTAATTGCCGCAGCTGCGGCACGATGAGCGCCACGGAGATCACGAACGCGATCCAGTCGGCAATGGGCATCGCCCATGCGATACCGGAAACGCCGACGGCATGTTTCAGAATCAGCATGAACACCACGTCCAGACTGCCCTTGCGAAGAAGGGACAGGCAAAGCGGCTGCACTTTCTTGCCGCTCGCCTGAAAGACGGTGATGACCATGAAATTGACCGCCGTGGTTGGGCAGGCAAGGCAGATGATCTTCAAAAAATGCCGCCCGTATCTGACCGTTTCCGTGTCCGCAATGAAGCAGCGGGAGATGGGCACTGCCAGCGTCCAGAGAAGAATGGCTCCGGCACAGGCAACGAGGAAGCTGTACGCAAACGCCGTCTTGACGGCGGCTTTCATCCGCTTGTGTTTTCCGGATGTGTAGTTATAGCCGATCAGCGGCAGCGTCCCCTGCGTCATACCCTGTGCGATGGCGTAAGCCAGCAAGTCGATTTTCTTGGCAATGCCCATGTCCGCGATGGCGGTATCGGAATAACCCGCGGCCATGAGATTGAGCGCTGCGTTGGAAATAGTAGACATCATGGTCATCACAAAGCCGGGCAGTCCGACGCTCAGCACCTCGCCGGGGATGTGCTGTTTGGTCGAGAACGCTTTGGGATTTGGTGTAATGACCGTATTCTTGCGGATGTGATAGAGGAAACCTAGAAAATAGCCCATCGCAATCAGGTTGGAAAGCATGGTCGCGATGGCCGCGCCCTCGATGTTCAGCCGGAATACAAAAATGAAGATCGGGTCGAGGAGGATGTTCAGAATGCCGCCAAACGCCAAACCGAACCCTGCCGGTTTGGAATAGCCCTCGGCGCGAATCAGGTGCGCCAGCTCCGCGTTCATCACGGTCGGCACAGCGCCGACGCCGATCGTCCAGAAAGCCTACTGACGGCAATACTCCCATGTGTTTGCGCTGGCACCCAAAATCGGAAACAGCACCGGCTCCAACAGGACAACGGCGATGCCGTAGAGAGGCGCGACCGCCGCGCCCGTCCAGATGCAGAACGACGCGCAATGCCGCACCTTTTCCTGATCGCCCGTGCCGAGGCAGCGGGAAATGAGACTGGAACCGCCCAAGCCAAAGAGATTGGTGAAGCCGGTCAGCAGCATGAAGCATGGCATGGCGATGGTCGCCGCCGCCCTTGCAGCGGATCGTTGAGCTTGCCGATGAAGAACGTGTCCGCCATGTTGCAGACCACGGTGATGAGCTGGCTGATAACCGCGGGGATTGCCAGTGTCAGCACAGCTTTCCGTACCGGTGCGTCAGAGAAAAGCGCCGTCCGTTCAGCGTTCATGGTGCTCCGCCTCCTTGTGAAGACCGTCGATGACGCACCCGATGGCAAGGCGGTAGCTTTCTTCCAAATCTACAGGATAATGCGAGAAATAACCGGAAGCCTCCTGCGATACAAAGCCGTGCATCACGCCGCGCAGGACTCGCTGCCAGTGCATCCGGCGCTCATCGGTGATCGCATAGCCCTGTAAGACCTGCATGGAAGGCTCGGCGGTCATGGCTGCGGCGGTTCGCAGCGTTTCATCCTTGCCCATCGGCATCTGCATAATGAGCTGGTAGAGCGCGGCATGGGCTTTTGCGAACGCGCGATAGCTCTCCGCCAGCGCAAAGACTGCCGCATCGCCGTCTTTTCCCTCGATCGCGGCAAGCTGCGCTGCCTTCTGGTCATGCAGCGCGGACAAGCGGACCTCGGTAAAGAGCGCATCCATGCTCTCGATGTGCGCATAGAGTGACGCCGTTTTCACGCCCAGCTTCTCTGCCAGCACCCGCATGGAGAACGCAGATATTCCGTTTTCTTCAATCAATTCTTTCGAGGCTTCGATCAGAACCTCTTTGCTCAAGCCTTTATGAAACAAGTGGAAAGCCCTCTTCCTAACAATGTTAGGCTCATTATATCCTAACGCCATTAGGTTCGCAAGAGACAATTTCACCTCCATTTGCAAGAGACCTTGAAAAATTTGGGTTCCTGGCGGGGCTTCTTGCGAACGGTGCGGTAACTGAAAACGCTGTGCAAGCTACAGAGAGGGAAGCAGGGGATATCTCAACGGCAGGGAGATCGAATTCCATCGGACATGCATGGACATAACCTACGGCGACTATCCTGTTTTGGAGAAAACGACCTGTCGTGGGTGCGCGTTTGAAAAGAACTGGAAGTGTAAAAAGGTGCACCACGATGCCAAATGAAATGGGGGCCGCGAAAAATACCGATTCCAGATCATGAAAAAAGGAAGTGCCATATAAGCGGCCCGATCTCCATTCTGTACGACCGGGAGACGTGGAAGCAGATGCGCTCGGCCGGGTGCACGATCAAGGTTGACGGCAAGGTTTTCAGACAGTGAAAAAATAGAATGGATGGAATGCTGCTGATATGCGCTTCCTGCCCATTTTGCTGCCTCAAGATCAACTTGCCATTTTTACTTGGCATTTTGGGCTCAAAAAAGCCCTCGAAATGCCAAATTCGCGTTAAAAATCCACAAATTTTTGTACTTATTCAGTCATAGGATAGAAATCAGGCCCCAATTGTGCAAAAAGTAGAAAAATCGGAGAGAAGAATTGACTTCTCTCCGGCGTGAAATCAAAGTTTTCCACAGGAGTCGCAGGATATGCTACGCCCATGAGGCCACCAACTGCAATGCGCGGCCATTGACTGCCTCCAACAGAGCATCAAAACACGTTGCGCCGTGCTTCTTGGCGCTCCTAACATAGCTCATGATCCGGTAAAAATCATCAGCGCCCTGCTTTGTCCGGAAGCAGCCGGAGATTTTCTGTTTGATTTTCGTGAAGCGAATGGAGCGCTCCGCTTCGTTATTGGTAAAAGGAACCGCCCAGTCATAGGCGAACCGGAGGATATCATCCTTGTAATCCCGGAAGCGAACGAGAAGAGACCAGCGCTTGCCCTTGGGTTTTCGAGGTTTACGGCCTTTTATAGGTTTTGGCGTGTTCAGGTGTATTCCCTCGGCAACGCAGGCGTCATATCTCGCCAGATAACCCTCCAGTACTGACTTCGGAAATGCGGTTTGGCCTTTCGCCATCCGTTCTTCCCGGGCACCACACATCTCAGAGAGCGGCTTCTTGAGCTTATCCGCCCACTCCTCATGATGGCATTCATGGATGAACACGAGCTCCCGCTGAAGATGTGCATTGCAGAAAGCATGCTCCAGGCGGTCATAGTTCAGATAAGAACGCAGGAAATCGTGAACCAGAACGCCGTTTTCCTTTTGCGGCAGGACCTGGATCTCTTCCATCGCGTCCTTCCCACGTTTGGCGTTCACCGCGTAATAGCTCCACTGAGAGTCGCACATACAATGCGCCCAATACAGCTTTCCCTCTACACGGATTCCGGTCTCATCACAGTTCAGGACAGGGAGCGCAGCAACTTTGTTCTTGATATATGCCGTTGCCGAGGTCGTCCTATTGGCGTAGTCTGTCAGTATGTTCTGGATCGCTCCACCACTTATGGGGATACCTAAAGAGTGCAGAAGCTGCCGCACACGGTCCACGCTTACATAGCCCACAGTCAGCAGAGAAAGCACCGTCGCTTTCAGCTTGCTGCCGTACTGCTTCGTTCCCGTTATATTCTCTGGAAAATCTCCCGTGATCTTCTGGTTGTTTTCCAGAGGGCAATTACAGGCCAACACTTTGTGCGCAACAAGCCGGCTGATGATTTCCATGTCATACTCGTACCTGGTCCCTGCCGTTTTGCGCGGGCATTCTTCCCGGTGCGTACAGCTTTGGCATTTCTCGGGGAGATATTCACGGGTCTCATCCGGCTTCCGCATGATCTTCATGCCGCTGCCTTTATGTCCGGTCTGGCCGCCCGGCTTGCGTCCGCTCTTCTCCTTCAGGCTCTTGGGCGCGGGCTTCCTATACCCGTCGCTGGATGGCGGCATAGAGCTGTTATGACTGTCCTTCTGCTTGGTTTTTAGTGCAAGCGCCAGTGTTAGTTCCGCGATCCGCTGCTGCAGCGCCTCCACTTCCTGTGCGTGCTGCTGACGCATGGTTTCCACTTCGTTGGTCAGATGGCTGACCACAGCGCTTAACTCATGGATCGTCTCTAATAGCTGTTCTGTCGTCTGTTTTTCTGACACTGCGGTCACCCCCTGTCTGCGTTTATTGTATAGCTTCCAGGGGCTCTTGAACAGCATTTTATTCACGGAGGCTTTTCTCGCTTCGTCATTTTGACGAGCCTTTTGGATCCATTTGCGGTAGCTTTTTCAACACATTTCTATCCTAGTTTTCAATAATACGTATTGATGTCTTGCCGGAGCCAAGTGTCCGACAACCGGAGTCAGTAATGTGGAAGATACTTCCGGGTGCATTTCGTAAGATGAGCCCGGAAACGGGATCTTTTACACTTGCATGTAAGACAAAAATCATGTTTTCATTAAGCGTATAATCGTTATCCTTTGTAAAGGTTCCGGAGTCCATTTGTGCGCCCATGAAGTGTCCAGGAGGGAGTCCCTCAAAGTCAAAGTCATAGAACGAAAGAAATCCGTCGTCATGAATGGAGTCATTCATAATGTCTATCAAGTGTTTGCTGGAACAACCGGGTTTGGCTTCGGCGGCGGCTAAACACGAGGCTTTGCGGCTGGACTCAAAAAGTTTCAGAAAAACCGGATTCGGCTGTCCAAAAGAGGCACACATGAGACGTTGTGACCAAACACCTAAATAGCGGACAGACACCTCAATAGCGAGGAAGTCGCCTGGTACGGCTGGGACTACCGTGCCTGGCTTTTCGCGGAAAACGGGACGCCTTGCCAAGCCGCCGCCGTTGAAGGTCTCTTCACCGCCGTCTCGTTTCATAATGTAGTCCAAACGAGGGAGAAGCTCGGCAACATTGCAGCCGATGTGCAGTCCACGGCAAAGCTCTTCGAAGGAAGATTCAACCAGACGGGTCCCTTGCTCTGCCAACTCCACGCAAAGCTTGTCGGAATCGCAACGGAGAGAAAGAAAGGATTCGGTTACATCTACGGGGGTGATTTTATCAAAAACCTTACGGAGACATTCCGTGATTGAGGCGGAAGCCATATCGAAGTTGATTCCGATCCGCCCCTCCGTTATGTTGGCTGTAATCAAATCCCGGCATAGTAAATTTAAGTCTTTCGGCTTTGCGTTTTGAATCCAGTGGCTGTCTAACTCCTGTCGGTACTCTGTCAGCTGATTCGGGCGCGCCGGATCAGAAAAATACAGAATTGGTTCCTCGTTCGGGGAAACAAGAACGAATGCGGGGCCGGCCACAAGCTGGAAGGATGGGCCGGATATGTAACGGAGGGCGTCATCGTTGTGGGCGCTACCGGCAATGATTATGGCCTTGAGGTCGTTTGTGGCCATAAATAAATTCATTTTTTCAAGACGTGCATGGAAGATATCCGTGTTCATAATGCGGCTCCTTGTGAGAGGGTTAGTCTGTTATATTGACGAAAGCAGGTTGTGCGCAATCAGTATTTCTTGTCCAAATCTATCACATTGCGCAAGGGCTCACCGTGAATAAATCTGGGATAATTTTCAATAAAAATAGAGGTTGCGCGTTCCATAGCACGACAAGTATCTCCCCCATAATGCGCAGTCAATATGACGTTATCCATATCCCAAAGCGGACTGTCAACTGCAATGGGTTCGGAGCGATGGGCATCCAAAGCGGCGCCGGCGATCTGTCCGTCCTGCAGAGCAGAAATCAAAGCGTTGTCATCCACGCATTTACCGCGGCCGTTGTTAATGAAATAGGCGGAGGGTTTCATCTTTGCGAACTTCTCGGCATCCATAAAGTTGTCTGTTTCCTTGGTGTGAGGCAGAAGCAGCACGACAAAATCAGATTCTCGCAGAAGCTTGTCAAGACCGTCTTCGCCGCACAGTACTTCATCCACATTCGGGATAACGGAAGGAGTATGCTTATAGCCTAAAACGCGCATATGGAAAGCCTTTGCGCGAGCGGCAAGCTCCGTGCCGATTTTTCCGATGCCGATAATACCGAGCGTTTTTTCGTAGGTTTCATCGGCGTGCTGCGGTCTGGCCCAAATGTGGTTGGCTTTATTGGAAAGAGCTTCCGGTATGCAACGCATGAAGCAGAGGATGAAAGCCATGACATGGTCAGAGATGGGAATGCCGTGAATGCCGCCGGAATTTGTTAAACGGATGCTGCCGTCTGCAAGAGCGGGAGAGTTTGCGACGCCCTCTACTCCGGCAAAAAGAACATGGATCCAACGGACGGAAGCGGCCCATGAAATGTATTCCTCAAAGGAGATTTCTCCTTCGTTTACATCCTCAACGGGGTGCCCTCCAATGATGATGTCTGCTTTGAATCCCTGATCATAAAGTCCTTGATAGGTTCTTGCAAAAACGACGGTATCGTTTGGGCATGCGTCTTTGACCATTTGAAGCTCTTTTTCGGTAACGTCGAGAATCATTCCGGGCATTTTTTTGTAAACAACAGCAATATTCATAAAAAAGCTCCTTTCTTGTTTTAGGTTGGGTGTGAGTCTTAAATCATTGAACGAAAGACAAGGAATTGTCCCAAGACTCGTAGGGAACCGGGAGAGGGGGAAAGAAGTCGCATGGGGATGTCGCGCTGAAAGGTGTTCGGGGAAGTTTCTTCTGTGGCTCCGGACCCGGTTCGGGAATTCCGCGTCCATCGGGTCGGGCGATGTACTTGTAGCCGTCTACAATCTTTTCATCCACTCCAAACCCAAATTCTCCGTAGCTGGCAACGTGCCAAAGCTTCCATGCGCCGTCTTCATAGATGAAATCGACACCAAATTTCGCAAGAGAACCTCTGGCGACTAAGGTGCCATCTCCATCAGCCTCGACTGTAACGTCCGGAGAAAACCAAAGACCTTTTGCGGTTTTTCCATCTCCGGCAACAACAATGTACGGTGTGGTAAGAAGTCTGGCGGTAAGGTTTCCCATTCCGAGATCCGTATTCTTAAAAACCATTTTAGGATATGTTTTCTTATATTTTTGCAACCGCCGTTCATTCTTGGCATGACTGAAAGCAACATAGTATGCCTTCACGTTTTCCGGGCCAATGTAGGCATCGCCGTTGTGACAATAGGCAATGTCAGGGGATTTAGACCAAAGCGCCTCAAACTCTTCGGCCTGCTTTTGGGCTCGCAGATAGTACATATGGGCAGAAAAGAGATTTTGTAGTTCCATAAAGGATTTCAAACGAAAATTTTCCTGCTCCAGCGAGGAAATGCGTTCATCAAAAGTCAAAATATCACCGCCAGTTAATTTCAGAATGTGAAAAAATATGATAAATTTCGGTTTGGATGGTAAGATTCTATATTGGATTATATCACAGGGCGGAAAAGTGTCAACTATGGGGATACTGGACAAAAAGCATGATTATTTTAAAAATATTAGGATAAATTGCTGAAAATAGAGAAAATTGTGCCCTGATATTGACAGAATGCGGCCGATATGGTATTTATTTAACGAAACGGGCACGACGATATGTTATTTCAGAATATGAAATTATTTCTGATAATTTCATATACCGAAAATTGCAATATCTGTTGACAGCGCGCCTCGGGACAATCGGGGATAATAAAGACAGGAGAGTATAAGCCGAAATGATAAAACTTCAGCAGGTAGGCGGAATGTTTACCATGATTTCCGACAAGGAATTAGAGCGACGCAGGAGTAGTGCGCAGCGCATTATGAGAGATAAGGGTGCAGATTGTGTCTTGACAGTCGCTTTTAATACGGCGCAGGGGAGTGGTGTTCGGTATTTTGCAGACTTTCCGGCCAATGATTATGGCTCCGCGGTGATTCTTCCGGCTGAAGGTGGCCTTACATATATTGCACAAGGCGGATATGGAAAGCCGGCGATTACGCCTACAAGCGCACGAGGGTTCGATGAGAATATTGCAATACCGTATGCTCCGGCATTCCCATATTCAAATCATTTGCTTTCTGAGGAAATTGTTAAATGTATGAAGCGCAGGGGCTTCCGAAGGATAGGGCTGTATCGCAAGCAGTTTATCTCTTATTTGATTATGGATGCCCTGAAGGAACAGATTGACGGCGTTGAGTTCATTCCTTTGGACGAGGAAATCGACCTTTTGATGGCTGTTAAATCGGAAGAGGAAATAAAAATATTCGCGGATGTGGCTAAGGTTCACGACAATATCTACTCCTGTCTGGATGTTATTGTGAAACCGGGGAAGACAGAACGTCAGATAGGAAACGAGATCAAAAAGATTGCCCTCGACCAGTATTTCGAGGACATGAATATCATGGTAGGTGCAGGAAATCCCATGGCTCGTCACAAGTGGTATCTGGATCAGAATGGGCTGGTTAAAGACGGTGACTATCTGGATATCTTAGTTGAGTGCCAGGGGCCTGGTGGTTTTTTCTCAGAAGTTTCAAGGATGTGGTCTCTCGGAGAACCAAGGGAGGACCTGAAACAGGCATTTTCGGATGTGGTGTTGATTCAGGAAAAATTGGCTGCCATGGCAAAGCCTGGCGTACCCGCTTGCGAACTAATGAAAGAACTTCACCGTTTCCAAGTTTCGCACGGTTATGAATTGGAAAGCCGTCTCTGTGGTCATAGTCAGGGATACGATGTTGTGAATCGCCCCAATCTCTCTTTGTATGAGACTATGAGCTTCCAAAAGAATATGTATATCTCAATTCATCCCTGTCTGGGAAACGATAATATTTTTGCGATGGTAACGGATAACTTCCTGATTACAGAGGATGGGGCAAAACAGTTTACTAAGACACCAAAGGTTATTCACCTTCTTTGATTTCCGGGCCAGGTCCGGAATAGAAGATAAATACAAACTGAAAATAACTAAAAGGAGGAAAGAACAATGAAGAAGACCAAAGTGGTTGCACTGTTGCTCGTGCTGCTGATGATGATGAGCCTCATGAGTGCGTGCGGAGCCACGAAAGACACCGCCAAAGAGCCTGTGGAAGCTGCTGATCAGGTTACGGAAGCAGCGGCCGAAACCGTTGGCGAAAGTGTTGGCGCAGAGATCGGCGAGATCGCTGTCGCTGAGGGTGAAGGAACGTATGAGCGCAAGACGGAAGAGGGGACGCTGACAGTCGGCATCATCCGCAACCTTTCTGCCCTGAACCCCGGCAACAACAACTCTGTCGCGGCACTGAGCCTTGTGTACGATAAGCTGTTCGTTCTCAACACTGAGACCGGCGAGTACGAGCCCCGTCTGGCCACGGAGTGGTCCTATGATGATGAGACTTCTCTTCACATTTGGCTGCGCGATGATGTTCAGTGGAGCAACGGCGAACCCTTCACGGCAGAGGATGTTCTGTTTACTGTCGAGTATCTTGCCACCAAGTCCACCCGTGCTATTGAGAACTTCCGTGACTATGATATTGAGAACAGCGAAATCATCAATGACCACGAGCTGATTCTCCGTACAAAGACGGTTGACGGTGCTCAGATTGCCAACCTGGCTTCCAACTGGGCTTATATGCTTAACAAAAACCATGTCGAATCTACGGATGACGACGCTTTCTGGGAAGACATTGTCGGCACCGGCGCTTTTCTTTGCGAATCCAATGTTGCCGGTGAGAAGGCCACCTTCACGGCCAACCCCAATTACTGGGGTGAAGCTCCTGATTTCGATGAAGTGACCATCCGCTACTACTCCGATACCGCTACCATGTTCATGGATTATGAGACCGGTGCTCTCGATCTTGTTCTTGAGCCGACTGACCTCGACCTTGCCCGTGTTACCAACGGTGAAGTAGACCATACGATCTACACGCTGTTCCCCCAGATGCGCGTTGTTACTCTTGTTATGTACGACAAGAACGAATTCCTTTCCGATGTTGCTGTTCGTGAAGCGATTGCTCACGCGATCGATGTTGATGCTGTTGCTTATGCTGGCTGGGGTGACCTTGCCGTTGTTCCGACCGGATTCCTGCCGGAAGGCTGCAATTACCGTCTTGAGACCGGTGCTTACGAGTATAATCCCGAATTGGCCAAGCAGGTTCTTGCGGAAGCAGGCTATACGGATGGTCAGATTCAGCTAACCACCGTGTATGGCACTGCTGAGCCCTCTGTTGGTGTTGCTTGCGAAGCTCTGCAGGCAATGCTGGCTGAAGTTGGCATCGGTTTGACCATTGAGTGCTATGACCAGGCTACCATGACGGCTATGATTCAGGGTGCCAATAACAACGGCGTTCCCGAGGTTGAGCTTAGTCTCTTCTCCAACTCCATCACTACCAGAGACCCGTCTCTGCTCTATAACCTCTTTAAGTCTGACAGCTCCCTGGCTATTTGTGCCAACAGCGATGAGTATGTAAACAAGCTGATTGTTGATGCTGTTGGCACCAATGACAGCGATGAGCGTGCCAGTCTCTATGCTGATCTGCAGCAGTATCTGTATGACAACTTCATGGGTGTCCCCGTAGCTGAAACCTTCTACTGCGCGGTTGCTCGTGACTACATCGATGCGGATTCTCTGGTTGCTATTGGCGATTGTGCTTCCCCCAATCTGACCATGATCGAGTTTGTTGACTGATCTGCGTCAGTAAACTAGGCAAAACTTTTTTGGGCCGACTGTTCGGGTCATGTCTGGACAGTCGGCCATGCCTCACAGATATATCGATGAAAGAAGGCCGTGGAATGGCAAAATATATTTTGAAAAGAATACTATTGATGATTCCTGTGATTCTGGGTGTTGTTCTGATTGTTTTTTGCATTATCCGTATGGCTCCCGGTGATCCAGCTACAGCATTGATGTCTGTGGGTGCAACAGAAGAAGAACTTCAAGCCAAACGCGTGGAGCTTGGACTTGATAAGCCATTTGTGGTCCAGTTTTTGCTGTATGTAAAGAACTTTGTTCTGCATTTTGACTTGGGTGATTCTTATCAGACGGGGCTTCCTGTCACCGGAGAAATCCTAAAACGTTTTCCGATTACATTCCTTTTGGGTGCGTCCAGCGTTTTGATTTCGCTGGTTATTGGTATTCCGTTTGGTATTATCTCGGCTACAAAGCAGTATTCCGGAATGGATTACGGCGTTACTTTTGTTTCTCTGATCCTGGCGTCTATTCCGGGTTTTTGGTTTAGCTTAATGCTTATTTTACTCTTTGCGTTAAAACTGCAATGGTTTCCTGTTGCAGGTTTAGAGGAAGGGTGGAGAAGCTGGGTCTTACCGATATTGGCAATGGGTGGTTATCCAATAGCCACTATTTGCCGCACAACGAGATCCAGTATGCTTGAAGTAGTACGTCAGGATTATATCCGGACGGCGCGGGCAAAGGGTTTGGATGAGTCGGTTGTTATTAAGCGGCATGCGCTCAGAAACTCTTTGATTCCCATCATTGCAGTTGCCGGTCTGCAAATGGGATATGTAATCGGTGGTACGGTTGTCATTGAGAGCATCTTCTCGATTCCCGGCATCGGCAGTTTGCTGATTACCGCAATTACCAGCAAGGACTACAACATTGTTCAAGGTTGTGTCTTGATAATGTCCATGTTTATTTGCGTTATGAACCTTTTGGTTGATATCATGTATAGCTTCGTGGATCCGAGAATAAAAGCGGTATACTCTTCGGGAAAAAAATTAAAAGCGGCGAAACGAGATTTGAAAGAACCCGAGGAAGAGGTGGCCTGATGATGAAAGTTTGGAAAAAGAAAGCAGAAAAACAATCTCATGGGCAATTTCATGACGCTTGGAAACGCTTAAAAAAGAATAATCTTGCTTTCACGGCAATTATTATATTGCTAATTATTGTTTTGGCTTCAATATTTGCGGACTATATTATGCCTTATGACTACACAAAACAGGAAATTCGCAATAGCTTTGCCACACCCAGCTGGGAGCATATAATGGGAACAGACAACTTTGGCCGCGACCTATTCAGCCGTATTCTAAAGGGCGGACAAATATCCTTGCTTGTTTCTGCCGGTGCCGTTTCCATGGCGCTGATTATTGGTGGTTTATTTGGTGCTACTGCGGCTTATTTTGGCGGGGTATACGGCAATACTGTTATGCGAGTGATGGATATCATCTTAAGTATTCCTGGCTTCTTGATGGCTGTCGCTATTTCTACAGCGCTGGGAACCGGCGTCGTGAACTCGATTATTGCCATAGGCTTCAGTCTAATTCCTTCTTTTGCCCGAATCCTTCACGCTGCGGTTTTGACGGAAAAAGACCAGGAATATGTAGAAGCGGCCATCGCGACGGGAGCTTCGCACTTTCGCGTTTTGATCCGTTATATTATTCCCAATACACTTGCCTCTTTGATCGTAAATGCGACCTTGAGGCTTGGTAGTGCAATTATGCAGATTTCCAGTCTAAGCTTTATCGGACTTGGTGTTCAGCCGCCACAGGCAGAGTGGGGTTCTATTCTAAATGTGGGAAGACAGTATATTCGCGACTACCAGCCGCTTGTTATTTTCCCGGGTCTGGTTATCGTCATTACGCTGATTTGCTTTAATCTGGTGGGTGATGGTCTCCGTGATGCACTGGATCCGAGACTGAAGCAGTAGGGAGGAATACAGATGAGCTTACTCGAAGTTAAGGATCTTGAAATTCAGTATGAGTCGGACGGGCGAATTGTGCACGCTGTAAACGGGGTCAGCTTCAATATAGAAGAAGGGGAGACCCTGGGCCTGGTGGGAGAAACCGGTGCAGGCAAAACGACGAGTGCCTTGGGCATTCTGCGGCTGGTGCAGGAGCCGGCGGGAAAGATTGTTGGTGGGCAGATTCTCTATAATGGAGAAGACCTTCTGCAGGCTCCGCTTGCCAGAATGAAAAAAATCCGTGGAAATAATATCTCCATGATTTTTCAAGATCCGATGACATCTCTGAATCCCGTTCTGACGGTCGGAAGTCAGATCGCAGAGGTGATTCTTCATCATAATCAATGCAGTAAAGAAGAAGCATACAGGCGTTCGCTTGAAATGCTGGAAAAGGTCGGTATTCCCGCGGAACGTGAATCGGAGTACCCTCACCAGTTTTCCGGTGGAATGAAACAGCGGGTATTGATTGCCATAGCGTTGGCATGTAGCCCTAATCTGCTTATAGCAGACGAACCAACGACCGCATTGGATGTAACGATTCAGGCTCAGGTCCTTGAGATGATGAACGCCCTGAAGCGGGAGTACAACACGGCCATGCTTCTCATTACCCACGACCTGGGCGTGGTGGCCGAAGTGTGCGACAAGGTAGCTGTTATGTATGCAGGTAAAATTGTGGAGAGTGGGAGCCTGAAGCAAATATTCCGTAATCCTTGCCACCCTTATACAATCGGGCTGTTTGGCTCTATCCCTAGTATTCATAAAAAGGTACACAGGCTTTCTCCAATTTCCGGTCTTATGCCGGATCCTGCAGACTTGCCATCAGGCTGTTCGTTTAACCCTCGCTGCACGAATACGTGCGAACGCTGTAGCCGGGAAGAGCCTGAATTCCTTGAGATTGAGGACGGACACTTTGTTCGGTGTTTCAACCACTGTGGGGAGGTGCGCTGATGGATAATCTGCTCGAAGTGAAATCCCTGAAAAAATATTTCAAATCCGGCGGAGGACTCCTTCACGCGGTTGAAGACGTTTCCTTTTCTGTTCGGGAGGGGCAAACCCTTGGTATTGTGGGCGAATCCGGCTGTGGTAAATCTACTCTCGGGCGTGTTATATTAGGACTTTTGGAAGCAACAGATGGGCAGGTGATTTATCAGGGAAAGGATATTACTCACGCCAGTAAAAAAGAACGCTATGAGCTGCGTAAGAATATGCAGATTATTTTTCAGGATCCGTTCTCTTCCTTGAACCCGCGCATGAGCGTCTCTGAGTTGATTGCAGAACCGTTGAAGATATATAAAGTCTTCAAGACGCGTGAAGAGTTGAATGCGCGCGTCAAAGAAATCATGGAAGTTGTTGGGCTCTCGGAAAGACTGGCCAATGCCTATCCGCATGAGTTGGATGGAGGTCGGCGACAGCGGATCGGTATTGCCCGTGCGCTGACGCTGGAACCAAAATTCATTGTTTGCGATGAGCCGGTTTCTGCATTGGATGTTTCAATTCAGGCTCAGGTGCTGAACCTGTTGCAGGATTTGCAGGAAACCCAAGGCTTGACTTACATTTTCATTACGCACGACTTGTCGGTTGTGAACCATATATCGGATGATATTCTGGTTATGTATTTGGGTTGTGTTGTAGAGACCTGCAACACAGACGAGTTATTTGAACGTCAGTTACATCCCTATACGAAGGGCTTGTTGTCCTCGATTCCCATCCCAAGTGTCGAAGACGAGGATCGTGCGGCGCGCCAAATAATGAGAGGTGAACTGTCGTCGCCCATTAATCCGAAGCCCGGCTGCCGATTCAAGAATCGTTGTGAGTATGCAACGGAAGAGTGCGGAAGAGTACAACCGATACTGGAAGAGATTGTTCCGGGTCACTTTGTGGCTTGTCATCATGTTCGGGAAATAAATAACCTTTAATGTTTGCTTGTTTCGGGGATTCGGTAAAAACTGAATCCCCGAGATGCTTTACTTGACAAAATGTGAAAGAAAAGTTTATATATAGGTATATAAAGAAAAGCTTATACATAGGTATATAGAATACTGCATTTTGGTGAAGAGGTAGAACAGATTCATGGCAACCGAAAGCAACAAATCAATCACTAAGGTATTAAAATTGATTGATGTTATAGCACAAAATCCGGAGCCGATGCGCCTGATGGACATCGCTTCTAAAGCAGATCTCCCGGAAAGTACAACACTACGCCTGTTGATGCCGTTGGAAGAAGCTGGATATGTATATCGAAATCCGGATGGGAAGCTGTATTCGCTATCTATGAAGTTTGCATTTCTCGGAAACCGAGCCCGAGAACACAATACGCATAAATTGGCCTCTGCTACGGCTATATTAAAAAAACTTTCTACAGAGACCGGAGAGGATGTGTATTTAGGAATTGAACAGGACAGCTCGATTACCTATACAAACTCGGTTCGGGGCAAGTGGTCAAAGGAGAACGGGGTGAATTACCGCGCTGAAAACTGGTCTCCTATGTACTGTACAGCCATAGGAAAACTGATTTTAGCTCAGCACGAGCTCGGGGCATTAGAGAGTTTTTTGCGCTTTACACCGTTGATTGCTTACACAAAAAACACGATTACCAGGCAGGAAGAGCTGATGGCGGAATTGGAAGATATACGCTCAAAAGGTTATGCATTGGACATGGAAGAGAGTAACGATGGGATATCCTCGATTGCTGCGCCCATTTATAATTATGCAAATCGTATGATAGCAGGTATTGCGGTCATTGCGCCCAGTAGTCGTTTGACCCAGGAGAGAATAAAAGTACTATTGCCAAAATTACTGGATGCTGCGGGAGTAATCTCAAAGAATATGGGCTTTCGCGGCGAAATGGCAGGCCTGATTTTTTGAGCTGCTGTTTTTCTTAATATGAGCGGATTGTTTCGCTATGGAGTAAGCGATTGATGAAACAGATTGTATTCAGCCGTTGTCCCGTAGGGAGTATTACGGAATATCTCATGCGAACCGGAGAACTGCAAGAAGTTGTGGCGAATGCTGGAGGCAGTTTTAAGTTTTTGCAGCAGTTGCCGGTGGTATACCAAGAAGCACACTTTACGCAGACTTATCCATTGGATATTCGCGAAGGTGGAAATATTCCACCTATTTGGGCACAGTCCAGAGGAGATACAACGGCATTGATAGGAGTGACATTCTTGCCGGAGCTTGAGGGACTGCTGGTGGCTTCGGATAGTTCATACCGGAGTTTGACGGATTTGGCGGGAAAGAGGATCGGCATTCCCATTCGTCCGGGAATGCCGATTGATTTTCAAAAATATGTTGCTATTCGTGGGATTTCGCAGCATCTTCAAGAGGAGGGGCTAGCTATTTCAGATGTGACGATTGTGCCGGTAGCGTGTAGGGAGCGAACGGTTGAACAGTCGGAATCATTGAATATCGCTAAGCGAGAATTTGAGGGTTGTACGGAAGAGTTCAAAGCGGTGCTTGAAGGAATCTGTGAGGCGGCTTTTGCAAATTCGGTTAAGGCGCTGCGGTTAGAAGAATCCGGGGACTTCAGGAATGTTGTTGAGCCAAACAAACAAATAGCAATTAATAGCCGGAATAACAATAGTCCGCTTCTTATTACGGCCTCCCACAGGGTGATTGATGAACATCCGGAGATCGTTGCGGCTTATATGGATTTATCCATTCAGAAATCCGTCTTTTTACAGGATAATCCAGAGGCATATTATAATGTGGTTTCAAGCGGGGTGTACGAGGCAACCCCTAAAGAACTAAAAACCGTGTACAATGAAGATGCCCATAAGCTGAGATGCCCTGCTTTGGGGGTGAAAGAGTTGACAGCGGTTGAAGACCAGGTGAGGTTTTTGTATGATTCCGGCGCCATTGAAAACATTGTCGATGTAAGTAAATGGATAAATGTTGTTTTTTTAACATAAAAAGCGGGGACGATGAAATGCACATTGCGATTAACGGTAGGCCTTTTCGCTGGATATTTGCAGTTCTGTTGACAGTGACAGTGTGCGGTGGTCCGGTTTATTCGGATGCACTCGATATGAAAGCTGTGTGTGTGGAGTCTGTGGTGGGAGATACGATCACGGATGCTGCAAAGAAGGTGACAGGGGCAGATATAGTCATAATTCCAAGTATATTTATTAAGAACACGGCGACTCCGGAGAACATAGCAGAAGCAAATTGGTCAGCTATCTTTGCGATGGATGCAGAGTTGTATAAGGTGCAACTGAGCTTGGCGGAAATAAAAGGTGTACTGGAACTATGCGTTTCGGATGTGGGTCTGGATGAAGATAGTAACGCCTTGATTGATGTTGCCGGTCTTGGGTATTATCCTCAGGTTTCGGGCGTTGTGTTTAAGTATGATGTTTCTGCAAAACCGGGTGAACGAATTCGGGAGATCAAAACGGAAAACGGCTTTACGATGGCCGATGATGAGTGTAAAAGAGTAATAGTGTGCGTAACCGAAGATATGCTTGACCTCCTACCGTCTGACATCCGACAATCCAAAGAAGAGTACGGCATGGATCTTCAGGATTGCGCGGAAACAATGACTCTCGCGGATATTGTGTATACAGAGCAAGGACGAATAACAGAGATTGGGAATAGCGGTTCATCCTTAATTGAATATGTTCCTAAGGGGTTGATCTACGCAATCGTAGCGGTGTTTTTGTTTGCAGCTCTTGTAAAACCAAAAGCAGAACAGAGAACGACAGACTTCTAATAAAAATTGGGTGTTGCGGGATTCGAGTAGGAAATAAATGGGAACCACGATTCCCGAAGCTAAAAAAATAGAGATCACGCATAACTATGAACCGCCGTATTTTTTAACCATCGGCTCACAACAATACCCTCTGTACGACAAAAGAATGTAAATATATTCCTATGATACCCCCATAATTCAACGATATATCGCTGGATTATTACTGCAAAAGAACAAAATCGTCCTATTAAAATGCGAGCGTAACAAGGTGGGTTTCTGGTTGAAAACGCTGACACATCCTTACAAGCTCAGAGGCGAATCATCACCCCTCCACTTCCATACCGTTGCGGAATCTGAACACCAGTGTTCCGTTGTTCCTTACTACCACGATGTCGATAACTGAAAGCCACAGCTTATCGTCAAAGACCGTGACAGGTTGATCCAGTTCGTGCAGCTCAAACATGAACGCGCTGATGGAATCCGCTTGCGCCTGCCGCTCTTCTTTTTGCGCCCGGAGTTTCTCGACCTTTTTCCTCACCGCTTCGTAACGCTGTTCATAACCGTTGTATTTCGCGTTGTTAGCGCCGGACGCGAATCGCCAAAAGGCTATCTAATCCCGGCGCTAACAGCGTTCTCCTCTATGCACTTTCTGGTAAGTTCCGTGATGACTTCCGCTTCTTGACACTACCCATAGATCAAAATTGTTTTGCATTTCCTCAGGTTTCTTTTGATTACGCATGAAATGATAAATGAAGCCCTTGGCTTTTTTATATTCAAATCACTTCAAGGAGGCACAAATCCATGATCAACATGCCATGGACTTATACGACTCGTATTACACGGCCTGCTTGCGTAATGGAGAATGGCTTGCGATTTAATTGCTGTATCTGGTATAATGAACAAAATCACAATCAAAAAACTCCTGCAAGATATACAGAAAAGGAGGATAGATATGGGATCATTTTATGAATTATTCGTGAAATATTCGCTCAACCAATGCACTTCATTTGATTACAAAAACAAGAATATACTGCTTGTGTATATGTTTGACCGGCTTGGCAGAAAAGACGATGAGACCCCGTTCGTCGTGGAATGGTTTGTTCAAAACGGAATTGAGGTCTGGAGCACGATGGAGGGCCAGCAGCGTTTTGATACGCATGTGGATAAGCTTATGAACTATATCCGATACTGGCAGGCTTCGGGCGAAAGTATTAAGACCTCGATTCGTACTAAAACAAGAATAAGCCAACTGACGGAGGCCGGCTATTATACCGGCGGGTCGGTTCCGTTCGGGTATAAGCTGGTAGACCGTGGGAGAACAAATAAGCGTAACCAACGGGTGCAGGATTTGGCGGTGGACGAGGATGAGGCGTTGATTATTCGCTTGATCTTTCAAAAGTATGTGACGGAGGGATACGGGGCTCAGCGCCTGTGCCGGTTTCTGCATGACAATGGCTATCAGGCGCGAAACGGTCACGGTTTTCCCAATACCACGATCAACCGAATTATCAAAAACAGTCTCTATATCGGGATTTTGAAGAACGGAGATGCGATTGCACCTTGCAATGAAGAACTGCGGATCGTGGATGATGAAACGTTCATGCGGGCACAGGAGATCATGAAAGAACGTACCCAGCCTCACAGTGCCGTTCCGCTGAACTGTAAAAGCCGTTCTCTTCTGGTGGGGCATGTCTACTGCGCCCACTGCGGCAATCGGCTGACGCTGACGACAAGCAGCCACATGAAAAAGCAGGAAGATGGCTCGTATGAACGCGATACCCGAGCCCGTTACCAATGCCACTTCGGAGTGCGCCATCCGGGAGAATGCGATGGCCAGACCGTGTATTCCGTGGAAAAACTGGATGCCATCGTCGATAAAGCGATTCTGAGTGTGTTTGCTCAGATGAAAAATGTCTCCGAAACAGAGTTGATTTCGGATCAGCATGAGAAAGAGACGGCTTTGGCTAAACGCAGGATGGAGCAGGCAGAAAAGCGTATGACGGATGTCCAAAAAGAACTGGACGATTATCGTGCAGAAACGATCAAAGTCATTCGTGGTCAGAGTAAGCTTGATTCAGAGCTGCTGAATTCACTGATAAAAGAGACGGAAAGAAAGCTTCAGGAAGCGGATGCAGAGTATCAGAGCGCAAAAGAGATTTATTCCGATTTGTTGGCTTCAGCCAATCAACTGACAAGCGAATACAAGCGCATTTTGAGCTGGGCCGATCTCTATAAGGATTGTTCGTTGGATGCAAAGAAAATGATTGTGGCCCAGTTTATCAAAGGCGTTTATGTTGGTCGAGATTACCGAGTTGCGATTCAATTCAATACTTCGTTTGAGAGTTTCCGACAGTTCGGACAGCAAATGGAGAATATAGCATAAAAACACCGGGAACGAAATCGTTCCCGGTGAAATGGTGGAGACGAAGGGATTCGAACCCTCGACCTCTCGGATGCGAACCGAACGCTCTCCCAGCTGAGCTACGCCCCCACATCATTCCGCGGCATCGGCGGACGAGCCTCCCGTTGAGCCGCTTGAGTATTATAGCACATTTTTCATTTTTGTAAAGCCCTATTGAAAAATTTTCGAAATGTGTGTATAATCACTATTGAAGCTGTACTAGTCGGGGAGCCAGCGGTGCCCTATGCCCGCAATCCGCTACAGCGGGGATGAATTCCCGCCCCCGGGTATACGATGTGTCGTCTGACCGCGGTAAGTGGTGTTGATGGTCCGGTCTTGCGCAACGGGAACCTGTGAACCATGTCAGGCGGGGAACCGAGCAGCATTAAGCGGGGCAACCTGTGTGACGTAAGGTAGCCGGGTCTGAGCTAACTGCTGCGGTAACGGATGGATCGTGTGCTCAAAGGCGGGTGTACAGCTTCTTTTTTTATGCGGCAGCGCCACGCAACACGGCGGCGGCATCTGCTCTTGCCGTATGGCGCGGCGTTACCTGGCGTTTTATTAGTAAGTTATTCATACGGAGTTTTTTATATGTATCAGGCGCTCTACCGCAAATACCGGCCGCGCAGCTTTGACGATGTGGTCGGACAGGAGCACATCACGGAAACACTGAAAACACAGGTCGAGACCGGCCGGCTGTCGCACGCTTATCTGTTCGTGGGCACGCGCGGGACCGGCAAGACGACCTGCGCCAAGATACTGGCCCGCGCCGTCAACTGCGAGCGGCCTGTCAACGGCAATCCCTGCAACGAGTGCGCCGCCTGCCGCGGCATTCTGGACGGCAGCATACTGGACGTTGTGGAGCTGGACGCCGCCTCCAACAACGGCGTGGACAATGTCCGCGCCCTGCGGGACGAGGCCGTGTTCTCCCCGGCCAGCGTGAAAAAGCGCGTGTACATCATCGACGAGGTGCACATGCTCTCGACGGCGGCCTTCAACGCTCTCCTGAAGATCCTGGAGGAGCCGCCGGAGCATCTTATGTTCATCCTGTGCACAACGGAGCTTCGCAAGGTCCTGCCGACGATCGTCTCCCGCTGCCAGCGCCACAGCTTCAAGCGCCTGTCTCCCGCCGACATCGCGGGGCGGCTTTTGTGGGTGGCCGGGCAGGAGGGCATAGATCTGACGGAGGACGCCGCGCGGCTTCTGGCGCGGCTGGCCGACGGCGGCATGCGCGATGGGCTGAGCCTTCTCGATCAGTGCTCCGCCGCCGCCCATATCGACGAGGAGGCCGTTTTGTCCTCCATGGGGCTGGCCGGCGGACAGAAAACGGCTGAGCTGCTTGACGCCGTCTTTGCCCGCGACAGCGAAAAGGCGCTGGCGATCTTCAACGCGCTCTGGCAGGCGGGCAAGGACCCCGCCGGCATACTCGACGAGCTGGCCGGGCTTATGCGGGATGTGCTGCTGACGCAGGTCGCGCCGGAGGGCTGCGCCGCGCTCACCAGCGGCGCGTGGCCGATGAGCACGCTGCTTCGCTTTTCCAAAAGCATCAGCGGCGCGGAGCTTCTGGCCGATCTGACCGCGATCGAAAACGCGCCCACCGGCGGCTCCAGTCCCCGGCGCAGCGCGGAGCTTTGTCTTGTGAGTCTGTGCGCACCGGACTGCGGCGAGGGACTTGCCGCGCTGCGCGCCCGGGTGGCGCGGCTTGAGCGCGCGGTGGAAAGCGGCGTTCCCGTTTCTGCGCCCGCATCCGCGCCTGTGGCTGCACCTGCCTCCCCCGTTCGGCGGGAGTCCGCCGTGGATCCCGGCAAAGCCGGGTTCCCGCAGGGCGAATTCACTTTGCACGAGGAGGTCCAAATAAAAAAGGCCCCCATGAAGTCTGAAGACTTCATGGAGGATGATTATGAACGCCCGCCGCTGCCGGACGACGACTATTTTGCCCCGCCGGAGGATATCGCCCCCGCGCCCGCGCGGCCGAAACCGGCGCCTCCGGTTCCCGCCGCCCCCGCCGTGTCCGGCGCATCCGCTGCCGCGGACGGCGAATTTTGGGAACGGCTCCTCCCGCGATTGGAGGGAAAGCTTGAAACCTACATCTACGCGCTGCTGCTGCCCGCCTCCCAGACGACGGGCGAGCTTTCCGGCTCGACGCTGACGGTCCATGTGACCAACCCCTTCGCGCTGGCCACCGTCGAACGTGCCGAGGTAAAAAGCGTCCTGCAGCGGCAGGCCAGCGAGCTGTGCGGCCGCGACGTCACCGTCGCCGTTACAGACCGCGCCGCGCCCGGACGCACGCCCAACGAGGAAAAGCTGGCCGGACTGAACCGGTTTTCAAATTTCAAAATGGAATGATCCACAGGAGGACAAAGACATGGCAAAAGGCTATCGCGGCGGTTTTCAGGGCGGCATGAATCAGGCTGCTATGATGAAGCAGGCGCAGAAAATGCAGCAGGATCTGCTGAAAATGCAGGAGGATCTGGAAAACCAGAGCTACACGGCGCAGTCCGGCGGCGGCATGGTCAAGGCGACCGTGGACGGAAAGCACCGCGTCACCGACGTCGTCATCGACCCCGAGTGCGTCGATCCCGACGACGTGGAGATGCTGCAGGACATGGTGATCGCCGCGGTCAACGAGGCGCTCAAGCAGGCGGACGACGCCTCGGCGCAGTCCATGAGCCGGCTGACCGGCGGACTGAATCTCGGCGGCTTCGGCTTCTGACAACAAAATACCGCGTGACGCCCGGTCGTTCGACCGGGCGTCACGCGTATAATCTCCGTTGTTCGCCGCGGCCGGCGGGATATCCTGCGGCGCAGGCCCCGGGGCCGCGCCTCTGTAAATAGCACGGGATGCTTTTCCGTGCGGCTGGGGCTGCTGCGGACGCTGTCTGGAGTGCAGCGACGCAAAGCAGTGCGTTCACCCCGATAAGCTCGCGTCCCTGTCGTGTTATTATCGCCGCCGCAACCCGCGCGTCGGAAAATGCGCTTTTGGGTTGACAAGGGCATTCTCCAGACATATAATACACAATATATATTAACTGATGTGCATTGAGAACTCTGCTTTGAAGGAAAGGATGCGGACGATGGCGCCGAAGAATAAGTTCACGAAAGAAGAAATGGTGGAGGCCGCCATCCGGGTCGTGCGGGACAAGGGCATCGACGGCCTTACCGCAAAGACCCTGGCCGACGAGCTCGGCACCTCCACGCAGCCGGTTTTTACTGCCTTTGGCTCTATGGATGCCGTCCGGCAGGAGGTTTATGCCGTCGCCGTGCGCGTGTATGACGGTTATGTGAGTGCCGGGCTGAAAGAGAAAATTCCGTTCTTTGGCGTCGGGATGCAGTATATCCGCTTTGCGCGGGAGGAGCCGGAGCTTTACCGCTTTTTGTTCCTGACGCGGACACAGGAGCAGGAATACAGCGCCATGAGGTCCATGCGGCATTTGCAGGCGCTCGTCCGGCCGACACTGGTGAACGTTTATCACATCACGGACGAAGAAGCCGCTCTTTATTTCCGGGATCTGTGGTTCGTTGTGCACAGCCTGTCCACGCTGATCGTGACCGGCGACTGCCCCTATTCCGACCGGGAGATCGGGCAGATCCTGACGGGCTTCAGCGTCAGTATTTGCAAAGCTATCAAGGAAATTCCCGGTTTTGCGGCGGGCACCTTTGACCGCGACGCCGTGTTCCGCGCGCTGGTCGGCGGGGAAGACGGGAGGCTTTGACATGGCGGAAAAAGCAGGTGCCGGGGCCGGGTGGCTTTGCTGCCCCCGGTGCGGCGGCAAGACCAGAACGCAGATACGGCCGCGCACGGTGCTGGAGGATTTTCCGCTGTTCTGTCCGAAGTGCCGATATACCTGCGTGATCCGTTTCAGGGACGGAAAAATGGAAGAGCTCAAAATGCCAGACGCTTAGACGCAGTGCGCTCCGAAATGTTCGGTTTGCGCTGCGTTTTTTGCTTATAGGAGGAATATACATGGATCAACTCATCGGCTGCTGCGGGCTGGACTGCGAAGCCTGCGACGCCAGGATCGCAACGATCACCAACGACAACGCTTTGCGTGAGAAAACAGCCGCATTGTGGACAAAACTAAACGGCGTGCCGATCACGCCGGAGATGCTCAGCTGCACCGGCTGCCGCATGGATGGCGCAAAGACGCCCTTCTGCGACCGTCTCTGTCCCATTCATAACTGCGTCCGGGAAAAAGGACTGGCCACCTGCGCGGACTGCGCGCAGATGGATGCGTGTCAGACGCTGGGGCGAATCACGGCCAACAACCCGCCGGCAATGGAAAACCTGAAGCGGCTGCGCCGCGCAGAGCAGGACGAGGAAGCGGCGGAAACCGCCGCGGGCATGACGCTGCTTGGGATCCTGTAATAGCTCGAAGGGACGGCACATGAAAATTCTTGTGTTTAACGGGAGCCCGAAAAAAGAGAAAAGCGATACCATGCACATTACCCGCGCCTTTCTGGACGGCATGAAAGAAGCAGGGGCGCAGGAAATACATACGGTCGATGTGATCGACAGGCATATCGAATTCTGCCGCGGCTGCTTTGTCTGCAAGTATAACGGCGGGCGCTGCGTCATCGATGACGATATGCGCGGGATCCTGGAGCAGATGCTGGCCAGCGACCTGCTGCTGTTCAGCTATCCGCTCTACTGCTACGGGATGCCCGCAGGGCTTAAAAACCTCATTGACCGAACGCTTCCCCTCAGCTCCATGGCGATGGCGGAGGTGAACGGTCGCTATATCCATGTCGGCCGGCGGGACTATTCGCATCTGCGGTATCTGATGATCTGCGGCTGCGGGTTCCCGAACAGCAAGCGTAACTTCGAGCCGGCGGTCCGGCAGTTTGAGCTGCTGTTCCCCAACAATCACACGATCCTGACCGTGCCGGAAAGCCCCATGTTCAGCGCGCCGGAGGCCGCTGTTGTGACGGTGCCGCGGCTGGCGCTGGTGAAGCGGGCCGGACGGCAGTATGCTCAAACCGGCGAGAACGGCGCGGCGCTGCGTGACGACCTGTAACGGGACCGAACGGCTGACCTTCCGCGCGCCCGAGGGGGAGGAGCGGGAGCTGCATATCGCCGTGTCCCGGCGCTCAGGAAGCCTGTCCGTTTCCGTTTGGCAGACGGAGAGCCGGGAATATGTCTATCGCGGGACGGACCTTCCCACGTCCGACTTTTATGTTTTGCTCCCGGAGCCGGGGGAATACTGCGTCGAGATATGCGCGGACGGCTTTCAGGGAAGCTATGCTGTTTCCGACCGCGCGGGAACGCCCGAAGGAGAGTGATTATGAAAAAGTGTCTTATCCGAATGAATCTGCTTGCTCTGGCGGCGGCTGTGACGTTTGGCCTGTCCGCCTGCGCCAGCCGGGAGGAGCCGACCGCGGCCGCGCCGGACACACCGGCGGCCGAAGCCCAGACGCCGGAGCGGACGGCTTCTTATTCCATGCTTCTCGGCGGCGGGGAAACGACCGTTTACCCGGAGACCGGCGGCGAGGAGATCACGCTCTGGGACAGCGCCTCCGGCGGGCAGATCGTTGCGGCCGCCCGCTACGCCCGGCCGATGCCCGGCGCGGTGGATGCGCTGCGGGAACTGGATTTTACCGACCTTGACGGCGACGGGAACAGCGAGCTGAGCGCGGGCTTTTCGTTCCCGGATGGAACGTCCGCCAGCCTGCTCTGGTTTTACACGGACGGCGGCTTCGTCTATAGCGAGGAGTTTTCCGTGCAGCCCGGCGAGACGCCGCCCGCCGGGGCGGAGCCCTGATGCGCGGGCGCGCCGCGGCTTGACCGAACGCCGAACACGGCAGGACGTCCCCGGCTCGGATGAGCCGGGGACGTCCTGCCGCATCGCTGTCCTTTGACCTCCGGAGGCGCTGCATCCTCCCGGCTGCCTGCATGGGGAATAAACAGCTGCGTATGCTTCAGACCCGCGGATCACACCCATATAATGTACCCCTGCGGAATAGGGGCGGGCAGAAAAAGAGGCGGCGGGGAGGGACGGCGGAGCGGCTCCGTGTTTCTCCAGGAATTTCCGACTTTAAATGACAAAAGGGCAAAGCGCCTTTTTTAGTTTGTTAAACTTTGTACAAATAGTACAAAATCAACAAAAACAAAAGATTACAAAAATAAAAAATGAGCGAATTAGCCAGCAAAATGTGAATTTTCTTTTAAAATTTGATTGACGGAGGCGCCGGGGAGGGGTTATAATCACCATATCCAAAAGCATAAGCATGGTTTAGCGAACATGGTCCCGTCATTCCCGTTAAAAAGACCTTAAAATAGCAAAAATTTATTAGGAGGAAATGAGAAACCATGAAAACGAAGAAACAAACCATAGGCTACTTTATCGCGATCGCGGTATTCGTAGTGCTGCTGGCCGTCCTTGGCTTCATGTACAAGGGCGAGGAAGCGCCGGTATTCATCGGCGGCGGCGTCCTCACGGCCGATGAAAACGGCAACTACATCGACGGCGACGACAACGTCTATGTCAAGGATGGCGAAGCCTATGTCAGCGAAGACTCGGGCACGTTCTTCACTTTCAATGAAGACGGCGTCATCGTCATGGGCGACGGCACCGAGTACGCGCTCGGCGAGGACGGCGTGACCTACCAGGAGCAGGTCTACACCGAGACTCCGTTTGCGGGCACGTTCTGGTCCCTGCTTCCGCCGATCATCGCCATCGTCCTGGCTCTGATCAGCAAGGAAGTTTACTCCTCTCTGTTCCTCGGCTGCCTGTCCGGCGCTCTGCTGTACACGCAGTTCCGCCCCTGGGATACGCTGGTCGCGATCGTCGGCGGCGACTACGGCATCGCCTCCGGCTGGGTCCTTAACGACGCCGGCAACCTCGGCATCCTGGTCTTCCTGGTCGTGCTTGGCATCATGGTCGATCTGATGAACAAGGGCGGCGGCTCCGAGGCCTTCGGCCGCTGGGCGCACAAGGCGGTCAAGACCCGCTGCGCGGCGCAGCTGATGACCATGCTGCTCGGCGTGCTGATCTTCATCGACGACTATTTCAACTGCCTGACCGTCGGCGCCGTTATGCGTCCCGTGACGGAGAGCCACAAGATCTCCCGCGCAAAGCTGGCCTACCTCATCGACGCGACGGCCGCGCCCGTCTGCATGATCGCTCCCGTTTCCTCCTGGGCGGCCGCCGTTTCCGGCTACGTTTCCACGGAAAGCATCAACGGCATCGAGCTTTTCGTCAAGCAGATCCCCTGGAACTACTACTGCCTGCTGACGCTGGCGATGATCATCGTCATCTCCATCATCAACCTCGACTACGGCCCCATGCTCGAGCATGAGTACAACGCGCAGGTCAAGGACGACCTGTTCACCACCGAGGAGCGTCCCTTCGAGGGCGCGGACGACTACGAAAAGCCCGCCAAGGGCAAGTCCTCCATCCTCGACCTTCTCCTGCCGGTCGTCGTTCTCATCATCGCCTGCATCGTCGCGCTGGTCTGGTCCGGCGGCTATTTCGACGGCGTGTCCTTCGTCGATGCGTTCTCCGACGCCTCGGCCGGCCCGGCTCTGGCTCTCGGCGGCCTGATCGGCCTGCTGTTCACGCTGGTCTACTTCTGGCTGCGCGGCGCGTTCAACCTGGAAAAGTCCATGGAATCTGTTCCCAACGGCTTCATCCAGATGATCGCCCCCATCCTGATCCTCACCTTCGCGTGGACCCTCTGCTCCTTCACCCGCCGCGCCATGTTCAGCGCCGACTTCGTCACCAATGCGCTGGCCGGCGTCGGCAGCCTGAAGCTGTTCCTGCCCGCCGTCATCTTCATCATCGGCGCGGCCATCGGCTTCGCGACCGGCACCTCTTGGGGCACCATCGGCATCATGGCCCCCATCGTCGTGTCCGTGTTCGACTACAGCGTTGAGCCCACGCTCTGCACCATCGGTCTGGCGGCGGCCTGCTCCGGCGGCGTCATGGGCGACCACTGCTCCCCCATCTCCGACACGACCATCATGGCCTCGGCGGGCGCGCACTGCTTCCACCTCAACCATGTGTTCACGCAGCTGCCCTACGCGCTCACGGTCGCGGCGGTCGCGTTCGTGTCCTTTATCCTCGCCGGCCTGATCCAGAACGTGTGGATCTGCCTCATCATCGCCCTGGCGCTGATGGTCGGCACGCTGTTCGTTATCAAGGCGGTCATCGCCAAGAAGCGCGCCGGCATCTTCAAGGAAATGGCGGAGGCCAACAAGGCTCTCTACGAAGCCAAGTAATTCGAAGATACAAAACAGAAAAAAGTACGGCGCCTCGTGCGCCGTACTTTTTTCATGCCTTTCGCCGTCCGGAGCGGCGGAAGGGTGCGTCAGAAAACGACCGTCAGAAGCATCTTGAAGCGCTCCGCGCCGTAAACGGCGTGCGGTACGCCGACGGGCATGACGATCGTCTCGCCCTCGTGCAGAAGGTGCTCGACGCCGCCGACAGTGAAGCGGCCCGTGCCCTCCAGAACGGTCACCATCGCGTCGCCGCCGGCGGCGTGGGTGCTGATCTCCTCGTCCTTTTCAAAGGCGAAAAGCGTCAGACGGACGTGGTCGTTCTGCGCGAGCGTTTTGGAAACGATCTGGCCGTCCTGATAAACGACCTCGTCGCGCAGGCGAAGGACCTCGGATTTGCGGATGTTTTTCATGGGACTGTTCATAGCTTTCTCCTTTGACTTGATATGCGGCGATTTGATATGCGGCGCCGCCTGCCGTTCGGCAGGCGGCGCTTGTGGTATGCTTTTTTGGCGGGCTCACGGCAGACGGACCGGGCCGCGGCCGCTCGTTTCCGAGAAGATCTGGCGCAGCATCCCGACGATGCCGAGCAGCGCGAAGACGATCCCGAGCAGCACGTCGCGCATGACGGCGCTTGTGAACTCGCTGCTGCGGGCGGCGAAGCGGATCAGACTCAGCACCTGGCCGAGACTGTAGTTCATGGCCTGAACGTCGGGGTCGGTCAGGAAAAGGATGACGATGGAGGCGTATTCCGCAAAGATCACGGCGGCAAGCGTGACGATCAGGATGACAAAGCCCTTGATCTTTGTCTGCCGGCCCTTGAAAAGATCGTAGCCGAATTTGGCGGCCAGGCCGATGAGGAAGCCGAGCCAGCCGACGAACCAGCCGAAGTAATATGCCAGTGCCCAGGGAATGGCGCCGACGAGCGCACCGAGCACCGCGCCGAGTATGCCGCCCGCCACGCTGCCGCCGCTGCGGGCGGCCTCCGCCTGCTCCTGCGCGGAGCGCTCCAGCCCCGCGGCGCAGCCGCTGTGCACGCGGCATACGGCCTCCCCGATGAGAAGCGTCTGTGCGCCGGCATCCAGCTCGCCGCCGCACAGCGCGCAGCAGCCGTCGCCCCGGACGCCGAGCGCATGGAGCTGGCCGGCGATGAACGTCATGCTTTCACGAAGCGTCTGCATGAGCCGGGGGGAATCAACGAAGCTGACGAGAAGAAAATGGTCCGAGGCCTGAACCTCGCGGATGCGGTGCTCCTTCTGGGTCTGCTTGTCGCACAGAAGCGCGAGCGCGGAGCCCCTCTGCGCGTCGGAATCAAAGTGCAGGGAGAAGCCGACGGATTTCCAGCCGTTTCCCTCCCGGAGCGTGACGGTGTAGCCGCCGAAGCTGCCGTAGCCCACGCCGTTGGAGACCTTCAGGCCGAGCTCCATGGCAAAGCTTTTGTATTTTATGCCGATCATATACGCGCCGCCTTTCGATGAATTTCCATTTTATTATACATGAAATGCCAGCCTTTTCAAGAGCGGAAAAAGACGCCCGTCCGGGCGTCTGGCGTTCAGTTTTTTCCGGCCGCGCGGGCGCGGCGGGGGATCGCGGCGCGGTAGCCGAGACCGCGGACGGTCTGAAGCCGGATGTCGTCCACGCCGCGCAGCTTCTGGCGCAGGAGCTTTATGTGCGTGTCCACGGTGCGGGGGCTGGAGTCGCTGTCAAAGCCCCACAGCTCATCCATAAGCTGCGGACGGGTGAACACGCGGCCGGGGTAGCTCAGCAGCTTTTCCAGCAGCAGAAATTCCATGTGCCGCAGCTCGATGGAGCCGTCCGGCGTTTCCAGCGTGAGCGTATGGGCGTGGAGCGTGCAGCTTCCGAAGCGCAGGACCGCGTCGTCCACGATGCGGCAGCGCCACAGCAGCGTCCGGACGCGCATCTGCAGCTCCTCGGCGTCCAGCGGAGGCGTCATGTAGCCGTCGGCGCCGGAGCGGAACACGCGGCGCTTTTCCTGCATGCCGCCCTTGTCCAGAATGGCGATCACGGGCGTGGTGTCGCCGGCGTCGCGCAGCTCGCGCGTCAGCTCGCAGCCGCCGCAGAGAATGTCGGCGACGATAAGCTGCACGGCGCTGTGAGCCAGCGCGGCCAGCGCCTCCTCCGGCCCGGCGGCCGGGATCACGTCGTAGTCGAGCGCGCGCAGGGCTTCGGCGGCGGTACGGCGGCGCTGCGCGTCGTCTTCGATGAGCAGAATGTGTATCATGCCGCACCTCCCCCGGGCTTAAGAAAATCTTAAAGTCAATTTTAATCCAGCCCCTTTTCCTTGTCAAGCGAAAGCGGGAGACGGCGCGCGGCCGTCTCCCGACTGGATAGCATGAATTCTTTAGATAATGTCCATGGCGGCGAACATGCCGTCGCGCGTGGCCTGAAGGATGCGCTGGGGCTTTTTGCAGTCGCCGATGAAGCTGGTGCGCGGGCATACGGACATAAGCTCCGCCAGCTCGTCCGCGGGGGCCTTGAAGCCGAGCGCGTAATATATGTCGTCGGCGGGGAAGAAAAGCTCGCGGCCGTCCCTGTCCACGGCGCGGACGCCCGTGGGCGTGACCTCCGTGACACGGGTGGAGCAGTGGATGTGCACCGACTCCGGCAGGAAGATGCGGATGGCCTCCTTGTGGCTCCACAGCGCGTCGCGGCAGTAATCGTCGAGCATTTCGAGGACCTCGACCTCGTGACCGGTGTCGCCCAGATGCATGGCGACCTCCACGCCGACCTGCCCGCCGCCGATCATGACGAGCTTTTTCCCGGGCGCGTGCGTGTAGCAGTCAAGCGCATATTTCGCGTGCTCGCGCAGGCCGGGGATGGCCGGCGCGACGGGCCGGGCGCCGATAGCGAGGATGACGGCGTCGGGACCGAACTGCTCGATCGTCTCCTTCGTTGCGGTCACGCCGAGCTGCACGTCCACGCCGGCGCGGTAGACGCGGTTGGCGAGATGGTCGCGGAACTTGCGCATATCGTCCTTGTGGCAGTCGTAGTCCGTGTACCAGAGCGTGCCGCCGAGCTTGTCGCCCTTATCCATGAGCGTGACGCGGTGGCCGCGCTGCGCGGCGGTCATGGCCGCGTACATGCCGCCGGGGCCGCCGCCGATGACGAGCACCTTCTGGCCGGGCGTGCGGACCCTCGGGGCCCATTCCAGCCGGAGCTGGCGCATGGAGGTGGGGTTGACGGTGCATTCAAAGGGCACGACCTGCACGCGCTTGGTCGGGTCGGAGGCCAGGGGATTGAAGCACGAGCAGCGCAGGCAGGGCATGATCTCGTCCTCGCGGCCGGCGGCGGTCTTGTTGACGAAATCGGGGTCGGCCAGCATCTCGCGGCCCATCGCCACGAAGTCGCATTTGCCGGAGGCGATGGCGTCCTCGATCTGCTGGGGGTCGTTGAAGCCGCCGACGGCCGTGACGGGGATGTGGACGGCCTTCTTGATGGCCTCGGCCAGATCCAGATTGCAGCCGTGGGGATGGTAGATGGAGGAGAAGGCCTTGGACTGGACATGGTTGTGGTACATGCCGCTCGTGACGTGGAGGATGTCCACCTTGTCCTGGATGAGCCGGCAGAACTCGATGCACTCGTTCAGCTCCAGCCCGCCGGGCACGCGCTCGGAGCCGGAAACGCGGTATTCGATGAGCAGGTCGTCGCCGCAGCGCTCGCGGATGCGGTCGATCACCATGAGCGGGAAGCGCGCGCGGTTTTCTATCGAACCGCCGTATTTATCCGTGCGCTTGTTGGTCAGCGGGGAGACGAACTGGCCGAGCAGCCAGCCGTGGCCGCCGTGGAGCATGACCATCTGGAAGCCGGCGAGCTTCGCGCCCTCGCAGGCGTGGGCGAAATGGTCGGCGACCTCGTTCATGTCCTGCTCGGTCATCTCCTCGACCTGCACGCCGTCGTCGCGCACAAAGACGGACGGCCCGAAGGGATTTTTGTGATCGCGGATCGTGGCGGGGTGATTGACGCAGCCGGTGTGGTTGAACTGGGCGCTGGCTACGGCACCGTGGCGCGTGATGGATTCGGCCAGCACGAACAGCGCCTCCTGATGGTAGACGGACTTGTCGGGGGAATAGAAGTCGATGCTGTGGTCGTGGCGCGCGGCGCGGTCGTCGTCCACGAACGACTCCGTGATCGTCACGGCGCCCACGCCGCCGCGGGCGCGGACCTCATACCCGTTGATGCATTCGGGCGTGGGCGTGCCGCCGGGGAACACGGTGCGGTCGGTGGTGGCGGGGGAGGCCATCACGCGGTTTTTGAACGTGACGCCCTTGATGGTCAGCGGCGCAAACATGTGCGGATACTTCATCATGGCAGAACAGGCTCCTTTGTGTGTTGTCTTTTGGCTTGCCCCCATACTAGCATGCGTCCGGAGGCGCCGCAAGACGGCACTTTCAGGTAACCCGCCGGCCCCGTCGTCAGTTTTTTCTTGTGCCGCCGGGCGGTGGGTGATACAATGAGAGCGGAGGCGAGACGGTATGCAGCAGATGGACTTTGATATCCGGCAGGACCCTTACAATCACATGGCGCGGATGCTTTTCGGCCGCTGGAAGCCGTTTATCCTCATGGCGATGTTCTTTGACGAGGGCAAGACGAATTTCTCCGACTTCGCCAAGCAGCTGCCCATCAGTCATAAGGTGCTGACGGAGAACCTGCGGGCCATGGAGGCCGACGGGCTGCTGACCCGGACCACGGTTCCGGACACGCCCCCGCGCACGGAATACCGCCTCACGGAAACGGGACTGGCCATGGTCCCGCTGCTGCGCGCGGTGTACGACGCAGGCTGGAAGGACATGACGGCCAAGGGCCTGCCGGTCGATGCGCTCGGCGAGATGTGGCACGGCTACCGCGAGCGGGACCCGGAGCTGATGTACCGGCCGTATCGCTGAACCGGGGCCAGCGCCGCGCGGGATATTATCTGAAAAAACAAAGAGGACAGGCATGAACAGAAAAACGATACGGATCGTCGTTATCATACTGGCGGCGGCGCTTCTGGTGGCGGCCGCGCCCTTTGCGCTCTCGCGCCTGATCTACCGCCGCAGTCTGGAGGCGACGATGTTCGAGCAGCAGATCCGCTCCGGCGGCCGCGACGCGGAGCCGGACGCCGGACGGCTGTGGATGGCGCGCAAGGCGGCCGTCAGCGCCGGGCCGCTGTATCTGCCGGAGGACATACAGGCGTCGTGGTCGCAGGAGAGCTTCTCCTGGGACAGCGGAACGATGGACTGGTACTGCGCCGGCGGCGGGACGGAGCTGGTCATCGTGTATTTCCACGGCGGCAGCTTCATCGACCGGCCGAGCCAGGCGCACTGGCTGTTTGCCGACCGGCTCGCGTGCGATACCGGCGCGCAGGTCATTGTGCCGCTGTATCCGCGGCTGCCGGACAACACGGCGGACGACGCCTATGCCGCGCTGGACGCGTTTTACCGCGGGCAGATCGAGCCGCTGGGAAGCGCGAAGCTTGTGTTCATGGGCGATTCCGCGGGCGGCGGGATGGCGCTGGCGCTGGCGGAAAAGCTGGCGGCGGAGGGCCTGAAGGGGCCGGAGCAGCTCGTTCTGATCTCGCCGTGGCTCGATCTGAGCATGGACAACGACGATATGGACGCCTATGCCGACAAGGACCCCAAGCTTGACCGCGGGGCGCTGCGCTATGCCGGAAGCTGCTGGGCGGGGGAGCGGGACGTGCACGACCCGCTCATCAGCCCCCTTTACGGCGATTTTTCCGCCGTCGGGCGCATCGAGCTTTACGCCGGCACGCGCGAGCTTCTGTACCCGGACATCGTGCGCTTCGCGGACAGGCTGGACGCGGCGGGGCACGACTACACGCTGTACACCGGCAGCGGCATGAACCATGTGTGGCCGCTGTTTCAGTGCTATCATCTGAAGGAGGCCGAAACGGCCTTAAACGACATCGAGGAGAAGATCCTCCGTTAAGAAAGGAGCCATGCCCATGAAATTGACCAAAACATTGTCCCTGTTCACGGCGCTGTGCCTGCTGCTCGGCTGCGCGGGTCTTGCCGCAAGCGGCGAAGGCGGGGCGTCCGGCGGTATGCCGTCCGCGCCGGCCGTCGCGATCTCCGGCGGGAGCATGAGCGTAAGCGAGGACGGCGGCTATACGCTGGAAGGCGAGCTCGGCGTCGACGCGAAGGACGTATCGGCCATCCGCTTCGTGGCCGGCTCCGCGAGCCAGTCGTTTCTGACGGTCACGAATTCCGTCCACATCGACCCGCTGGAAAGCGGCTTCACGGCGGTGCTCGGCGGAGAGGAGTGCTATTACCCGCTGCCGGATTTTTCCGCGCTGTATTCGAACGAGGGTCTCAACCCCAACTGCGAGGGCTACGAGCTGGATTACGGCTGGATAGGCCAGCTTGACCGCGATACCGGCACGCTTTCGGGCGTGACCGCGCCGGGACAGCGGCTTCTCAGCGAGCTTCTGGACGCGCACCGCGGCGGCTTCAATGTTTCCATTGAGGGCGGAGGGACGGAGGACGAGCGTGTGAACCGCGGCCCGACGCAGGTGTCTGTTTCCGGCGGCGCGGCGCTGCTGGTGCACAATGCGTATATCCACTCCGAGGGGCTGGAGGGCCTTGCCATCGCCAACAACGGCTCGTCCGGCGTCGGCTCCACGCTCGTGGTGAAGGACTGCCTGTTCACGACGCGCGGCTATGTGCCCGCGAGCCGGGACGCCAGCGAAAATCTGCCGAACGACCCGCTGCTGGTCACGGGCGCGGACCGGACGAGCCTGTCCGCCGGGGAGAGCGTCACCTATTACTACGACAGCGCCGTGGTGACGGACGGCTGGGCCAGTCTGTCCACGGACAGCGCGTCGGGCGAGGGCGTCGATCTGATCGGCGTGAACACCTACGCCGCGGCTCTGCTCGGCGGCTACGGCACCTATGCCGACGGAAACTGCCGCGATTATTTCTATGGCTCCGTGCTGGAGGGCGCGGAGATCGGCGCCATCATCGCCGGCGCCGGCGAGATCAATCTGTTTGACGGCGACGAGGGCGCGGAGGGCGGCACCGGCTACCGCGTGGGAAAGGACGGAAGCCTTGCGCCCTATGCCTTCGCCGACGAGGAGGAGACCGAGCGCTATGAGCAGCTTGGCGGGAGCGCCGTGGCCGGCGGACGCTGGGGCGTGCTCATTCACGCGGCGGGCTTTGCCGCCGTGGAGCCGCAGGGCGTTCTGTTTGCCAAGGATTCCAGCATCATCACCGACCGCGCGCTGTATTCCGACGAGAACACGGAATACTCGCTCAACGCGAGCTGGTACGGCCGGGAACTCAGCCCGAACATTCAGAAATACATCGAGTACACCGAGGGCGCGGATATCCTTATCCGCAGCACGAACGCCCAGATCGTGCTGGACGGCGTGACGCTGGAGAGCTACAGCGGCGTGCTGGTGCACAGCGTTCTGAACAACGATACGTCCACGCCGGAAACGCCCGCCGGCTCCAACGCTGCCGGGACGAGCCTGTATCTGGTGGATATGAGCGCCGAGGGAGACATTCTGGACGAGGACTACGAGCGCGTGATGAACATCACGCTGGACAGTGCTGAGCTGACCGGCCGCATCGTATCCGGCACCTGCGCCGAATGGACGGGAAAATGGCTGGCCAGGGGCTATGCCGAGGACTACACCGTGGGTCTGGCCTCGAACACCTTCGGCGCGGAGGCCCCGCTGGACGCCTTTGTCCATGCGCTTCGCGTGGACGAAGACGGCGTGCACTACACGCCCTACGGCGACGATCAGGGAACCATGCTCACGCTGGTCAACGGCGCGGTCTGGACCGTCACGGGAGAGAGCCGGCTGACCTCGCTGACCATCGACTCCCGCTCCGAGCTTCACGGCGTGCTGACGGTGAACGGCGTGGAAACGGCGGCGGAGCCGGGCGTTTACGAGGGCGAGATCATCGTGCGGCCGCTGGCCGCCTCCGGCGAGCTCGGACAGTAAAAAAACCGCCCCGCGCGGGAAAAACAAGCGCCCCGGCAGCTGCACAAGGCCTGCCGGGGCGTGCTTTCAAAACAGGAGCGGGGCAGCGGAGGGACAGAAAATGCATAAGCTGATATCAACGGAGCAGGCGATGATGGACCGCTATGTTACGCTGAGGAACATGAAGACCGGGACGATAGATTATTGCTTCGATCGCTCGGATTTTCCTGAGGACAAGTATCCGGGCTTTTACTTTATGGAGATCGGCGGGCAGTATGAATGTAAGATCGTGCTTTTCGG
>CAKTQV010000002.1 GCA_934597255.1 uncultured Oscillospiraceae bacterium
CGGGTGTGGCGAAGTTTGGTATCGCGCCTGAATGGGGTTCAGGAGGCCGCTGGTTCAAGTCCAGTCACTCGGACCATACAGCAACTGCGAGAGCCTTGCGAAAGGCCCTCGCAGCTAATATGGAGGCTTAGCTCAGCAGGTTAGAGCGCATGCTTCACACGCATGAGGTCGCGCGTTCGAGTCGCGCAGTCTCCACCATTTCCGGCCCGTTGGTCAAGTGGTTAAGACACCGCCCTTTCACGGCGGTAACATGGGTTCGAGTCCCGTACGGGTCACCAAAAAAGATCGGAGTTCCATTGGAACTCCGATCTTTTTTCAATAAAAAAACGGGCCCCAGCAAAAGACCGATGGGGCTGCGGGCGGCAAACGGTTTCAGATGTCTCAAGGCGCTGATGTCCGATGCTCTCTTATCGGGCTTGTGCAGGCCGCCGTTCAGCAGGTGGTCATGGCCTTACTGACTGCGCTCCATTGGCGAAGGGGAAAATCGTAAGCGGGAAAGCGGCAGGCGCTGTTATGCCGTGGATGCAGACTGTGCCGGTGCTCCTGCGTTTTGATCTTGATGTGACGGCCGGATGGCGGGACGGAGCGCTGCTTGCGGCGGAAGCGGACCTATCAGCTGGGGCGTCCCATGCGTGCCCATCCTGAAATCGGTGCGCATCGCGGGGAAAAGAAAAACCTCTTTTGTCTTTTCGGACAAAAGAGGTTTTTGGTAGCGGCGACTGGATTTGAACCGGTGACACCGCGGGTATGAACCGCGTGCTCTAGCCAACTGAGCTACGCCGCCAAGTCAAGCGAATTGAATTATACTAAATCCACGCGGGTTTGTCAACAGGAAAATTCTCTTTTTCAAAAGTTTTTTGATCGGCTTCTGCGGCCTGTTTTCGGGCCGCTGGAGTGGGGCGAACAGAAACATCCCCCTCACCCTTGCGGGAGAGGGGGATGCTTTTGTGTGGTCGATCAATGACCTGTGGCGTTACGTCACACAGTCGCGTCCGCCGTCAGACCAGCGTCGAACGCGGGCAGAGCCACGTTGCCGCCGGCAGCCACGAACTCGTCATAGGTGGCGGCCATATAGCCCCAGTAGGTGTCGGTGAAGCACATATCGACGGGGAAGGAGTCATACGCGCCGGCGTCGATCGCAGCCGCGAATTCCTCGTACTGCTCGTCGGAGACGGCAGGGCAGGCGGCCACATAGGACTTCAGGTATTCCTTGTAGGCTTCCTCGCTGGTGTCGCCGCCCTGGGCAGCAGGCTCAGCAGAGGGCTCACCGGAGGGCTCGCCGGAAGCGGCGGGTTCTTCCTCGGCGGTGTCAAGGACCTCGGCCAGATCGGCCAGCCTGACGTACTGCACGCCATCGAAGGTGTAGACGGTGAAGGTGTACTCGCCGATGGTGACGGTCTCCTCAGCGGGCTCAGCGGAAGCTTCGCCGGAGGGCTCGCCGGAAGCGGCGGGATCGGCAATGGCAGCCGCAGCCGCGCCGACGTTCAGCTCGCCGTTGGCGTCGACGCCGCCGCCGACGTTGATGCCGCCGCCGATCGCTTCGACGTTGCCGCCGTAGGTGCCGGCCGCGATGACGTCATCGCCGGCCGTCAGGGTGAGGGAGCCGTCCGCGTTCTCGACCAGGGTGCCCTTCACGACCGCGCCGTCCTCGATGGTCAGGCTGGTAATCAGGGACTCGCCGGCCACGTTCCAGACCGCGCCGTCCTCAACAACGACCTCAGCGGTGGAAACGCTGTTGAAGTGGATGAGGTTTTCGACATGGCCCTGCAGGAAGTACTGGCGGATGGTGTACTCGGTGATCTGGATGAAGGCAGCCTTGGACTCGTCGGTCGTGACATTGCCTTCCGCGTCAAGCAGGATGTACTTGATGTCGTCGCCGTAGTACTCGATGCCCTCGATGGCCTCGGGGCTGTAGGGAACGCCCTTGATGGTGGAGGTCAGAGCGACGTCGCCGTTCAGGACGGCGTTCTCGCCGAGAGTGACGACCAGGTTGTCGCCGGACTGGCCATAGTAGCCGGTGCCGTTGTAGATGTTGCCGTTGTACTCGCCGTTGGCGTAGGAAATGGTGACGGTGTTGCCGCCGGACTTGGTGGCCGCGTCGTAGTTAACGCCGGGGAAGCCTTCGCCGTAGGAAGCGATCTTGGTGTCGGAGTAAACTTCGTCGAAGCCGGGGTCAACGGACATGGGCATGCCGCCGATGCGGGAGTCGTCGTCGTTGTCGATCATCTGGAACAGAACGCCGTTGCCGGAGTTGAGCTCCGCCTCGTCAAAGACGTAGTTGCCGTTGGCAGCCTTGTAGATGACGATGGCGTCGGCCGAATTGACGACGGTGCCGTCGATGACATAGATGCCGTCGCTGATGCTGTTGTGCTGCATGAAGCCGAACACGCCGTTGATAACGGTGGGCTGGCCCTTGCCCTCGACGGAGCCCATGGGCTCGCCGGAAGCATCGACCATATCAATGGTGCCGTTGGAGGAAGCGTAGACGCCCTTCTCCGCACCGGTGATGATGGCGGCATAGGTCACGCCGTTGAAGGTCGTGCCGTAGTAGTACTGGCTGGGGTTGCCGATGTAGTAGGAACCGTAGGAGGAACCGTAAGCGTCTTCGTCATAGCCGAAGATGCGCCAGCCGGAGTCGGAGCCGCCCTCGCTCTCGGGCAGGGTGGTCAGCTTGGAGTCAACGACGTTGATGGTCATGTTGAAGCCGGAGTCCGTGGAAAGCAGGCCCCAGGTCTGGCCGCCGACCAGCGTGGAGTTGAGGATGGTGAGCTTGGGGGTGGTGCCGATCATGTTGAGGATACGGCCGCCGCCCGTGATGCCGAGAGGCCAGGGGGGAGAGATCATGTAGTTCTGATCCGCGCTGGAGTGATAGCCTTCCCAGGCGTTGGTCAGAGGATCGTTGCCCATCACGGTGATGTCGGAATCCTCGATGGTCACGAGGGAGTTCTCGGACACGACCGCAACGCCGCGCTCGAAGCCGGTGGAGTAGTAGGTCAGATCCTTCAGGGTCAGGTTGGCGTCGTCATAAGCGACGGTCGCGGAGCCCTGGCCGGAGAAGTCGGAGGTGTTCTCGCCTTCGCTCTCGTCAAGGATGGTCAGCGTGCCGGAAACGGTCACGTCGGCGTCCTCGCCGTGGGCATAGACGGCGGTGTAGCCTTCGCCGGTGACGGTGTCGTTCAGGGCGATATCGGCCGTGCCGGTCTCGTCATTGCCGACATAGATCATGCCGGGGGTCTTGCGGTTGGCATAGTTGGTCAGATACTCATACTCGGAGGGCTCCATGTCCGCAATGTCGGCCGTGACAGCCTCGGAAGCGGGCTCAGCGGAAGCTTCGCCGGAGGGCTCGCCGGAAGCAGCGGTGCTGCCGCCGACTGCGATGGCGCCCGCAGCCGCCTCGACGTCGAGAGTGCCGTCGTCGGTGACGCCGCCGCCGACGTTCTGGCCGCCGCCGATCGCTTCGATGGTGCCGTAGGTGCCGGCCGCCAGCGTCTCATCGGAAGCGGTGAGAGTCAGGGAGCCGTCCGCGTTCTTCACGAGCTCGCCGTAAACCTTCGCGCCGTCCTCGACGGTCAGGCTGGTGATCAGGGAAGTGCCGGTGACCTTCCACTCGGCGCCGGCCTTGACGGTCACGTCAAGGGTGGAGGTGCCGTTGTAGTAGGGCAGGTTCTGGACATGGCCCTGCAGGAAGTACTCGTTTATGGTGTAGCTGCGGATCTGGATGAAAGCAGCGTCCGCTTCGTCGCACTCGTTGCCTTCGGCGTCGAGGAAGACGTAGCCGATGTCGTCGCCGTAGTAAGCGATGCCTTCAACCGCCTCGGGGCTGTAGGGAACGCCCTTGATGGTGGAGGTGAGCGCGATGTCGCCGGTCAGGGTCGCGCCCTCGCCGACCGTGACGAACAGGTCGTCGCCAGCCTGGCCATAGTAGCCGGTGCCGTTGTAGATGTTGCCTTCGTAGTCGCCGTTGGTGTAGGTGGCGCTGACGGTGTTGCCGCCGGCCTTGGACTCGTAGTCATAGGTGATGCCGGGGAAGCCGATCTCGCCGGAGACCTTCTCCTCGTCGTACTCGGTGGAGAAGCCCTCGGCCATGGAGATCATGCCGACGCGGGAGTCGTCGTCGTTGTCGATCATCTGGAACAGAACGCCGTTTTCGGAGTTGAGCTCCGCGTTGTCGAAGTAGTAGTCGCCGTTGGCGGCCTTGTAGATGACGATGGCGTCCGCCGTGTTGACGATGGTGCCGTCCTCAACATAGATGCCGTCCGTCAGGTTGTTGTGCTGCATGAAGCCGAACACACCGTTGATAACGGTGGGCTGGCCCTTGCCCTCGACGGTCTCAAGCAGGTTGCCCTGCGCATCGTAGATGTCGATGTCGCCGTTGGAGGAAGCATAGTGGCCGACGGTGGCGCCGGTGATGATGGCGGCATAGGTCACGCCGTTGAAGGTCGCGCCGTAGTAGTACTGGCTGGGGTTGCCGATGTAGTAGGAACCGTAGCCGGAGCCGTAAGCGTCTTCGTCATAGCCGAAGATACGCCAGCCGCTGTCCATGCCGCCTTCGCTCTCGGGCAGCATATCCAGCTCGGAATCAACGACGTTGATGACCATGTTCGAGCCGGCGTCGGTGGAGATCAGAGCCCAGCCGCCGGACACGAAGGTGGTGTTGAGGATGTTGAGGGTGGGGACCTCGCCGATCATGTTGACGACGCGGGAACCGCCCTGAATGCCCAGGACCCAGGGGGGAGAGAGCATGATGTTCTGGTTGGCGGAGTTGACGTAGCTGTCATAGGCCTCGGTCAGAGGATCGGCGCCGAGGGACTCGACATAGGAATCGCGGAAGTTGATCGTGGACTTGGTGGCCACGATGCCGGCGGAACGCTCAAAGCCGTCGGTGTAAATCTCGGCGTCATGGATGTCGATGGTGGACTCGTTCATGGCGACGAACAGAGCACCCTGGCCGGAGAAGTCAGAGGCGAACTCGCCGGAGCCTTCGTCGGTGGCGACGAGGGTGCCGGTGACCTCGGCGGAAGCGCCGTCATGCGCGTAGACGGAGGTGTAGCCCTCGCCGGTGACGGTGTCGTCCAGCTCGATGTTGGCGTTGGTGCCGATGACGTCATAGCCGATGAAGACATGGCCGGAATCGTCGCGGTTGGTGTAGTTGGTCAGATAAGCATACTCGGCGGGCTCCATGTCGGCCACGTCGGCATGATTGGCGGTCTCGGGATAGCCGCCTTCGGCCGCGGGCTCAGCGGAGGCTTCGCCGGAAGCAGCGGGGGCAGCGGCGGCGCCGCCGTTGGCAGCCGACCATTCCTCATAGGTCATGGGGCAGCCGTTGTTGAGCATGCCGTTGAACAGCATCTCCGCGGGGAAGGAGACATAGTCGTCCGCGTTGATGAGAGGCATGAACTCATCTTCAACCTGCTCGAGGGTCATGGAAGAATTGACCTCAAGCTCAGCGAGCAGCCACTCATGCAGATATTCATGATAGGCGCTCGTGTCGTCCGCTGCGAAGGAGACACAGCCCAGAGAAAGGACCATGCACAGGGCGATCGCAATGGACAAGATGCGACTGAGTTTCTTCATGTTGTTCGCTCCTTTGGTTCTATTTTAATGTTTTCGCTCACAAAGAAAATTTGGTTCCGTGCGCCGCACGGAGGGGCAAAGGGGCCGCACAGCGCATACGGGAAGGCCCCGTATGCGCGCGGTGCGGTGTTAATTAAATAAGTATGAAGCCGATCAGCCCATGGCGCCCTGCACGAGGGAGGACTTCAGGTTGCCCTGCTGGAACTCTTCCCAGGTGGAGACGCCCACGGTGGTGAAGAGCTGATCCCAGGGGGATTCGTTCTGGGGGATGGAATCCCAATCGTTGAAGGAATAGACCTGACCCTTGAACTCGTCGAGGTTGGGGGCGTTGCCGCCGGCCGCGTCGATGAGGTACTGCTGATAGTCAGCCCAGGTCACGCCGCCCTCGGCGGCAGCGGGCTCGGCCGAGGCGGCCGGCTCGGAGGAGGCGGGCTCAGAAGAGGCCTCGGGCTCGGAGGAAGCTTCGCCGGAGGGCTCGCCGGAAGCGTCGATGTTGGAGGCGTTGCCCATGCCGGCGGCCTCTTTGATCTCGACTTCGACGAATTCGCCCCACTCACCCTCGGTCAGACCACGGTCGGACGGAGTGATGGTGAAGGTGCCGTCGGCGTTCTCGGTGACTTCGCCGTAGACGCAGCCGCCGTCGATCTTCAGGTAAGTGACAAGGGATTCCTCCGTCACGTTCCAGACACCGCCGCTGACGGTGACCTGCGCGAGGGAGTAGCCGTTGTAGTAGATGTGGTCAATGAGGTTGCAGAGCAGGTAGTACTCATCGATGGAGAACTGCGTGATGTGGATGTAGGCAGGCTCCGCATCGGGCTCGCCGGAAGCGGCGGTCTCGATGATGTTGAAGTCGGCGTCCATCAGCTCGTACTCGACGTTTTCAAGCTCGTCGAGAGCCGCGGCGGCCTCGGCGGTGTAGGGCAGGCCGTGGATGGTCTCGGTCAGCGCGATGTCGCCGGTGAGGGTGGCGCCGCAGCCGATGTTGACGTTGAGAACGTCGTTGCCCTGGCCATAGTAGCCGGTGCCGTTGTAGATGTTGCCCTCATATTTGCCGTTTTTCAGCGTGAGGACGGCCATTTCCTGGCTGGAGGACTCGCCGGTGGCCTCGCCGTTTTCGGAGGGCAGACCGGATTCCTCATACAGGAAGCTGTTGAAGGGGCTGAAGCCGCCGACGGTGGTGTCGTCGTCGTCGATCATCTGAAGGATGATGCCGTTGGCGGGGTTGAGGGTGGCGTTGTCGACCACGAAGTCAGCAAGGCCGGAGGTGCGGTAGAGGATGCTGGCCTTCTCGGTGTTGACCACGGTGCCGTCCAGGAAGCTGACGGACACGTTCTCGGAGGAGTGGGTCATGACGCCGAAGACGCAGTTGATCACGGAGTTGCGGCCGGAGCCGGTGTAGCTGCCGAGATCTTCGCCGGTGGCGGCGGTCATGGGAATCTCGCCGCTGGAGGACTCATAGGAGATGGAGCCTTCGCGGCAGATGGCGGCGAAGGTGGCGCCGTCGACATGGACGCCGTAGTTCCTCTCGGTGACCTTGCCGATGACGTAAGCGCCGTAGCCGGAGCCGTACTTGTCTTCGTCATAGCCGAAGACCTTCCAGCCGCTGTTCATGCCGCCCTCGTTCTCGGAGAGGATCTCCAGATCGGAGTCGATGACATAAATGTAAGGCTGCGTGCAGCCGTCGGTGGAGATGACGCCCCAGCCGCCGGAGGCAAGATAGCTGTTTTCAACGACCAGCGTGGCGTTGATGTTGAGAACGTTGATGGTGCGGATGCCGCCCTGAATGCCGAGGACCCAGGGAGGAGAGAGCATCATGCCGGTGTTGGCGCTGTTGTAGTAGCCCTCCCAGGCTTCCGTCAGGGGGTTGGCGCCGAAGGTGACGAAGGAACTGTCCTTGATCGTCACGATGCCCTTATGGTCAAGCACGAGACCCGCGCGAACGAAGCCGTCGGTCACAACCTGAGCGTCGGTGATGTTCATCACGGCGCCGTTGTAGACGTTGAAGGCCGCGCCGGTGCCGGAGAAGTCGGACGCGTGCTCGCCCTGCGTGCTGTCCACGAGGGTAAGCTTGCCCGTCACGTTCACAACGCTGCCCGTGCCCGCGGCGCGAACGGCCGTGAAGCCCGCGCCCTCAACCTCGTTGTCAAGAACGATGTCCGTGGCGCTGGCGCCGCTCCAGTTGGAGTTGGCGGTCAGAGCTCCGTTGACGATATCATAGCCGATATAGATGTAGCCGGTATCGTCGCGGTTGAAGCTGTTGTTGCTCGAGTATTCGGCCGCGTGCATCGTCGAGATGCTTTCGGCGCCAGTGGCGGCTTCGCCGGAAGGCTCGCCGGAGGGTTCTCCGGAGGGCTCGCCGGAAGCGGCGAAGGAAACCACACCGACGCTGAGCAGCATGCAGAAGACGATTGCAAGTGCCAGGATCTTGGTCAGGTGCTTCATACTTTTTCTCCTTTTGCTGAAAAATTTTTGGATAGATATATATTAAACTAAGAAGGTTACAAAATCAACCTTATTCAAATGTAAAAATTACAAAATTAATCCATAAATTTTGAATATTTCGTCAAAAAAGTTCATATTACGACCTGTAATATGGTTATGGAAACCGCTTTTGTCACGATTGTTACCATTTTATTGCGTGAATATATTCCCGCGCGGACGAATGCGGCGCAGGAGAGACGGCTCAAAGGCTTTGACAAGCGTTATAATATATTGTATAGTCACGGAGGGTATGAATTCACAGAATGTTCAAGCTAATGGGGCGCAGATGCGCTACACTCTGAATATACCATATTAAATTAAAGGAGACTTCATGAAACTGCGCGAAAAGCTGGCCCGCTTTATGTATGGGCGTTACGGCATGGACCCGCTGGGACGTTTTCTGACGATCGCGGCGATGGCGCTGCTGGTGCTGTCGATGTTCTTCGGCCGCGTTGTGCATACGATACTCTGGGCGCTCGCGCTGGCGGCGCTTGTGTGGTGCTATGCGCGCGTGCTGTCCCGGCGCTTTGATAAGCGCCGCGCGGAAAACGGGAAATACCTCGCGGCCAAGGGGGCGGTCCTGCGGTGGTTCTCCTCGGTCAAGACCCGGTGGAGCCAGCGGAAGGAATACCGCTTTTTCCGCTGCCCGTCCTGCCATGCGCTGCTGCGCGTGCCGAAGGGGAAGGGACGCATTCAGCTCATCTGCCGCAAGTGCGGCAACCGGTTTGAAAGGAAAAGCTGACCATGGGCGACCCCTATGGGACACTCGGCGTCCGTCCGGACGCTACGGACGAGGAGATAGCCAAGGCGTATAAGCATCTGGCCAAGCGCTATCATCCCGATCTGAATCCGAACAACGCGGCCGCGGCGGAGCGGATGGGGCGGATCAATCAGGCCTACGACGAGATCAAGCGCCTGCGTCAGTCCGGCAACCGACAGAACAGCCGGCCGAGTCCGGGCGCGGCCTACGGCGCGGCCGATCCGTTCACGGCATATTATCAGAGCTACCGCCGCAGCGCGGCGGACGACTATTCCGCGCAGTATCACTATCATCGGCGCACGTCGCCGTTTCGGGTGGCGATGGCCGTCATGATGGCGATTTTGCTGCTGCGGCTGTTTGCCGTGCTGCTGAGCGGAACGGCGCCGTATGAGCGTTTCGTTCACGGCGTTCCCGCTGCGAGCGACGAGCCGCCGGCCTTTTACGGCTTTTATCATACGTATCCATAAAGCACCGGGCGCTTATCAATTCTGCGGAGGGCAGCGCCCTCCGCTGCTTATGCGAGGAGAGAGACATGGAAGAACTTCTGGAGCTGCTGGAGCGGGTGCGCCCCGGCGTGGACTTTGAAAACGAAAAATATCTGGTGGACGGCGCGGTGCTCAATTCATTCGACGTCGTTATGATCATCGGCGAGCTCAACGAGCATTACGACATCGACATTTCCGCCGACGACATTCTGCCGGAAAACTTCAATTCCGCCGAAGCGATCCTTGCGCTGGTGGGGGATATGCAGGACCGCATCTGAATAAAGGAGACGGACGGAATTGGGCATCGTATCGCTGCAATACCTGTTTTTTCTGACGCTGGTCTTTCTGGCGTATTTCCTCTGTCCGAAAAGGCACCGCTGGTGCGTTCTGCTGGCGGCGAGCTGGGTGTTTTACGCCGTGTGCGGCCTGACGTATCTGCCGTTTCTGGCGGCCGTGACGCTGTCGACCTGGCTCGCCGCGCGCGCCATGGGCCGCATCGCGGAAAAGGCGGCGGCGCAGATGGCGGCGCTGACGGAGCGGGAGAAAAAGCGCGCGGTCAAGGCGGCGGCGCAGAAGAAAAAGCGCCGTGTCATCGCGGTGTGCCTCGCGGTGGATTTCGGCATACTGGCGACGCTGAAATATCTGAACTTCTTTGTCGGGCTGCTGGGCGGCGAGCCGCTGGAACTGCTCATGCCGCTCGGCCTGTCTTTTTATACCTTCCAGGCGGCGGGCTATGTGATCGACGTGTACCGCTCGCGGGAAAAGCCGGAGCCGAATCTGGCGAAGTACGCGCTGTTCGTAAGCTTTTTCCCGCAGCTCGTGCAGGGGCCGATCTCGCGTCACGATTCGCTTGCCGGACAGCTCTATGAGGGGCATGACTTCGATTTTGTCCGCGCGCGCTCGGCGCTGCGCCTGATGGCGTGGGGGTATTTTAAGAAATGCCTCGTGGCGGACAAGCTGGCCGTGGCCGTCGCGGCGCTGTTCGACGCGCCGGCGGAGCATTCCGGCTGCATGGCGGCGTTTGCGGCGCTGTGCTACGGCGTGCAGATCTACGCCGATTTTTCCGGCGGGATCGACGTGGTGCGCGGCGTGGGACAGTTTCTGGGCGTGGACATGGAGCGGAATTTCAACCAGCCCTATTTTGCCGTGAGCATCGCGGACTTCTGGCGGCGCTGGCACATCACGCTCGGCAACTGGATGCGCAGCTATATATTCTATCCGCTGGCTCTGTCCAAACGCATGACGCGGCTGGGCCGACGCCTGTCCGATCGGATCGGTGCCTATGCCGGCAAGGCGATCCCGCTGTGCCTCGCCTCGCTCGTGACGTTTCTGCTCGTCGGCATATGGCACGGCGCAGGCTGGAAATACATAGCCTACGGTCTGTGGAACGGCGTGCTCATATCCATCGGGACGCTGACGGAGCCGGTGCTGGAGCGCTTTTACGAAAAGCGCGGCATAAACTCCGATGGGTGGCTTCTGCATCTTCTGCGCATTCTGCGCACCTTTCTCCTGGTCACGGTCGGCCGCTTCCTTGTGCGGGCCGCCGATCTGAAAACGGCCTTTTTCATGCTGGGGCGGGTCTTTTCCGCCTGGAACGACGGGCCGGCCTTTGCTGCGGATCTGCTCGAGCTCGGCGTGGATGGGAAAAACCTTCTCGTCGCCGCCTGCGGCGTGGGCGTGATGCTGCTGGTCGGCATACTGCGCGAGCGGGGAAAGGATATCCGCGCCTGGATCGAAGCGCGGCCGGTGTGGCTTCAGCTCGCCGGAGAGTTCGTATTTGCGCTGATTCTGATCGTGCTGGGCGAGTACGGTGCGGAATACGATCCGGCGGACTTTATTTATATGGTGTTCTGATATGAAGGGACAAAGGCGGAAAAACATCATACGGACCGCGGCCTTCGTGCTGGCTCTGACGGCGGCGCTGTGGCTTCTGTGTATTCCCTTCGGCGTGGATACGTCCATGTCCAAGCGCATCGTGCAGGGCGTACTGAGCCAGCCGGAGGATACGCTGCAGGCCGTATACATCGGCAATTCCGGCGTTTATCGCTTCTGGCAGCCGGCGGCGGCCTGGGACTGCGAGGGCATCGCGGTCATGAATCTGGCGACGGCGTCCATGCCGGGAGCGGCCACGCAGTATCTGATGGAGGAAACGCTGAAAACGCAGGATGTGGATATGTTCGTGGTCGATCTGCGCGCTTACACGGACTCCGAGCTGAACGAGGCGAATCTGCACAACATCATCGACTATATGCCGCTTGATCTTACGCGCCTGCGTCTGGTGACACGCCTGTGCGCTTACCAGCGGTATTGGCCGTATGAGGCGCTGGAGTATTATTTCCCGGTGCTGCGCTTCCACGCGCGCTGGAGCGAGCTGGAGAAGGAGGACTTTCTCCCGGCGGAGGACGACGGGACGAAATGCAGCTATTACACGAGCTCGTTTCTCAACAACGTCCAGGACGAGCAGGATTACTTCGCTGTCAGCGACGTGCGCACGGAGCCGCAGAAGCGCGCCGTGCGGGCGTTTGAGCAGCTGATGGATTACTGCGAGGAAAACGATATCACGGTTCTGTTTGTCGCCGCGCCGCTGCTGGCGCACGTCAATCAGAAGGAGCGGCTCAACTGGTTTGCGGACATGGCGCGCGAGCGCGGCTTCGGCGTCGTCAATTTCAACGAGCGGGCCGTATACGACGACGTGGGACTAACGCTGTCGGACTTTATGGACAACACGCACACGAATATCTATGGCTCGATCAAATTCACGCGCTGGCTCGCGGCGTATCTCGCGGACCATTACGCGCTGGACAACCGGCGCGGCGTGCCGGGCTATGAGGACTGGGACGCGGCGGTGGATATCTATCGCGAGAAGATCGGAGACAAAGCGGCGGCGGCGCTGGACGCGGCGGCCGGGCGATAAAATACTGCGGCGTATGGCAAACCGGGATATGAGGAGATAACGGCCATGTTAAACTATAGAAGGATAGAAGCGGCGGACGACGCCGGAATAGCGGAGATCATCCGTTCCAATTTGGCGCCATGAACCGCTTTTATCGGAAGGAGCTATAAAATAACGCACAGGCAAATCCCGGCTTCAAAGCCGTGCCGTGAAGTGAAAAACCTCCGTATGATCCCAGATCATACGGAGGTTTTTTCGGCGTTTACTGCCGCAGCTTTTTTCGGTCCAGCTTCCCGTTGTAGGTGCGCGGGAGGGCTTCCATCCAGACGATGCGCGAAGGAAGCTTATACGGTTCAAGCGCCGCGCGCAGATGCTCGCGCAGCGTTTTTTCCTCCAGATGCCCGCCCTCGTAAAACAGCGCCAGAGCCTCGCCGGACAGGGCGTCCGGCACGCCGACACACGCGCAGTCGGCCACGCCGGGGCAGCGCTTTGCTTCCTCCTCGACCTCGCCGGGGGCGATCTTGCGCCCGCCCACGTTCACAACGTCATCCGCGCGGCCGAGCAGGAATACGCGCCCGGTTTCGTCGGTGTAGCCGAGATCGTTCGTGTGCACATAGCCGCCGGCAAAGGTCTTTTCCGTCAGCGCCTCGTCGCGCCAGTAGCCGTCGGCCAGCATGGCGCCGCCCCAGGCGAGCAGCCCGGGATCGTCCGGCCCGGCGGCCCTTTCGCGGCCGTCCGGCCCGAATATTTTCAGCCGCGCGTTCACGGTCGGCCGGCCGATGCAGCGCGGCGCGGCGTCCGGGCCCGACACCAGAGACACGCAGCTCACGCCGGCCTCCGTGGAGCCGTACAGATCGTAAATGCGCGTGCGGGGCATCATGGCGATAAGCTTTTCCCGGTCGGCCTCGGCAAAGACGGCGCTGCCGAAGCTGAGAAAATCGAGCCGTCCGTCGTACTCCGCCAGCCGTTCGCCCGTCAGCCGGAACAGGAGCGGCAGCGCGGCGGGGGAGAGCGCGCAGGAGTTGGCCTTATAGGCGTCGATGGCCTCGAAAAAGCGCCGCACGGCCAAAAGCCCGTCGAGGATCACGAACGCGCCGCCGGCGAGCATGTCGGAAAAATAGCGCCGCAGTCCGGCGGAATGGTTGAGCGGCATGGGGCAGACCTCCACGTTGCCGGGGCGCATATCGACGCCGTGCAGGATGTTTTCCGCCACGGCCACATCCGCGCGGTGGCGGAGGGTGATGCCCTTGGGCGCACCGGTGGTGCCGGTCGTGAACAGGATGAGCGAAAGCGCGTCGGCCGCCGGAAGAGAAAAGCCCTCGCTCCCGGCCGTCAGACCGGCAAATTCCGCCGGGTCGAGCACGGCCCAGGCCTCCGTCTGCGCGGCGGTCTGCTCCATGCGTGCCTCGGCGCAGCCCTTTTCCATCGGGACGGCGGCGCCGCCGGCAAGCTGGATGCCGTGCAGCAGGACAAGAAAGTCCGCGTCCTGCGTGCAGCGCACGAGCACGCGCGCCCCCTTCGGCATGCCCCGCCGCTTCAGCTCCGCCGCCGCGCCGCAGATGCGCGCACGGTAGTCGCCGAAGCACAGCGTCCCGCGCCGGTCGGCCAGACAGAGCGCCCCGGGGCGCTCGGCCGCGTTTTGAAAAATGACAGAAAGAATCGAATCCATGTTTTCTGCTTCCTTTGCGTTTTGAAGTGTGCTATAATCGGATCATGAATATGACGCACAGAGAAAAGATCAATATGAATGTCCGCGTCTGCGACATAAGCGGGCGGCTGCGTCCGTCGGGCCTTCTGTGGATGTTTCAGGACGCCAGCGAGATCCTGACGGAAAGCCGCGGCGTCGGCCCGCGCACGATGGAGCAGCAGGGACTCAACTGGATCGTCGCCCGCCTCGGCTGCACCTGCGAGCGTCTGCCCGTCTGCGAGGAGACGGTGGAGATGATCGTGTGGGCCGGTGAGCCGCGCATGGGCATCTATCCATGGCAGTATCAGATACGCGACGCCGGCGGCCATGCATTTGTGCACGGGTGCGCGCTCTGGGTCCTGTTCGATTCCGAGACCCGAAGCATGCTTTCGCCCAAAATACCCCGGCTCAATCTTGTGGAAAAGGAGCCGCCGGACGAGCCGTATCCGTGGCCGAAGGCGCTCCGGCTCCCGAAGGAGCTTGAAAACCGGACGCTGCACCGCGTCAGCTACCGCGACTGCGATCTCAACGGCCATGCGAACAACGCCTGCTATCTGGACTGGATGTGCGATCTGCCGGACATGGCGTTCCACCGCGGCCACACGCTCCAGAGCCTCACGATCGACTACCGCGCGGAGGCGCGGCCGGGAGAGGATGTGGCGCTGTCGTGGACGCTGGACGGCGGTACGCTTCTGTGCCGGGGCGAGGAAAAATTCCTGTGCCGGATGGATTTTCAATAACAGGATAAAAGGAGAAAAAGGAAGGGGGAAGCAAATTGCTTCCCCCTTATTATAAAGCCGGTGGAGCCGATGTCAATCGGCGAATTGACCGTTGTAGCTGACGAGTGAGGCGGAGCGGACGCCCTCCACGCCGCTGAGCGCGGAAACGAAGCCGCTGTCGCCGCCCTTGAGCCGTACCTCGCAGGTGAGCTCGATGCCGTCGGCCGTGACGGTCTTGGCCTTGACGGTGTATTTTCCGACTGCATGGCCGACAAGGGCGGAGGCCTCCGCCTCGGCGGTCGCGTCGGCCAGACTGAGAACGAGGATGTACGGATGCTCGCCGATCTTCCGGCGGGCGAAAACGACCAGGATAAGGCCGATGGCAAGGCTGCCGATGACGGCCAGCAGGAACATGCCCGCGCCGATCACGATACCGCAGGCCAGCGACCAGAACAGGAACACGATCTCAAACGGCTCCTTGATCGCGGCGCGGAAGCGGACGATGGACAGCGCGCCGACCATGCCCAGCGAGAGAACGACGTTGGACGTGACGGCGAGGATCACCAGCGTCGTCACCATGGTCAGGCCGACCAGCGTGATGCCGAAGCCGGAGGAGTACATCACGCCCTGGAAGGTCTTTTTATAAATGAAGAAAATGAAGCCGCCCAGTACGCAGGCGAAAAGCATGGCCAGAAGGATATCCGGCACGGAAATGTCCGGCACGTTCTCCAGAAAGCTGGATTTGAAGATGTCTCGAAAGCTCATGGTCTGTCTCCCTTATTGTTTGATCGCATTTGATTATATGTCGTACTGGCGGCACGAGGCGTATTTGGAGAAGGCGCTCACGCGCAGCGAGCCCTCCTGAAGGATATCCCGGATGACGTCGGGAAGATAGCCGTCCCACTTGACCTCCATCAGCACGAGTCCCGGATTGGCCGGAACCAGCACGGCCCCGTCCAGCAGCTCCGTGGAGCACACGCCGCTGCGGATATCGTAGTCAAAGGTCACGCGGACGTTGCCCGGCCCGTACACAAACGGCTCCCGCCGGTAGCAGACCAGCGTTTTCGGGCGGAGCCCTTCCGTTTTCATGCGGACGTACAGCTCCCGCAAAAGCGCGTCGTCCCGCTTCATCATCCACCCGGTCCCGCCGTGGCGCAGCGCGTCCAGCTCCGCCGCCGTTATGGGGGCGGAGAGCTTTGTGCCCAGCCCGCCGTGCTTGATCTTTTTTTCCAGATGCAGCGTGGCATTGTCGCCGTTGTAGCGGCGGATGCGGAATTTTTCGCGGAAGGAAAGACCCTCGTAGTTCGCCAGCAGTGCGGAATCGTCCAGATCGTCGAAATACAGGCTTTCGATGCGGTAGCCTCCGTCGGCGTCCGCATGGCGGTCGCGCTCCATCACGAGCGAGCAGCGCCGGCGAAGCGCCGCGTATTCCCCGCGCCCGAGCGGGTATTTCAGCTCGTGGCGCATTTGCAGCTTTTGATCATTTTGCATAACATTGAAAGAATATCATTTCCTTCCATGGGAAGGATGAACAAATTATGAACAATAGGAAACAATTCAGCGGTATCGCGCCAGCAGCGCGCGGATATCCTCCGCCAGCGCCTGAAGCTCGCGGTTGGAGCGGCCGCGAAGACCGGCGGCAAAGCGTCCGAGCTCCTGCGCCGCGGTCTGTGCGGCGGCCAGCGCCTGTTCGGCGCGCTCGTCGCGCGGCTTCTGCCCGGCGCCGCCGTCGGGGACGGATACGCGCACGACGGGGATGGGTTCGGCGCGGGTGATCTCGCCGGTGAGCATATCGAAAACGCAGCCGCTGTACGGCGCGTAGGCGTTCAGACCCAGCTCATCCTGAAGCGCTTTGGCAAAGGCGTCGGTCACGGCGTCCTCGCCGTGGTTGACGAACACCTGCGCCGGCCGGGTCTCAAAGCCGCGCATCCAGCGCAGCAGACCGCTCCGGTCGGCGTGGCCGCTGATGCCGGGCAGCTGGCCGATCTCGGCGCGGCAGGCGATCTTCTCCCCGAAGATCGTCACGCTCTCCGTGCCCTCGAGCAGCTTCCGGCCAAGCGTCCCCTCCGCCTGATAGCCGACGAACAGAACGGTCGATTCCGGGCGCCAGAGATTGTGCTTGAGGTGGTGCCGGATGCGCCCGGCGTCGCACATGCCGCTGGCGGAAAGAATGACCTTCGGCACGGGATCGGTGTTGATGGCCTTGGAATCCTCGGAGGAGACGGATGTCCTGAGCCCGTCGAACCAGAGCGGGTTTTCGCCGGCCCTGAGCAGCGCCACGGCTTCCTCGTCCAGATACTGCGGATCGGCCTGCAGGAACACGGCGGTGGCCGCCTCGGCCAGCGGGCTGTCCACATACACGGGGAAATCCGGATGGCCCGTTACGAGCGCTCGGTTTTTGATCTCCCGGATGAAATACAGCATCTCCTGTGTGCGGCCGACGGCGAACGAGGGGATGACCACGTTGCCGCCGCGGTCGAGCGTTTTCTGGATATAGCCGGCCAGCGCGCCGATGTAATCGGGCGTGCCGTCGGTATGCTCACGGTCGCCGTAGGTGGATTCGACGACGACGTAATCGGCCGAGGAGACGGTGTTGGGGTCCTTGAGAATGGGCTGGTTGATGTTGCCGACGTCGCCGGAGAAGACGATCTTTTTCTCCCGGCCGTTTTCGCGGCACCATATTTCGATGCAGGCGCTGCCGAGCAGATGGCCGACGTCCGTGAAGCGGATGGAAACGCCGTCGGCGACGGGGATGCGCTCGCCGTAGGAGCAAGGACGCAGAAGGGAAATGAGCCCCTCGGCGTCGTTTACGTCATAAAGCGGTTCGACCGGGGGACGGCCCGCGCGCTGCGCCTTGCGGGTCTTGTATTCCGCTTCGGACTGCTGGATGTTCGCCGCGTCGCGCAGCATGATCGACGCGAGATTGCACGTCGCTTCCGTGGCGTAGACCGGACCGGAAAAGCCGTTTTTGAACAGCAGCGGCAGATTCCCGGAGTGGTCGATGTGGGCGTGCGTGAGCAGGACAAAATCCAGATCGGCGGCGCTCGCAGGGATGGGCTGGTTGACGAACAGGTCGCGCCCCTGTTCCATGCCGCAGTCAACAAGAAAGCGGCTCTGGCCGACCTCCAGAAGCGTACAGCTGCCCGTAACTTCATGGGTGGCCCCTAAAAATGTAATTTTCAATTCACAGACGCCCCTTTTTTTGTTATAATGCTTTCTGTTATCCTATGGACTACGCGGAATATCATACCACATCGCGGCGTGAAAGGCAAAGAACTTTGCGCCGCGGCCGGAGGAAGGACAGAACCCCCGATGAAAAAGACACTTATTACGATCGCAGGCTTTGCCGTGCTGCTGTTCGCGCTGCTTGGCGCGGCAAGGCTTCTGGAACGCGCGCGGCCGGAGGAAAGCGCCGCCGCGCCGGACGAGCCGGCGCAGGAGGAGGCGGCGCTGTGGGAGCAGACGCCGGACGCCGACGGTGCGACACTCATCCGCCTCGGCGGCGACTATGTGACCGTGCGCGGCGCGGGCGCGGTCGTGTCGGCCGGAAACGTCGTCACGATCGCCTATCCGGGCGTATACAGCGTCACGGGCCTTCTCAGCGACGGCTGCATCGTGGTCGACTGCGAGCTGGAGGGGACGGTGAGCCTTATTCTGGACAATGCGCACATAAGCTGCTCGACCGGGCCGGCCATCTATATCCGCGACACGGCCGGAACGCTCGTGTATCTGGCCGACGGTACGCAGAATTCGCTTTCGGACGGGACCGCCTATGAGCCGGCCACCGGCGCGGACGGGCTGCCGGAGGCAAAGCAGCCGGACGCCGTGCTCTACAGCGCGGATGATCTTGCTCTCGCCGGCGGCGGCACGATGACGATCCGCGCCGGTTACGACAGCGCTGTCCACAGCCGTGACCGACTCACGATCGCCGGCGGTGAGCTGACGGTCGAATCGGCCGGCGACGGCGTGCGCGCGGCGGACGGCGTGACGATGCTCGGCGGGACGCTTGCGCTCCGCTGCACGGACGACGGCGTGGCAAGCTCCAAAAAGGATGTTCGCATCCGGGACGGCGCGCTGACGGTCTTCTGCGGCGGGGATGCGGTCTCCGCCGGGCGCGAAGTGGAGATCAGCGGCGGCTCCGTGACGGTCAACAGCTCCCGCGAGGGGCTGGAAGCGCCGGTGATCTCGCTGTCCGGCGGCTCCGTGAGCGTGACGGCGGCGGATAACGCGCTGGCTGCCTCCATGGGCGATGTGGATTCCGGCGTGACGGCGGCGGACTGCTCCGTTCGTATCTCCGGCGGCACGCTTTATACGCTCGCGCCCTGCTGCGTCCGTTCGGACGGCGGCTTTGAGCTGACGGACGGCGCGGCATTTCTCCGCTCGTCCGAAAACGGAAAGCTCGTTCGCGCGCTCTGGAGCACGGTCTCCGGCGGGACGCTGTTCCTCTGCGGCGATTTTGAGACGGAGGGGCTGACGTTCGACGGCGGCGTCAACGCGGTGTATTGGCGCGTCGGCTCCGTGGTCGAGGCGGGCGAGACCGTGTCTCTGGCGGACGAGACGGGCGAGGCGTTCTACGCGCTGACGCCGAATACGGAGTTCAGCGCCGTTCTCATCGCTTACGGCGGGCTTGTCCGCGGCGGCAGCTACACGCTTTCCTGCGGCAGTCAGACGGCGTCGTTCACGCAGAACGATGCGCTCAGCACGGCGGAGGCCGTGCGGGGCTGGGGCGGCTTCGGCGGGCCGAGCGGCGGTCCGGGCGGCGGGCCCCGCCCGTAAAGAAGATCGGATAAGGAAAGCCTCCGGCCTGCGGACGAACCCGCAGACCGGAGGCTTGATTTTCAAATCGGCTTATTTTGCGTACATCTGATAAATGCACCAGCCGAGAAGACGCTTGGGCATAAGGGCGGCGATGAAATTGAACACCTGGTATTTCAGGCCGATGGTATACAGCGGCCGTACGCGGCGCTGCAGCGCGCGGCGGGCGAGAAAACGGCCCGCGGCGTCGGGCGTGCCGCCGTTTTTTTCGTCCTTTTCCATGCCGGCGACCGAGCGGGCGATGCGCCCGCCGTACACATCGTCCCCGGCGGGGGATTTTTCGCGGGCGGCCGTGAAGCCGGTGGCGATATCGCCGGGCATGACGGCGCAGACGCCGATGCCGAAGGGGCGCAGCTCGCACCGCAGCGCCCGCACATAAGCGTTGACGGCCGCCTTGGAGACGGAATAGTAGGTCTGGAAGGGGATGGGGATGGCTCCGGCGACGGAGCTCGTGCATACGATGCGGCCGCCGTTGGCCCGGCGCATATGGGGCAGAACGGCCCGGACGGCGTTGACCGTGCCGAAAAAGTTGACGTCGAGCTGCCGCCGGGCGTCCGCCAGAGGCGTAAACTCGACAGCGCCGGATATGCCGAAGCCCGCGCAGCAGACAAGAATGTCGATCCGCCCCGCCTCGGCGGCGATGCGGTCGGCAGCGGCGGCCAGCGCGCCCTCGTCCGTCACGTCGGTGGTGATGTGCGTCACGCCGTCCAGCGGCTTATCACGGCGGCTGATCTCATAGACCCGGCAGCCGGCGGCGGCCAGCGCCGAGGCACAGGCGCGGCCGATGCCGGAGGAGCCGCCGGTCACGAGCGCGGTCTTCACAGCTCGTGCCTCCGCAGGACCTGGCAGAGAATGTCCACGGCCTCGTCCACGAGCGCCTCGGTGTGGCTGGCCATGAGACTGCACCGCAGCAGGCACTCATGCGGCGCGCAGGCGGGCGGAAGCGTGGAATTGACATAGACGCCCTCGTCGAACAGCTCGCTGCTGATCTGGAGCGTGGGAAGCGGCTCGTAGGTGTAGATGGGAATGATGGGCGTTTCGGACAGGATGATCTTCACGTCGCGGTCGAGCAGTTTCTGGCGCATATACGCGGAGATGTGCTGGAGCTGATCGACCAGCTCGGGGTGCTCCTGCAGCTCCCGGAGCGCCGCGTGCGCCGCGGCCACGTTGGCCGGCGGCATGGAGGCGGAGAAGATATAGGGGCGTGAGTTGTGGCGGATGTAGTCGATGGCACGGTGGCTGCCGACGGCAAAGCCGCCGAGAGAGGCGAGCGATTTGGAGAAGGTGCCGACGGTCAGATCGACCTCGCCCTCCAGTCCGAAATGGCTTGCCGTGCCGCGTCCGCCCTCGCCGAGAACGCCGAGCGCGTGCGCGTCGTCCACCATGACCTTTGCGCCGTATTTGCGCGCAAGCTCCACGATGTCCGGCAGCTTGGCGATGTCGCCGCCCATGGAGAACACGCCGTCGGTCACGATCAGACAGCCCGCGTCTGCCGGGATCTCCTTCAAAAGCCGTTCCAGATGCGCCATGTCCGCGTGGCGGTAGCGCAGCATTTTTGCGTAGGAGAGGCGGCAGCCGTCGTAAATGCTGGCGTGGTTTTCGCGGTCGCAGATTATGTAGTCGCCCTTGCCGGCGATGCAGCTTATCACGCCGAGATTCGCCTGAAAGCCGGTGCCGAAGGTGAGGATATCCTCCTGACGGAGAAAGTCCCGGAGCGCCTGTTCAAAATCCAGATGCAGCCGCAGCGTGCCGTTGAGAAAACGGGAGCCGGAGCAGCCTGTGCCGAATTGCTCCACGGCGTCCATCTCCGCCTTCATCACGCGGGGGTTGACGGTCAGACCGAGATAGTTGTTCGACCCGAGCATGATCCGCCGGCGGCCCTCCATGACGACCTCCGTATCCTGCCGCGAATCGAGCGGACGGAAATAGGGGAACAGGCCCATGGATTTGTACTCGTTTGCCAGTGTGTACTGGTCGCATTTTTCGAAAAGATCCTTCACTTGCATACCTCCTGAGGTTTGTCACGGGAGGCTGCGTGCGGCGGCCTCCACGATATGATTTATCAGAACGGCGGTCGTTACGGCGCCAAGCCCGCCGGGGACCGGCGTGAGCGCGGCGACCAGCCCGTTCGCTGCGTTATAGTCCACATCGCCGCACAGCCGTCCGTCCGAGCCGGCGCTCGTTCCGGCGTCGATCACGACCTGGCCTTCGGAGAGATATTCCCGTCCGATGCAGCCCGCCTTTCCGATCGCCGTGACGAGAATATCGGCGCGGCGGCACAGCTCGGCCGCGTTCCGTGTCCGGCTGTGGCAGACGGTCACGGTCGCGTCAGCGCGCAGAAGAAGCATGGCCGCGGGCTTGCCGACAACGATGGAGCGGCCGAGGACAACGGCGCTCCGACCGGCGACGGCGATGCCGTAATAGCGGAGAAGCTCGATCACGGCCTCCGCCGTGCAGGGGGCGAAGCCGCGCGTCCCACCGGTCATCAAAGCGCCGAGCGAGCCGTCCGTGATGCCGTCCACGTCCTTTTCCGGGGCGATGGCGCGGCGAAAACGATCGGTATCAAAACGCTCCGGGAGCGGGAGAAGCGGAAGAATGCCATGGATGCGGCGGTCGCCGCTCAGCTGTGCGAGCCGGTCGAGCAGCGCCGATTCGGAGATGTTCTCGTCCAGCACATCGCTCTGCACGTGGACGCCGGCGGCCCGGCAGCGGCGTGCGATGCTCTGCTCATAGGACAGATCGCCGGCGCGCTCGCCCACGCGGACGAGTGCGAGCCGGGGCGTGACGCCCTGTTCCGCGAGCCTTCGGCAGGCGGCGGCGCTCTTTTCGGCCAGCGCATCGGCGGCCGGCGCGCCGCGGAGAAGAAGCGTGCCGTTCACAGCAGCACCTCCATGCTCCGCGCAAAGGCGGCGTCGGCCAGAGGGCGGTACTGTGCCAGAAGGGCGCTGCATTCGCCATTGAGCGCCTCGGCACGGTCACGGTCGGCCATGCTTTTCGTGTTCACGCGCAGATTCAGCGCGGCGGCGTCCATACCCGCGCGGAACAGCGCGGCGGCACAGCCGGCGTCCGTCGCCGCGGGGAGCGGATGAAGCTTTGTCAGCTTGTCGGTCAGCTCGATGCCGCGGGCGCAGGCGCGCAGCATTTTCATCGGCGGCTCGGCGGCGGCGTGCAGCGCCTGCTCCATGATCGCCGCACGCGCGGGATCGTCCTTCGGGACGGCGTAGGCGCGGCTGAGCGGGGCAAAGGCGCGGGCGTCCTCCTCCACGAGAGAGAGAAGCTCCTGCCGAAGCGCCGCGCACCGGGCGGCGGCGCGGTCAAAAACCTCGCGGGCGCCGTCGTAGCGCGGTTTTCCCTCCGCCAGCGAGCAGACCATCCCGTCCAGCGCGGCGGCCAGCGCGCCGGTAAGCGCGGCGGCCCCGCCTCCGCCGGGGGTGGGCGCGCCGGACGCGAGCGCCTGTATGAACGCGGTCAGATCGTATTCGCAGTAGTTTGGCATGGACCGTTCCTCCTTATGATAGGAGCAGCCTCCGATGGGAAAGCATAGCACAATCTTCGGCGGCATGCAATAGGATAAAGAAAAATATATAAATTTTTTTATAATCAAAGTGGAGATCAGATCGCTCTGTCTGCGTCGATCAGCTTCTGCCGCAGCAGACCGGTGAAATACAGCGAGCCGCAGGCGCAGCAGCCAAGCGGCAGCGCGCGCGCCCTGACAAGCGCCTCGAGCGGGTCGGCGCACGGTTCGGCCGGTACGCCCCGTATCCGCCGCGCCAGTTCGGCGGCGGGCAGCGCGCGGGGACTGTCCGGCGCCACGCAGTAAAAGCGCGCGGCCAGCGGCGTGAGCCGGGCCAGAATGCCGTCGGCGTCCTTGTCCGCCATCACGCCGAGGATAAAGACAAATTTTTCGCCCGGAAAGTAGTGCCGCAGTCCCGCGGCCAGCGCCGCGGCGCCGTGCGGATTGTGCGCCCCGTCCAGAACGAGCGGCGGACGCTGCGCCATGAGCTCAAAGCGGCAGGGCCAGCGCGCGGCGGCAAGGCCCGCGCGTATGCATTCGCCGTCAAGCCCGAGAAGACCGGCGGTCAGGACCGCCGCGGCGGCGTTTTCGAGCTGGTGCGCCCCGAGAAGGGAAATATGCAGCGGCGGCCGGCCGCCGAAGCGGAAATCCTGTCCGGACAGCGAGTCGGAGAGGACGCGGATGTCCTTCGGTTCGACCGTATGGAGCGGCGCGTCCAATTCGGCGCAGCGCGCCCGGATGGGAGCGAGCGCCTGCGAAAGCTGCGGCGCGCAGACGACGGGGCGGCCGGGCTTTACGACGCCGGCCTTTTCGCCGGCGATGCGGTCAAGGGTGCTGCCGAGAACGGCCGTGTGGTCAAGGCCGACCGGCATGATCACGGACGCCTCCGCCGTCCGGATCACATTCGTCGCGTCAAAACGGCCGCCGAGGCCGCACTCCAGGATCACGATGTCGCAGCGCTGTTCGGCAAAATACAGAAAGGCGAGCGCCGTGACAAGCTCGAAAAAGCTCAGCGGCGGCAGCTTTTCCGCCGCCGCGGCGATGCGTGCGGTGAGGCGCGCCGTGTCGCCGGGGGCGATGCGGACGCCGTCGATCTGTATCCGCTCGGAAAAATCAACAAGATCGGGGGAGGTATACAGCCCGGTCCTCCATCCGGCGCAGCGGCATATGGAGGCCAGCATGGCCGCGCAGCTTCCCTTGCCGTTGGTGCCGGCGATGTGAACGAAGCGGAGCGAATCCTGCGGATCGCCGAGCGCACGGCACAGCGCCCGCATACGCGAAAGCGTCGGCGGGTGGGTGAATTTTCCCGCCGTTTGATACAGGCGGATGGCATCTTCATACATCATACGCCTGATTATAGCACGGAAGGAAAAGTTTTTTAAGAAGAAAATGCATTGAGCGGTTGCAAAATCAAAAGCGCTATGCTATGATTTAGTCGGCTAACAATGAGTGTGCTTCGTAACAATTTGTAGTTGTGCGGCGCGCGCGGATTTGTTATGATAAAAACGTATGGATTTTTAAATTTAATAAGGACAGGAGACAGAATACGATCATGGAGATTCCCAGCTACAGACTTGACGGCAAGGTCGCCGTCATCACCGGTTCCACCCGCGGTATCGGCAACGCGATCGCCCGCATCATGGGCGCGCTCGGCGCGAAGGTCGTTGTCACCGGCCGCCGGCAGGACGCCTGCGACAAGGCGGCGGAAGCCCTTGCCGCAGAGGGTATCGACGCGCTCGGCGTGGCCTGCGAGGTCACCAAGGCCGAGGATCGTCAGAAGCTCATCGACCGCACTGTTGAGAAATACGGCCGCATCGACATTCTCGTCAACAACGCCGGTCTCGGCGGCCAGCCCAAGAACATGGTCGACATGGACGAGCAGTATTTCGACAACTACATCGACGCCGACCTCAAGGGTCTGTACTTCATGAGCCAGCTGGCAGCCTGCCGGATGCGCGAGCAGGGCCGCGAAGGCACGGCCAATCCCTACCGCATCATCAACCTCGCCTCGGCCGCCGGCATCAAGGCGCCCCGCGGCGACACGGTTTACGGCTCCTGCAAGGCGGCCGTCGCCCACCTCACCAAGATCATGGCCAACGAGCTGGCCCGCTACGGCATCCTCTGCAACTCCGTCGCGCCCGGCTATGTCCTCACGGACATGACCAAGGACGTCATGGCCGACGAAAAGAACGTCGCCGCCGTTACGAAGATGATCTCCGTCCGCCGCTACGCCATGCCCGAGGAGATCGCCAGCGTGATCGCCTTCCTCTGCAGCGACGCGGCCGGCTACGTCACGGGCGTGCTGATCCCGGTCGACGGCGGTATGACCATCAACTGAGCGAAAAACCTGTTTTGTGCCGAACAACCTTCAATAGAGAATAATACAGGAGATGGAGAAAATGCCTGAAAAGTATGTCGGAACCTATGAGCAGTACAAAGCGCGTCTGCTCGCCATGAAGCCGAACGTGTACCTGCACGGCCAGAAGCTTGACCGTTCCAACGGCGTCGAGGGCGAGGGCCGTGATCTGGCGGACTGGATCCAGGGCGGTACCTACGTCATGAAGCAGTGCTATGACACGGCGAACGACTCCCGCTATGCGGACGTGTGCCTGGCCGAGTCGAACATCCCCGGCATGGAGGGCGCGATCATCGACCGCGCGACCAACATCCACCACACGCAGGAAGACCTGCTGAAAAAGCAGCTCATGACCCGTCTGATCTGCCACCGTGTCGGCGGCTGCATGCAGCGCTGCATGGGCACCGACGCCATGAACGCCCTGTACTCCGTGACCTACGACTGCGACGCGGCCTGCGGCACCGAGTATCATCAGCGCCTGCTCAAGTACATTGCCTACTGCCAGAAGAACGACCTTGTCTGCAACTGCGCGCAGACGGATGTGAAGGGCTCCCGCAACCCGAAGTATAAGCGCGCCCATATGCAGCCGGACCCCGACCAGTTCTTCCACGTCGTGGAGACGGACGTCGACGGCATCGGCGTCGACGGCAAGCCCTGCAAGGGCATCATCGTGCGCGGCGCGAAGATCTGCAACTCCTGCGCCCCTTATGTCGACGAGATCATCGCTCTGCCGACGAAGTTCATGAGCCCGGACGACTCTGACTACGCCGTTGCGTTCGCGCTGCCCGCCGACTGGGACGGCATCAAGCTGATGGCCCTGCCCGGCCTGCACCACAAGCGTAAATATCTCAAGGCTCCGTACGCCAACGTCGGCGACGTGGAGTCCCTGACCATTTTCGACGATGTGTTCGTGCCGTATGACCGCGTGTTCATGTGCGGCCGCGACAACGAGGGCGTGTGCCGCTACGCCGGCTATCTCGCGCTGATGTTCGCGCATTATCATCGTCATTCCTACACCGGCTGCAAGACGGCCGTTTCCGAGGTCATTGCGTCCCAGGCCGCTCTGGTCGCCGACGTCAACGACATCGCGAAGGAATCCCATGTCCGCGGCAAGCTGTGCGACATCATCCAGACGGCCGAGCTCGTGTTCGCCGCCGGCCAGATGAGCGCGCACCGCGCGGTCGAGTTCCCGTCCGGCCAGTGGGTGCCCGACGAGATCCTGACGAACGCCGGCCGCCGTCTTGCGGGCCACAACATCTATCACGAGTACGAGATCATGGCCGACCTCACGGGCGGCGTGTGCGCGTCCCTGCCGACGGAGGAGAGCTTCTTCGATCCCGAGACGGCCGAGCTGTGCAACAAGTACATCCGCCGCAACCCCGCTTACAGCGCCGAGGATACCCATCGCGTCATGCGCATGATGGAGGACAAGCTCTGCGACGCGTTCGAGGCGGCGCAGGCTGTGGCGGGCGTGCATGGCGGCGGCTCGCCTCTGATGGAGGAGATCACGCTCATGAGCCGCTACGATCTCGAGGAGCTCAAGAAGATCGCCAAGTATCTGGCCGGCCTGCCCGGCTACGAGGAATGCCCGCGCTACGAGCGCGCCGTGCAGACCCCGCGCAAGATGCTCGAGCGCTTCGACGCCATCAAAAAATAAGAAAGATCCCGGGGCGGGCCGAAAGACCCGCCCGTCGGCCTGCTTTCAGGCCCTGTAAATTCTGTGAAAGCCTTAAACGCTTCGATAAAATCAGTTGCTGAAAAGGAGAAAGACAATGGCAAATTACATCGGAACCTATGAACAGTACAAGGCGCGTCTGCTCGCCATGAAGCCGAACGTGTATCTGCACGGCAAGAAGATCGACCGTTCCAACGGCGTCGAGGGCGAAGGCCGCGATCTGGCGGACTGGATCCAGGGCGGTACCTACGTCATGAAGCAGTGCTACGACACGGCGAACGACCCCCGCTATGCGGACGTGTGCCTGGCCGAGTCGAACATCCCCGGCATGGAAGGCGCGATCATCAACCGCTGCACCAACGTCAACCACAGCAAGGAAGACCTGCTGAAAAAGCAGCTCATGACCCGTCTGATCTGCCACCGTGTCGGCGGCTGCATGCAGCGCTGCATGGGCACCGACGCCATCAATGCTCTGTACTCCGTGACCTACGACTGCGACGCGGCCTGCGGCACCGAGTATCATCAGCGCCTGCTCAAATACATCGAGTACTGCCAGAAGAACGACCTCGTCTGCAACTGCGCGCAGACGGACGTGAAGGGCTCCCGCAACCCGAAGTATAAGCGCGCCCATATGCAGCCCGATCCCGATTCCTTCGTGCACGTCGTGGAGACGGACGTCGACGGCATCGGCATCGACGGCAAGCCCTGCAAGGGCATCATCGTGCGCGGCGCGAAGATCTGCAACTCCAACGCTCCCTACGTCGATGAGATCATTGTCAACCCGACGAAGTTCATGAGCCCGGACGACTCCGACTACGCCGTTGCGTTCGCGCTGCCCGCCGACTGGGACGGCATCAAGATCATGGCGCTGCCCGGCCTGCACCACAAGCGCAAGCACCTCGAGGCTCCGTTTGCCAAGATCGGCGACGTGGAGTCCCTGACCATCTTCGACGACACCTTTGTGCCGTATGACCGCGTGTTCATGTGCGGCCGCGACAACGAGGGCGTGTGCCGCTACGCCGGCTATCTCGCGCTGATGTTCGCGCATTATCATCGTCATTCCTACACCGGCTGCAAGACGGCCGTTTCCGAGGTCATTGCGTCCCAGGCCGCTCTGGTCGCCGACGTCAACGACATCGCGAAGGAATCCCATGTCCGCGGCAAGCTGTGCGACATCATCCAGACGGCCGAGCTCGTGTTCGCCGCCGGCCAGATGAGCGCGCACCGCGCGGTCGAGTTCCCGTCCGGCCAGTGGGTGCCCGACGAGATCCTGACGAACGCCGGCCGCCGTCTTGCGGGCCACAACATCTATCACGAGTACGAGATCATGGCCGACCTCACGGGCGGCGTGTGCGCGTCCCTGCCGACGGAGGAGAGCTTCTTCGATCCCGAGACGGCCGAGCTGTGCAACAAGTACATCCGCCGCAACCCCGCTTACAGCGCCGAGGATACCCATCGCGTCATGCGCATGATGGAGGACAAGCTCTGCGACGCGTTCGAGGCGGCGCAGGCTGTGGCGGGCGTGCATGGCGGCGGCTCGCCTCTGATGGAGGAGATCACGCTCATGAGCCGCTACGATCTCGAGGAGCTCAAGAAGATCGCCAAGTATCTGGCCGGCCTGCCCGGCTACGAGGAATGCCCGCGCTACGAGCGCGCCGTGCAGACCCCGCGCAAGATGCTCGAGCGCTTCGACGCCATCAAAAAGGCGTAAGAAGGGAAGGAGCACATCATGTCTGAACATATGAATCGCAAGATGGGCGTGCCCAGCTTCGATCTGACCGGCAAGACCGCCATCATCACCGGCGGCACGCAGGGTCTCGGCTTCGGCATGGCCTGCGCGCTGGCCGCCTTCGGCGCCAACGTCGTCATCACGGCCCGCACCGAGTCGAAGGTCATCGACGCGGTGGATGATCTCAACGAAAACTACTGCAAGGGCGGCCGCGCCCTCGGCATCGCCGCCGACTCCTCCAAGATGGAGAACATCCAGATGGTCATCGACAAGACCGTTGAGGAATTCGGCGAGCTGAACATCCTCATCAACAACGCCGGCATCTCCGGCCCCACCGCGCTCATCGTGGAGACGCGCGAAGGCCGTCCCGAGTACACGGCGGCGGACTTTGAAAAGGTCATCGCCACCAACCTCACCGGCACCTTCATGTTCTGCCAGGCTGCGGCCCGTCAGATGATCAAGCAGAACGCCGTCAACGGCAAAAAGGGCGGCAAGATCATCATTACCGCCTCGGTCGGCGGTCTGATCGGCGGCAAGGGCGTCGTCGCCTACGGCGCGTCCAAGGCCGGCTGCCTGTCTCTCGCGCGCACCATGGCCAACAACTTCGGCCGCGAGAACATCACCTGCAACTGCATCTGCCCCGGTTACGTCGTCACGCCGCTGAACGAGAAGTTCTTCATCGACGAAAAGGGCGAGCCCACCGACTACTACCGCCAGCAGTCCAAGTCTACCTCGCTGCGCCGTCTCGGCACCATCGAGGAGATCGCCGGCCCCGTTCTGGCCATGTGCAGCGACAGCTTCAATTACATGACCGGCACCTACATTCTCTGCGACGGCGGCCAGTCCATTCCGGCGGAATAAGCGTTTTCCCCGCGCGGCGCGGACGGGCCGGAAACGGCGTCCGTCCGCCCGCATGGGAAAGCTGCTTTGCGGGGAGACCAGCCGTATCCCCATGTTGTTTGAAAGGGAAATCAAGTATGCACAAAGAGTATGAAAACGTTCTCCTCGACATCGACGAGAACGGAATCGCCACCATTACGCTCAACCGCCCCAAGGCGCTCAACGCGCTTTACGGGCCGCTCAATCAGGACATGCTGGCCGCCATCCGCGAGGTCATGGCCGATCCGGCGTCCCGCGTGCTCATCATGACCGGCTCGCCCAAGGCCTTCGCGGCCGGCGCCGATCTCAAGGAGATGCTGGCGGTCGATCCGCGCACGGCGCGCAGCATCTGCCAGCTCGCCAAGGACATCAACGAGCTTCTCGAGTCCATGCGCATCCCCACCATTGCGGCCGTGGGCGGCTTTGCCTTCGGCGGCGGCTTTGAGCTTGCGCTCAGCTGCGACTTCCGCGTCGGCGGCCCGCGCACGACCGTGTCGTTCCCCGAGGTCGGTCTCGGCATCATCCCCGGCGCCAACGGCATGATCCGCGCCTGCCACATCGTCGGCCCGTCCAAGGCCAAGGAGCTGTCCATGCTCAACACCATGGTCAGCGGCGAGGAGGCGTATCGCCTGGGGCTGCTCAACTGGTTCGTCAAGGGCGACGAGGCGCTGGACGCCGCGGCGCGCGAGGCGAAAAAGGCGCAGAAGGAAGCCAAAAAGTCCGGCGATGAGGCGGCGCTTGCCGCGGCCAAGGCCGCGTTCAAGCAGGCGGACGCCGCGTCGGCGCAGGCGGAGTATGACGCCATCTACGGCAAGGCCGTCGAGGTCGCCAGGCAGCTGTGCACCAAGCCGGCCAAGGCGCTCGAAAGCGTCAAGAAGGTCATGTACGACGCCGCCAACATCAGCGGCCAGCAGGCGAAGCTGCGCGAGGAAGTCGAATTCCCGCTGCTGTTCGACACGCACGACCAGCGCGAGGGCATGACGGCCTTCAGCGAGGGCCGCGCCCCTGTTTACACGAATAATTAATTTTTTAAAATAAAACACAGGAGGAAAATCACCATGATCAAAACTGTTGCTGTTCTGGGTCAGGGCTCCATGGGCTCCAGCATTACCCAGCACGCCGCCGCCTGCGGCTACAAGGTCATCCTTTGGGGCCGCAACGAGGAGAAGGTCGCCGCCGCCGTCGCCAAGATCGGCGCCGCCTACGACAAGAACGTCGGCAAGGGCCGCATGGAAGCCGCCGCCGCCGAGGCCGCCAAGGCCAACATCACCGGCACGTCCGACTTCAACGCCATCAAGGACGCGGACATCGTCATCGAAGCCATCTCCGAGGATCCCGCTCTGAAGAAGGATTACTTCAAGAAGATGGTCGCCGTCTGCAAGAGCGACGCCATCCTGGCCTCCAACACCAGCTCCATCTCCATCACCGAGATCGCCACGGCAGTCGACTGCCCCGAGCGCGTTATCGGTATGCACTTCTTCAACCCCGTTCCCCTGATGAAGCTCGTTGAGATCATCCTGGGCGAGAAGACCTCCGAAGAGACCTACGCCGCCGTCAAGGAGTTCTGCGACGGTCTGCAGAAGATCTCCGTCAAGGTCAAGGACGCCCCCGGCTTCATCGTCAACCGCGTTCTGTTCGCCTACTTCCTCGAGTGCATCCACATCTATGAGGACGGCATCGCCTCCAAGGAAGACATCGACAACGCCATCAAGTACGGCCTGAACCATCCCGTGCCCCCGTTCCAGATGATGGACATGGGCGGCCTGGACACCTTCCCCCACGTCTGCGAGAGCCTGCAGACTCTGCCCAGCAAGGGCGCGCACGAGCGCTTCGAGTGCCCCGAGAGCATGCTCGAGCTGTACAAGGCCGGCAAGTTCGGCCGCAAGGCCGGCGAGGGCTGGTACAAGTATTGATCCGGCATCGTCTCGGAACGATTGACATTTGTCCCTTCGCGCGTTAAAATACTTAATTAGTCTGATTAATTTATTTTTTGAAAGGATTCGATTCCAATGGAAATGAAAGATGTTGTTATCGTAGCCTATGGCCGCAGCGGCGCCGCCCGTGCTTTCAAGGGCTCCATGGCCAATATGCACCCCGTTGAGTTCGGCGCTCAGATCCTTGAGGGCGTTCGTCAGCGTGTCGTCGACCGCGACGGCAAGCAGTGCCTTGATTCCACCGAGGTCGAAGACGTTATCACCGGCTGCGCCATGCAGATGCGCGAGCAGTCCATGAACATGTCTCAGCTGATCGTCAACCGCGCCGGTTGGGACGATGTCGTCTGCGGCATGTCCATCAACCGTTTCTGCTCCTCCGGCCTGCAGGCCATCGCTCTGGCGGCCAACGCCATTGCCGTGGGGCAGGGCGAGTGCTACTTCGCCGGCGGCGTGGAGTCCATGTCCAAGACCTTCAAGGTCTTCCCCTCCTACGAGGGCAAGTGCTGCGACGAGTGGCTGAACAAGAACTATCCCGGCGCTTACATGTCCATGGGCATGACCGCCGAGAACGTCGCCAAGGACTACGGCATCACCCGTGTCGAGATGGAGCAGATGGCTGTTGATTCCCACGCCAAGGCCGCCAAGGCTCAGGCCGAGGGCAAGCTCGCTCCCTCCATCATCCCCGTGAAGGTCACCGACTATGACGGCAACCCCGTCCTCGACGAGAACGGCAAGGAGATCTGGTGCACGCAGGACGAGGGCATCCGTGCCAGCACCACGCTGGAAGGCCTGGCCAAGCTGAAGACCTGCTTCATCCCCGAGGAAGAGGGCGGTCTCGTCACGGCGGCTACCTCCTCCCAGACCAACGACTGCGCGGCTTATGTGTGCCTGATGAGCGCCGAGATGGCCGAGCGCAAGAACATTAAGCCCATCGCCCGTCTCAAGAGCTTCGCCGTCGCCGGCTGCGACGCCACCCGCATGGGCCTTGGCCCCAAGTTCGCCACCCCGAAGGCTCTCGAGCGCGCCGGCCTGACCGTCGCCGACCTCGACACCATCGAGATCAACGAGGCCTTTGCGTCTCAGTCCCTGGCCTGCATCCACGACCTGGGTCTGCCCATGGAGAAGGTCAACCCCTACGGCGGCGCCATGGCTCTGGGTCATCCTTTGGGCTGCACCGGCGCTATCTTGGTCGGCAAGGCCATCGACCGTCTGCGTGAGATCGACGGCAAGTACGCCCTGATCACCATGTGCATCGGCGGCGGCATGGGCGCTGCCGGCATCCTGGAGCGCTGCGAAGAGGACAAGGCCTGAATCACGGCCTGACAGCACATTTACAAACAAAAGAGAGCTGCCCACAAGCGGCTCTCTTTTCTATTAAGGCGGCGCCGCACAGTACGGATGCGGCATCCGCGTCTGCCGTATTGTGCGGCGCCGCCTCGATTATGCATAGAAACGGCGAGGTTTGAAATCATGCATGACGAATTGACGGCGGTCGATATACAGAAGATGCAGGAAGAGCTGGACTGGCGCGACACGGAGCTTCGGGCGAAGCTGATCGAGGACGTCCAGACAGCGCGCGCCTTCGGCGACCTGTCGGAGAATTTTGAATACAAAGCGGCCAAGCAGGCAAAAAACCGAAACGAGAGCCGCATTCGCTATCTCAAGCGCATGATCGCCACGGCGGTCGTGATAAAGCCGGAATCGCGTTCGGACGAGGCCGGTGTGTTTGACCGGGTCACGCTGTACATGGAGGACGAGGGCGAGGAGGAAACGATCACCTTTGTCACAACGCTGCGCCAGAACCCCATGAAAGGGCTTATCAGCAAGGAGTCTCCCGTGGCGAAGGCGGTCCTTGGCCACAAGGTAGGCGACCGGGTGTTCATCGGCGTCGGCGACGGCGGCTATTGGGCGGAGATCCGTCGGATCGAAAAGGGCGAGGACGACGCGTCCCTCGACATAAGCCCATACTGAAGCGGACGGAGGGGACTGCCATGCTCGCAAAAGAGGAGTTTGACCGCCTGTACGGACTGTACCGGAGCGGCTGTCTGGATGAAAAGGGCCGCGAGGCGCTCGCGCCCTATCGCGTGGACAACGCCGTCATTCTGGCGGCGGGCCTTTCCGCGCGCTTTGCGCCGCTGTCGTGGGAAAGGCCGAAGGGGCTTCTTCCGGTGCGCGGCGAGGTGCTGATCGAGCGTCAGATACGCCAGCTCCGCGACGCAGGCGTGAAGGACATTGCGCTGGTCGTCGGTTATATGGGCGAGGCGTTTTCCTACCTGCGGGAAAAATTCGGCGTGGATGTCGTGGAAAACCCGGATTATCAAAGCTGCAACAACACGTCCTCGCTTATCCGGGTGACGGAGCGGCTGAAAAACAGCTACATATGCTCGTCGGATAATTATTTTTCGGAAAACGTATTTGAGCCGTATGTATATGACTCCTATTATGCATCGGTATTCGTTCCCGGGAGGAGCGACGAGTGGGGGCTCGTGTGCCGGCCGGACGGCCGCATCGCCGCAGTCGATCATGAGCCGGTCGACCGGTGGTGCATGATGGGGCAGGTATACTTTTCCCGGGATTTCTCCGCGCGCTTTGCGCCGCTGCTGGAGCGGGAATACGCGGTGCGGGAGCAGACGCGGCAGGAGCTTTGGGAGTGCCTGCTGGAGCGGCATCTGGATGAGCTCGCGATCTATGAACGGCGCCATGAGGCGGGCGTGATACGCGAGTTTGACTCGCTGGAGGAGCTGCGCGCCTTTGACGAGCGCTATCTCGACGACAGCGGCTCGGAAACGCTGCGGGCGCTGGCACGCTCGCTCGGCTGCCGGGAGAGCGAGCTGACCGGGATACGCGGCATAGCGCCGCAGGACGGCCGGCGCGCGTTTTCCTACATTTTCCGGGGCCGGGAGGGCGTTTGCCTGGAGTGAGGCCTCGTTTGAGGAGCGCATTTTTGAAAAAAACGGCTTTTTTTCTTGCGTGCAGGGGCTTTTGCGTGGTACGATAGCAAAAACGGAGGAGGTCGAGCGGGGGAATGGAAAACAGACTTCCGGCCGGGTTCGGCGGCCTTATTCTGGCGGCGGGACTGTCGAGCCGGATGGGGCAGTTTAAGCCTATGCTGCCGCTGCGGGGCCGGACCGTTCTGGAAAACACGGTCGATTCCATGCTGGACGCCGGCGTGGAAGAGCCGGTCGTTGTGCTCGGCTATCGGGCCGCAGAGCTGGAGGCGCTTGTGAAGAGCCGGTATGGGAACGGGCGCGTCCGCCTCGCCTATAACCGGCGCTACGCCGAAACGGATATGCTCGCGTCCATCCGTGAGGGGCTGACGGCCCTGCCGTCCTGCCGCGCGTTTTTCCTCCTGCCGGGGGATATGCCGCTGGTGACGGGAAAGACCTTCCGCCTGCTGGGGCAGGCGATGCCGGAGGGGAATGGGAGCATCGTTTTTCCGCTGGTGAACGGCCGCCGCGCGCACCCGCCGCTGATCGGAAGCGCGTTTATCGGGCCGATTTGCCGCTACGGCGGGACAGATGGCCTGCGCGGCTTCTGGCGCACGCAGCAGGAGCATATTCTCGACGTCCCGTCGGAGGATCCCGGCTGCTGCCAGGATCTTGACACGCCGCAGCAGTACCAAAGCTGTCTGGCGCGGCTTTCAAAGTAAGAAACGATCGCAGAAGGAGGGGAGAGCATGGAAGATATCTCTCGGTCTGTCGTTAAAAAGGATCACGAGCCGAAAATGTCCGGCCGCAGCGTTTTTGTGGGGGACATCGACGGCCACGGCGTGCTGTGCGGAAAGATGCTGCGCTCCGTATACGCGAGGGCAAAGCTGCTGTCGGTGCGGCTGCCGGAACTGCCGGAGGGCTATTGCTACGTTGATCGGAGCGATGTGCCCGGCGACAACAATGTCAACATCGTCATGGACGACACGCCGGTCTATGCCCGCGAAACGGTCGAGTATATCGGCGAGCCGATCGGCATGGTCTGCGGCCCGGACGAGGCCGTGTGCGAGGATATTATCCGCCGCACCGAGGTGGAATACGAGCCGCTGGAGCCGATGCTCGATCTGCGGAAGGCGGACGAGGCGTTTTTCCACTATGAATACGAAAAGGGCGACGTGGAAAAGGCCTTTGCCGAGGCGGATAAGATCTACGACGAGGAATTTGAGACCGGCTATCAGGATCAGACCTATCTCGAAACGCAGGGGATGATGGCCGAGCCGGAGGAGGGCGGACGTATGTACGTCCACGGCTCCATGCAGTGCGCCTACTATGTCCACGGCGCGGTCATGCGCGCGCTTGGCTGCGGGCCGGCGGATGTTCACATCCATCAAGACGTTACCGGCGGCGGCTTCGGCGGCAAGGAGGCGTTCCCGTCCATTCTCGGCTGTCAGGTGGCCGTGGCGGCAAAAAAGGCCGGCCGGCCGGTCCGCTGTATATTCGGCCGCCGCGAGGATCTGGAGTTTACGTCCAAGCGTCATCCGTCCCTGTGCCGTTACCGCGCCGCCGTGAAGGACGGGCGCGTCACCGCCATGGATATCGACGTGCGCTTCAACGCCGGCGCCTACACCACGCTGTCCGCCGTCGTGCTTCAGCGCGGTCTTATCTGCGCCGACGGTGTTTACAACATCGAAAACCTCCATGTCCGCGGGCGGGCGCTGAAAACGAACACGACGCCCTGCGGCGCGTATCGCGGCTTCGGCGCGCCGCAGACCTTCTTTGCCGTGGAGATGCTCATGGATCACATTGCCCGCGATCTGGGCGTGGATTCGCTGCCGTTCAAGCAGGCGCATCTGGTCAGGCAGGGCGACAGCACCTCCACCTCCGGCCTGTATCACTTCCCGGTGCCGCTGCCTGAGATGATCGAGGAGGTCGCCGCCGACTGCGATTACCGCCGCAAGCGGGCGGAATACGCCAGGCCGCAGACGGGACGCTACCGCCGCGGCATCGGTATGTCCCTGCACTTCCACGGCGCGGGCTTCACCGGCTCCGGCGAACGCGATCTCATCAAGGCGGTCGCCCGGCTGCGCAAGTACAAGGACGGCACGGTGGAGATACTCGCCGCCAACGGCGACATCGGCCAGGGCCTGCGCACCACGTTCCCCAAGATCGTGGCGCATGAGCTGAACCTGCCGCTTGAAAAGGTCTTTTACGACCATCCCGACACCTCGCGCGTGCCGGATTCCGGGCCCACGGTGGCCTCGCGCTCGCTGATGGTCGTGGGCGAGCTTCTGCGGCGCGCGGCGATACGGCTGCGGAGCGAGTGGGAGGACGGCCGCGATCAGATCGTTGAGGAACGCTTCCGCGAGCCGGATTTCATGATCCCGTTTTATCTCGACAAGTTCAAGGGCGACGCTTATCCCACCTACGCCTGGGGCGTGCAGGCCATCGAGGTCGAGGTCGATACCTGCACCGGAACGAGCCGTATACTGGGGGCCTACGCATCCTTTGACGTGGGCACGCCCATCGACTACAACATCGTCATGGGGCAGATGGAGGGCGGCTTCCTTCAGGGCATCGGCTATGCCTCCATCGAGCACATGGACTACGACGGGAAGGGCCGCATCCGCAACAATTCCTTCTCCGACTATCTTATCCCCACGGCGGTGGATGTGCCGGTGCTCAAATGTCAGCTGCATGTGGAGAAATACCCCGACGGGCCTTACGGCGCCAAGGGAGCCGGCGAGCTGCCGCTGGTCGGCGCGCCGGGCGCGTATGTGGAAGCGGTGGAGCAGGCGCTCGGCGGCGATATCCGTCTCAATCATGCGCCCTTTACGGCCGAGGATACGATCCGTGCGCTCACAAAGGAGGGAAGGGCATGAACGAAATACGCTTTGTCCTCAACGGCCGCCCGACGGTCTATAGCGGCCCGGCCGGCGACCGGCTGCTCGACGTGCTGCGCGATACCTATCGCTGCACGAGCGTCAAATGCGGCTGCAAGGAGGGCGAGTGCGGCGCGTGCGCCGTGCTGGTGGACGGAAAGCTGATGAATTCCTGCTGCGTGGCCATGGGCGCCGTGAGCGGGAGCGAGGTGCTCACGCTGGAGGGCTACCGGGAGACGGCGCGCTTCGCGGCGCTTGACCGGGCCTTCGCAGCCTTTTCCGCCGTGCAGTGCGGGTTCTGTACGCCGGGCATGGTCATGGCGTCGGAGGCGCTGCTGGCGCGTAATCCGCATCCCACGGAGGCGGAGATACGCGAGGGGCTGTCCGGCAATCTGTGCCGCTGCACGGGCTACAACGCCATTGTAAACGCCGTCCGGAGGGCGTCGGAGGAGGGCGAGGGACTATGGTAAACGGTTTTGTTCCGAACGACCTGCGCGAAGCGCTGGAGCTGCGCGCGGCGGAGAACGTCGTGCCCTATGCCGGCGGCACCGATCTCATGGTCGAAAACCGGCCGGGCGTGTCCTATCTTTTTATTGGCAAGCTCGATGAGCTGCGGCAGATACGGGAGGATGAGCGCTGTATCCGCATCGGCGCGGCCGTGACCTACACCGAGGCGCTGGCCTCGCCGCTGGTGCCGCCGCTGATGAAGGAGGCGGTCTCGCGCATCGCCGCGCCCGCCATCCGAAACGCCGGCACCTTCGGCGGCAATCTGGGCAACGGCTCGGCCAAGGCCGACTCCGTGCTCATCGAATTCGTTTCGGACGCAAAGATACGGCTCGTTTCCGTGCGCGGCGAGCGAGTTGTGGACGTGGACAAATTTTACCTCGGCCGCAAAAAGCTCGATCTGGCGGCGGATGAGCTGATCGCGGAGATACTGCTGCCGCGGACGGGCCTTGAAAACTACGGCTACCAGAAGGTCGGCGGGCGCAATGCGCTGGCCATCTCGCGCGTTTCCTTTGCCGGACTTCTCGATGTGGAGAACGGCCGGATCGCGCGCTTTGCCGCCGCTTTCGGAGCCGTGGCGGACACGGTCCTGCGCTTCCGGGACCTGGAGGCTATGCTGACCGGCCGGACGGTCGGAGAGGCCAAAGCGCTGCGCGGGCCGCTGCTGCAGGCCTACGGCGAGCGCCTTGTGCTCACGCGCGGGCGCGTCAGCGCGGAATACCGCAAGACCGTGTGCCTGAATCTGCTGGCCGATTTCCTGACGGAAAAGGGCCTTTGACAAGCAAGGAGTGGATGCCATGTATACACTGACGATAAACGGCCGGACGTATACCGCCGGGCGGGACATGAAGCTTCTGGAGTTTCTGCGCGAGGAGCTGCGGCTCACCGGCGCGAAGGACGGATGCAGCGAGGGCGCCTGCGGCGCGTGTACGGTGCTTGTGGACGGGAAAAAGACCAAAGCCTGCGTCGTTTCGCTCAGCCGTCTCGAGGGAAAGGATATTCTGACCGTCGAGGGGATCGAGCCGGCGGAGATGCGCGTGTATGAGCACTGTTTTGCCGAGGCGGGCGCCGTGCAGTGCGGCTACTGCATTCCGGGCATGATCCTGTCTGCCAAGAGCCTGCTGGACGTTAATCTGAACCCGACGCGCGCCGATGTGAAGCAGGCAATACGCGGCAACCTGTGCCGCTGCACGGGCTACAAGAAGATCGAGGACGCCATTATGCTGGCGGCGGATTTCTTCCGCGAGGGGCGGCTGATCCCGCCGGAACCGCACAGTCTGCACATGGACGAGCACGCCCGGCGCATCGACGCGGCGGAGAAGGTGAACGGCAGCGGCATTTATGCCGACGATATCGCCGTGGAGGGGATGCTGTACGCCAAGCCCGTTTTCTCCCGCTATCCCCGCGCGCGCATCGAGCGCATTGACGTAAGCCGCGCCGAGGCGCACCCGGACTGCGTGCGCGTGCTGACCCGAAAGGACGTTCCCTGCAACAAGATCGGCCACATCAAGCAGGATTGGGACGTTATGATGGGCGAGGGCGACATTACCCGCTATGTGGGCAACGTTCTGGCGGTCGTCGCAACGGATAAGAAGGAAAAGCTAGAGGAAATCGCCGCGCTGGTGGAGGTGGAATACACGGAGCTTCCCGCCGTGACGAATCCGTTCGACGCGCTGCGCGGCGACGCGCCGCTGCTGCACCCGGACGGCAACGTAATGAGCCGGGCCAATCTGGTGCGCGGCAACGCGGACGAGGCCATCGCCCGCTCTAAATACGTCGTCACGCGCAAGTATAAAACGAGCTGGCAGGAGCATGGCTTCATGGAGCCGGAATGCTGCGTGGCCATGCCGGAGGGAGAGGACGGGCTGCTGATCTATACGAGCAGCCAGTCGATCTACGACGTGCAGCGCGAATGCTCAAAGATGCTGGGCCTTGCGCCGGAAAAGGTGCATTGCCGCGCCCCGCTGGTCGGCGGCGGCTTCGGCGGCAAGGAGGATATGTCCGTGCAGCCCTATGCGGCGCTGATGGCATGGGTGACGAAAAGACCCGTCAAGGTCAAGTATACGCGCCAGGAATCGCTGAACTATCATGTCAAGCGCCATCCGATGGAGATGGAATTTACCACGGCCTGCGACGAAAACGGTATTCTCACCGGCATGAAGGGCGTTATTATCGCCGATACCGGCGCGTACGCTTCGCTGGGGGGGCCGGTGCTCCATCGCGCCTGCACCCACGCCGCGGGACCTTATAACTACCAGAATATCGATATTTTCGGCATGTCGGTGTATACGAACAATGTCGTCTCCGGCGCGTTCCGCGGCTTCGGCGTGACGCAGAGCTGCTTTGCCACGGAGATGAACATCAATCTTCTGGCCGAGATGGCCGGCATCGACCCGTGGGAGTTCCGCCGCCGCAACGCCATCCGGCCGGGCGACATTCTTCCCAACGGACAGACCGCCGACCCCAACACGAATATGGTCGCCTGCCTTGAAGCGGTGAAGGACGTTTTCTATGCCCATCCCTACGCGGGCATTGCCTGCGGCTTCAAAAATTCCGGCACGGGCATGGGGAAAAAGGACATTGGCCGCGTGCTGCTGTCGGTCGAGGACGGGAAGATACATATACGCACCTCCGCCTCCTGCATGGGACAGGGCATCGGCCAGATGACGCTCACGGAGATCTGCCATGTGACGGAGCTGGACCCGGCGCTGTTCGTGTTTGAAAACGCCGACACGGTCCGCACGCCGGACGCGGGTACATCCACGGCCTCGCGCCAGACCGTGATGACCGGCGAGGCGGCGCGGCGCGCCGGCGAGAAGCTGAAGGCGGCGCTGGACGGCGGGAGGACGATCGCGGAGCTGGAGGGCTGCGAGTTCTTCGGCGAATATTCCGCCAAGACCGACCCGCTCGGGGCCATCAAGGAAAATCCCGTCAGCCATGTGTCCTATTCCTACGGCGCGCAGGTCATCATCCTCAACGACGAGGGCCGCATCGAAAAGGCGGTCTCCGCGTTTGACGTGGGAACGCCGGTCAACATCCAGTCCGTGGAGGGACAGATCGAGGGCGGCATGGTCATGGGCATCGGCTACGGCGTGACGGAGAAATTCGAGTGCGTGGACGGGTATCCCAAGAGCCGCTTCGGCACCATCGGCTTTATGCGCGCGACGGACGCGCCGGAGCTGGAGGTCATATTGTGCCGGCCGAAGGAGGAGGACAAGCTGCCGTATTCGCTGGGCGCGAAGGGCTGCGGCGAGCTTTGCATGATCCCGACGGCGCCGGCCTGTGCGCTCGCCTACTGGCGCTACGACGGAAAATTCCGTCAGAGTCTGCCGCTGGAGGATACGCCATACCGGAAAGGAAAATAAGAAGAAAGGGCGCGGCCACACGGCCGCGCCCTGTTGCTTATGGGACGCTATCCAATGTAAAAATTCGCGTACAGCGAGCTGTCGTTGAGCGCGGAGAGCATGCGAAGCATGCGGATGAGCGCGTCGCTGACGGGAAGGCGCGGAAGCAGACCGTCGAGGCAGAAGCTGTGCAGCTGGCAGGGAATGTCCGCGCGCAGGCGCTTGATAAGGCTGAAAGCCTCGTCCGCCGCGGCGGCGGGATCGGACGCGCCGTTCAGCGGCAGAACGACGCTCCGCAGCGTCAGATTCCGTGTCCGCCGCAGACAGACGCTCAGCGCGGGGATGTCCCCGGCGGAAAAGGCGTCCGGCGTCTGCGTGTCCGGCTGGAGGTAAACGCCGGTCGGAGCGAGGCGGCCGGGGGAAAGAAGGCCGTCGAGCGCGCGGTCAAGCAGGCGGACGGCCGCGGGAGATGCGGCCAGAAAACGGACGCGGCCCGCCAGCGCGGCCAGCGTCTCCGGCGCCTGTCCGTCAAGACGCAGGAAAAGCTGCCGGTCTGTCAGCCCGGCCTCCATGCATTGACGCGCGGCGGCGGGACAGGCGGTTTCAACGGCGGCGCCGGTTTCGGCCAGCGCGTGCAGCGTGTCCGGGGCGAGCGGCTCGTCCGCCCGGAAAAACGGCTTTGCGGCAATGCCGTACTTGTTCAGAAGGGCGGCGACCCGGCAAACGGATCCGGCGTCCATGCTCAGACCTCCTCTCCGTCGGCGTCGGCCAGAAGCTTTTCGGCCATATGGCGCGTGCCGAGCAGCCACAGGACGTCGCCGCTCTGGATCACAAGATCAATGTTTGGCCGGACGATGGGCAGAAGATCCCGCTGCAGGCCGAGGATGAGGCATCGGTAATTCTCCCGGAGCCGACTGTCCCGTATCGTCCGGCCGATGAGCGGGCTGTCTGCCTCGGGAACGAACGCGGAGCAGAAAAGCGTTTTCTCGTTTTCGGAGAAGGCGCGCAGCGTGGGGGCGTCGGCGTCTTCCTCCAACCCGAACGAGAGACAGAAGGCGCGGAGATTTTCGCGCTCGCCAAGGACGGTGACGCGGTCGCCGGCGTGGACGGCGGCGTCGCTTCCCGGCATATCGGCGGCGTGGCGGCCGCGGCGGATACGGATGACGTTGACGCCGTAACGACGGCCGAGACCAAGCTGGCCGAGCGTCTGCGGGCCGTTCGGCGCGGGCCAGACGAATTCGGCCGCAACGAGCCGCTCGTCAAGCCAGGCCGGATCGTCGCTGTCGGCGAGTTTCTGGAGCTGGCGCTCGTTCAGATTCGTGAGAAAGCGGGCCTGTACGGAGAAATACGCGGAGGAGAACCAGCCGAAGCGGCTGGCGATGAAAACAGCCGCCGCCATCAGCGGCAGAAGCCAGAGCGCGTTGAGACCGGCGATGCTTTCCAGCGGGAGGAATATGATGGCCAGGACGATGAGCACGCGGATGACGCAAAGGGCGATCAGCGGCGGGCGGAAGCTGCGTTTTTTCAGCCACAGCGTTGTGAACTGGGGCGAGTGGATATCCAGCATGGGGCGCAGAAACAGCGCCGTGCACAGATAGATCAGCGCCAGACAGATCACCTCGCCGGGGGCCTCTCCCGGGAGCACGCGGATCAGGAAGGGAAGAAGGATGTGCTGCCCGAGGAGCGCCGCGCCCAGCATGACCGAACCGAAAAAGAACGTGCGGTGGAGATAGCGCCGCAGAAACAGCGTCCAGTCGCCGTCGGTCTCGCGCTCGGACTGATGCTCGTCGGTGTAGCGGTCGAGCTTTTGAAGCAGCCGCGCGGGAAGCAGACGGGCGATCCGGTCATATACGGCGCCGCGGTTTTTGATAAGAAACGGCGTCGTGAGCGTCGTGAGGACGGACACGGCGACGATGACCGGGTAGATGTAGTCGGCCAGAACGCCCTGCGAGATGCCCAGAGAGGCGATGATAAAGGCAAACTCGCCGATCTGGGACAGAGAGCAGGCGCAGTCAACGGCCTGTCGCAGACTGTGTCCCGCCACCAGCTCGCCGACGGCGGCGAACAGAAACTTGCCCAGCAGCGTGACGACCGTGATGATGAGAATGGAGCCGGTATGCGCGGCGACGGCCGAGGGGTCGAGCATCAGTCCGACAGCGATGAAAAACACCGCGCCGAACAGATCGCGCACCCCGGCCGTCAGCTTTTTGATCCGGCCGGCATGGAGCGTTCCGGCGAGAAGGGAGCCGGCCAGAAACGCGCCGAGCGCCGAGGAAAAGCCGAGCACGTCGGCCAGCAGAACCATGCCGAAGCATATGCCGAGCGATACGATCAGAAGCATTTCGTCCGTCATGAGCCCGGAGGTCCGGCGCAGAAGCGTGGGCAGCAGATATACGCCGAAGATCAGCCACACGGCCAGATACAGCGCCAGAAGGCCAAGCTGAAGCAGGACGCCGCCGCCGAAAACGCTCTGGCTGCTGCCGAGCGCGAACAGGACGACCATCATGAATATCCCGGCGACGTCCTCCACAACGAGCGAGCCGGCGACGAGCCGCGCGAATTCCTGCCGGCCGACCTTCAGCTCCCCGAAGACGCGGATGATGATGGTCGGCGAGCTGAGGGCGATCATGCCGCCGAGAAAGATGCTGTCGGTTTGTTCCCAGCCCATGAGCTGCCCGGCGGCGAAGCCGAGAAGGAGCATCCCGCCGACCATGACGAGCGAGGATATAATGGCCGAGCCGCCGACGCGCGCGAGCTTGTGCAGGTCGAAATGCAGGCCGAGCGTGAACATGAGAATGATCGCGCCGATGTCGCCCCAGACCTGGACGGAGGGGTGATCGGCCAGCGTGAACGGCGTGAGCGGGCCGATCAGAAAGCCGGCAAGGATATAGCCGAGCACGAGCGGCAGCCGAAGCTTTTTGAACACGATGGTCACGGTGCCGCCCGTGAGAAGGATGACGGCCAGATCGGAAATGAGAGCGGGCAGGTGCATAATGGTCTCCTGGTCTGTTTTTATTCTGACGATCTGTCATTCATTATACAGGATAAGCCGCTGCGGCGGCAAGGGGGACTTTGCGGAAAAACCGCCGCCGGTCAAAGCCGGCGGCGGTCTGCGTGCAGGGAAGGGGGGATCAGGCGTCCAGCCTTGTCTGACAGGAGAAGTGCTCCTTTGTCAGCCGGACGACGACGCCGGACAGCCCGAGCAGGGCGATCAGGTTCGGGATGGCCATGAAGCCGTTGAGCGCGTCGGCGATGTCCCACACAAGGCTCATCTTCAGCGTCGAGCCGACGACGACGACCAGGACGAACACGATCTGATACCAGCGGCTGGCCTTGATCCCGAACAGGAACTCGAAGCAGCGCGTGCCGTACAGCGACCAGCTCAGAACGGTGGACAGAGCGAACAGCGAAATGCCGACGGCGATGATGAGCGAGCCGACTCCGTTGCCGAGGACGGTGCCGAAGGCCGCGGCGATCAGATCGGTGCCGCCGTCGCCGCCCCAGTCGGGGCTGATGCCGCCGCGGGCGACGGCCGACAGAAGTACGAGGGAGGTCATGGTGCAGATGACGATGGTGTCCATGAACACCTCGAAAATGCCGTACATACCCTGCTTGACGGGGTCGGATTCGGAGGAGGCGGCGTGCGCCATGGGGGCGGAGCCGAGACCGGCTTCGTTGGAGAAAACGCCGCGGCCGACGCCCTTTTTGATGGTGGTCATGATGACGACGCCGACAGCGCCGCCGAAGGCGGCCTTGACGGAGAAGGCGTTGGCAAAGATCATGCCGAAGGCCTGCCCAAGATATCTGCCGTTGCCGACGAGAACGATGAGCGAGCCGGCGATGTAGATAACGGCCATGACGGGCACGAGCTTTTCCGCGACGGCGCCGATGCGCTTGATGCCGCCGAACAGAACGAGCGCGACGATCACGGCGACGATGACGCCGATGATGAGGCTGGACAGGGGAACGGTCTGGTTAAAGAGCGTGAGTGTAACGGCGGAGGTATTGCCGCCGAAGGTGTCGATGGCGTTGTTGATGGAGGTGGCGATGGTGTTGACCTGGGTCATGTTGCCGATGCCGAAGGCGGCGATGGAGCCGAGAATGCAGAAAATGGCGCCGAGCCACTGCCAGTTCTTGCCGAGGCCGTTTTTGATGTAATACATCGGGCCGCCGACCCAGTCGCCCTTGTCGTTGCGCTCGCGGTAGCGAACGGCCAGCACGACTTCGGAATACTTTGTCGCCATGCCGAACAGGGCGGACAGCCACATCCAGAAAACGGCGCCCGGGCCGCCGGCCACGATCGCGCCGGTGACGCCGGCGATGTTGCCGGTGCCGACGGTGGCGGCCAGAGCGGTCGTGACGGCCTGCAGAGGCGTGACTTCGCCGTCGCCGGCCTCGTGCTTCTTGAACATCTTTCCGAGGGTGTTCTTCATGGCGTAGCCGAACTTGCTGAACTGAAGGAAACCCATGCGGACGGTGAAATAAACGCCGGTGCCGACCAGCAGGATCAGCATGACGGGGCCCCATGCAAAGCTGTCAACTTTTGCAACGATGTCGCTGAATGTCATCTTTTTTCCACTCCTTTGGTTGAATAAAAATTATCGCCGGGCAGCCCGATTGCGCTTCCCGACGAATCACAAAAGACATGACATTCCCAGCCACATCTGATGTCTCTGTCCTTTTGCCTGAGAGATTAGCGGCATGGCCGCTTTGCCCCTTCGGCCCCCGCAGTGAAGCGGGCGTCTCCAAAGCTTCGTCGGCTGACAGTCCTCGCCCTTTCGGGCACCTGGTAGTATCGCTCCTTCGGTCGGGTCAAAGCCCTTCTACTGTCAGCGTCATCCGAGTTTATGAAATTTTTAATAAAATTATTATACATATCCGAGAGAGGATTGCAAGAGGTTTTCGCTAAAAAAATAAGTTATTTTTGTGACTATTGACCGATGGGCTGACAGGCGGTGGAAAAAAGGGCCGGCGCGTTGCATTTTTCCGCCCGCTTTGCTATAATCCGCCTGACGAAAGAAAGGCGGTGAAGCCGTATGTTTTTTGATACGCATGCCCACTACGACGATCCGTGGTTCGACGCCGACCGCGAGGAGCTTATCGCGTCGCTTCCGGAAAACGGCGTGGAACTTGTGATGAACGCGGGACAGGACGCCGGGGCGAACGAGGCCTGCGTGGCGCTGGCGAAGCGCTACGATTTCTTCTATGCCGCCGTCGGCTGGCATCCGCACGAGGCGAAAAGCTGGGACGACACGAGCGAGACGCGCATCCGCGCGTGGGCGAAGGAGGAAAAGGTGAAGGCCATCGGCGAGATCGGCCTGGACTATCACTACGATCTGGAGTGGAAGGAGCTGCAGCAGGAGGTTCTGGAGGTGCAGCTTTGTCTGGCGGAGGAGCTTGATCTGCCGGTCATCATCCACGACCGCGAGGCGCACGGCGACACGATGGATATGATCTCGCGCTATCCCGGCGTGCGCGGCGAGTTCCACTGCTTTTCCGGCTCATGGGAGATGGCGAAGCAGCTTCTTGACCGCGGCTGGTATCTCGGCTTCAACGGCGCGATCACGATGAACGGCGCGCGGCGCTCGCACGAGGTCATTGCGCGAATGCCGGAGGAATTTCTCCTTCTGGAGACGGACTGCCCCTATCTGGCGCCGATGCCGCGCGTGAACGGCCGCCGGAACGACTCGCGCCGTCTGACGCGCGTGGCGGAGGTGATCGCCGAGCTTCGGGGTACGACGCCGGAGCATATCGCCGCGCGGACGATGGAAAACGGCAGGCGCTTTTTCGGAATATGAAGAAAAACGGAGACGTTCGGAAAACGTCTCCGTTTTATATCGATCGGGTCATCAATCGAACAGCTGTGTGCGGTAAAGCTCGGATGGCAGAACGCCGGAAAGCTCTGTCAGGATGCTGTTCATGCCTCTGGCCTCGTATTTTCGGACGGCCTTGTGCAGCTCCAGATTTTCGGGGGTGCGGCAGGGGAGCGTTACGCGGATGTGGGTCCCTTTGCCGCCGCTTTCCATGAGAAGCGAGCCGCCGAGCCGTTCGGCGATGCCCTTGGCGATAAACAGATCCAGCCCCTCGCCGTGCTTCCCGTCCTGCGTGTCGAAGGGCGCGCTGCCGCTCAGCGCGCCGGCCAGCTCACCGCCGGACAGGCCGGGCCCGTCGTCGTCCACGGAAAGGACGAAACGGTGGTCATTTCGGCTCAGACCGATCTGAAGCGTGCAGCGGGCCGGACAGTGCGCAAGGCGGTTTGCCAGAAGATTGAGAAGCAGCAATTCCAGCAGCTCCTCGTCCGTTTCGGTGAAGTAGTCTCCGGGCGTACACTGGAAGGAGAGCATTATGCCGACAGGCGAGGAAAACTTCTGCACGCTGCGAACCAGATCGCACACCGCCGCCTCCAGATCGACCGTCCGCAGGGAGCAGGGGAGCGCGCCCCGCGCGATATTGGCGGCGGCGGAGATATGGACGCACAGACGCTGCAGCCGATAATACTCGCGGTATAGAACGGCGGCGTAGCCCTCCGCGCGGCCGCTGCCGTCCGTGCGGCTGTGGCGCACGAGCGCGTCGAGCGCCATGCGCAGCGTCATCAGCGAATCGGAAAAACTGTACACGGTCCGAAGCTGCGCCAGAAGCTCGCGGTCCGGCTCCGGCGCGCCGGCCGGACGCAGGCACAGAAGATAAACGCCGTCCGAACGGCGGAGCGAAAGCTCGGCCGGTTTTCCGGCGACGGTCAGAACGGCCGAAGCGCGCTCGTGGCTGCCGTCAAACAGCTCCGGCGGAAACGTGGGCGACGCTTCGCCTCCGGCCTGTATGCCGAACAGCACGCCCGCAGCGGGGTTTGCAAAGCATATACGGTTGTCCTTCACGCCGACAACGGCATCGCGGCTCAGTTCAAACAGCGGGCCGAGGGCGTCATAATCCATACTCATATCCATGTCTTTCTCTATATGCTTCCCCGCCGGGGGCTATTCCTTGCATGACAACATTATAACAAGTATTGGAGAAAAGGGCAATTACTAATTCCAAAAATGTGGCATAATGTCTGATAGATTTTTTTCTGAAAGAATTTAGTCACAAAAACAACTTGGTTTTATGATGTTTTTTTAGGAGAAAGAGCTAAAAAGAACTGGATTATTTTTTAATGTGTGCTATAATAAAGCCGTTAATAATGCAGTAGATAGAAAAACGTACTTTACGGGAGGAAAATAATATGGTCAAAATCGGCATCAACGGCTTCGGCCGCATCGGACGGCTCGTGTTCCGGGCCGCCTGCCTGCGCGGGGATGTGGATATCGTGGCGGTCAACGCGCCGGACAAAACGCCCGAGCAGCTTGCGCACGCGTTCAAATACGACACGGTGCACGGCCGCTATCCCGGAACGGTCGCCTGCGAGGCGGACGCGCTCGTTATTGACGGCAAGCGCGTGCAGCTTCTCAACTCCCGCGATCCCAGGCAGCTTCCCTGGGGCGAGCTTGGGGCGGAATATGTGCTGGAGTGCACGGGCAAATTCCTGACCACGGAATCCGTGCAGGATCATCTGGATGCCGGCGCGCAGGTCGTGGTCCTGTCCGGCCCGTCGAAGGACGATACGCCGATGTTCGTCATGGGCGTCAACAACGATAAGTATACCCCCGATCTCAAGGTCGTGTCGAACGCCTCCTGCACCACCAACTGCCTCGCGCCGCTGGCCAAGGTCATCAACGACAACTTCGGCATCGTGGAGGGTCTGATGACGACCATCCATGCCGCCACGGCCAGCCAGAACATCGTGGATAATTTCAACAAGAAAAACTGGCGTCTGGCCCGCAGCTGCTTCGACAATATCATTCCCACCTCCACCGGCGCGGCGAAGGCCGTGGGCAAGGTGATTCCCGAGCTCAAGGGCAAGCTGACCGGCATGGCCATGCGCATCCCTGCGGGCGACGTGTCCGTGGTCGATCTGACCTGCCGGCTGGAAAAGGGCGCGAGCTACAACGAGATCTGCTCCGTCATCAAGGCGGCGGCCGAAGGCCCGATGGAGGGCGTGATGCTCTACTGCGACGAGGAGGTCGTTTCGCAGGACTTCCGCACGGACCCGCACACCTCCATCTTTGACGCCAAGGCTGGCATCTCGCTCAACGATAACTTTGTCAAACTCGTCGCCTGGTATGACAACGAGTGGGGCTACTCCAACAAGATGCTCGATCTGACAAAATACATCGACTCTGTCCGCAAAGCCTGAAGCACAGGGCGGTGGCAGAACGAAATACACGCAAAATATCGCTCCGGCAGTCAAAGAACTGCCGGAGCGGTCTTCTTTATTTTTCGGAGAGCTTTTCGGTGAGCCAGGCGAGGATATCGTCGTAGACCTCCTGCTTGTTCGTCTCGTTGAGCATTTCGTGGCGGCCGCCGTCGTACAGGCGGAGCGTCACGTCCTTCATGCCGGCGCGGATGAAGCTGGAAACGACCTGGCGCACGCCCTTCGACCAGCCGCCGACGGGGTCGTCCGCGCCGCTGAAAAACAGGACGGGCATGGTCTTTCTCATCCGTTCAAGATGAGACGGCTTGCGGATGAAGTCCAGCCCGAACATCATATCCCGCATGAGGCCGGCGCTTGCCGTGTAGCCGCAGAGCACGTCCTCGGTATAGCGCTTTACGAGCTCCGCGTCACGGCTGAGCCAGTCGTTCGGCCCGGCAGGATGGTCGATCTTCTTCAGATAGCTGCCGAAGGCCAGCTTCTGGAGCTTTTCGCTGCGGTATTTGCTGCCGTGGCGGCGGATCTCCCGGCCGGCGAGAAGCGAACCGGCGAAGCAGGCGGCGGCGCTCTGCTGACCTGTGCCGGAGAGGATCACGCCGTCGAGCGCATCGGGATATCGGATGATAAAGCTGCGCGTCAGGAAGCTGCCCATGCTGTGGCCGAGGAGAAAATAGGGCTTGCCGGGATGCTTTTCGCCGTAAAGATCGCGCAGCTTCTTTATGTCGTCCACCACGGTCATCCAGCCGCCCTTATCGCCGAACCAGCCGAGCTCCGAATCGTCCGAGACGCTCTTGCCGTGGCCGAGATGGTCGTTGCCGACAACGGCAAAGCCGTGCTGCGTCAGAAAGCGGGCGAAGCCGTCGTAGCGGTCGACGTATTCCGCGACGCCGTGGGCGATCTGGACCACGGCGCAGATGCTCCGGCCCTCCGGCCGCCATTCGATGGCGTGGATCGAATTGACGCCGTTGGAGGAGGGGAAGAAAAACTCATTTTTCGTCACGGACTCATTCATTGTGGCAAAGACCTCCTGTTTATGCTATTATTTCTGTATAAGGATTTTATCGCATATGTCCCAGTAAGTCAAACGATCAGGAGGACGGCAGATGAACGGTTATGTCATGGCGCTCGATCAGGGCACGACAAGCTCGCGGGCGATCGTCTTTGACCGCGGCGGCGCGATCGTGTCGCTGGCGCAGTATCCCTTTGAGCAGATATATCCCCGGCCGGGCTGGGTGGAGCATGATCCGATGGAGATTCTGCGCACGCAGCTTCACGCCATGGGGGAGGCGTTTGAGAAAAGCGGCCTTTCTCCGACGGATATCGCCGGCGTGGGTATAACGAATCAGCGGGAAACGACGGTCGTGTGGGACCGGCGGGACGGCCGGCCCGTGTACAACGCCATCGTATGGCAGTGCCGGCGGACGGCGGCGATATGCGAGACGCTGCGCGGCGAGGGGCTGGACGGCTATGTCCGGGAGCGGACGGGCCTGCTGCTCGATCCCTATTTTTCCGGGACGAAGATCAAGTGGATACTTGACAATGTCCCCGGCGCGAGAGCGCGTGCCGAGCGCGGCGAGCTGCTGTTCGGAACGGTGGAGAGCTGGCTCATCTGGAATCTGACCGGCGAGCATGTGTCGGACGTCTCCAACGCCTCGAGCACGATGATCTTCGATATCGACCGCCTGTGCTGGGACGAGCGGCTGTGCGCCGCGCTGGGCATTCCCATGCAGATGCTCCCGCGCATCGTTTCCAATTCCGAGACCTACGGGCGCATCCGGCCGGAGCTTCCGGGACTGGAGCTGCTGGCGGGCGTGCCGGTATGCGGCGCGGCGGGGGATCAGCAGGCCGCGCTTCTCGGGCAGGGCTGCATCGAGCCGGGACAGGCGAAGAATACCTACGGCACGGGCTGCTTCACGCTGATGAACGTCGGCGGCGAAAGCCCGCGCAGCCGGAACGGGCTGGTGACGCATTGCGCGTGGAAGCTGGGCGAGCGCCGCTGGTATACGCTGGAGGGCAGCGTTTTCAATGCCGGCTCGTCCATCCAGTGGCTGCGCGACGAGCTGGGACTTATCTCCACGGCGCATGAGTGCGACGTGCTGGCCGGGCAGGTGGAGGATACCGGCGGGGTGTATCTCGTCTCTGCGTTCACGGGGCTCGGCGCGCCGTGGTGGGACGCCTATGCGCGCGGGACGCTCGTGGGTCTGACGCGAGGAACGAAACGGGCGCATATTGCCCGCGCCGTGCTGGAGGGTATCGCCTATCAGGTCAAGGATCTGCTCGACGCGATGGAGGGCGACTCAGGCCAGCGGCTGGACAGCCTGCGGGTGGACGGAGGCGCGAGCGTGAGCGATTTTCTGATGCAGTTTCAGTCCGATATCCTCCGCCGGCCCATCGACCGGCCCCGCTCCGTGGAGACGACCGCGCTGGGCGCGGCCTTTCTGGCGGGGCTGTCCGCCGGCGTGTGGACGGAGCTTTCGGATGTGCGGACGCTGCGAAGCACCGAGCGTGTGTTTTCGCCCTCCATGCCGCCGGAGCGGGCGCAGGAGCTTATGCGCGGCTGGCACCGCGCCGTGGAGCGCAGCCGCGCCTGGGCGGCGGAGTGAGAAGCTGCCGCCGTTTTATTTTGAAAAATATCCCCCGAGGGGCGGGACGCAGAGCCGGCTGCCTTGCCGGAGCTTTATCAAAGGGAATTCAGAAAATCATCGACGGCCCGGTTGAATTCGGCCGGGCGTCTGCTTGCGAGGAAGTGATCGCCCTTCAGGATCGTCAGGCTTGCGTTCGGTATGCTTGCTGCGATCTCTTTTGTATGGGATTCCTTTATCATATCCCGCGTCCCGCAGATCACAAGCGTCGGCGCGGTGATCTGCGACAGCTTGTCCCGCCCGATATTCGGCTCGTTCACCATCAGGCCGAGCATTTCCGCATTTCTTTTGGCGTCCGCCGATCTTGCGGCAAAGCGCTTTGCTATCCTGTATCCGATCTCGATCGGTATCTGCGTGATTCGCTTTACGCCCTTTGCGTTCCGATTCCCGCCGTTCAGGATCAGCGCCTTTACCATGCCGGGATGCTTTATTGCAAATTCCATAGCGATGTTGGCCCCGTCCGAGAAGCCCAGAAGCACGGCGGCCGGGATCTGATGCACTTTCATAAAATCGTACAGATCGCAGGAAAACTGCCCGATGGTGAAGGGGGCCGTGCCTCTTGGCGACCGGCCGTGTCCCCGGGTGTCCAGTGCGATCACCCGATACCGGCCGCTGAAGTAGGCGATCTGGTTTACGAAATATGAGCCGTTTTCCCCGTTTCCGTGCAGAAGAATAAACGGTTCGCCGGCGCCTTTTTCCTGATAATATAGTTCAATATCCACGGACGTGTCCTCCCGGTTCACGATCTGCCGCGCCCTTTGCGCCGTATTTTGCCGGTCAGGTGTTAGCCGGCGTGCCCGGCGGGGCCGAAGGCGACGGCATTTTCCGTCGCGGCTTTCTTCCTTTGCCGCACGAACCGCCGCGGCAATTTATGTTTTGCGCCGCTTTTCAGAAACGGACGGAGGAGCAGGTGTTCTGTTTCGATCATCCTGTGAAATCCTCCCTGTTTTGTATCCTTTATCGGTAGACCAGCTTACTCGTTCTCCCCAGCACGACGGCGGCGGCCAGCGTGATCACCTCGGTCACGAACGGCGCGATCCAGATCGCCTTCGTGCCGAAGGCCAGCGGCAGGCAGAAGATCATCACCGCCTTGACCGCGATCCCGCGGCTGACGGCGATGACGTTGGCCGTGCCGGTTCGCTTGGTGGAGAAGAAATACGCCGTGCAGATCAGGTTCAGCGCCATGGGGACAAACGACAGCGCAAACAGCGGCAGCGCCGCCGAGGCAGTTTGTATCAGCGCCGGTTCCTGATTGAAAATGCGGACAACAGGCACGTCGAAAAACAAAAGCGCACCGTAAATCAGCACAGACAGGGCGGCGTTGATGATAAGTCCGCGGCGGAAGTACCACATCAGTCCCACGCCGTCCCTTTTGCCGTAGCACTGGCCCCACAGGGGCTGCAACCCTTGCGCCACGCCGGACAGAATAGCGTTGGCCAGCGAATAGATAAAGCTCAGCACACTGAAGGTCGACACGCCGATATCGCCGATGAGCCGCGCCAGCATCAGGTTATAGCAGAGAGCTGTGACAGGCGTGGTAAGCTGCGTGACTGCCTCCGCCACGCCGCGCCTGCAGACCTTCCGGATGAGCGCGCCGCTGAGTCCAAACCGCCAGATCCGCAGATCGCCCCTGCGGCGCAGGAAGTGCGTCAGCAGCACCAGCACTGTCAGCACCTGTCCCAGACCGGACGCGACGGCTGCGCCGATGACGCCCATTTGCAGCGGGAAGATGAACAGCCAGTCGAGAAAGATGTTCGCGGCGGCGCCCGCGCACATCCCCACGAACGACAGCTCAGGCGAGCCGTCGTTGCGGACGAACACCGACAGGCAGGTGCCCATCAGCATGGGGACGGAAAAGGCGGAATAGTAGAAAAGATACTGCGCCGCCATCTCCCGCAGCTCCGTGCTGAGTCTTCTTGCGCCGCTGATATCCACGATCTGCCGGGAAAATACCATGCCAGCGGCCATCAGAAGTACGGCCATCAAAAGCGTCAGGGAAAAGGCGGTCATAAAAGCGTGGTTGGCCCCATCCTTGTCGCCGCGCCCCATGCGGATAGCCACCACCGTGGCGCCGCCCATGGGAAACATGGCCGTGACCGCTACTGCGAAGGTGATGAACGGGACGGCGATATTCACCGCGCCAAGCGCGGCAGAGCCTACGCCGCGACCCACGAAAATGCCGTCCACTACGTTGTAGAGATAGGTCACGAACATTCCGCCCAGCGCGGGCAGAATGTAGCGGATCAATGTCTTTGCTTTTGCGTTTATACCGGTATCCTCCGAAAACAGGAAATGGGGCAAAGCCCTGAAGGCCTTAGCTTCCGCAAAAACAAAAAGTGGGGTAAGGCCCAAAATGGTCTTATCCCACTTAAACGGCATTCATGGCCGCAAGTCCTCTGATAAGCGGATCAACTATACCATTTTTCAGAACGGCCGTCAACGGGATATGCGGAGGCGGGGCATGGCGGCCGCAGCGTCATTACAGCCGCGCGCATTTTATCCTTGTTTCGGCGGCGCGGTTCAGAGCGTTTTCTGTGTTCTTCCCATCCTATCCGTTCGCGGTATGCAGGGGGGCGCTTGACCCGAACCAAAGGGCCGGGGATATCTGCGCAAAGATTGACTTTCGCATTTTTGAGTGTTATAGTTTCTTTGAAAACAGGAAATGGGGTTCTCCCTTGGCGTTTACCTGAACCGCGATAAGCTGATGACTTCTGTATGCATACAGGGGTATCGGCTTTTGTTTTTTCAAGGCGTAACGATGAGGCGTATGGATACGGAGTGAACACGCCGGAAAAGCGATTGGCTGAAATGTAAACATTAGAAAGAGAGTACGTTTATGAATATGCTGCAAATAAGCGAGGCCATGCGGGACGGTCAGCGCATACCGGTAAAAGAACAGATGAAGCTGGTGATTTCCCTATCTGTCCCAGCGATTTTAGAGCAGCTTGTAATGACGCTGATGAGCTACATAGATACGGCGATGGTTGGAAGCCTTGGATACATGGCGACGGCCTCGATTGGCGTTGTATCAACTACGATCTGGCTGCTGAACGGCATTGTGAGCGCGGCCGCGGTCGGGTTTTCCATACAGGTTGCGCAATACCTTGGCGCGGGTCGTGAGAAAGACAGCCGGGATGTGCTTTGTCAGGCGATTTTATTCAATATAGCATTTGGAGCGGCCCTGGCGGTTCTGGCTATCCTGTCAGGTCAGTTTTTGCCCTCTCTGCTGGGTGCGGAAGCCTCGATCCGCCCTTATGCAAAGGCCTATTTCTGCACGGTGGCGGCTTTTCTGCCGTTCAGTATGGCTTCCGCCATGTATTCCAGTATCCTTCGGTGCAGCGGAAATGTGGTAATACCCAGCATTATGAATGCGGGAATGTGCCTGCTGGACGTGGTATTTAATTTTTTCCTGATTTACCCTACAAGGCAGATCGGACGCTTTACTGTATGGGGCGCCGGCCTTGGCGTCAGCGGCGCGGCATGGGGAACAGGCCTGGCGCAGGCCTGCGTAGGGTTGATTTTACTTCTTATCCTGGTCCGGCGGCAGGGGCCGCTGCGCCTGCGGGGAGAAGAACGCTGGCGATTTACAAAGGTCTGTATGCACAATGTGGTCGTGCTTGCAACGCCGGCGGCGCTGGAGCGTATTACTCTGTGTCTGGCGCAGATCGTTATGACTGCCGTTGTCGCAGGCATGGGCTCTGTTTCCGTTGCCGCCAATTATGTGGCTGTTCAGACAGAAAGCATTTGTTATCTTCCTGCCTACGGCGTGGCAACGGCGGCTACAGCGCTTGTGGGTCAAAGCATTGGGGCCGGACGGCCGGATATGGCGAAACGCTTTGCCTATGGCACGACGGCGCTGGGATTTGGATTGGTGACGATCACCGGCGGCCTTTTATTTGCGGGAGCGCCTGTTCTGACAAGGCTTTTGACGCCGGAGGCAGAAGTAATTGCACTTAGTACCCGCGTGCTTCGAATCGTGGCATTTTCCGAACCGCTGTTTGCGGTCAGTATCGTTATCATTGGAGCGCTCCGAGGCGCGGGGGACGGGAAGGGGCCGTTTTTCATCAACTCATTGAGCATGTGGGCGATCCGCGTTCTAACGGTTCTGCTGTTCACGCGCTCTTATGGCGTCGTGGGCGTCTGGGCTACCATGACGGTGGAGCTTATTCTGCGCGGGATTTTTTTCCTTATCCGGCTGCTGAAAGGGCGTTGGGTCCATACAAACGCCCTGAATTAAAGATTCGAAGGATTGAAAAAATGGGGAACTATACCCTGAAGACGGTATGCCGCCGTATTTCGGATGGAAACGACTTAAGCTGTATTTCCCGTCTGAAGCATTGCGGTAAACCGAAAGTTTATTTGGATTTATCCTTGAAAAAGCCAATTAAAATCAAAGCGATACCGAGAATTGCTGCTGGAATATAAATCGCATTAGGTATGCGACAAACAAATCTATCCATTCCAGACATGGCAAGCAATATAAATAATAATTCCTGCACAGATTTATATTTCTATCTTTCACAGCTGTTCCTCTTTACAGCTTTCGATTTATCTGTCAGCTTCCCACAGATTAAAATGAAAGCCGGATTTTCTCGGGATATGGCTCTTTGCCGCATCGTCATTGCGCAGGAAGCCATTCTTTTTTACGGATGCTTTTTCTCATAAAACGCGGCCGCTATGCACCAGACCACGATTGAGCTGTTCGTGCTGCTCTGGCTCATCACGGACATCCACGTGGCCGCGGGCACCTGCAGAGCCTGCGCAATGTCCGGAATGACGACGAGCAGGAGGTTCCATGTGACCGGATGAAAAGCGAGCATCCACCGGGGATGGCGGGTCTTGCCGGCAAGCAGCATCACGAAATGGAGAGCGATCATCAATACCATCGGAAGATACATCGGCAGGATGGCGATGAGCATATCGTCCTGATAGGCTGTGACCGCTGTGAGCGCGGCATCCGCGCCGATACGCGGCCCCAGATAGGCGGTAAACCACGCCAAAGTAGCCGACCAGAGGTGGATCGCCAGCGCGACCGCAACGGTGAAGATCCCGCACAGGTACTGGACGGATTTGGTTTTTCTGTACCGCGCGTCGATATCCGCGTTCAGCGCTTTTACCATGAAGTAATAGAGAAAGCTGCCGATCGCGCCCAGCCCGACGATCAGTACGGGTCTTCACAGCCCGTAGGCGCCGGAGAGATAGTAGGCTCTGTTGAACATGCCCGTGTCTGCTGCCTGCAGCGGAATGCACCCGAGCAGCCAGTCCCCGGCGGCCATCAGGATACCGCCGATGGCGCCGAGGATGCACCAGCGGATAAAGGTTTTGTTTTCTCCTGTTTTCATTTTCGCCTCCCATTGCGGTTCGGGATAAGCCCTGCTCGGCTAACGCCCTATGCGGGGCGGCAGTCACGAGATCGCAGCTTTCAAATTCCGGTTTTTCCGGACTCAGTATAACATATCCGTAAAAGAAAGCCCACTGCAATTCCAGCAAAATTGCGGTGGGCTGATGGTTTCGGGTGAGGTCATAGGTATCTCAGAAAATGCGGATATATCGATCCATTTATGCCATAGTTCAGGCGAGAAGTTCTCTCTTTCGGGCTTTGTAATAGAGCAGGCCGACCAGATCGGCCAGAGCCCAGCCGATCGGGACCGACCACCAGATGCCGTTCACGCCGAATGCGGGGATGGCGGACAGCAGGTAGGCCAGGGCGACGCGCGTGCCCAATGAGAGGACGGTCAGGACAACGCTCATCCCCGGCTTCCCCAATGCGCGATACAAGCCATAGAGCAGGAACAGACAGCCGATGCCGCAGTAAAACGCGCCTTCAATACGCAGATAACGCACGCCTTCCATAATGATCCCGGCTTCTCCGGCATCCACAAAAAGCGCCATAAGCGGTTTTGCGAAGGTGCAGACGAGCGCGGATATAATCACGCAGAAAGCCATGGAGATGCACACCGCGCTTTTCAGCCCCGAGCGTATCCGCGAGCTCTCCTTGGCGCCGTAATTCTGCGCGATAAAGGTGGAAAAGGCATTGCCGAAATCCTGCACAGGCATATAAGCGAATGCGTCGATTTTCACAGCGGCGGCAAAGGCGGCCATTACAACGGGGCCGAAGCTGTTGACAAGTCCCTGCACCATAAGAATACCGAGATTCATAACCGATTGCTGAACGCAGGTCAGCGTGGAAAAGGAAATGATCTCGCGGATGCGCTCTCTCCGCAGGCGGCGAAGCTCCCATATCGAGCGCACCTGTGAAAAGCGCATAAGCGTGTAAACGGCGATACCAACGCCCGAAAGATACTGGGCGATCACAGTCGCTTCCGCAGCTCCGGCAGCGCCCCGGCTCAATCCGATCACGAACCAGAGATCAAGGACGATGTTCAGCCCGGCGGAAACGGCGAGAAAAGCCAGCGGAATGACGGAATTGCCGATCGCCCTCAGGAAGGCGGCAAAGTAGTTGTAGAGGAAAACGGCAGGGATCCCCATGAAGATCACAAGCAAATACTCCCGCATATCACCCCAGACCTCTTCCGGGACCCGAAGAAACGTGCTAAGCCCATCCAGGCAGACGAAGGCCAGAATGTTCAGAAGAACCGTAACGAATGCAATGAAGAAGAAGGAGGCGCATAGATTTTCGCGCAGGGTCTTTTCATCCCGCTGCCCGAAGCACATGGAAAACAGCGCGCCGCTTCCCATGCACAGGCCAAGGATGATGGAGGTCAGAAATGTCATCAGTGCAAAGGACGAGCCCACCGCGGCAAGGGCATTGCGCCCAAGGAACTGTCCGACGATCAGTGTGTCGGCAATATTATAGCACTGCTGAAGCAGATCCCCCAAGATCATGGGGATGGCAAACAGCAGCATGGACCTGATAACAGGGCCTTTTGTCAGATCCCGATTCATAGCGATACCTCCAAAACGCAAGCTGGAAAATTCGTTTCGAAAGTATTGTAGTGTTTTCAAAATGTTCTGTCAATATAACGTTTACTTTTTGCACGGGCGGTGCTATCATAAATGGCACCATCATGGTTTGGGGAGGATGCGGTATGTATTTGGACGGGCTGGACGAACTGGATCAAAAGATCGTGCGGCTGCTGATAGAAAATGCGCGTATTTCCTATTCGGACATTGGAGAAAAAATCGGTATCTCAAGAGTTGCGGTAAAAGCCAGGATCCAGGCTCTGGAGCGGAAGGGCGTTATTGAGGAATATACGACCGTTATCAACCCTCAGAAGATCAGCGGAGCGGTGTCCTGCTATTTTGAAATTGAAACGACGCCGAATTGTCTGGCAAAGGTAACAGAGATACTGAATCAGCAGGATACGGTCACACAGATCTATCGTGTGACCGGAAAGGACAAGCTGCACGTTCACGCGGTTGCCGCTTCCGGCGAAGAAATGGAGACGTTCCTGCACGCCGTTATTGACACATTGCCCGGGGTGGTCAGCTGCAGCTGCAATATGATCCTCTCGCGTATTAAGGACATAAAGGGCCTGCGGCTATAGGCATTGCCGGCAGGCAGTCGAGCGGCCGTCCGTATGAAGAAATAGCAGCAAGAAAAATCCCTCGCCGTGCTGGGCGGGGGATTTTCGTTCGTAAAGGAGCATAAGAATGCCCCTGCAATTTAAGGGGCCTGTTTTTTTGCGGCTCTGCACCCGCTTCGCGTCAAGCTGGAAGCTATCGTTTGAATCGGTTTCCGGAATTCATATAGATGACTGTACCGACACATACGACAAAAAACAGACAAAGGCCGCCCCAAAGCAACCACATCGCTTTGAAAACCTCGCTGGAGGCAATGACGAGCCAACACCCGGCCAATATAAACATCATTTTTCCCATGAAGCTACACAGCTTCTTTTCATCAATTTTTTGTTTTTCGACTTTTGAGGCGGTATTGTAACCGGCAATCAAAAAAGCGCCTTTTCCGTTTAAAAAGACAATCCCAAGGATAACAAACACCGTTATCATTACAAGATGAATTGCTAACAGCATAAGGCACCTCCCCAAATTCCGATTTGTCTGATTCATTATAGCATAAAAGTCCGCCGTAATTCTATCAGAATTACGGCGGACTTGTGGTCGGAGTGAGGTGACTTGAACACCCGGCCTCTTGGTCCCGAACCAAGCGCGCTACCAACTGCGCTACACCCCGATATATTCTTTTTTACGCAGGCAGATGGGTTGGAGCAGGTGAAGGGAATCGAACCCTCGTATTCAGCTTGGGAAGCTGATGTTCTGCCATTGAACTACACCTGCAAGGGCTGCAAGCTTTGCGATTATAACACTGAAATGCGAACAAATCAAGCATAAATTTTGGAAAATGCAAATAAAGTTTTTCCGGGGAGGTGTCAGAATGTCGTTTTCAAGGCTGTGCATTGCGGCGGCGCTGCTGTTTGCCGCGACGTATATCCATCTGTATATGCCGGACATGCACCGGCAGCTCATGCCCTGCGCGGCGGCGGTAACGGTACAGGAGGGCTTCGTGCTGCCGGCGGTGAGCGCGGATGACTGAGCTGCGGCTTCATGTCAGCCCCGGCTTTCTCCTCGCTGCGGCGGCGCTGTATTACATCGGCGGGGCGCGTCTGCTGGGGGCGGTGATCCTGGCGGACAGCGCGCACGAGCTGGGGCATATGGCGGCCATTCACCTGACCGGCGTGCAGCTTCGGCGCCTGCGGCTGCACGGAGGGGGCGCCGTGCTGGAATGCGGGGGACTGCGCTCGCGCTCGGACGAGCTGCTGATCGTGGCGATGGGGCCGCTGGCGGGGCTGGCCGTGGCGCTGGTGTGTCTGGCGGTCGGGACGCCCTTCGCCCGCTTCACGGCGGCGGCGGCGCTTCTGGCGACGGGCTTCAATCTTCTGCCGGCGCTGCCGCTGGACGGCGGGCGCATCGCGTGGCTGCTCATTTCCGGCATGACTTCGCTGCGCGCGGCGGACGTTATCCTGCGCGTTTCGGGCTGCCTTTGCGCGGCCGGGATCACGGCGCTGGGACTGCGGCTGCATTCGCCGGCGGCGGCCGCCGCGGGTATTTATCTCGCGGCTCTTGTCAATTTCCCGTCGATGCGTTAAAATACCCCTTATGGAAATGACAGATAAAATGGACGCGCTGCTGCGGCGGGTGCAGCGTCCGGCCCGCTATACCGGCGGGGAATACAATCAGGTGATAAAGGACAAGGCGTCGGTGGACGTGCGCTTCGCGCTGTGCTTCCCGGATGCCTACGAGATCGGTATGTCCAATCTCGGCCTGCGCATTCTTTACGGCGTGCTCAACGAGATGGACGGCGTGTGGTGCGAGCGTGTGTTCGCGCCCTGGGGCGATATGGCGGAGGAAATGCGCCGGGCGGATATCCCGCTGTGGGCGCTGGAGTCCGGCGACGCGCTCTGTGATTTCGACATGGTCGGCTTCTCGTTCGGCTATGAGATGGCCTACACCACGGCGCTGGACATGCTCGATATGGGCGGCATCCCGGTGCGCGCGGCGGAGCGCACGTCGCTGTCGCCGCTGGTCGTGTGCGGCGGCACCTGCGTGTGCAACATCGAGCCGATGGCGGATTTCTTCGATCTGTGCTTTCTGGGCGAGGGCGAGGCCATGGACCCGGACGTCGTGCGGCTGTACCGCCGGGCAAAGGCCGAGAACTGGACAAAGGAGCGCTTTCTGCGCGCGGCCGCGCAGATCGAGGGCGTTTATGTGCCGTCGCTGTACCAGGTCGAATATAAGCCCGACGGGACGCTTGCATCCCTGACGCCGACGCAGGGCGCGCCGGCCCGGGTGCGCAAGCGGATCATCGAGGACATGGACGACTGCTACTATCCGACAAAGCCGATCGTTCCGTCCACAGAGATCGTGCACGACCGCATCTCGCTGGAGCTGTTCCGCGGCTGCATCCGCGGCTGCCGCTTCTGCCAGGCGGGCTATACCTACCGCCCGGTGCGCAGCCGCAGCGTGGAAAAGGCGCTGGAGCTGGGAAAGGCGGCGCTGGCGGATTCCGGCTATCAGGAGCTGAATCTGTCCAGCCTGTCCACGAGCGATTACCGCGGCCTGTCCGAGCTTTGCGACGGCCTGCTCGATTACTGCCAGCCGCGGGACATCTCGCTGTCGCTGCCGAGTCTGCGGGCGGACAACTTTTCGCTGGAGATCATGAGCCGGGTTCAGAAGGTCCGCAAGAGCGGACTGACCTTTGCGCCGGAGGCGGGGAGCCAGCGCCTGCGCGACGCCATCAACAAAAACGTCCGCGAGGAGGATCTGATCGAATCATGCCGCGTGGCCTTTTCCGGCGGATGGAACGGCGTGAAGCTGTATTTCATGCTCGGTCTGCCGACGGAAACGGACGAGGATGTCCTCGGCATCGCGGAGCTGGCCAAAAAGGTTCTGTGGACGTGGAAGCAGAACGCGGTGAACAAATCCCGCGGCGTGCGCATCACGGTCTCGACCTCGGATTTCATTCCCAAGCCGCACACGCCGTTCCAGTGGGCGGGGCAGATCAGCGGGGAAGAGTACCTGCGGCGCGTTCATCTTCTGTCCGACGCGCTCACGCCCAAGGCCATCACCTATAACTGGCACGACGCGGACACGAGTCTTGTCGAGGCGGCGCTTGCGCGGGGCGACCGGCGCATGGGCGCGGTCATAGAGACCGTGTGGCGAAACGGCGGACGGCTCGAGGGCTGGAGCGAATATTTCAGTCTGCAGCGCTGGCTGGACGCGTTTGAAAGCTGCGGGCTCGATATCGGGTTTTATGCCTCGCGCGAGCGGCCGTTGGACGAGCTGCTGCCGTGGGAGCATATGGACGTCGGCGTGCGCCGGGGCCATCTGGAGCGCGAGTGGGAGCTGGCGCACCGGGCGCAGCTTTCGCCGGACTGCCGGGCGAGGTGCTCGGCCTGCGGCGCGTCCGCCATGCTGAAGGAGGGCGTCTGCCGTGGATAAGCTGCGACTGAAATTTACAAAAACGGGCCGCGCGGTATATATTTCGCACCTGGATCTCATGCGCACGCTGCAGCGTGTGTTTTTCCGCGCGGGGCTGCCGCTGCGCTATTCTGAGGGGTTCAATCCCCACGCGCGCATCTCCATCGTCCTTCCGCTGTCCGTCGGGACGGCGAGCCGCTGCGAGTATCTGGACTTCTGGCTGACGGAGGACGTGCCGCTCGAGACGATCCCGGCGCGCCTGAATGCCTCCATGCCCGAGGGGGTCGAGGCGCTGGAGGTATGGAAGGCCGAGACAAAGGGCGCGCAGCTGAAATGGATCGAGCTTCAGGGGCGCTTCACGGGCGGCCGGGACGCGGCGTTTTACAGCGCGTTTTACAGCCGGCCGGAGCTGTCCGTGATCCGGCGCAGCAAGCGCGGCGAGCGGCAGGAGGACATTGCGCCGTGGATAAAGGAGGCGGAGTTTTCCGACGGCGACGGCTGCGTGCATGTGCGGGCGGTGCTCTCGGCGCAGGAGCCCACGATCAGCCCGGAGCTGTTTGTCTCCGCGCTGGGAGAGGCGGTGCCAGCCTATTACCGCTTTGAGCGGGTGAAGGCGTACCGGGAGGATATGGAGGAATTTTTCTGAAAAAGCTTGCAATTGCAATGCTTTTGTGATACTATACCATAGCTTGTGCCATGGGCACATTATCAGGGCGGTCCGCTGCCGGTGTTTTATCCACGGTATGAACGTCACTTAAAGGAAGGTTTTGTTATGGATCTCATCAACGCTCTGACCGAGAAGTACATGAAGCCCGAGCTGCCGGAGATGAACGTGGGCGACACCGTGCGTGTCGTCGTCCGCATCAAGGAAGGCAACCGCGAGCGCAATCAGGCCTTTGAAGGCACCATCATCGCCAAGAAGCACGGCGGCATCAACGAGACCATCACGGTCCGCCGCATCTCTTACGGCGTCGGCTGCGAGAAGGTTTTCCCGGTTCATTCCCCCACGATCGTGTCCGTCGACACGGTTCGCCGCGGCAAGGTCGCGCGCGCGAAGCTCTACTACCTCCGTGGCCGTGTCGGCCGCGCCGCCAAGGTCAAGGAGCGCATCTGAAATCATTGCGGATAAGAAAAAAGAGGCTGCGGCCTCTTTTTTCTTTTTATGCGCGGAAATGACCGCGCTATGTGGGCGCTGGCTCTTGCAAACGCGAAGGAATATGTTGTATAATGCATTGTTAATGATAATGGGGGCGTTTGCATGAACGAACGGGAACGGACAAAGGACGGCCGGAGCGGCGGGGAAGGGAGCGACACCTACGAGTGGCTCCAGTGCGTCGTTGCGGCGCTCCTGGTCTGCATCGCGGCGTTCACGTTCTTTTTCCGGCTGATCGACGTGGCGGGCCATTCCATGGAGCCCACGCTGCAAAACGGCGATAAGGTGATCGTCTCCTGCCGCGTGAGCCGGTATGAGCCGGGCGACATCGTCGTGCTGCGCAAGGACAGCTTCAAGGACGAGCCCATTGTCAAGCGCATCATCGCCGTGGGCGGCCAGACGGTGGATATCGATTTTGACGCCGGGGTCGTGTATGTGGACGGTAAGGCGCTCGACGAGCCGTATATTTATGAGCCGACGCGGCGCGCCATTGATTTCACGGAGCCGGTCACGGTGCCGGACGGATGCGTGTTCGTTATGGGCGACAACCGCAACAATTCGCAGGACAGCCGCCTTTCGCTGATCGGCTGTGTGGATACGCGCTACATCATCGGCAAGGTCGTGTTCCGCGTGCTTCCGTTTTCGTCGGTCGGCGCGATCTACGGCGCGAAAGAAGGATAAGCATGGACGAAGAAAAAAACGAAATCGAGGAATTTGATCCCGTAAAGGAAAGCTACGAGTGGGTGCAGTGCATCGTGGTGGCGCTGATCGCGTGCATTTTACTGTTCAGCTTTTTCGGCCGCGTGATCGACGTGGTCGGCCATTCCATGGAAAACAGCTTCCATGACGGCGATAAGGTCATCACAACGCGGCTGGCCGGCGATTACCGCCAGGGCGACGTGGTCGTTCTGCATAAGGACGGCTACGGCTCCGAGCCCCTCATCAAGCGGGTCATCGCTGTGGGCGGGCAGACGGTGGACATCGACTTTGACGCCGGCATCGTTTATGTGGACGGCGAGGCGCTTGACGAGCCCTACACCAAGGAGCTGACCTACGAGTGCGAGAATTTCAGCGGGCCGGTTTATGTGCCGGAGGGCTGCATATGGGTCATGGGCGACAACCGCAACAACTCGCTGGACAGCCGTTATTTTGCTATCGGCTGTGTGGATACGCGCTGCGTAATCGGCAAGGTCGTGCTGCGCATATGGCCGCTCAGCAAGATCGGCGCCGCCTTCCGGACGGACGCCTTCCGCGAAGGATAAGGAGCGTTTATGGCAAACGTACAGTGGTTTCCGGGCCACATGAAAAAAGCCGAGCGCATGATGGCCGACAGCCTCAGGCTTGTCGACGCCGTGTGCGAGATCGTGGACGCGCGCATCCCGTATTCCAGCCGGAATCCTGATCTGGACGAGATCATCGCCGGCCGGCGGCCGCGTCTGCTCATTCTGAACCGCGCCGACCAGGCGGATCCCGCGGCGACAGCGCTGTGGCGCGAGTATTACAAGAAAAACGGCGTGGCCTTTATGGAATGCGACGCACGCAGCGGCCGCGGCGTAAAGGACTTTTCGGCCCGGCTGCGCACGCTGACCGGCAAGAGCGGCCCTCTGCGCGCCATGGTCGCGGGTGTGCCGAACGTTGGGAAATCAACGTTTATCAATAAGGTATCCGGCCGGAAGGCGGCGGCTACGTCGGACCGTCCGGGCGTTACCCGCGGCAAGCAGTGGGTGTTTGTGGACACCCAGCTTGAGCTGCTGGACACGCCGGGCATTCTCTGGCCGCGCTTTGACGATCCCGCCGTGGGGGACCGGCTGGCCTTCACGGGGGCGGTCAAGGATCTGGTCGTGGACACGCAGGAGCTGGCGGCCAAGCTGCTGGTGCTGCTGCGGCAGTATTATCCCAAGGCGGTCGAGGAGCGCTACAAGATCGAGCTCGATCCCGACAAGCAGGGCTGGGAGCTGCTGGAGAGCTGCGCGCGCCGGCGCGGGTTCCTCATTTCCGGCGGGGAGCTGGACACTGAACGCATGGCCAATATTCTGCTGGATGAATTCCGCGGCGGAAAGCTGGGGAGGATAAGCCTTGAAAGACCCGATTGACCTCTGGACGCTGCAAAATGAGCTTTCGGGCGGCCTGTCGCCGGTCTGCGGCGTGGACGAGGCCGGGCGCGGCCCGCTGGCCGGGCCGGTGTGCGCGGCGGCGGTGATCCTGCCGCCCGGGCTTGTGATCGAGGGGCTGAACGATTCGAAAAAGCTTTCGGAAAAAAAGCGCGGCGCGCTGTATGAGCGCATCGTGTCCGAGGCCGTGTCCTACGGGATCGCCTTTGCCGGCGTGGAGGAGATCGAGCAGACCGATATCCTTTCGGCCGCGCTGCTGGCCATGAACCGCGCCATCGCGCAGCTTGACCCGCAGCCTGCGCTCGCACTCGTTGACGGGAACACGACGCGCAGCATCGCAGTCAGCGCCCGCAGCGTGATCGGCGGCGACGGAAAGTGCGCGTCCATTGCGGCGGCCTCCATTCTGGCCAAGGTCACGCGGGATCGCTTTATGGTGGAAATGGCGGAGAAATACCCGCAGTACGGCTTTGAAAAACACAAGGGCTACGGCACAAAGGCGCACTATGCCGCGCTGGAGGCCTTCGGCCCCTGCGAGATACACCGCCTGAGCTTTCTGAGGAAGTTTTATGCCGGCGGACGCTAAGCTGCTCGGACGCTGGGGCGAGGACGCCGCGGCGGAGTTTCTGAAGAGAAAGGGATATCGCATCGTCGGGCGAAATTATGCCTGCCGCATGGGCGAGCTGGACATCATCGCCGAAAAGGGGCGATGGGTCGTGTTCGCCGAGGTGAAGACCCGGAAGAACGCGGATTTTGCCCAGGCGGCGGAATTCGTCACGCCGGCGAAGCAGCGCCGGCTCATCACGGCGGCGGAGCTGTGGCTGGGGCAGAACCCCACGAAAAAGCAGCCGCGCTTCGACGTGATCGAGGTGTACGCCCCGCAGGGGATAAAAACGGAAAGACCCGATATCAGACATATGGAGGACGCATTCGAGGCATGAAATATGTCAGCACAAGAAACACGGCGGAAAAGATCACCGCGTCGCAGGCCATCATCCGCGGCCTGGCGCCGGACGGCGGACTGTATGTGCCGGAGGAGATACCGCAGATCGACGCGGGCTTTATCGCGGCGCTGAAGAAGATGGATTACCGCGGCCGCGCGCTGGCGGTTTTGCGGCTGTATCTGGAGGAATTTTCGGACGAGGAGCTGACGGAGATCATCCGCGCGTCTTATGCGGATAATTTCGACGCGCCGGAGGCGGCGCGGCTGGCCTGGCTCGATCCGCTGACGGGCTGTCTTGAGCTGTGGCATGGGCCGACCTGCGCGTTCAAGGACATGGCGCTGCAGATCATGCCGCGGCTGCTGACGGCGTCGCTGCGCAAAAACGGCGAGGAGCGGACGGTTTGCATCCTGGTCGCCACGAGCGGAGACACCGGCAAGGCGGCGCTCGAGGGCTTCCGCGACGTACCCGGCACGCGCATCATGGTCTTCTATCCGCGCGACGGCGTGTCCGAGGTGCAGAAGCGGCAGATGATCACGCAGGGCGGCGAAAACGTTGGCGTTGTGGCCGTGCGCGGCAATTTTGACGACGCACAGACCGGCGTCAAGCGCATTTTTGCCGACCGTGCCTTCGCCGCGGATCTTGACCGGCGGGGCTATTTCCTCTCGTCGGCCAACTCCATCAACTGGGGACGCCTGCTGCCGCAGATCGTTTATTACTTCTCGGCCTACTGCGATATGACGGAGGGCGGGGAATTCGAGCTTGGCGAGGAAATGGATTTCTGCGTTCCCACGGGAAACTTTGGGGATATTCTGGCCGGCTGGTTCGCCAAGAAAATGGGCCTGCCCATCCGAAAGCTCATCTGCGCGTCGAATGAAAACCGTGTTTTGACGGATTTCTTTGAAACGGGGCTGTATAATGCCAAGCGCCCGTTTTACCTTACGGATTCGCCCTCGATGGACATCCTTGTGTCGTCGAATCTGGAGCGGCTGCTGTATTATATCTGCGGCGCGGAAAAGACGCGCGGCTTTATGCAGGCGCTGTCGGAGGAGGGCGCGTACCGGGTGGACGGCGAAACACTCGCCGCGCTGCGGGAGGATTTTGCCGCCGGCTGCTGCGGACGCGAGCAGACGGGCGAAGCGATCGCCGAACTGTGGCGCGGGGGACATTATCTCATCGACACGCATACGGCTGTCGCCATGCGCGTGCTGGACGATTACCGCGCGGCGAGCGGCGAGATCATGCCGGCCACCGTGCTGTCCACGGCCAGCCCGTTCAAATTCTGCGGCGCGGTGCTGCGCGCGCTCGGGCGCGAGCCGGAGGCGGACAGCCCGGCGCTCATCCGCGAGCTTGCGGAGTATACCGGCGTGGAAGCTCCGGCGCCGCTCGGCGGGCTGGACGAACGCGCCGTGCGCTTTGACGGCGTGGTGGACTGCGCCGGCATGAAGGACGCCGTGGGGCGTTTTCTGAGCTGAATTATGTAGAGGGCGGCGCGCCGCCGCCCCCCTGAGGCATTCGGCAGCGCCGCGCAGTGCGTCGGCGGCGTCTGCCGGATGATTCGCGCTCCGGCTCTGCTTTTTCACGCAGGAAATTCCGGTGAAAAAGCGCCGTTATCGGAACACGGACTTTCGGAATCTGCGCCGGCCGCACCGTGCGGCCCAGCCTTTACACGCAGTTCCAGCTGTCCAGCGGACGGTAGGTCCCGCAGAAGGTGTCTTTCTTCGCGGAGGCCTTTTCGTCCTTGACGTCGATGTGCGACGCCGTGCAGGCGTTGCCCATGCTGTGATATTTGCAGCTTTCAACGCTGCAGCACACGCCGCTGATAGAATTTCTGCATTCACATTCACCCATCATGATCACCTCGCTGCTATTTTGCGCCGGGGAACGGGAATTATACGATGTCACTTTATGCCATAGGCGACCTGCATCTGTCCTTTGGACAGAATAAATCCATGGACGTGTTCGGCGGTCGCTGGAAAAATTATGTTCAAAAGCTGGAGGCGGGCTTTTCCGCGCTGTCGCCGGACGACGTATGCGTGCTTTGCGGCGATATAAGCTGGGGCATGTCGCTGGAGCAGTCGGCGGAGGATTTTCGCTTCATCGAGGCGCTGCCGGGCCGGAAGATCATACTCAAGGGAAACCATGACTACTGGTGGTCAAGCGCGGCCAAAACGACGGCTTTTTTTGAAAAAAACGGGATCGGGACTATTTCGATCCTGCACAACAACAGCTTTCCCTTCGGCGAGAATGCGGCCGTGTGCGGAACGCGCGGCTGGTTTTATGAGGAGGAGCGCGGCGGGGCGCACGACAAAAAGCTCATCGAGCGCGAATGTATGCGTCTGGAGGCGTCGCTCAAGGCGGCGGGCGAGCGGGAGAAATACGTTTTCCTGCATTATCCGCCGAAGTACGGCGCGTATGTATGCGAGCCGATCACGGCGCTGCTGCGACAGTACGATGTGCGGCTGTGCGCCAGCGGTCACTTGCACGCCGACAGCCTCCGTCTGGCCTTCAACGGACAGTGGGAGGGGACGGAATACCGCTGTGTCAGCGCGGATGCGGTCGATTTCCGGCCGGTCAAGATACTGGATTGAAAAAGCGTAATTTCTATGTTATAATAAAATTTAGTGTAATATTCAGAAGGAGTAAATCAGAATGCAAGTCAGAAACGTAGAAAGAAAAGAAAAATCCACCGTCAGCTTCGACGTCGTGATCAGCGCCGAAGAATTTGAGAAGGCGCTGCAGGCGGCCTATCTCAAAAACCGCAGCAAGATCTATGTCCAGGGCTTCCGGAAGGGCAAGGCCCCCCGTATGGTCATCGAGGGTATGTACGGCAAGGATGTTTTCTATGAGGATGCCGCCGACGAGCTTGCACCGGCCGCGTTCAAGTTCGGCGTTGACGAGGAAAAGATCCGCAACGTCGGCTCTCCCGCCATGCGCAGCATGGATGTTTCCGACGAAAAAGAGCTTACGCTCGGCTTCACCACGGCCGAATGGCCCGAGGCCAAGCTTGGCGAGTACAAGGCCCTGAAGGCCGAGCGCCCCGTCGTTGACATCACCGACGAGCAGATCGACGCCGAGGTCGAGCGCGCGCGCAAGCGTGCCGGCCGCATCGTGACGGCCGAGCGCCCCGCGAAGGAAGGCGACACGGCGGTCATCGACTTCGAGGGCAGCGTGGACGGCGTTCCCTTTGAGGGCGGCAAGAGCGAGGGGCATAATCTGGTCCTGGGCTCCAAGGTGTTCATCCCCGGCTTCGAGGAGCAGGTCGTCGGCATGTCCGCCGGCGAGGAGAAGGACATCAACGTCACCTTCCCCGAGGATTATCAGGCTGAGAATCTGGCCGGCAAGCCCGCCGTGTTCCACGTTAAGTGCAGCGAGGTCAAGGAAGAGCAGCTTCCCGAGCTGGACGACGAGTTCGCCAAGGACGTGTCCGAGTTCGACACGCTTGACGAGTATAAAAAGTCCATCCGCGAGCGTCTGGAGAAAAACGCGAATGAGCAGGCCGACTCCGAGTTCCATTCCGCGCTTCTTGAGAAGGCGGCGGAGAACATGGAGGTCGAGATTCCCACGGCCATGGTCGAGGAGCAGATCGACGCCGTCATCAATGAGTTGGCGCAGAATCTCCAGTATCAGGGGCTGAGTCTTGAGCTGTATCTGCAGTATCTGGGGCAGGACGCCCGCACGTTCCGGGAAAGCCAGCGCGAGCAGGCGGAGAAGCGCTGCCGTCTGCAGATCCTGGTCGACAAGATTGCGTCCGTCGAGGACATCCAGGTCACGGACGACGAGATTAACGAGGAATACAAGAAGATCGCCGATCAGTACGCCACCGACGAGGAAAAGGTCCGCGCGGCGGTGCCCGTGGACGCGGTGAAGGACGATATGCGCGTGCGCAAGGCCGCGGAGCTGGTGTATGAGACCGGCGTGGCCGTGGCTCCCGAGGAGAAGAAGGAAGAAAAGAAACCCGCGAAGAAGACCACGAAGAAGGCGGCTGCGGACAAAACCGAGGAGGGCGAAAAGAAGCCCGCCGCGAAGAAGACGACGAAGAAGGCGGCCGCAGAGGAGAACGGCGAGGCCGAAAAGAAGCCCGCCGCGAAAAAGACCGCGAAGAAAGCGGACGCGGAATAAGCCGGTCAGAAATTGGATAGGCTTCCATAGGAAAGGAGCAATTGTATGAGTTTGGTACCCTATGTAGTGGAACAGACTTCCCGGGGGGAGCGTTCCTACGATATTTTTTCCCGCCTGCTGAACGATCGCATCGTGATGCTTTCCGAGGAAGTGAACGACGTTACGGCTTCGCTTGTCGTGGCCCAGCTTCTGTACCTTGAGGCGCAGGACCCCGACAAGGATATTCAGTTTTACATCAATTCCCCTGGCGGCTCCGTCACGTCCGGCTTTGCTATCTACGACACCATGCAGTACATCAAGTGCGACGTGTCCACCATCTGCATCGGCATGGCGGCCTCCATGGGCGCGTTCCTGCTCGCGGCCGGAACGAAGGGCAAGCGCATCGCGCTGCCGAACGCGGAGATCATGATCCACCAGCCCTCCGGCGGCAGCCAGGGCCAGGCGGCCGATATCCAGATACAGGCCGAGCAGATACTCAAGACCCGCGCCCGTCTGAACCGCATCCTGGCGGAAAACACCGGCAAGCCCATCGAGCAGATCGAACGCGACTGTGACCGCGACCACTGGCTGACGGCGGAGGAGGCCAGGGAATACGGCCTGATCGATCAGGTCATTTATAAGAGGTAACATTTATATGTCCAACAGGGACGACAGAAAAGCCATACGGTGCAGCTTCTGCGGTAAGCCTCAGTCGGAAACGACGAGGCTTATCGCCGGCGACGGCGCCTATATCTGCGAGGACTGCGTGCAGATATGCATGTCGATCATCGCCGAGGAGATGCAGCCGGAGCACAAGACCGAGGCGGAGCTGTTCCCGGCGCTGACGGAACAGACGGTTCCGAAGCCCGAACAGATCAAAAAGGTGCTTGACGACTATGTCATCGGCCAGGAGCGCGCCAAGATCGCCATTTCCGTGGCGGTGTACAACCACTACAAGCGCATCCTGCATGCCGGGGATGACAGCGGTGTGGAGCTTCAGAAATCGAACATTCTGCTTGTCGGGCCGACGGGAAGCGGCAAAACGCTTTTCGCCCAGACGATGGCCCGCATGCTCGACGTGCCGTTTGCCATTGCCGACGCCACGACGCTCACGGAGGCCGGCTACGTCGGCGAGGACGTGGAGAACATCCTGCTGCGGCTGCTGCAGGCAGCGGATTTCGACGTTGAGCGCGCTGAACGCGGAATCATCTACATCGACGAGATCGACAAGATATCCCGCAAGAGCGAAAACACATCCATCACGCGCGACGTGTCCGGCGAGGGCGTGCAGCAGGCGCTGCTGAAGATCCTTGAGGGGACGGTGGCGGCCGTTCCGCCGCAGGGCGGACGCAAGCACCCCATGCAGGAGTTCATCTACATCGACACCTCGAACATCCTGTTCATCTGCGGCGGCGCGTTCGACGGTCTGGATAAGATCATCGAAAACCGACTTGACCGCAAGTCGATGGGCTTCGGTGCGGAGATCGCGTCGAAAAAGGACAAGAACACCGGCGAGATCCTGCGTCATGTCCAGAGCCACGACCTGCTCAAGTTCGGCATTATACCGGAGCTGATCGGCCGTATGCCCGTCATCACGACGCTTGACAGTCTCACACGGGACGATCTTGTCCGCATCCTTACCGAGCCGAAAAACGCCATGGTGCGCCAGTATAAAACGCTGCTGGGCTACGACGGCGTGGAGCTTGACTTTGAGCCGGGGGCGCTGTCCGCCATCGCGCAGAAGGCCGTCGATATGGACATCGGCGCGCGCGGCCTGCGCAGCATCATGGAGGGGATCATGACGGACATCATGTTCCGCACGCCCTCCGATTCCAGCATCGAGAAGGTGCTGGTGACGCCCGACTGCGTGAACAACGGCGCGCAGCCGCTCGTGTTCCACAAGGAACAGCAAACTGCATCCTGAAACCATTGGGCCGCACTTTCGGTGCGGCCCTGCGACAATCAAGAGAGAACGATATGGATACTGCTGAACAAACAACTGGTAATTACAGCGTTCTGCCGCTGGTGGCCCTGCGGGGCATATCCCTGTTTCCGGGGATGCTTCTGAGCTTTGACGTGGAAAGACCCGCGTCTCTGGGGGCGCTGGACGCCGCCATGGACGCCGACCAGAGGGTATATCTGGTCGCGCAGCGTGACGCGGCGGTCGAGCAGCCGGAGCAGAGCGATCTTTACACCATCGGGACCGTCGGGCGCGTGCGCCAGATCCTGCGCATGCCGGATACCGGCAGCGCCAAGGTGCTCGTGGAGGGTGTCAGCCGCGCGTATCTCGTGCGCATCGTGGCGAAAAAGCCCTATTTTCAGGCACAGGTGGAGACGATCCCGGAATATGAGGACCCGCGCAGCGCCGTCCGCTCGGAGGCGCTGATCCGTCAGTGCTACGGTCTGTTCGAGCAATACGCGGAGAATACCGGGCTGGACGTGAAGGAGCTGTTCAAAAACATTCTGGACAGCGACTCGCCCGGCTACATCGCCGACTACATCGCCCAGAATATTTATCTGCGGCACAGTCAGAAGCAGATGGTGCTCGAGGAGCTGCGCCCCGTGCGCCGCATCGCGCTCATCAACCGTATGCTGCGCCGCGAGATCGACATACAGAATATCGAAAACTCCATCCACGAATCCACGGCCGAGCAGATATCGCGCCAGCAGCGCGATATGTTCCTGCGCGAGCAGCTCAAGGCGATACGGGCCGAGCTGGGCGAGGACGGCGCGGACGCGGAGGATTCGGATGAATACAGCAGCGCGCTGGAAAAGGCGGATCTGCCCGACGAGGTCCGGGCCAAGCTGCGCCGCGAGATCGCGCGTCTGGCCAAGCAGCCGTTCGGCAGCGCGGAGGCGGCGGTCATCCGCAACTATCTGGATGTGTGTCTGGAGCTGCCGTGGAAGCTTGAAACGGAAGAAACGCTTGACATCGACAAGGCGCGCGCCCGGCTTGACGCGGATCATTACGGGCTGGAAAAGGTAAAGGAGCGCATCCTGGAATACCTGGCCGTGCGGAAGCTCGCGCCGGAGGAGAAGGGGAGTATCCTGTGCCTTGTCGGCCCTCCGGGCACCGGCAAGACCAGCATTGCCCTGTCGGTCTCCCGCGCGCTCAACCGCAAGCTGGCGCGCATCAGTCTCGGCGGCGTTCACGACGAGGCCGAGATACGCGGCCACCGCAAGACCTATGTCGGCGCCATGCCGGGCCGTATCATTGCCGGTATCCAGCAGGCCGGCAGCCGCAACCCGGTGATGGTGCTCGATGAGATCGACAAGCTTGGCAGCGATTACCGCGGCGACCCGTCGGCGGCGCTGCTGGAAGCGCTCGACCCCGAGCAGAACGGCGCTTTCCGGGACAATTTCCTCGAGCTTCCTTTCGATCTGTCGGACGTGTTTTTCATCACCACGGCCAACACGACCGAAACGATCCCGCCGGCGCTTCTGGACCGTATGGAGGTCATCGAGCTGTCCGGCTACACGGACGAGGAAAAGCTTCACATCGCCAGGGAGCATCTGCTTCCCAAGCAGCGCCGGCTGCACGGTTTGAACGGCCGTCAGCTGCGCATATCGGACGCGGCGCTGCGCGAGCTGATCGCGGGCTATACGCGCGAGGCCGGCGTGCGCCGGCTGGAGCGGGAGCTGGCGGCCATCTGCCGCAAGACGGCGTCGGCCGTCGTCGCCGGTGAAAAGGGGCGGAGCGTGCGTGCCGGCGGGCTGGAGGAGCTGCTTGGACCGATGAAGTACAAAAACACCTTTGCCTGCCGGGGCGAGGCCTGCGGCCTTGTTCACGGGCTTGCCTGGACGCAGAGCGGCGGCGAGATGCTCGACGCGGAGGCCGGCGTGATGGAGGGCAGCGGAAAGCTTGAGATCACGGGCAATCTCGGCGATGTGATGAAGGAGTCGTGCAAGGCGGCGCTCAGCTACATCCGCAGCCATGCCGCCGAGCTTGGCGTCGAACCGGATTTCTACAAGACCAGAGACATCCACATCCATTTCCCGGAGGGCGCGATCCCGAAGGACGGCCCCTCCGCCGGCGTTACGATCTGCACGGCGCTGGTGTCGGCGCTGACGGGCGAGCCGGTGCGGCAGGATGTCGCCATGACCGGCGAGATCACGCTGCGCGGCCGTGTGCTGCCCATCGGAGGCCTGCGCGAAAAGACGATGGCCGCGCTGCGCAGCGGGATCAACACCGTCATCATTCCGGCGGAGAACGAGGCGGATCTTGAAAAAATCGACCAGACCGTGCGCGCCGCGCTGAATTTCATCACGGCTGAGCGCGTGGAAACGGTTCTGGACGCGGCGATCGTAAAGGATAAAGCATGAGTATTCTCAATACGACAAAAGCGGAATTTGTCAAATCGGCCGGCGCGGCGCGGGATTTCATCCACGACGGAAAGCCCTGTGTCGTTTTCGCCGGGAAATCGAACGTCGGCAAATCCTCCGTTATCAATTCGCTCGTCGGGCGCAAAAATCTTGCGCGCGTCGGCGCGGCGCCCGGCAAAACAAGCAACATCAACTACTTCTTCGTCGGCGATTACTGCTGGTTCGTTGATCTGCCGGGATACGGCTATGCGCGCGTGTCCATGGCGGAGCGCGAGCGCTGGGGCGCGCTCATGCAGGCGTTTTTTGCCGAGAGCGCCAACATAACCTTCGGCGTTCAGATCGTGGACGGACGGCACAGGCCCACGGAGCTTGACTGCATGATGAACCGCCTTTTCGACTCCTGCGGCTGCCGCCGCATCGTTGTGGCGAACAAATGGGACAAGCTGAAAAAAAGCGAGATGGAGCCGAATCTGGAAACGATACGAACGACGCTTGAACTGCCGCCGTCCGTCGCGCTGCTGCCGTACTCGGCGGAAAAAAAGATGGGACGGGACGAGCTGCTCGCCGCCATATCGGAGGTCGTGCTGTGAACGCCTTTCGTACGGTATGGGACGGACTGGACTGGTCGTTCGTCACGCAGACGCTTCTGAGCGTCGTTCCGGCGCTGATCTGCATCACGCTGCACGAGATGGCGCACGGGCTCGTGGCCCTGTGGCTCGGGGATACGACCGCACGCGATGCCGGGCGGCTGACGCTCAATCCGCTGCGTCACATCGACATATGGGGCCTTCTGATGATGGTCATATGCGGCTTCGGCTGGGCCAAGCCCGTGCCGGTCAATATGTACAATTTCAAAAACCCCAAGCGCGGCATGGCGCTCACGGCGCTGGCGGGGCCGGCGGCCAATATCATCATAAGCTGTCTGGCGCTCGCGCTGTACGGGCGGGTCTATGCCTCGCTGTACGATTCGGCGGTCGGCGCCTATGTTCTGCAGATGATCGAGCTGACGGCGTATCTGAGCTGTGCGCTGGCGGTGTTCAACATTCTTCCCATCCCGCCGCTGGACGGGTCCAAGGTCCTGTTCTCGCTTGTCAGCGACCGGACCTATTCCTGGCTGATGCGCTATGAGCGCTACGGCTTTCTCATTCTCATGGCGCTTGTGTTTTTCAATGTTATCTCCGGGCCGCTGTCCGCCGCGACCGGCTGGGTCTATGAAAAGCTTTTTTCCATTGCACAATTTACGTTCGGATTGGTAAACTAATGGAGAATCCTAGCTTCCATCTGGAAGGGATCATCAAGACAAAAGAGGAGATGGAGGACTTTGAAGGCCCTCTGAGCCTCATTTTGATGCTTCTGTCCAAAAACAAAATAGAGATACGCGACATCCGCATCGCCGAGATACTCGATCAGTATCTGGCCTATCTTGACCAGATGCACCATATGGATCTGGAGGTGGCAAGCGAGTTCGTGCAGATGGCGAGCCATCTCGTCTATATCAAGACAAAGACGCTTCTGGCCGGCACGGAGGAGGTCAGCGAGCTTGAGGAGCTGATGTCCAGTCTCGAGCAGCTGAAAAACCGCGACCGGCTCGCCGCCGTCCGGCAAACGATCCCCGCGCTTTCCGCGGCGCTTGAACGCGGCGCGCTGCTGTTTTCCGCGCCCGGGGAGACGCTGCCGCGATACGGCGAATACGATTATTCCCACGCCGGGTGGGAGCTGCTGGCGGCGCTGGCGGCCATGTCGGAAAAGGGCTCGCCGGTCCCGGAGGAGGAATCGCGCGTGCCGGTGCCGAAGCCGATCGTTTATTCGGCGCGGCGCAAGGGCCGCGAGATCATTCAGCTTCTTCAGGGCGGACGGACGATGCCGCTGAACGAGCTGTATGCGATGGCGTCGAGCCGGTCGGAGCTGGTGGCGACGTTTATCTCGATACTGGAGATGTGCCTGATCGGCAGCGTGTGTCTCGACCGGCAGGGCGACGGGTATGTCGTGCGCTTCACCGGCGGCGACGCGGAGGAGATATTGGAGAGTTTTCAGAATGAGTGAGCATGAACTCAAGGCGGCCATCGAAGCCATATTGTTTGCCTCGGGCGATCCCGTTCCCGCCGCGCGCATCGCGCTGGTGCTCGACGAGACGCCGGAGCGTGTGCTCGGTGCGGCGCAGGAGCTGTCCGCCGAGCTGGAGCGCGGCGAGCGCGGGATACGGCTCGTGCGTCTGAACGATTCGCTGCAGCTGCATTCCGCCCCGGCGTTTGCCCAGCCGATCACGCGCGTGCTGGAGCAGCGGCGCGCGCCGAAGCTGACGCAGACATCGCTGGAGGTGCTGGCCATCGTGGCTTATTTCCAGCCGGTCACGCGCGCCTACATCGAGCAGATACGCGGCGTCGATTCCTCCTACACGGTCGGCGTTCTGGCGGAGCGCGGCATGATCGAGGCCTGCGGTCATCTGGAGGCAGTCGGCCGGCCGACGCTGTACCGGACGACGGAGCTTTTTCTTCGCAGCATGGGCGTTTCCTCGCTGGAGGAGCTGCCGCCGCTGCCGGAGATCACGGGAAGCGACGCGGCAAGGCAGCTGCAGGAGAAGGTGGACGCGCTGCGCGCGGCCGAGGAGCTGAAGAACGCGCAGGAGCAGACCGGAGAGTTGGCCGCGGAAGCGGAGGGGAAGGCGTGACGGCGCTGATCGTTGCCGGAGCGGTGCTGCTGGCGCTGGTTCTGCTTTCGCTCGTCAAATGCGGCGTGGATGCGGCTTATTCGCAGCAGGGCTTCACATGGAAGGTGCGGGTCGGGCCGTTTACGGTCCTGCCGTCCAAAAAGAAAAAGGGCCCGCCGGGGCATGAACGGAAAGAGCCGGGCAAGTCCGGGAAGCCGGCGTCCGGGAAAAAGCACTCGCTTGCGTATCTGCGCGCCTTGGCGGAGCTTGGGCTGCGGCTGCTGAAGCGCTTTTTCAAAAGCCTGTGCATCGACTGCCTGCGCTTTCATTTTCGGTCGGCGTTCGACGACCCATACGATACCGCCATGGCTTACGGCTGGGCGGGGATGGCGATGGAATCGCTGACGGCCTTCGCCGCGGGGCGTATACGGCGGCTCGATCTTCACACAGAGCTGGATTTTGATTCGAACCAGCCGGCGGTGGATGCGAGAATCGTCGTATCCGCGCGGCTCGGGCGGCTTATCCTGCTTGCGGTCTCGGCGCTGTTCGGCTATTGGTCGATACGCCGCCGGGCAAAAGATAATCTGGAAAGGGAGAGTAAACATGGCAAATCAGTCGATCGGTGATCTGATGGAGACCTCCATCGGTAAGATACGCGATATGGTGGACGCCAACACGGTCGTCGGCGAACCCATCACGACGCCGGACGGCGTGACGGTCATTCCCGTCAGCCGCATGAGCTTTGGCTTTGCATCCGGCGGAAACGACAAAAGCCCGCAGAGCAAGGGCATCTGGGGCGGCGCCGGCGCGGCGGTGCGCGTTTCGCCCGTCGGGTTTCTGATCGTCAAGGACGGCGGCGTGCGTATGCTGAACGTTTCCGCCCCGGCGATCACCACGGTGGATCGGGCGCTGGACATGGTCCCGGAGCTGTTCGACCGCATCGAGTCGATGGTCGATAAATACGCCGGAGGCAAAGACAGCGCGGATTGACGGCGGGAAACGGGGCATAATAACACCCGGGTGGTGTTGTTATGAAAAAAGCCGTGCTTTTCCTTGCAGCCGCGGTGCTGCTGTCCACGGGCGCGCATGCCGCGGCGGACGCTCCGTCCGAGTCGGCTGCGGCATGCATTCTGGTGGAGGCGGACAGCGGACGGACGCTGTATGAAAAAAACGCGGACAGCCCCATGCTCATTGCCAGTACGACCAAGATCGTGACGGCGTTGACGGTGCTGGAGAGCTGCGCGCTCGACGAGGGCGTGGAAATACGGCCGGAATGGACTGGCATTGAGGGCTCGTCGATGTATCTGGCGGCCGGGGAGCGCTATACGGTGCGGGAGCTGCTGGGCGGATTGATGCTTGCCTCGGGAAACGACGCCGCCGTCGCGCTGGCCTGTCATGCGGCGGGCAGCATCGGGGCGTTCGCCGTGAAGATGAACGAGCTGGCCCAAAGTATCGGCTGTGAGAACACGCACTTTACCAATCCAAGCGGCCTGGACGACGAGGAGCATTATTCCTGCGCGCGCGATCTGGCGCGCATTGCGCGCCGTGCCATCGAAAACGAGGAGCTGCGCGCCATCGCTTCCAGCCGGAGTATGACCATCCACGGGAACACATATTATAACCACAATAAGCTTCTGGAGATGTGCGAGGGGGCGTTCGGTCTGAAGACCGGCTATACCATGGCGGCGGGACGGACGCTGGTCTCCTGCTGCGAGCGGGACGGGATGACGCTGATCTGCGTGACGCTGTGCGACCGCAGCGACTGGGACGACCACATGGCGCTGTACGACTGGGGCTTTGAAACCTGGCAGAGACGATCCGTGGCTCCGGCGGAAAGGAGCGTGCCGCTTGTCGGCGGGACGGCCGAAACGCTGCCGGTCCGGGCGGCGGGGAGCGTGACGCTTCCGCTGTGCGAAACGGATGAGCTGCGCTTTTCGTATGAGCTGCCGCGGTTCGTCTTTGCCGGGGTGAAGGCCGGGGAGACGCTGGGCCGGGCCGTTTTGTATGTCAACGGGGAATACGCTGCGGAGCTCCCGCTTCGCAGCGCGGCGGACACGGCGGCGGCCGGAGCGGCGGAGGAAAGCTCGCTGCTCCGCTTTCTGAAAACATTGGGAAGGAACATATATACGTTTTGACACAGAGACTGCAGAAAATCATATCGGCCGCGGGACTGGCTTCGCGCCGGGCTGCGGAAAAGATGATCGAGGAGGGGCGCGTGGCCGTTAATGGGCAGACCGCCTCTCTCGGTATGTCATGCGACCCGGAAACGGATACGGTGACGGTGGATGGCGCGCCGCTGAGCGTGACGGCCCGGCGGCGCTACATCCTGCTGCATAAGCCGCGCGGCTACGTAACGACCATGTCGGACGACCGCGGGCGGCCCACCGTGGCGGAGCTTACGGCCGCCGCCGGGGGAAGGCTGTATCCCGTCGGGCGGCTCGATATGGATTCGGAGGGGCTCCTGCTTATGACGGACGACGGCGCGTTTGCCAACGCCATGATGCATCCGTCCGGTTCGGTCGATAAGGTCTATCAGGTGTTTGTCCGCGGCGGCGATATTCACGACGCGATCCGGCGGCTCAACGCGATGCGTGCGCTGGACGGCGAGCCGATCGCCCCGCCGCAGGTCACGCTCATCGAGCGCAGCGGGGAGGACGCCGAGCTTCAGTTCGTTATCCACGAGGGAAAAAACCGCCAGATACGGCGCATGTGCGCCCAATGCGGCCTTCGGGTGCAGCGGCTCATCCGGATCGCCGAGGGGCCGCTCACGCTGGGCGCTCTGCCGGCCGGGAAATGGCGCTATCTTACGGGCGATGAGATCAAATCCTGCAAAATGGAGCTTCTTTCCGTCAAATAGCGGCTTTTTTTGATAAAAACTATATAAATTTTGAAAGTTCACAAATTTTATCTTGCAATTTTGCGTTCCGGTGAGTAGGATGAGAGGGTAATTATCAAAAAACAGGTGCAGCCATGCAGAATGATATTTTGACCCGCCTCGAAGCGGAAAACAGACGATTTTCCAAAAGTCACCGGAGCATTGCGCGCTACATAGCGGAAAATTACGACAAGGCGGCGTATATGACGGCCGGCAAGCTGGGACGGACGGTCGGCGTGAGCGAATCGACCGTTGTGCGCTTTGCCATGGAGCTGGGGTACGACGGGTATCCGGAAATGCGGAAGGCGCTGCAGGAAGCTGTGCGCAACCGGCTGACGAGCGTGCAGCGCATCGCCGCTTCGCGCGAGCTGATGGACGGGCAGAGCGTGCTCAAGAGCGTCGTGAGCGCCGATATGGACAAGCTTCGCGTGACGCTGGAGGGAATGGAGCAGGAGAGCTTTGACCGGGCCGTGGATCGGATCATGGAGGCCCGGGATCTCTACATACTCGGGATGCGCTCGTCGTCCGCGCTGGCGTCCTTCATGGGCTTTTATCTCAATTACCTGATGGACAACGTCCGCGTCATCAACGACAGCAAGGGCGGCGAGGTCTATGAGCAGATGCTGCGCATCAGTGCGGAGGACGTGCTGTTCTGCATAAGCTTCCCGCGCTACACCTCCAACTCGCTCAGCGCAGCGCGCTTCGCCAAGGAGCACGGCGCGCGCATCATCGCACTGACGGACAACCATGCTTCGCCCTTTGCCAAGCTGGCGGACACGGTGCTGTATGCCAAAAGCGACATGGTGTCCTTCCTGGACTCGCTTGTCGCGCCCATGAGCGTTATCAACGCCATTATCATCGCCATTGCCTCCCGCCGTCAGGGCACGCTGGACGCGACCTTCGGCAAGCTGGAGGCGCTGTGGGAGGAATACGGAGTGTTTACCAAAGGTGAAAGCTGATCTGGTGGTGGTCGGCGGCGGCGCAGCCGGCATGATCTGTGCCGGTACGGCTGCGCAGGCGGGCCGCAGCGTGATCCTTCTCGAGCCGAACGACAAGCTCGGGCGCAAGCTGCGTATAACGGGGAAGGGCCGCTGCAACTGCACGAACAACTGCGGCGTGCGGGAATTCATGACCAATGTGCCGACGAATCCGAAATTTCTTTACAGCTGTCTCAACGCCTTTCCGCCGGAGGAGACGATGGCATTCTTTGAATCCATCGGCGTGGCGCTGAAAACCGAGCGCGGCAGCCGCGTGTTTCCCGTTTCCGACAGCGCCAACGAGTTGGCGGACGCGCTGGGCGGCTGGATGCGCGCGCAGGGCGTGCGCGTCGTCAAGACCCGCGCGCGGGATATACGGACGGAAAACGGCGCGGTATCCGGCGTTCGGACGGATGGCGGGGAGATCGCCTGCCGGGCGGCGGCGCTGTGTACGGGCGGGCGGAGCTATCCGCTCACGGGCTCGCGCGGCGACGGCTATGTTCTGGCGGAGCGCCTGGGGCATCGCGTGATCGAGGCGAGACCGTCGCTCGTGCCGCTGGAGAGTCCGGATGGTTTCTGTTCCGAACTGGCCGGCTTTGCGCCGCGGAATGTGACGCTGTATGTATATGAGGACGGAAGGCCGATCTTCAGCGAGCTGGGCGAGATGCTTTTCACGCACTTTGGCGTGTCCGGCCCGCTGGTGCTGTCCGCGAGCGCGCACATGCGCCGCTTCGGCTCGTGCCGCTATGAGCTGGCGATCGACTTTAAGCCGGCGCTGGATGCGGAGAAGCTGGACGAACGCCTTTTGCGCGACTTTGCCAAATACGCCAACAAAAACTTTGCCAACGCGCTGGACGAGCTGGCGGCGCGCTCGTTCATTCCGGTGCTCGTCCGCATGAGCGGCATCGCGCCGGAGCAGAAGGTGAACTCCATCACGCGCGAGCAGCGCCGGCGTTTCGGGGCGCTTCTCAAGGCTTTTCCCGTGCGTGTGAGCGCGCCGCGGCCGATCGACGAGGCGATCGTTACCAGCGGCGGCGTGGACGTGCGGCAGGTCGATCCCCGGTCGATGCGTTCCAAGCTTGTGCCCGGGCTTTATTTTGCCGGGGAGCTGCTGGATGTGGACGCGTATACGGGCGGCTTCAATCTTCAGATCGCATGGTCGACCGGCCGCTGTGCCGGCAGAAATATAGGAGAAGAATACTATGGGTGATAAACACTTTTCCGTCGCCATCGACGGACCCTCCGGCGCCGGGAAGAGCACCATCGCCAAGGCGGTCGCGGAGCGCTTCGGCTTTATTTATGTGGACACCGGCGCGATCTATCGGACGGTTGGGCTGGCCGCGGCCCGCGCGGGCGTCGATCCGGAAAATCCGGCGGCGGTCACGGCGCTGCTCCCGTCGCTGGACATTGCGCTCAGCCATGGGGAGGACGGGCTTCAGCATATGCATCTCAACGGCGAGGACGTCAGCGCGGAAATACGGACGCCGGCGATATCCCGGTATGCGTCCCGCGTTTCGGCCATACCCGCCGTGCGCGCGTTTCTGATGGACATGCAGCGCGATATGGCCCGCCGGACCAGCGTTATCATGGACGGACGCGACATAGGGACGGTCGTTCTGCCGGACGCGTCCCTGAAGATATTTCTGACGGCCAGCCCCGAGGCGCGGGGCCGCCGCCGCTTTGCCGAGCTGAAGGAAAAGGGGCAGGACATAAGCCTTGAGGAAGTGCTGCGCGATATGGCGGAGCGGGATAAAAACGACTCGACGCGTGCGGCGGCGCCTCTGCGCGCGGCGGAGGATGCCGTGCTGGTCGATACGTCGGAGCTGACGCTGGCGGAGAGCATCGACGCGGTGGCGGAGCTCGTTCAGCGGAGGCTCGGCGCATGAGGATATTTTATCTGTTCATCTATTTCCTGCTGTGGATACCCGTTCATATCGTGTACCCCATGATCGTCACGGGGCGCTCGTCGGTACCCGAGGGGCCGTGCATCATCTGCGCCAACCACTCCAATTACATCGACCCGTTCCTGCTGATTTATGCGTTCGGCCCTCGGCGCTTTCTGCATACCATGAGCAAAAAGGAAAACATCGAAAAGCCTTTCGTGGGCTGGATATACCGGATGTGCGGCGGCTTCCCCGTGGAACGCGGCGGGATCGACATGAACGCCGTGCGGACGACGATGTCGCTTTTGAAAAAGGGCTGCAAGGTCGTCATATTCCCGGAGGGAACGCGCACGGAAAAGGACGACCCGAACGCCGGCAAGCATGGGGCGGTGCGCTTTGCCTCGAAGCTTCATGTGCCCATCCTGCCCGTGTTCATCACGCGCAACAAAAAGGCTTTCGGCCTTGTCCGCATCCGCATCGGCCGGGCGTATGAGGTCTGCTGCCGGACGCATCAGGAATACGAGGAGAAAACGCGCGAGCTGATGAACAACATTTTCGCGCTGGGGCGTGCCAATGAAGGTTAAGGTCGCGGACAGTGCCGGCTTCTGCGTCGGCGTGGAGCGGGCGGTGGAGCTGGCGGAAAAAGAGCTGGACAGCGCCGGCGGCTGCTGGAGTCTCGGCGAGCTGATCCACAACACGGACGCGGTGCGGCGGCTGGCGGAAAAGGGGCTGCGCGTGGCGCGCGGCGTGCAGGAGCTGCCGGACGGCGCGCGCGTCGTCATCCGTTCGCACGGCATATCCCGCCATGAGCGCGGACAGCTGGAGGCAAAGGGCTGCCAGATCATCGACGCGACCTGTCCGCGCGTGTCGCGCATCCACCGGATCGTTCAGCGCGCGTCCGAGGCGGGGGAGCGCGTCGTTATCGTCGGAGAGCCGAGCCATCCCGAGGTGCAGGGCATCTGCGGGTGGTGCGCGGACGCCGTTGTGCTGTGCGACGGCGAGGCGCTGCTGCGCTGGGCGTCGGAACAGCCGGAGGGGCCGGAGCTCAACGTGACCGTGGTTTTTCAGACCACGTCCAACAAGGCCAAGATTGAACAAAGTATTAACATTTTCAAAAAAAGGTATACAAAGTCAAAGTTATTTGATACAATATGCGATGCTACGTTTATACGGCAAAAGGAAGCGCGCGAGCTTTCCGCCGAGGCGGACGCGATGGTCGTTGTGGGCGGACTCCACAGCGCCAACAGTCTGCATTTGGCGGAGATCTGTGCGGAAAACTGCGGAAACGTTCTGTTTGTGCAGAACGGCGGTGAGCTTGACCCTGTGCGGCTGCATGGCTGCGAAACGGTCGGCGTTACAGCCGGGGCTTCCACGCCGGCGTGGATAATTAAGGAGGTAGTAAACAAGATGACCGAAGAGACCGAAATCATGGAGCAGGAAGAAAAAGTCGCCGAGACCGCGGCGGAGCCGGCTGTGGAAGCCCCCGTTGTGGACGACGCGGAGAAGAGCTTTGACCAGCTCCTTGAAGATTCCATCAAAACTATCAGCAATGGCGACACCGTGACCGGTATCGTTGCTGCTATCACGCCCACCGAGATCACTCTCGACCTTTCCACCAAGCATTCCGGCTATATCCCCGTGTCGGAATTCACCAACGACGAGGCCGGCGTAAACATCAACGATCTGGTCAAGATCGGCGATGAGATCACGGCGACGGTCGTTCGCGTCAACGACGTGGAAGGAACGGCGCAGCTCTCCAAGCGTCGTCTTGATGCAGCCCGCAGCTGGAACGACATTGAGGCCGCCCGCGAGGAAGGCACCGTTGTCGAAGGCAAGGTCGTGGAAGAGAACAAGGGCGGCGTTGTTGTTTCCGTCAGCGGCATCCGTGTGTTCGTGCCCGCGTCCCAGACCGGTCTTGGCCGCGATGTGCCCATGACCCAGCTTGTCGGCACCACGCAGCGCCTGAAGATCACGGAGGTCAACCGCGGCCGCAAGCGTGTCGTCGGTTCCATCCGCTCCGTCATGTACCGTGAGCGCAAGGAGCGTGCGGAGAAGATCTGGAGCGAGATCGAGGTCGGCAAGAAGTACGACGGCGTTGTCAAGAGCCTGACCTCTTACGGCGCGTTTGTCGATATCGGCGGCGTGGACGGCATGGTCCATGTGTCCGAGATCAGCTGGAACCGCGTCCGCACCCCGGCCGACGTGCTGAAGGTCGGCGACGAGATCGAGGTTTATGTCATCAACTTCGATCCCGAGAAGAAGAAAATTTCCCTCGGCCTGCGCAAGCCCGAGGATAACCCCTGGCTGAAGTTCACCGAGCAGTATAAGGAAGGCGACATCGCATCTGTCAAGGTCGTCAAGCTGATGCCCTTCGGCGCCTTTGCGGAGGTCCTGCCCGGCGTGGACGGCCTGATCCATATTTCCCAGATCGCCAACCGCCGCATCGGCAAGCCCGACGACGTGCTGTCCGTGGGCGATGTTGTGGACGCGAAGATCACGGCCATCGACAACGACAAGCAGAAGATCAGTCTGTCCATCCGCGCTTTGGTCGAGCCGGAACCGGCGCCTGCGCGTGTGCGTGAGGAAGAGGAGCCCAGAGAGCGTGCCCGCGACCGTATGGAAGGCGACGCGCTGGTCTATGAGATCTCCGCCGAGGGACATGCTACCGGCTTTGCCCCCGAAGAGGACGAGATCGACGAGTAATTCCCCAAACTGATAAGCGGCCCGGAGCAGATGCTTCGGGCCGCTTTTTTGCGTTTTTTCAGTTGAAACGGTCGGCGTTGAGAACGAACAGCGCGTCGATGCGCTCTCTCAGCGGCCGGTTTTCCGGCTTCTGAAGCGTCGGATCGCTGCGCAGCAGGGCGAGCGCTTCGCTCTGCGCCTGCTTGAGTACCCGCGTATCACCGGCGAGATCGGCCACATGCATCTCCGGGAGGCCATGCTGGCGTGAGCCGAAGAAATCGCCCGGTCCGCGCAGCCGCAGATCCTCCTCCGAGATTTTGAAGCCGTCGTTCGTGCGGCACAGGATGCGCAGCCGCGCCCGCGCGTCCTCGCCCTGCGCGTCGGAAAACAGGACGCAGTAGCTTTTGTGCTGCCCGCGGCCGACGCGGCCGCGAAGCTGATGAAGCTGCGACAGACCGAAGCGGTCGGCGTTTTCCACGATCATCAGCGCCGCATTCGGTATGTCCACGCCGACTTCAATGACGGTCGTGGAAACCAGTATATCGAACTGTCCGGCGGCGAACGCGGACATGACCGCGTCCTTTTCCTTTGCTTTCATCCGCCCGTGGATGCAGCGCACGCGCAGCTCGGGGAATATCTCCTCCTGAAGCTGGTGGGCGTATTGCTCGGCGCTTTTGACGTTTTCGGGACGATCCTCGCTGTCCTCGACCATGGGGCAGACGACAAAGACCTGCCGCCCCTCGCCGACGAGACGGCGTACAAAGCGCCATATGCGCTCGCGCATATCCTCGCCGACGGCGAAGGTGTCCACCTTTTGCCGTCCCGGCGGCAGCTCGTCGAGCACGGAAACGTCGAGATCGCCGTAGATGATGAGTGCAAGCGTGCGGGGAATGGGCGTAGCGGACATGACGAGAACGTGCGGGTGCGCTCCCTTGGCGGTCAGCGCGCCGCGCTGTTCGACGCCGAAGCGGTGCTGTTCGTCGGTGACGACCAGGCCGAGCTCCTGAAAGCGGACGGCCTCGCCAAGGAGAGCGTGCGTGCCCACGGCCAACTGCGCCGCGCCGGAGGAGAGCATGGCCAGCGATTCCCGCTTCTCCCGGGCCGTCATGGAGCCGGTCAGGCGGACAGTATGCAGGCCGAAAGGAGCGAGCATGGCGGACAGCGTGGCATAGTGCTGCTCCGCGAGGATCTCCGTCGGGGCCATGAAGGCGGACTGAAAGCCGTTTTTCGCGCACAGCCAGACAAGCGCCGCCGCCACAAGCGTTTTGCCGCTGCCGACATCGCCCTGAAGAAGGCGGTTCATGGGCTGACCGCCTGTCATGTCCCGGACGGCTTCCGCCGCAGCGCGCCGCTGCGCGGCAGTGGGGGTGAAGGGCAGCGAGGCCCAGAACGGCTCCAGGCTGCTCCGGGTGAGACGCAGACCAGAGCGCGCGGTGCGCCGGCCGCGCATCAGTCCCAGCGCGGCGGCCAGTACGAAAAGCTCTTCAAACACAAGGCGCTGTCTTGCCAGCTGAAGCTCGCCGTCCCCCTCCGGGAAATGGATGTTCCGATAGCAGAAGCGGCTCTGCGCCAGCTGCAGCCGTTCGCGCAGCGGCTCCGGCAGTGCGTTCGGAAGCTCCCCGCCGCACAGCTCCAGTCCGTTCCGAACGATGGACATCAGCGATTTGCGGCTGATGCCGGCGGTCAGCCGGTAGACCGGCAGGAGGCGTCCGGAGACGATCCCGGCGCTTTCCTCCGATTCAAATTCAGGATTGGTCATGCAGCGGCGTCCGTGAACAAGCGTGACACGGCCGTAAAAAATGTAGTATTCCCCGGGCTTGAGCGCGTTTTTCAGATAGCTTTGGTTGAAATAGCTGATATCGAGACAGCTGCCGTCATCCACGGCGCGCAGACGCAGGATATCCCGGCCGCCGCGTATGCGCGCGCCCGTCGGCGCGGAGGCGGCCATGGCCCGGACGCACACGGGCGTGTCCAGCGGCGCGTCGCTGATCGTGTAGACGACGCGGCGATCCTCATAGGCGCGCGGGAAATAGCTCACCAGATCGCGCACGGTGCGGATGCCGAGCTTTTCAAGGAGCTTTGCCTTTTTCTCGCCGACGCCCCGAACGTATTGAATGTTTTCATCCAGTATTGTCATGGCTTGATTTTAGCACACAAAATGGTAGAATACAAATATGTTGAACGATACGGTATGCATCATTCTGACCGGCGGGAAGAGCCGGCGCATGGGGACGGACAAGGCCATGCTCGCGCTGGACGGGCGCGCGATGTGTCTGCGGCTGGCGGAGGAGTTTGCGCCGCTTGCCCCGGTTTATTTCGCTGTTGACCGGGCCGGGCGCTTCCCGACCGGGCGCTTCGGAGAGCTGGCGGACCGCTGGCCGGGACAGGGGCCGCTCAACGGCATCGTCTCCGCCTTTCGCGGCACCGAAGCGGCCTACGCGCTGCTTATGGCGACGGATATGCCGTGCTGCACGGCGGCGGCGGCAGAGCGTCTGGCGGCGGCCATCGGCGATCACGAGGCCTGCCTGTTCGGGAGCGAGCCGCTGTTCGGCCTGTATGGCCGTGCGTGCCTTTCCGCGGCGGAGGGCTGCCTGGCGGAGGGGAACAACGCCATGCGCGCCATGCTGGAGCGGGTCGATGTGATCCGGCTCGCCGCGGAGGATGAGGCGCTGTTTACGAATCTGAACACGCCGGAGGAATTCCGCTCGTTTGCCCGTGGCCGCAAGGTATGAAAAGATCCGCAGGAGCCGAACGGTTCCTGCGGATCTTCTGCGTCTTATTTCAAAAGCTTCGTCATGCTTTTCATGCCGATGACGAGTGTTGAGGCGTTGTGGAGCAAAGCGGTCGTTGTGGGCGGGAGGACTCCGAGCACACCGAGAATGATGAGCATGAGGTTGAAGCCGATGATGTTCCGGTAGTTCCAGCCGATGCGCTCCATGAGCGCGTCCGAAAGACGCCGGAGCGTCAGCAGAGCGCCCAGATCGTCGGCGGCGAGCGTAATGTCGGCTACCTCGCGGGCGATGGCGGCTCCGTCACGGATGGCGATGCCGGCGTCGGCGGCGGACAGGGCGGGGGAATCGTTCACACCGTCGCCCAGCATGACGACCTTCCGTCCGGCCTCGTGCTCCCGGCGGACAAATTCAGCCTTATCCTCCGGCAGTACCTCGGCGTGGTATTCGTCCACACCGACGGCCTCGGCCACGGCGCGCGCCGTGCGCTCGCTGTCCCCGGTCATCATGACGAGCCTGGAAAAGCCGAGCGAACGCAGCCCGGCGACGACCGCGGGCGCTTCGGCGCGAAGCGGATCGTCTATGCACAAAACAGCGGCGAGCTTACCTCCGACGGCCAGATAAAGCTGGGAACAGCGGGCGGGCAGCGAATCGAATTTCTCCTGTTCGCCGTCCGGGATCGTGCAGCCTTCATCCTCAAAGACGAAATGATGGCTTCCGATGACGACCTTCTGTCCGTCGACGCTGCTGGCGATCCCGTGGGCGACCAGATAGCTGACGGTCGAATGGCGCTCCTCGTGGCTGAGATCGCGTTCCTGCGCCGCCTGAACGACAGCCTTGGCCATGGAGTGCGGGTAGTGCTCCTCCAGACAGGCGGCGAGACGCAGCATTTCGTCGGCGTCGTTTCCGCCGAAGGGGACGACCTGCACGAGACGGGGGCAGGCATGCGTGAGCGTACCGGTCTTGTCAAATACGATCGTCTCCGCCTGCGAAACGGCCTCCAGAAAGCGGCCGCCCTTGACGGAAATGCCGAAGGCGCTTGCCTCCTTCATGGCAGACAGGACGGCGAGCGGCATGGAAAGCTTCAGCGCACAGGAGAAATCGACCATCAGAACGGCCATGGCGCGCGTGATATTGCGCGTCAGCAGATATACGAGCGCCGTGGCGCCGAGACTGTAGGGGACGAGCCGGTCCGCAAGATGGGACGCGCGGTCCTCGGAGGCGGATTTGAGCTTTTCCGATTCCTCGATCATGCGGACGATGCGGTCGTAGCGCCCGCTTCCGGCACTTTTCTCCACGCGCAGGCAGCATTCGCCCTCCTCGACCGCGGTCCCGGCGTAGACATAGCCGCCAGTCGTCTTCCGCACGGCCAGAGGCTCGCCGGTCAGGGCGGACTGGTTGACCATGGCCTCGCCGGAGACGAGCGTTCCGTCGAGCGGTATCATCTCGCCGGTACGGACTGTGATGCAGTCGCCGGGACGGATCGCCTGAACGGGGGTCAGAACGGGGCCGTTTTCGGTTTCGAGCCATACCTTGTCGATGTTCAGGGACATGGCGCCGGCGAGATCGGCCACGGATTTCTTGTGGGTCCATTCGTCCAGCATATCGCCAAGGCCCAGAAGGAACATGACAGAGCCGGCCGTTTCAAAATCGCCCTGAAGGATGGCGGCGGCCAGAACGACCGCGTCGAGCACCGGCACCTGCACCCGGCCGCGCAGGATAAGCGCCAGCCCCTTCCGGAGATAGCGCACGGAGCGGACGAGCGTGAGGGCAGAGCGAAGGGGAATCGGCAAAAACAGCTTGTTCAGCGCACGCTTCGCCAGCGTAAAGAAAAGCCGGTCCTGATATTGACGGTCGAGCTCCCGGCTGCTGTGATCCGGCGCGAGCGACTGAGAGGCTTCGTAGGAGAAGCGGGCCAGCGCGCTCACGATGGCGGAGCGCTCGCCGTCGTAGCAGACGACGGCGTCGCCGCTGCGCTCAAAAACCTTTGCGTTCGTCACGCCGGGCGTCCGGCGAAGGTATGCCTCCAGAATGTCCGCCTGCGCGCAGGTCATGCGCGGCTGCATGGCGTGTATGCGCAGCCGTCCGGCGGAATCATGCAGGATCTTGCAGCGCATGGTCAGTCCGCAGCCTCTCCGCTTTCGTCCTCAATGATCTCCGCCTGCTGCGCGGCCCGTTTCTCATTCAGCGCCTTGGCGTCGGCCAGAATATCCCCGGCCTGCTCGCGCAGAACGGTCGCTGTGGAAATGGCCTGGTCCTTGGCGCGAAGGACGGCGGCGGTCGCGTGGGTGTAAACGGTCACGGCCTCACGGCTGGACAGGATCTTCAGTCCGGCGGTGCCAAAGAGAAATCCGCCGGCAAACACGGCAAGCTTTTTCAGGTTCATATCTTTTTCCTCCTGATCTTTATTTTACAAGCACATAATAATATGACATTCGGCGAATTTCAAGTTAAACAGCATTAACTGATATACAAAAAAGACAGCTTTTTGCTATAAAAAGCTGTCAAAAATAGCGGCATAAATGGCGGCGCGCGTTCAGGCCTTGTTTTCCGGACACATCATGCCGGTGTTGTCGATGCTGTAGCTGCCCTTGAGCAGCAGCTCCGAGACGGGGACGATGGTGTAGCCCTCGCTGAGCAGGTATTCAATGATGCCGGGGAGCGCCTCCGGCGTGTGCTCGGCCGCGTTGTGGAACAGAACGATCGAGCCGGGAACGACCTTTTCCGTGACGCGCTTGTATATCTCGTCGGCGCTCAGCCCCTTCCAGTCGAGACTGTCCACGTTCCACTGTATCGCGTGCATCCCGAGGGAATTGACCGTGGCGATCACGTCGTCGTCGTATTCGCCGTAGGGACAGCGGAACAGCGTGGGGGCCTCGCCGGTGATCGCCTCGATCTTGGCGTTGCAGCCCGTGATCTGCTCGACGATCTCCGAATCGGACAGCTTCGCCATGTGCGGGTGGTCGTCGGAGTGATTGCCGATCTCCATGCCCGCGTCGTAAAGCTGCTGGACGCTGTCGGGAAATTTGTCCGCCCACATGCCCACGAGGAAAAACGTGGCCTTCACGCCGTAGCGATCGAGCGTGTCGATGAGAAGCTGTGTGTCCTCGTTGCCCCAGGCGGCGTCAAAGCTCAGCGCGACGGCCTTGTTGTCGCGGCTGACGCAGTAGATGGGCAGCTCCCGCGTCGCGGCGGCGGCGCCCACGATGGCCGGACTGGTCACGGCCCACAGTATGGCCGCCACGGCGATGAACAGCGCCGCGCCGCCAAGCAGCCGGCGGTGCCTCCTCAGTATAAGATCAAATCTTGCCACAGGATGTACCTCCATATCCGTTTTGGTACATCGTATGAAGCCGAGGGAGGGATTATGAGCCGGAGAAAAGCGGCGAAAGCGAGCGTCCGGCGGCTATCGGTCCCGGAAAGAGGCGGGAATGCGGGAGGATGGAATAATTTTTGGGAAAAAGCGTGAAAAATCTTGCAATGAAGGAAGAGAAATGATATAAGTATTATGTTAATCCATACATTGAGGAAATGGCCTGAAATACAGCTTTCAAGCCGGTGTGTCCGGGGACGGACCACGGACTGTATAATATTATGAAAACAACGGAGCGGAAAAATGACGGATAAGCAGCTTCGGCATTTGAGCAAGGCCGACCTGATCGACATTATTTATCAGATGAAGCAGACGGAGGAGGAACTCCGGGACGAGCTGGCGCAGACGCAGGAAAAGCTGGACAAGCGCGAGCTGAAGATCGGCGAAGCCGGCTCCATCGCGGAGGCGGTCGTCGGACTCAGCGGCGTGTTTGAGGCGGCGCAGGCCGCGGCGGACGAATATCTTGCGCAGATCCGGACGGCCAACGCCGACACGGAGCGGCGCTGCGCGGAGATGGTCGCGCAGGCGCAGACGCGCTGCGACGCGGCGGACGAGGAGATCCGGCAGAAGTGGGCGGCCTTTGAGCAGGACGTGCAGCGCTATCTGCAGGCGCACGACGAGCTGAAAAACTTTCTCGGCCGCTGACAGCAGGGGGAGATCGAATTGCCGCGCAGAAGAAAAGAAAACATCGAGCTGCCAAGTCTGGAACAGCTTGCGGCGGAGCGGGAGCGCCTGCGGTATAAGGCACGGTACGGGCGCACGCTGCGCAGTACGGTCTATGTGCTGATCGTTGTGGCGGCGGCCGCGATACTCGTTGCGACCTTGTGGATGCCGGTTCTGCAGATATACGGAAGCTCCATGTCTCCGACGCTGCGGGACGGCGACATCGTCGTCTGCGTCAAGACGAGCGACTTCCACACCGGCGATCTGGCCGCGTTTTATTACGGGAACAAGCTGCTGGTCAAGCGGGTGATCTGCGGTCCGGCCGACTGGATCGACATTGACGGCGACGGAAACGTCTACATAAACGGCGCATTGACCGACGAGCCGTATGTTCAGGAAAAAGCCCTTGGCGAATCAACGCTTGAATACCCGTATCAGGTCCCGGATGAACGTTGGTTCCTGATGGGGGACAACCGCGCCGTGTCCATTGATTCCCGAAGCTCTCAGGTCGGGTGCGTGGCGCAGGAGCAGATCGCCGGCCGCATCGTATTCCGGGTGTGGCCGCTCAATGAATTCGGTCCCGTGGCGTAACGGGCAGGGAGGAAAGGCATGACGAAGGACGTTTTGCCGCGGAAAGCGGAAGAAATGGTGAAAGGGCGCGCCCGCCTCAAGAGGTGGCACAAGATTGTGACGGCGCTTGCCTGCGTCGTGGTGTTCTGCACGACGTATGCGCTCATCCTGCCGGCCATCACCATGACGAAAACGCCGTATTGCGGTCTGGAGGAGCATGAACATTCCGAGTCATGCTACGAAACGCCCCTGCTGTGCGCCATGGAGGAGGGGCATATCCATACGGGCGAATGCTATGCGCTGCAGGAGGTTTATGTCTGCGGTCAGGAGGAAACGGACGGCCATGTGCATTCCGCGGACTGCTGGGCCGAGCAGTCCTGCTATGTCTGCGGACAGGCGGAGGACGCCGGTCACACGCACGGCGCCGGGTGCTGGCAGACCGTTGAAACGCTTTCCTGCGGACAGCCGGAGACGGACGGGCACACGCATACAGACGCCTGCTATACGCAGGAGCGGACGCTTTCCTGTTCCGAGGATCACGAGCATACGGACGGCTGCTATACCGTTCACTCCGTGCTTTCCTGCGGTCAGGCGGAAGCGCCGGCGCATCATCATGACAGCGCCTGCTATACGAGCCGCGAGGAGCTTGTGTGCGGGCAGACGGAGAGAGAAGGGCACGCGCATACCGAAGCCTGCATGGGCACGGAGCGGGTGCTTGTCTGCGGTTTGGATGAAATTCCGGCGCATCACCACACGGACGAATGCATATCCGAGGAGCTGGCGCTCGTGTGCGGGATGGAGGAAGATCACGAGCATACGGACGCGTGCTACGGGGAGCCGGAGCTTGTCTGCACGCTGGAGGAGCATGAGCACACGGACGCATGCTACAGCGACCCGACGGCGGATGTGGAGTCCGCCGCGACGTGGGAAGCCTCGGTCCGCCGCATTGAACGGACGGGCGACTGGGCGGCGGATGTGATCGCCATCGCCAAAAGTCAGCTCGGCTACACGGAAAGCACGCGCAACTTTATTCTGGACGAGTCCGGCGCGCGCAAGGGCTATACGCGCTACGGCGCATGGTACGGCATACCCTATGGCGACTGGTGCGCCATGTTCGTGTCGTTCTGCCTTCACTATGCGGACGTTCCGGCGGCGGCCCTGCCGCGCGACAGCGCCTGCCGTCCGTGGATCGCCTCGCTGACGGAACTGGGATTCTATCATCCGGCCGGAAGCGGCTATAAGCCGCAGGCCGGCGATGTCGTGTTCTTTGATGTGGACGGCTGCGGACAGGCTGACCATGTGGGCCTTGCGGCGGATGTTTCCGACGGGACTCTGACAACCATCGAGGGCAACAGCGGCAACTGCGTCGCTTACCATACCTATGACCTGAACAGCGGCGAGATATTCGGTTACGCTTCGCTGGCCGCCGTCCGCGACGCCTGGTACGGCGGCGACAGCGGCGATACGGTCCTTTATTACGAGGACGACGAGCTGGAGGCGGAGCTTCGCATCGGCGGGGACACGGAGCTGCCGGAGGACGTCCGGCTGAGCGTGAAGCGCGTGTCCGACGGCGATGAGGACGGCGTCTATGCGTCCATGTCTGCGGCGCTCGGGACCGTCCTGTCCGGGGACGAGACGGCGTGCGGGCTGTACCGTGTCCGCCTTTCCGATGGGGAGGATACGTTCCTTCTCCCGGAGGGCGCCGACGCCCAGCTTCAGATACGCTTCCGCGGCAGTCCGTTTGATGAGGAGCTTCTTTCCGAGGCGCATGAGATCCGCGGCTATGCGCTGACGGAGAATTATATCCTGACGCCCGCGGAAAACCTGTCCGGCGGTACGCTGCCGGAAGAACTGCCGCTCGGCGGACTTGACGGCGCGGCGATCTGCTCCGGGCGCATGGCGGCGGTATCCGCCGCGGCGGATACGGAGCACACACTCACGGCGGCGAAGCCGGTGAGCGACGAAAACGGAACGAACTATCGGCTGGCAAGCTTCTTTGCGGCGCAGGAGCTGGTGGAGGCTGTCGGCGGAGCGGATGAGGCTCTCCGCTTCCAGATGACCGGCGCGGGTGATTTTGCGCTGGCGCTGCGCAGCGCGTCCGATCCGGCGGATGAGACGTCCGCGGAGGACGGCGCTTATGACGGATGGCTCCCGGCGGAGGCGCTGGAGGCGGGGCGGAGCTACATTCTCCTGTCCGACGCCGGCGCGCTGAACGCGGAAGCGGCGCTTGACGGAACGCTGGAGCAGGCGCAGGCCGATGAGGCGAGCCAGTGGGCCGCCGTCGATACCGGCGAGAGTCTGGCGCTCGTCAATCTCGCCACGGGCGGTATTCTGAGCGTGGAGACGGCGGAAGAGGAGTTGGAGACTCTGCGCTTTGCCGCCGGCGAGGGCGAAGAAGCGTGGGCCATGGCACTGACGGAAGGGAAGCTTTCCGCCGCGTGCAGAGATGAAACGCTCTATTACGCCGACGGCGGCGCGGCGTCCGCTCTGCCGGAGCAGGCGCTTGCCTTCGCGGCGTATGTGAACACGGCGGAAGAGCCGGATTATATCACCATGGACGATGCCGGCACGCCCGTCAATGCCCAGACCAGCGCCGTCACGGTCGACTATAACAAGCAGATCGACTATCTCGGCGACGGCGGCGTCAACCCGGATACGGTCGTGACCGGCGAGAGCTGGTACCGCCTGTATCTGGACGTTGCGGCGAAGGCGAAAACGGGGACGGATCTGCTCATCGTGGTGGACGTGTCCGGCAGCATGAACAATAACGGCGGCCTGAGCGCCGTCAAGAGCTTCCTGAACGGAAGCGACGGCTTTATCCAAAGCTTCCTCGCCTCCAACCGCAGCAACCGCATATCCATCGTGACCTTCAGCGGCGGCAGCCAGGTGCAGAACAGCCCCGTGTCGGGCGTTCCGTATACCAGCGACGTCAAGTCGGTCGTGGACTGGACGAATACGGCAGTGACCTTCAGCGCCACGGCGACGGGCGGCACAAACTATGCCGCGGGCCTGTTCCAGGCAAGCGCGCAGTTCGCCAAGCTGAACAGCGACGGGAACGACAGAGTGATGCTGTTCCTCAGCGACGGCGCGCCCACCTTTGCCCATAAGCAGAACGAGAATACCCGCTACGGCAACGGCACGACCACGGACAGCAGCACGAAAACCTATACGAACGCGGCCATCGACGCCTTCCATACGGCCAACCCCGATGTGAAGATCTATTCCGTGGCTTTCGGCAGCAACTTCACGACGGAGTATCTGGACCGGCTGGACGACGGCGTGAGCAACGGCAGCTGCTATACGGCGAACAATTCCGCGGATCTCAAATCCATCGTCGGCACCATGCTCTATCCCAGCCAGGTCGTCATCACGGACACGCTGAGCCCCTATGCCCAGTGGGGCGGACGGAAGGCCAACCCCAAGGTGACCATGAGCGATGGCGAGAGCACGATCGTCCTGTATCAGAACGGCGCCGTCACGGCGGCGGGCAGCGGCATACTCCAGTCGCTGGAGTATCCCTCCGTGAGCACGGAGGGCGGCGGCACGGTGAAGCTGACCTTTGTGCCGGGCTATTCGCTCGACCCCAACTACACCTATACGCTGTCGTATAACGTCCAGAACACCAAGGCGGCATACGACGAATATCGGAACGAGGGCTACCCGCATACCGGTGACGCCAAAACGGACTACGGAACGAACGCAACCAGCTCCGAAAAGCTCGGCTTCCCCTCCAACAGCGGCGCGACGCTGAGCTATACGCTCGGCGATACGGCGGAAACAAAGGATTATCCGCATCCCGTCCTGCAGGCCAAGGCTGAGCCGGAGGACGACGGCGGCGGTATCGTGCCGCCGGACGAGCCGACGGCGACGGTGGAAAACCATAAGACCATCGACTATCTCGGCGACGGTGTGGAAAACCCCGACACCGACGTGACGGGCGAGACATGGTACCGGCTGTATCTGGACGCCGCGGCAAAGTCCGATCAGGGCGTCGATCTGCTGCTGGTCATCGACGTGTCAAACAGCATGAACGATAACGGCGGCCTTGCGGCGATCAAGGACTTCCTGAACGGGACCGACGGCTTTATCAGCGGCTTTTTGTCCAACAGAAACAATCATCTTTCCATCGTCACCTTCAGCGGTTCAAATCAAACGCAGCAGAGCGGCTCGAATTATGGACTTTATACCAAGGACAGTAAGGTAGTTTCCGGCTGGGATACCGAATCGACGTATACATTCTCGGCAAAACCGACTGGCGGGACAAACTACACGGCCGGACTCTTTGCGGCGATCGAGCAGTTCAAATCTGCGAAGATTGCAAATGACGGAAATGCCAAGGTCATGATGTTTCTCAGTGACGGGGTTCCCACGTTCGCTCACGCGAATACGACGTCAACGATAATCTATGGAACCGGCGGGTCGGATAACATACCCGCAGAGGTCGACACCTATACAAATAATGCGATCAGTCTCTTTAAGGAATCCGCTCCGGATGTCAGAGTGTACTCTGTAGCGTACGGCAGTTCATTCTCGACTACCTATCTGAGTAGTCTTGCAAGCGATGGGAAAACGCTGAAGGCCTCCAACGAGGACGATCTGAAAAACATCATCGCCGGGATCGTGTATCCCGACAATCTGGTGATCACCGACCAGCTCAGCGAATACGTCCAGTGGGGCGGGAACCGGGCCGATCTGAAGGTCACGATGACGCCGGTGAGCGGCGCGGCCGTGACGCTGTATGAAAACGGCGAGATCACGAGCGCGGGCGAGAACATTCTCGAAAGCGTGAGCTACACGCCGTCCGACTCGGACGAGAGCACGGGAACGGTGACGGCGGTGTTCAAGAAGGAATACACGCTTGAACCGAATTATACCTATACGCTGTCGTACAACGTCCAGAACACCCAGAAGGCATACGACGAATACAGAGACGAGGGCTACAACGCCGAGGGCGACGCGGCCACGGACTACGGAACGAACGCGACCAGCTCCGAAAAGCCCGGCTTCCGCTCCAACCGGCTGGCGTCGGTGAGCTATTCCGTCAACGGAAAGCCGGACAGCAAGCTTTATGACCATCCCGTGGTGCAGGCGAACGACCGGCCCGACCCGCCGGTCCCCGGCGAGAACGACGACCGCGTCGTTGTGAACGTGGAGAAGAAATGGGCCGATACGGAGCATCCCGCCTCCGTCACGATACGTCTGTTCGCCGACGGCGAGGACACCGGCCGGGCCCTGACGCTCAGGGAAAATGCGTGGAAGGGAAGCTTCAGCGGCCTTCTGCGCTATCGGCTGGACGCTTCGGGAACGCCGGTAACGGACGAGAACGGCGATCCGATCGAGATCGTCTACACCGTTTCGGAGGACTATGTTCCCGGCTATACCCCGGCGCAGAAGATCACCTCGTCGGAGAGCCGGCACACCATAACGTCTTGGGCCTGGGCCAAGGCAGACACAGCTTCCAGCGGCGGGACCTATCTTCTTGTCAGCGAAAGGGGCGCTTTGTCCGCCGTTTCCGGCGGCAGCCAGCTTCAGTGGATCGATCCGAAAGAGGCGGAGGAGAACACGCTGGCGCAGTGGACCTATGACGGAAGCGGCTGGAAAAACGGAGCGGACTATCTTATGCTTTACGTTTCCAGTGATAACTGGAACGCAACCCGCCAGTTCCAGCTGGGGAGCGGCAGTGAGAAGGCAAAGTTCGGCGACGAAAAAATCAGCGCCTGGAGCAGCAGCGGCGGTTGGCCGCTAACCTATTATTTTGAAGGCATTGACGACGGCTATGGCGTGGCCAGCACGGTAAGCCAGAGCGCCCTGAGCTTCCAGATTTACACGCAGAAGGAAGTGACGAGCACAATCACGACCGTGACCTATACGGCGGTGATCACGAACACGAAGGACGCGGAGCTGCCCGAGGAGCCGAAGCCGAGCTTCACCAACCGCAAGACCATCGACTGGCTGGGCGACGGCGCGGAAAACCCGGACACGTCCGTATCCGGGCGGGAGCTTTACCGCCTGTATCTGGACATCAGCGCCAACGCGCAGCCGTCCGATCTGCTCCTGCTGGTGGATAGTGCAGCGGACGACTGGGTGAAGGAATACCTTGATACGCTTACAAAGGACTTTCAAACCTACAACGGAGACAATACCGTCCGTCGGATCGACTTTACCGACTATACCGAGGCGCTTGAGGCGGCAGAGAAGTATATGCGCGACCTAGGAACGGAACACGCACAGCACGGAAAGATCATCCTGACGGTCGGAAAACAGGCGCCGGACAATAAAACGGCGGCGCTTGCGGCGGTGAATTCCCTGCGTGCGGTGCTGTATAACAGCCAGTATACGCCGACCTCCACCGCGGGGCTGGGGCTGACGCGGATGTATGCGCTCCGGCTGACAGACGGGGAAAACGACGTGCTCAACGCGCTGGCCTCCGCACAGGGCGGCAGGGCCGAAGCGCCGAGCGAGGAAACGATCGCCGGCATGGTGGACAATATGCTCTGGCCGAACGGCGTCGTCATCACGGACGAGCTGAGCCAGTGGGTCGATTACTACAGCCGGAACCCCGATCTGCTGGTTACGCGGACAAAGCGGGACGGCGGGCAGACCGAGATCCTGTATTCCTACAGCGCGGACTACGGCGAATATAAAAACGCGGACGTGATCGAATCCGCCGCGTACACGCCGTCGGCCGTCCCGGTCGATCCGGACAGCGGCGCGCTTCAGACCTCCGGCACCGTGACGGTCCGCTTCAAGGAGAGCTATTGCCTTGACCCGGCGTATGTCTACACGCTGTCGTTCAATGTCCGCAGCTCACGTCTGGCCGGACAGGCGCTCGCGGAGAGCGAGACGGGGGATTACCCGCATACCGGCGACGCGGCCACGGACTACGGGCAGAATGTGACCAGCGCCGGAAAGCCGGGCTTCTATTCCAATCATCAGGCCGCCGTGCGCTATAAGCTTCGCGGCTACAGCTACGAGCTGGAATACGATAAGCCTGTGGTGCAGACACGCTCGGCCACCTATGAGTTGCCGCACTCCGGCGGAACCGGCCCGGAGCGGCTGATGTGGGCCGGTCTGGCTACGCTGGTATTCGGCACGGCGCTGTCGCTGCTGCTGCGGCGAAGAAGAAGGCCGGACGCCGGATAAGAACGCCGGCACATACAACCCTATAAGCGAATAAATAAACATAAAATGAAAAGAAAAAGAAAGGGAAACACGGAATGAAAAAGCTTTTTGCACTGGCTCTCGTACTGCTCATGGTGCTGAGCCTCGGCGCGGGCGCGCTGGCCGCCGGTGACGGCAGCATCACGATCACCAATGCGACCATTGGGAAGGACTACGCCATCTACAAGGTCTTTGACGCGACCTACAGCGGCAGAAATGTCGCCTATACCTACACAAAGACCGGCGAAACCGACGCGCTCTTTGCGATCCTTTCGGGTACGGGCAGCCCCTTCGAGCTGACGGCGTCGACCGTGGCGAATGTGTATAATGTGACGGTCAGGGCCGGTAAGGACGCCGCGGCGATCAGCACGTTTCTGACGGCCAACAAGACGTATCTGACCCAGACCGCGGCAGCCACGGCGGCGACGGAAACGGTCGCGTTCACCGGACTTGATTACGGCTATTACTACATCACCAGCGCGCTTGGCGCGGTGGTCACCATTGATACCGCCGCCCCCAGCGCCGAGGTCGTGGATAAGAACCAGGGCTCGAACTGGGATCTGAGCGGGCACGGCAAGGCGATCATGGTCGTGGGCGCGGGTGGCCAGGAAGAGCTTGTGGAGATCAACAGCGCCAACTACGGCGATGAGCTCACGTTCCGCATCGGCGTCAACGCCGTCAACTATGAAAAGGGCAAGCAGGTCCTTCAGTATGTCATCAACGATACCATGGCGGCGGGCCTGTCCTTTGTGGAAGGCAGTCTCAAGGTCACGGTCGATGGAAAGACACTGGGTGCTGCGGACTACACGCTGACGCCGGCCGGCCAGAGCTTCAAGGTCAGCATTCCCTGGGCGACCGGCAGTGCGGAGGCAGGCTACACCCCCAAGTACAGCGCGAACGCGGTCATTATCGTTGAGTACAAAGCGACGGTCACCGCGGATGCCGCGATCGCCGGCGAGGGCAACAAGAACACGGCGACCTACGACTATCAGACCGTCGACGATAAACCCGATGGGCCCTGGCATGAATCAAAAACGGAGGAAACGACCACCTACGTCTTTGCGCTTGGCATTCTCAAGACCGACGAGAAGGGCAGCCCTCTTGCCGGCGCGAAATTTGCGCTGACGGACGAGGCGGGCCATCCGATTTATGTGACGGCGGCGGACGACAGCGGAACTTACGTTTTCGACGCGCAGTCCAAGTCGAACGAGGTCGTTTCCCCGGCCAGCGGACTGATCGTCATCAAGGGGCTCGCGGCGGGTACCTACAAGCTGACGGAGACGGAAGCGCCCAGAGGCTATAATCTGCTGGAGAATGTGATCACGGTCGAGGCCAGCATCGAAAGCGTTAAAAATTATACGACGACCATCACCACCTATTACGACAAGGACGGAAACGTCGTTTCGCAGGAAGTCGCCGGCGGTTCGTCCAAGACGACTACGGCGGCGGTGAATGTGGTTCCCGTTACGGTCGTAAACAAGGCCGGCACGGAGCTGCCCAGCACCGGCGGCATCGGTACGACGCTGTTCTATGTGCTTGGCGGACTGCTGGTCGTCGGCGCGGTCATTCTGTTCGTGACCAGAAAGCGCATGAAGTCGGAAGGCTGAATCGCGTGATCTGACCAAATTCTGTGCCCGGGGAGGAAATCCTCCCCGGCGCACAGCCGCAAGGAGAACCTCTCCATGAAACGGAAAGCATCCGACCTGATCTTAATAATCGCGTTTCTGGCGGGGCTGTCCTTGCTGCTGTATCCGGGCTTCAGCGATTACTGGAACCAGTTTCACCAGTCGCGTGCCATCGCGGGCTATGCCGAGACAGTCGCGGCCATGGACGACGGCGAATACGAGCGGCTGTGGAACGCGGCGGAGGATTATAACCGGCGGCTGGCCGAAATCGCCGCGGAGTACGCGCTTCCGGATGAACTTCTGGAGGAGTACGCGCAGCAGCTCAACGTGGGCGGCGACGGCGTGATGGGCTATGTGGAGATACCGGAGATCGAATGCTCTCTGCCCATCTATCACGGAACGGACGACGCCGTGCTCCAATCGGCCGTGGGGCATATCGAGTGGTCGAGCCTGCCGGTCGGCGGCGAGAGCAGCCACTGCGTGATCTCCGGCCACCGCGGACTGCCGAGCGCGAAGCTGTTTACCAATCTTGATAAGCTGGTCGAGGGCGACCTGTTCTTTCTTCAGGTGCTTGATGAGACGCTCTCGTATGAGGTCGATCAGATACGGATCGTCGAGCCGCAGGAGCTGTCCGATCTGCAGATCGAGGCGGGAAAGGACTATTGCACGCTGGTGACCTGCACGCCGTATGGCGTGAACACGCATCGGCTTCTCGTGCGCGGGCACCGCGTCGATAACGAGGTGCTTGCGCAGACGGTCCGCGTGACGTCGGACGCCATTCAGGTCGAGCCGGTGCTTGTGGCGACGGCGCTCGCAGTGCCGGTGCTGCTGATACTGATGATATGGCTGATCGTCCACGACAGCCGAAAGCAACATAGATCGAGGTGAGGCGGATGAAGAAATTCAATACGCATTTTTGTGCCGCGCTGCTTGTGCTGATGATGCTTGCAGCGGCTTTCTCCACGGGCGCGCTGGCGGCTGGGCCGATCGACACGGAGGCGTCCTGCACGCTGAGCGTTTCCTTCCGGCCGGAGGGTAAGGCCGCGGAGGGCGTGCGGTTTTCTCTTTACCGGGTGGCGGAGGTGAGCCGCGGCTGCCAGTTCACGCCGACGGAGGATTTCGACGCCTATCCGATCGTGAAGCTGCTTGAACAGCCGGACGCGGAGAGCTATCGCCTCCTTTCGGCGACGCTCCCGGGCTATATCGCGGCCGATTCGATCGCAGCCTTTGATACATCCGCGACCGATGCGGAGGGGACGGCGCAGTTCCGGCGGCTGCCCACGGGGCTGTATCTCGTTACGGGCGAGGTATATCAGGCCGACCGCCGCTTCTATACGCCGGAGGCGTTTCTGGTCTGTCTCCCGAACCGGCTGGAGGACGACAGCTGGGATTACGACGTGGAGGTCAACGGCAAGTATGACTTCTGTCCGGACAGCGACCCGGTGGATGTTTCCGTGGTCAAGCTGTGGTCGGACAGCTCGGCCAATACGCACGCCACCGACGCCGTTGTCGTGAAGCTATACGATGGAACGGAGCTTTACGATACGCAGACGCTCAGCAAGGAAAACGGCTGGGCTTATGAGTGGAAGGGCCTTTACGGAGGCACGAAATGGACGCTTGTGGAAACGCAGTATCCGAGCGGCTACACGCCCCGTGTTGACCGACTGGGCAACCGCTTTATCGTGACGAATTCCACCACCGGCCGGACACCCGGCGGCAAGCTCCCGCAGACGGGGCTTCTGTGGTGGCCGGTGCCGCTGCTGCTTCTCGGCGGCGCGGTGCTGATCGCTCTCGGCGCGGCCAGAAGGAAACGCGGGTGAGGCGGCGGACGCGAAAGGGCGAGGCGCTTTTCTGTCTCGGCGCGCTGATGATCGCGGCGGCGCTCGGGCTGGCGCTGTATAATTTGAGCCGGCAGGCGGCGGCCGGGAAAAGTTTGGAGTCCGGCCTTCGGAAGCTGACGGAGACTGTGGCCGAACGGCGGACAGAGCAGGCGGCCGCGGAGAAGGAGCTGTATCCCAATCTGGAAATGCCGGTCGTGACCATCGACGGCTATGATTACATCGGTTGGATCGAGCTTCCGGCGCTGGAGCTGACGCTGCCGGTCATGAGCGAATGGGACGCCGCGCGGCTGAAGATCGCGCCCTGCCGCTACAGCGGCTCCGTATACAGCGGCGATCTGGTCATAGCGGCGCACAATTACGCCAGTCATTTCGGCCGGCTTTCGGCATTGTCTCCCGGCGATGAGGTGATCTTCACCGACGCTGACGGCAGGGAGTTCCGCTACGCGGTCGCGGATGCGGAGATCCTGCCGCCGACGGCCGTGGAGGAGATGACGGCGGGCGAGTGGCCGCTGACGCTCTTTACCTGCACCTACGGCGGACGGACCCGTCTGACCATCCGCTGCGATGAAATGAAATGACGACGCAAATGCCCCGCACGCTATGAATGAAGTGACCCCAAAAGTTAGACAAAAAACAGAAAGAAAAATTATTCAAGCTACCGAAAGGGCTTGTTGCCTGTGAAGATCAGGCGGCAGGCCCTTTAGCTTTGCCCTGATGCGCCGATTGTTGTAGTAGTCCAGATATTCGATCAGTTCCTGCTTGAAGTGTTCCATAGATCGAAATTCCTGCAAATACAGCAGCTCGCTCTTGAGCAGACCAAAAAAGTTCTCGATCATAGCATTGTCCAAGCAGTTTCCCTTCCGGCTCATGCTTTGCCGGATGCCCTTCTCCCTCAGCATCTGCTGATATTGTTTATGCTGATACTGCCAGCCCTGGTCAGAATGGAGGATGAGGTTCGTGTCGTCCGGAATCTTTTCAAATGCCTTGTCCAGCATGGTCGTCACCATGCTCAGTACCGGGCGATCTGAAATGGTATAGCTGACCAGATCGCTGCTGTGCAGATCGAGGATCGGGGATAGATAAAGCTTCTCCCCAAACAAGCTGAACTCCGTCACATCCGTGACCCACTTCTGGTTCGGCTTTTCAGCAACGAAGTTCCGATTCAGCAGATTCGGCGCAATTGTTCCTACTTCACCTTTGTAAGAACGATACTTCTTCATTCGGACACGGCAGACCAGTCCCAACTCCTTCATAAGTCGCTGCACAGTCTTATGATTTAAGGGCAAATTGCGGTTGCGTAGTTCTGATGTGATCCGGCGATAACCGTACCGTCCCTTGTTTTCATGGTATATTGCTGTAATTTCTTCTTTGACAGATTTGTATTTATCTGCGCAATTCATTCGTTTCAGATGATAGTAGAAGGTTGCACGGGGCAGTTGAGCGATTGTGAGAAGAATATCCAGATAATGCTTGTGCCTCAGCTTCTGAACTACCAGCGTTTTCTGCGCTGGCGTCGCTCGTCTTCCAAAACCAAGGCTTGCAAGTTTTTTAGGTATTCATTCTCCGCGCGCAGCCGCTGGACTTCCGCCAGCAGGTCTTCTTCTACCTCTTTCGGCAGCTGCTTTGCCAGTCGGCCCTTGCTGCTGCACCCACGGCGCTCTATGGAAAAGCCCTCCGGGCCTTCTTCCAGATAGATTCGTTCCCATGCGGCAACGCGCTTGTCATCGCTGATTTCAAACCGTCTTGCCGTTTCACGGCAGCTCTTCTTTTCTTCCTGCCTTGTTTCTACGACCAGTTTCTTAAATTCCGCTGTGTATCGTTTGTTCGGTACGCCCTTTGGCATAGAAATGCACCCCATTCCTTAGTACAAGTATTTTACCATACTTGTCTAACGAATGGGGTGCTGTTCACATACCGTGCGGGGCATTTATTGATTTTTTCCATAAATATATGAAAGATGCGTATTTCACACACCGGAACCTTTATGCTACGCTTTTAAGGACGTAAATATGACTTTTGCGGAAGGAGAAGGTTTTATAGAATGGACATGAATAAAACGCTTGAGCAGCTCACAGCGCGGATCGAAAAGCTGGAACTGGAGCTGAAAAAAGAAAAAGCGGTCACGGAGATAAAGAATCTGCTGGGACGCTATGTGTACATGCACATCGGCGGACAGCATGAAGGCTGCATGTCTCTGTTTTCAAAGCGCGAGGACATGACGGTCGAGATAGGTCCCATGGGCCTGTTCCGCGGTCCGAAAGGGCTTGAACAGATATATGGCGTCAATCATACGGTCAACGAAGGCGATCGCATCGGATTCCTTGCCGTTCATCCTCTGACGACGCCGGTCATTGAGGTGGCGGACGATCTGCAGACGGCCAAGGGCCTGTGGCTGCACCACGGCGTGGAAACACAGCCCGACATTGATAACCCGGGGAAGATGGGCGCCGTTTTCATGGACGGCTATTATGCCATTGATTTTATTTATGAAGACGGTATGTGGAAAATGTGGCATTTTCATATGTTCCCGCTGTTCTCCTGCCCGTGGAACACGCCGTTTACCGAGGTGGAGCCGCTTGACCGAATCATGTTTGAGCGAGGCGAGCGCGTGGAAGGATTCAACCGCATGCAGACGGGGGCGGACGAGGCGACAAGCTATATGCGCGAATATTCCATTGACCGGGCTACGCCCTTCTGGCCGCAGCCGCCGGAGCCGTATGCGAGCTTTGAAGGGACGCGCTCCATGGTCGGCGCGCCGCCGGATGACGTGAAGCTGTAAGGAGGTATATACATGAACATGTATGTGACGAAAACGATCCGTGAGAGCGCGGACAGGGCATTGCTGAACCAGTGCCGCTGGCTGATCGAGAAAACAGTCCACTTTGAATATCTGACGATCTGCGAAAGAGCGGAACTGGCCGCGCCGGAAGGAAAGATCCTTACGCTTACTTCCGACGGCGTGGTTCGGGACATTAAGCCCGGCTTCTATCCAAATGCCACTATCTCCGTGACGGACGCTTATGAAATGGCGCCGCACGGGCTGATGAACGTCAACCAGATATCCCGGTACTTCCAGACGGCGATATGCGTGGAGGATGGGAAGCTGTCGCAGGATAAATGCATTCCGGCGGCCATCCTTGGCGGTACGGTGACGGATGAAAAAACGGATGGGGCCTATATTGCGGCGGATGCGGAATGTTTCAACGGCATTCTTATTGCCGGAGACAGTAAGTATGAGATCGAAAATGTCCGTATGGACCTCGAAGGGTTCGGCGACAACGACTTTATTGGTGTAGGCTCTGCCGTGGCAGTGGTGGATAAGGGACGCGTGGATATCCGCAACTGCCGGTTCACGCTCAGCGGAGTGACCCGCTGCGCCGTCCACGTCGGCGGCGACAGCATTGTTCATGTGAGCGACTGCGAGATCATGAATATCAGCCCGGCGAGCGACTGGCTGGGGGAATTCAGTTGGGGGATAGCGCTCAAGGGGACGAACCGCCTGTGCCAGCTTTCGGATAACGGTACTGTCGTTTATGAACGCTGCCATCTCAAATCGAACGGCTGGGCGCTTTGTTCTCTGGATGGAACGGACGAGCATGCAAGCATCCTTATCAAGGACTCGCTTCTTGAGCTGAGCGGGCCGCGCACGCATGGCTACGGAAGCTACTGCATCGGTGAGGATGTTTCGGTCACCTTCGATCACTCCGTGGTGGATGTATATGGCTATCCGATGCTGATCCTGGGAATGAACGGAAAGGCCCGCCCGTCGATCGTGAATGGGAGTGAAATACGCGGCCGCCGCTTCGGCGCTATGGCCGTCGCGGATGATAACAGTATTTTTACGATTCGGGACTCCAGCTTTGACACGGGGAAAAGCTGCCTGGTCGTCAAAGGCTCGGCAACGCGTATCGACGTGGAGAACAGCCGCCTCCAGGCAGGAAACGGCGTTATTCTCCAGCTGATGGATACGGATGAGACCAATATGAACGGCCAGAAATTCTTTGTCCCGGTCGGCGAGAAGGATACGCCGATCGAAGGGCGCGATCTTGCCCGCTTTGATCCGGCGGTGGATGTTGAGCTGAACCTGAAAAACATGTCGGTCGCCGGGGATTTTTTCAATTCCACAACGAACATCCGCGCGGAAAGACGTGCAGAACACGGCGGCATGGGTCGCTTCCATGACACGCTGGTCGGCCCCGTCTCCTTTGACGGACCCCGCGGCGACGGACCGGATATGCCGCCGGCAAAAGACCTCAACGGGCCGAAGAATCTTAAGCTGTCTCTGCAGACAGCCGCTGTCGAGGGCGTTATAAGCGCGGCGCTCCAGTCCTATCGTGACGGCGTTACGGAGATCACGTGGGAGAATTGTCTGGAATTGTCCAATGTAACGCAGTGCGCCGCGCCCGCGGTGAACAACGGCGTGATCGTTTCGCTCGATCCCGAAAGCACGTGGACGGTCACGGATACCTGTTATATATCGTCCCTTACGCTGGCGGAAGGAGCCAGACTTCTTGCGCCGCAGGGAAAAACGCTCGCTATGCTGGTGGATGGCATCCGGACGGAAATTAAACCCGGAAGCTATATCGGCCGCATTGAGCTTCGTGTATAAGGAAAAAACGGATCAGAGACTGTACCGGTCTCTGATCCGTTTTGATTCAGCTGTCCGATTTGTCCGGAAAACCATCGGGAAAGCGCTCTTTCAATGCGTCAAACAGGGTATCAATGAACGCGCGAACGACCGGCTGGGCGTTGGTGCCGATATAGGTAGCGCCGATGGACGGATACTGAGGGATCTTTTCCAGACAGGTGCGGCTGCATACGGATTCCGTATGCAGATCGTCAACCAGAGGCAGGCAGGCGACGCCCAGATTGGCGCCGACCATGTCCAGCATGGAGTGAAAGTCGGAGGCGACCGTTGCGCGGCGGATGCTCTGTTCTTCCAGGGAGAAATCAAGGGTGCTCGGGAGATAGCGGCGTGTGTTTTCAAGATTTCCATAAGAGATCATCGTCTCATCGACCAGACGGGCGTTCGGTATCCCGTCCGTCAGCGAGCACAGAGGGTTTGACCGGGAAAGAATGACTTTCCGGGGAAGCGGAGCCTGAAATGAACGCGTGACCGAGTTGGTAGGAATGGGAGAATAGGGCGCTTTCATGTATATCGCCAGATCGATCTGTCCGTCGGCCAGACGATCCATCAGGCTGATCTCGGGCTCGTCTGCGCATAGCAGAAGCTTTACATGACGGTTTTCCTTCTGAAAGGATTCGGCAGCGCGGTAAAATGTAGGCCCGGAGCATAGACGGGAGCAGCCGACCGTCAGATGGACCTTGTCCGGGTCCTGTTTTATATTGTTCTGAGCAAGGTCGATGATCTGTACGGCAGATTTGACGCGGGTATAGAAAATGTGGCCTGCGGGGGTCAGTTCGACCTTTTTTGTCGTGCGTTCAAACAGCTTGGCGCCCAGCTCGTTTTCAAGCGCCTTGATGCTGTAGGAAATGGCGGTCTGCGCAACATAGAACTGCTCGGCCACCTGACTGAAATTCAGAGTTTCGGCCAGCGCAAGAAAATACTTCAGCTGAATAACGGTCATTTTCGGCTCCTGTAGAAGAATAGAGAGATTTTTAACGATTATAAACGACCGGCAATCGACCGTCAAGCGTATTTATTTAATTTTCTTATAAATACAGCAGACACATGTATTTCCGCCGGAAGGGAAATAGTGATAACATATTAACAAGTGGGAGAACCCCATATTACAAATCAGAAAGGGAACAAACAAGATGAAAAAGTTGCTGTGTCTTCTCCTTGCGTTAGTCATGGTTCTTGGCATGTGTGCCTGTGGGGACAATGGCTCGGCCCAGAGTGAAAAGACAGATGGAACGGCCGAACAGCCCGCCGAGCAGCAGACGGCGGATACGGAACCGGAGACGGATGATGCCTCCTCCGGCCCGAAGGAGCTTACGGTTGGCTATGTGGGCAATTATAATACGTTCTGCCCGTCCACCGGTTTGTCGGATGTCTCGGACGTTTTGATCTACCGTCTTGTATATGACCAGCTGTTTGAAGTCAACGATAAGACGATGGAGACCGAGTCCCGGGTCCTGGCCGAGCCCATGGAATGGGTCGACGACAACACCGTTAAGCTGACGATCAAGTCCGGCATCACCTATGCGGACGGCACGGAGATGACGGCTGAAGATATTCTCTGCGACCTTCAGATGTATGTGACCAATGGCTTTACCGAGATCGGTTATTACTCCATCATCGACTACGAAGCGAGCCATGTGGAGGATACTTACACGCTCTACCTTGTCTATACCGAGGCAAATGCGTCTGCGATCACGCGACTGGCGATCCCCATTGTTTCCAAAGCCTTTTATGAGGAGCACCCGGACGGCGATGACGCCTGGTGGTCCGGCGACGTGAACGGCTCTGGCCCGTATGAGGTCACGGACTATTCCCTCGATGAGTATATCGTTCTGGAAAAGCGCGCCGACTATTGGGATAAGGATGTCTCCTACGACGCCGATAAGATCACCATCAAGTTTTATGCGGATGGGACCGCCATGCTTGCCGATCTGAACAACGGTGTGATCGATGTGGCGTTCGGACTTGACACGAATATGATCGACAGTCTGCGCTCCACCGCCGCTGATAACATTGCTATCGAAACAATGTCCGGCAACGATGTTTATCGTCTGGTGTTCTCCGGCACGTCCGAAAAGGTTGCGGATATCAACGTCCGTCAGGCCATTGTTCACGCAGTCGACTGGAAGACGCTGGCTGTCGCGGCGTTCGGCAACTGCGGAGAAGAGGCGAAGAGCCACTATCCCAGCACCTTTGACTGCTATGCGGAGCATGAAGGATACGCATACGATCCGGAAGTGGCCAAGCAGTATCTGGCGGATGCCGGTTATGCGGAGGGTGAGCTGACGCTGAAGTATCTGGCCAACGATACGTCCGGCACGGCCGTCGGCGAGCTGCTGCAGGGCTATCTGGCGGAGATCGGGATCAATCTGGAAGTGGATACGATGGAGCTGGCCAGCGCGTTCGGCTACTTTATGGATCCCAATTCTCCCTATGACCTGATGACAAAGTCCCAGCCCGGCGGAAATCCGGCGCGCGACCCCTATGACGATTTCTTCCTGCCGCAGAGCCCCATGGCCATGGCCCACGTCAACGATGAAAAATACATTGAAATGGCTACCAAAGCGAATACCATTATGGATGACGACGAGCGCAACGAGCAGTATAAGGCGATCGACGATTATCTTTATGAGACCGTTCAGATCGTTCCGTGTGCCGAGCTTCTTACCGGCTACGCCTATAACACGGACGTTGTTTCCAGCGTTCAGCTCTGCTCCGTTGGCAAGGGCTGCCTGGCAGACATTGAACTGACCGCTTAAACGAAGCGAGACCAAGAGAAACTGATTACCCAATGCGGCGGCGGGCGGCAAAAGCCGCTCCGCCGTCGTTCGATTTGAGGTGAAGAAATGGCACGATATGTATTCAAGCGAATCCTGATTATGATCCCGGTTATTCTCGGCGTCATTTTTATCATATTTACCATCAGTGAACTGACGCCGGGCGACCCGGCTGCGCTGGCTCTCGGAAACAGCTTTACACAGGAGCGTTACGAACAGAAGGTCGTGGAAATGGGACTGGACAAACCGTTTCTTGTGCGCTTTGTCAATTACATTATCGGTATTGTGACGCGATGGGACTGGGGGACATCCTATGCAAACGGCCGATCTGTTTCCAGTCTTATTACCGGACGCATTGCCGTTACGCTGGAGCTTGGACTGATCTCCTGTATTATTACGACGATACTCGGCCTGGTGATTGGCGTGCTTTCTGCTGTCAAGCAATATTCCGCGCTCGATTATACGACGTCCACGCTGGCGATCATCTTCAGCGCCATGCCGAATTTCTGGATGGCGGTTTTGGGTATCCTGATTTTTTCGACGCGTCTGCACTGGCTTCCGGCGTCCGGGCTTGGCTCGTTCAAGCATTGGATCATGCCGGTGATCTGCAACTCGCTCGGCCCGGTCTGCCTGATCCTGCGCACGACCCGTTCGACTATGCTGGACGTGATCAATCAGGATTATATCCGGACGGCGCGCGCCAAGGGCGTCAGTGAACGGCAGGTCATCCTGCGTCATGCGCTGAAAAACGCCATCATTCCCACGATCACGGTCATCGGCATGCAGCTGAGTCTGGTCGTCGGCGGCTCGGTCGTGGTCGAAACGATATTCAATATCAACGGCCTTGGTCTTCTGATGATGAATTCCATCAGCAACCGGGATTATCCGACTATTCAGGGTATCGTGCTGCTGCTGGCTGTGACGGTGTGCGTGATAAACTTGCTGGTCGATCTGGCGTACGCAGCGGTGGATCCGCGGATCAAGGCGCAGTATGTGAGCAGCGTGGGTAAAAAGAGCCGAGCGAAAAAGAAGGAGGCCGGAGCATGAAACAGGAAAAGATGGACGGCCGGAATCTGCGCAAACGATCGCAGGCACGGGATGTCTGGCACCGTTTTCGCCGGAATAAACTGGCGGTTCTTGGGATGATCATCGTCCTGGTCATTATATTGGCCTGCGCTTTTGCCAATTTTGTTTCGCCCTACGACCCGGCCAAGCAGGACCTTTCGCAGCGCTTCCTCATGCCGTCCTGGGAGCATCCCTTCGGGACGGACAACTATGGCCGCGATCTGTTTACCCGGGTGCTGTATGGCGGTCGGATATCGCTGCTGGTATCCATTGTCGCCGTAGCTCTTTCTCTGGTCATTGGGGTCGTGCTGGGCGCGACCGCCGGTTATTTCGGCGGCCTGTATGAGTCTGTTGTGATGCGTGTAATGGACGTGATGATGGCGATACCGGGGCTGCTGCTGGCTGTGAGCATATCGGCCATGCTGGGAACAGGCGTGTTCAATACGGCGCTTGCCATCGCCATTACCGGTGCGCCGACCGTCGCCCGCCTGGTGTGTGCCAGTGTGATGACGATACGCGATATGGAGTATGTGGAAGCCGCCAAAGCCCGAGGGGCTACCAATCGGCGCATCATACTCCGTCAGATATTGCCCAATACGCTGTCGCCTCTGATCGTTGACTGCACGCTGCGTATCAGCGCCAATATCATGCAGATATCCAGCTTGAGCTTTATTGGGCTCGGCGTTCAGCCCCCCACGCCCGAATGGGGCTCGATCATGAACCTTGGCCGGGATTATATTGCAACGTTCTGGCCGCTGATCACGTTCCCGGGCGTTATGATCATGCTGACGCTGTTTGGCTTCAACATGATGGGCGACGGCTTGCGCGATGCGCTCGACCCGAAAATGAAACGCTGAGGAGGCCGGAAAAATGGAGCAGAAGATCATTGAGATAAAGGATCTGTCCGTTCATTTTAAAACAATGGACGGAGATGTGAAGGCGGTCAACGATGTCAGCCTGTCGGTCCGCCGCGGTCAGACGCTTGGTCTGGTCGGGGAGACCGGCGCGGGAAAGACGACGACGGCGCTTTCCATCCTTCGGCTTATCCAGAGTCCGCCGGGCGAAATATCCGCCGGAGAGATCCTGTATGACGGGGACGATATCCTGAAGATGAGCACGCCGGAGCTGCAAAGGCTGCGCGGCGGCGAAATAGCGATGATCTTTCAGGATCCGATGACAGCGCTCAACCCGATCTTTACCGTGGAAGAACAGATCGCCGAAACGATCAGTATTCATCAGTCGGTATCAAAGGAGGAAGCGATACGTCTGGCGCGTGAGAAACTGGAGATGGTCGGCATTCCTGCGGAACGCGGCACGGAATATCCGCATCAGTTCTCCGGCGGCATGAAGCAGCGCGTTGTGATCGCCATGGCTCTGGCCTGCTCGCCGAAATTTCTGATCGCGGACGAGCCGACGACGGCACTGGACGTCACGATCCAGGCACAGGTCCTGGAGATGATCAACGAACTGAAGGAAAAATACGACTCGGCCATGCTTTTGATCACACACGATCTTGGCGTTGTTGCGGAAACCTGCGACGATGTGGCGATCATGTACGCCGGAGAGATCGTTGAGTATGGAACGGCGGAGCATATTTTTGAAAGCACGCTGCGCCATCCGTATACGAATGGCCTGTTCGGCTCGCTTCCGAGCCTGGATGAATCCGTGCACAGGCTCAAGCCGATTCAGGGATTGATGCCCGACCCGGCCGATCTGCCGGAAGGATGTAAATTCCATCCGCGCTGCCCGCATGCCTCGGCGGAGTGTTCCTGTCGGCACCCGGTGCTGATTGAGGTAGAACCGGGCCATTTTATCCGCTGCCTGCAGACGGAGAAAAAGGAGGCGTCTGACAATGAGTGATATCATTTTACAGGTTGAGCATCTGAAGAAATACTTTAAAGTTCCGAAAGGACAGCTGCACGCCGTGGACGATGTGAGTTTTTCTATCGAAAGGGGAAAAACGCTTGGCGTTGTGGGCGAATCCGGGTGCGGAAAATCCACGCTTGGGAGAACTGTGCTGGGACTGATTGATCCGACGGACGGCAAGGTCCTGTTCGAAGGGCGGGATGTGACGCACGTCCGGGGAAAGGCCCGCCGCGAACTGCAGAAGGATATGCAGATCATTTTTCAGGACCCGTTTTCTTCGCTCAATCCGCGTTACTGCGTTTATGAGCAGATAGCGGAGCCGCTGAAGACCTATCACATGTGCCGGAACCGGGACGAGATGATGGAACGCGTGTATGAGCTGATGGATACGGTGGGGCTTGCCCGCCGCTTCGCCACAGCCTATCCGCATGAGCTGGACGGCGGCCGCCGCCAACGCATCGGCATTGCCTGCGCGCTGGCGCTAGAGCCGAAGTTTATCGTCTGCGACGAGCCGGTGTCGGCGCTGGACGTGTCCATTCAGGCACAGGTGCTCAATCTTCTGCAGGATCTTCAGGAGCAAAAAGGACTGACATACATTTTTGTGACGCACGATCTGTCGGTTGTCAAGCACATTTCCGATGATATTCTCGTCATGTATGTCGGAACAATGGTGGAGAAGTGCCAGGCGGAGAAGCTCTTTGAAAAGCCCTATCATCCGTATACAAAGGGGCTTCTTTCGGCTATCCCCGTTCCGCGGCTTCGTAAGGACAAAAAGCGGATCATCATGCAGGGCGAACTGACAAGTCCGATCAATCCAAAGCCGGGCTGTCGGTTTGCAGTGCGCTGTCCGTTTGCAAAAGACAGATGCTTTTCTGAACAGCCGCAGTATGAGGCGGTCGAACCCGGGCATTTTGTATCCTGTCATTATGTACGGCAGATCAATGCGCTTGCGGAGGATTGACCGGCGCGCCAGAGCGGCGGCGCTGCTGCTTGCGGCTGCGTTTCTGCTCGGAGGCGTCTGCGCTGCGGCGGAGCCAGCCTGCCCGGGAGACGGGACGGCGCTGTATAAGAGCTATCCGTATGGGAACTTCGCGGCGGACGCGATCCGCGCCGCCAGCGGGACGGACATGGCTGTAATGGACAACGATACGGTTCAGAAACTGGCTTCAGGAGCAGATGCACCGCTGGCGTGCGCGTCTCTGTCGGAGCTCGAGCTGCGCCGGTTGCTGGAACAGGCGCTTTCCTGCGTGAAGACGGACAGCCGGCTGGAAGCGGTTGTATCCCGGCAGGATGAGTTGGGGAGTTTCCTTCAGATATCCGGCTTTTTCCTTCGATATGACCCCTCCGCGCCGGAGGGAAGCCGCGTGATCTCGATCGAGGATTCGGACGGGGAAAGCTGGACGGTATATCCCGTCACGCTGACGGCGCCGGAGTCGGTTATCCGGGCTATGGATTTCAATTACAGTGCCGTTTTATATGGTGCCAGGCAGGCCATGGCGGAGTATCTTTCCGACGAGGAGGCTGCGGATTGCTCCGCGGCACGGATAAAGGTCATGGGAACGGTCGACGGCAATATTGTTTCGAGCTTTCCGCGCTGGCTTGTGATCGTGCTGCCGCTGGCGGCGGCTGTGCTGGTATGCCAGCTTATACACAGAAATCAGAAATGGAAGAACACGCGCGGCGTTTTCCTGCGCCGGCGGATGTAAGGAGCATTTATGGACTGGAAAATACCACCGCCTCCGATCGAGGAACGTCTTATTGCCGGGGAACGCTGCGCCGATATTATTGTTGCAGGGCTTGGCTATGCGGGCTCGGCGGCTCTGCGGGCAGCGCAGGAGGCCGGTGTGTCTGTCATTGGACTCGAGTCACAGCTTGAGGAACGCTATACGCTCTTTGGACGCGATGTCGGGCATATAAATTCACGCTTTCTCCACAGTCGAGGCATTCCGGAAGTAGCGCCGAACGATTTGTTCGACGAATGGATGCGCCGGGCGGGAAACCGGGCAAATCCCGGTCTTGTCCGTCAGTTCTGCAATAAAAGCGGCGAAGCATTCGACTGGTATACGGATATGTTCGGTCTTGAGGGCTTGAAAGCAGTCCATGTCGCGTTCTGGCCCGAGGGGGCCGATAAATTCAAGGCGGCGAGCTTAAAGGGCGATAACCGAATCAACGGCTATCGCTTCTGGTACGGGACGGCGGAATTTCCGGACCCCATGGGCTGGCCGGGCACGCCGACGCTGCCTGCGTGCGCAAAGGCAAATCTGGAAAAAGCGCAGGCCGCCGGGGCCGAACTGCTCTTTGGAATGCAGGCCGTACAGCCTGTAATGGACGAAGAACGGGTTGCCGGCGTCATTGCGGCGGACCGGGAAGGGCTGCTTTACCGCTTCCGGGCCAATAAGGCCGTGATCCTGGCTGCCGGCGATTTCGGCGGGGACAGCGATATGCTGCGCGACTTGTGCCCGGACATTGCGGACGTTCTGCCTCCCGGCGGAAAGCTGCGGAGCATGGGGCGAAAGGGCGATGGCATCCGCATCGGTGTGTGGGCCGGCGGCCGTCTGGAAAGCCGGCCGATCCCGACCATGGGAGGAAACGGGCTTGTTCCCATGGGAATGTGCAATTTTGGTTCAGTCTGGTTTGACGAGCACGGACATCGCTTCTGCAATGAGGTGTTTGGAGGCACTGAGCTGGCCGGATTTGCTGGTAACCAGAATGGCATCCGTGAAATACTGGCGGTTTTTGACGAGCATGCGCTGGAAAACGAGCTGCGCTGGGCAGTTCCGGCCCATGGCAGCTTTGACGCAAACATTGAGGGACTTGCGGAGAATCTGCGCACGCTGACGCGCTATGCTTATTCCGGGGGAGCGCAGCCGTACACAGCAAAGCTGAAGATGCCGCTTGGAGTACAGTCGGCTTTTTATGGTTCGACTCCGGAGGAACTGGCGATCAACGCGGGACTTGAGAAGGAAACGGCCGCGGCTCTCTGCCGCAGCATCCGACGCTATAACGAGATGGCTTGCGCGGGAGCGGATATCGAGTTTGGGCGGGATCCAAAGACGCTGGATCCCTTGACCGGCATGCTGTTCCTTCAGCGGATAAAAACGGATATGCTCGGACTTGTCATGGTGACAGGCGGCGGACTTCTGACGGATGAGCGCCAGCGCGTGCTGGGCGAAGACTGGAAGCTGGTCAAGGGCCTGTATGCTACGGGAAACTGCTGCGGGCGGCGCTATGGAAGCCAGTATTCCACGCCGATCTCCGGCGTGAGCGTCGGGATGGCGATCACACTTGGCCGGGAAGCCGGCCGGATGGCTGCGGATGAAAAGGAAGGGGCTGCAGATTGAAAAAAACAGTGAATGAAAAATGGGTCGTTCAGGAGAGCCAGCGCTTTTCGGAGCTGAATCTCGGGCCGGACGCTCAATTGGAAGCGCCGGCGGGAAAGCGCCTGACCATGACGGTCGACGGGGTCGGGCTTCCCATGGAGCCGGGGCGTTATACCGGGGATGTACGGCTTACTTTAACGGACGAGTTTGTCGTTCGCACGGTGCGCTTCGGTGAGATCACGGACGCGAGCTACCGAATGGGTGTATGCATGAAGGATGGACATTACCTTCCCGCATGTTCGGTTCAAAGCGCGGTGCGCGGCGGGGAAGTTCGGGACGGTTATGTCTCCGGCGTCGCCATTGACAGCCGCGAGTGGGATTTCAACGGGATCTATGTCACAGGAAGCGGCGAATACGTTGTGGACGACGTTCGGATCGAGCTTGAAGGCGACGGCACGGACGATTTTGTGGGGCTCGGCGCGGCGATAGCCGCATCCGGCGACGCAAAGCTTACGATAAACCGGGCGGCGATCCATACAAAAGGCATTACGCGCGGAGCGCTTTTCGCGGGCGGAAACAGCCGGGTTACCGTAAACGACAGCGAGCTGTCGCTCGTCAGCTATGTTCCAAGCGCCGAGCAGCTGGAAGCGGGCAAAAAGCTTCAGCGTATGATGGAGCCGCCCTGGTCGATGTCCATCCGCGGAAACGGCCGAACGACAAATCTGGCCGAATGCGGACAGCTGACGCTCAACCGCTGCCATGTGACCTCCAATTCCTGGGGCGTTTTGTCCGTGGACGGAGCGCGGGTCAATCGGATGTATGTCCGGGACAGCAAGATAGAGCTTTTGGGGGAAAGCGGCTACGGCGCATTTTCCATTGCGGACGATCTTTGCTATGACTACGCCGGCTTTGGCGACTGGGGCTGCATGGACGTCTTCGATCACTCCGAAATCCGGGTGCCCACCTATGGGATCATCATGTCTCTCGGCACGGCCGGAGGCGAGTTTAAAAACGGGTCGAGGCTTTATTCCGGCCGGCATGGCGCTTTCATTTTCCGCAACTGCGGCATTTTGAAGGTGAACAGCGGCGCGGCCTTTTATACAAAGGGCTGTTCTTTCCTGGTGAAAGGGTCAAATGTCCGCATTGAGGCGGACGACGCGATCCTTGAACCGGAAAACGGTGTGATCCTCCGCCTGATGGACAACGACGACACGGGGATGGAGGGCTTTCCCTTCATCGTTCCCGTCGGCGTTGAGGACCCGAAAGAGGAAAGCCGGGATCTGTTCCATGCGCAGGCGGATGAAGACGTGTTCTTCAGCTTGTCCGATATGACGGCGGCCGGAGATATCTTTAACTCGACGACCAACATCAAGGCCTGCATGAATGTCCCGCCGAAGCCGGCGGACGCGCCGCCTCCCCCGGATCCCGGCCAGATACGCGGGTTTATCGGCGATGGATTGCAGGGAGCGAAGAATCTGGACATAAAGCTTACGCATGCCGTGCTGAAAGGACGCATCAGTTCGGCAAAAGCGGCTTATGCTCCCGGCGTGACGCTTATTACCAAGGAAAACTGCGAAGAGCTTGGCGAGATAACCGAAACGCCTTCGCATGCGGTGAACAACGGCGTGATCGTTCATATGGACGGTCGGTCGGTCTGGACGGTTACCGGCAGCTGCTTTCTTACCTCCCTTACATTGGAGGAGGGCAGTTCCATTCAGGCTCCGGAGGGAAAGAAACTGGCTTTGTGGGTAGATGGAAATCGCTGTGAGATCGAAGCCGGTACATATCAGGGCGCGATCGAACTGCGCGTTGAATGAACAACGCCAAAATACGAAAAGGAACTTAAATCATGTCGAATCAATACAGCTATCTTCTCAGTCCTTTCAAAGTGGGAAAAAGGACGTTCAAAAACCGTATTCTGGGAGGGCCGCTTGGATATAATCAGGAAAACCTTACGGCGGCCATGAGCCAGGAAAACGTGGATTATTACGGGGCTCTTGCACGCGGCGGCGCCGCCCGCATCACGACCGGCGACTGCATGGTCAGCGACGATGCCGGATACAACGGCGGGGGCGGACGGCCCAAATTCTACGCGCCGCCCATGGAAATGATGAATTCCCTGAAAAACTACGTCCACACCATTCAGCGTTACGATTGTCTGGCATTCGTTCAGCTCGGCTTCAACGGGGGCGATTACACCAACTTCCTGAACATTCCCAGCGTTTCTTACGGACCCAGTCCCATGAGCTTTGACTGCGGAGCCGAGGTGCGGGCGATGGACAAGGAAATGATCGACCGCGTGATCGGCGATTTTGTTCTGTGCACTAAGAATCTTCGTGACGGCGGGGTAGACGGCGTTATTATTCATGGCGGACATGGCGCCAAGATACTGGATCAGTTCCGCTCGCCGCTGACAAATCACCGGACAGACGAGTATGGAGGAAGTCTTGAAAACCGCTGCCGCTTTGGCATGGAGCTGATGCGCGCTGTTCGTGAGGCGGCGGGAGATATGCTCGTGGAGCTGCGCATCAGCGCCAGTGAGTATGTTGAAAACGGGATCACGGTCGAACAGACGATCGAATTTCTCAAAATGCTCGAAGCGGAAAAGCTGGTCGATATATTCCATATTACCGGCGGCATGCACACGGCGCCCCAGTACAATGCCTATTGCATTTCGCCCGGAACATTCCCTCCGGCGCCTTTCCGGGAAGCGGCGAAAAAGATCCGCGCCGCCGGTATAAAAACTCCTCTCGCGCTTATAAATTCGCTGGCCGACCCGGACATTGCGGAAGATATAATTGCTTCCGGCGATGCAGACTTTATTATTCTTTCCAGACAGATCAATCTGGCCGATCCGTATTATCCGCGTAAGCTGAGGGAAGGAAAGCCGTGGCTGATCGATAACTGCCTGCGCTGTCATGGATGCTACGATGTGGTCGGCCCCTGCTCCGTCAATCCTTATGCGTCTTTCAAGACCTATGAGAGCAGCTACGAACTTCCTCTGGCAAAAACGCCGCGCAAGGTCTGTGTTGTGGGGGGCGGCATCGGCGGACTGAAAGCGGCTTATACGGCGGCTGAACGCGGTCATAAGGTCATTCTTTTTGAAAAAGAAGGTGAACTTGGTGGGTTGCTGCGCTTTGCGGACACGGATACGCTCAAGGTGGATATACGCCGCTACAAAAACAATATGATAAAGCGCTGCACGATGCATCCCAACATAGAGATTCGGCTGAAAACGGAAGCAACACCGGATCGTATCCGTCAGGAACTGCCATGTGCCCTGATCGTCGCCATCGGCGGAAAACAGCGTATTCCGGCCATTCCTGGAATCGAGCGGGAGAACGTTTTGACGATCATGGAAAGTTACCTTCATCCGGAGAGAATGGGGGAACATGTGATTATGCTTGGAAGCGGCCTTACGGCCTGCGAGGCAGGCCTGCATCTGCGCAAATGCGGCAAGAAGGTCACGATCATCGGCCGCCGGGATGATATCTGCGCCAATGAGAGCTTCAAGGTTCTTCCTACCGCTGTGTTCAGCCCGATCCCGACCTTTCGCCGCTGGTTCCGGGAACAGGAAATCGATTTGCTGCTCAACAGTGAAGTCGTTTCCGTCGGCGAGGACTTTGTTATGGTCCGCGATACGCAGACAGGGGAGGAAAAAAAGGTCCGGGGAGACACGGTCATTCTAGCCGCCGGCATGCTTGACCAGCGGGATGAAGCTGAAAGCTATAACGACGTCGGCGCCGGCTTTTTCGCCATGGTCGGCGACTGCATCAAGCCGAAAAAAATCCGGGACGCCGTTTCCGGCGCTTTCTGGGCGGCTATGGAGAGCTGAATTTTCTAAAATATAAAAAATCGGCCCGTGCATTTGCACGGGTCGATTTGCCTCGTTTTCAGGTCACTCGCGGATCTCGTTGACGTCGCGGCCCATCATGTGCATGTACTCGTCATAGCTGCACACGCGGTCGATGCAGCCGTCGTCCGTCAGCTCGATGATGCGGTTGGCGACGGTCTGGGTGAGCTGGTGGTCATGGCTGTAGAACAGAATGTTGTAGGGGAATGCCTCCATGCCCTTGTTCAGCGCAGCGATGGCCTCCAGATCGAGATGGTTCGTCGGCTGGTCGAACATATAGACATTCGCGCCCGAGAGCATCATTTTCGATATCATGCAGCGGACCTTTTCGCCGCCGGAGAGAACGGACACCTGCTTGTATACCTCGTCGCCGGAGAAAAGCATGCGGCCGAGGAAGGTGCGCAGATAGCTTTCGCGCTTGTCCTCGGAAAACTGGCGCATCCAGTCCATGATGTCCAGACCGCAGCCGTCGAAATAGGCGGTGTTGTCCTTGGGAAAGTAGGCCTGCGTGGTGGATACGCCCCATTTGATCTCGCCCTCGTCCGGCTCCAGCTCGCCGGCCAGAAGCTTGAACAGGCAGGTGATGGCGTTTTCGTTGGCGCCGATCACGGCGATCTTGTCGTCCTTGCCCATGATGAACGAGAGGTTGTTGATGAGCTTGACGCCGTCGACGGTTTTGGAAACGTTCGTGACGAACAGACGGTCCTTGCCGGGCTCGCGCTCCGCCTTGAAGCCGACCCAGGGATAACGGCGGGAGGAGGCGGGCATTTCCTCCACGGTGATCTTGTCGAGAAGCTTGCGGCGGCTGGTGGCCTGACGCGATTTGGAGGCGTTGGCTGCGAAGCGGGCGATAAAGGTCTGAAGCTCCTGGATCTTCTGCTCGGCTTTCTTGTTCTGATCCTTGATGAGCTTCTGCATCAGCTGGCTGGATTCATACCAGAAATCGTAGTTGCCGACGTACATTTTGATCTTGCCGTAGTCGATGTCGACGATGTGCGTGCAGATGTTATTGAGGAAGTAGCGGTCGTGGCTGACGACGAGGACCGTGCCTTCGTAATCCATCAGGAAATTCTCCAGCCATACGGTGGACGCAAGATCGAGGTTGTTCGTCGGCTCGTCGAGAAGGATGATGTCCGGGTGGCCGAACAGCGCCTGCGCCAGCAGCACCTTGACCTTCTGGCGGCCTTCAAGCTCGTGCATCATGCGCCCGTGCAGTGCGACGGGAATGCCGAGCCCCTGCAGCAGACGCGCCGCGTCTGACTCGGCCTCCCAGCCTCCCAGCTCCGCGTACAGCTCCTCCAGCTCCGCCGCGCGAAGGCCGTCCGCATCGTCAAAATCGGGCTTTTCGTAGATGGCGTCCTTTTCCCGGCCGCACTCGAACAGCCTGGGGTTGCCCATGATGACCGTTTCCAGGACCGGGTGCTCGTCGTACATGTTCTGATCCTGACGCAGCACGCTCATCCGGCATTTCGGGTCGATGTGCACATGGCCGTGCGTCGGTTCCACCGTGCCGGACAGTATTTTCAGAAAGGTGGATTTGCCGCTGCCGTTGGCGCCGATGATGCCGTAGCAGTTGCCGGCCGTGAAGCTGAGATCGACGCGGTCAAACAGGACCTGTCCGCCGTATTGCAGCCCGATGTTCTCACAGGTTATCATGGTAAGCTCCTTTGCAGTTGGAATGTGGTGTTATACGTCGTATATGCCGATGATCACAATGCCGGTCACGACCAGCGCGATGGCGGCATAGTGCTTCCAGCTCAGACGTTCCTTGAGGAAAATGCGGCTCCAGAGAACGGAAGCCACGCAGTACGAGGAGATGATGGGTGCGGCGAGCATGACATGGTCGGAATCCCCGATGGCGAAGATGTAGGCAAACTGGCCGACCGTTTCAAAGCACGCGCCGATGTATTTCGGAAGCTCGCGCCGAACCACGAGGCGGTCGCGGCGGATGAGCGTCGTGTACAGCAGACAGAGTATGCCCACGACGAAGAAGGTCAGCTCGTAGGCGGCGTTGGCGGAGTTTTCGTCCAGCGTTTCCAGCACGAGAGAATCGGCAAAGGTGCCCAGTGCATCCAGCAGGCAGTATACGACCGGCAGAAGCAGCGCGAGGAAGGACTTGGTATAAACGTTGTTTCCCTTCTGCTGCCGCGCCAGACGAAGCTCCGGATCCTCCGTCGCTTCCACGATGCCGAGCGCGATCACGCCGACGCACACGAGCGCGACCGCGGCCAGCTGCGCGGAGTTCACTTCGCCGCGTCCGGCCGTGATGAGCGTCAGGACGGCCACGAGAGCGCCCGAGGAATTGCAGATGGGCGAGGAAATGGACAGCTCTATGTAGCGCAGACCGAGATAGCCGATGGCCATGGAGCCGATGTACAGCGCGGACACGGGCAGGTAGGTCAGAATGACCTGCATATTCAGCGTTGTGCCGCCGATAAAGACCTCATAGGCGCAGTGCAGGCCCATGACGACGCCGACGGCCGTGACCATCTTCAGATGGCTGAGCTTGTCGTCCGCGCCCTTGCAGCCGATTTTCGAAAACAGATCGGAACCGCTCCAGCAGATCAGAGCGGCAATGGATAGCCAGAACCACATGGTTTATATCTCCTTTTGACGCAGCGTTATGAAATACATTTTTTGAAAAAAATCTTCTTATCGAGACAGGTGAAATGCTCCGTTTTGATCTCGCCGGTCGGCTCCCAGAGCTTGCCGCGCTCGGTGTGGTGATAGACAAAGCCGCATTTTTCCTGCACCCGCCGGGATTTTTCGTTGCCGTCGAAATAGCCGCACCATACGCGCGGCGCGCCGAGCGTCCCAAAGCAGCGCTTCAGCAGACAGCGGACGGCCTCCGGCACGAGTCCGCGTCCCCAGAACTCCCGGGCGATCCAATAGCCGAGCTCCAGCTCATCCTCCCGTGCGCCGTCGGCACGGCTGCGGAAGGCGCCGATGCTCCCGACGGGACGGCCTGTCTCTTTCAGCACGAGCGCATAGGTCTCCGGCGGCGCAAGGACCGTTTCGATGATGTGCCGGCTGTCCTCCACGCTTGTGTGCGGCGCCCAGCCGGCGGCCGGACCAACGGCCGGGTCTCTGGCGTATTTATAAAGATCCTCCGCGTCCTCCGTGCGCCAGGGGCGCAAAAGGAGGCGCGCGGTCTCCAGCTTGATCTCCATAAAGCTTCTCCCTGGAATTTTTGACGTACTTATCATATATATCATAGATACCGCCGGAAATCCAGCCTTTTTCCGAGCCGGACGGGGAAAATCCCTGTAAAAAGAAATCCCGCAGACCAACCGACAGGAAGGTCTGCGGGATTTGCGAAGGCGGATGTTATCCGATGGCGCGGCCCATGGCGCGGGCGGTCTCCAGCGCGGGATGGCCCTGGATCGTTCCGGGCTCCGTCACACCGCCGGCGAAAACCGTCCCGGCAAGGCGGCAGCGCTCAAAGCATTCGATCCAGCCGCCAAGTCCGTGAACGGCGCGCTCATCCACGCCCTCGGCGTCCTCCGCGGCAGCGGAGAGAAAATAAATGTCCCGGAAGGCATAGTCGCTGGCGTAAAGGCAGTTGACGCGGTCAAGCAGCGTTTTGAGCTGGCCGCTCATTTCGTAATAATAGATCGGCGTGGCGAAAACGATGACCTCGGCGGCCTCCATTTTCCGCGCGATCGCGTTGGCGTCGTCATCAATGACGCAGCGGCCGAGCTGCTGGCAGGCAAGGCAGCCGCGGCAGAAGGCAAGCTGCTTTCCGGCAAGCGATAGCAGCTCAACCTCGTTGCCGGCTTCGGCGGCGCCGTCGGCGAATGCCTCGGCCAGCGCTTCGGAATTGCTGCCTTTGCGCAGACTGCTGCTGATGATGAGTACCTTTCTTGACATGGAACGAGCCTCCTGACGTAGTGTTTGCCGCCATGATAACACTTAAAGTCCGCTTTCAGTCAAGTCTTTTTATTTTTCCCGGACCGCGATCCATATCTCGCAGTAATAATTCGGGTCGTCCGTGTTGGCGGAGGGGTAGACCTCAAGCTCCGTGCCGTTTCCGTATTCATAGCGGCTCTGCGGGAAAAATTCCGAGCAGATCTGAAGATAGGTGCTGCGGAACGCATCCGGCATGGGGCCGCGGCAGGGGAAAACCGCATAGGTCGCGGGCGGTATCTCGACAAGCTCCAGATCCTCTCCGGCCGGCGGAACGCCGTTGTACTCCGCGCCGATGCCGTAGGGGAAGCCGGATTCGTCCATCTCGCTGGAAAAGCAGACGCCGAGAACACCGCCGAAATGATCGAAGCGGCTGTATTTTTCGAGACGATCAAACAGTCCGTCGGCGCCGCACTGACGCCAGAAGGCGGAGATATCCGCGGTCGCCGTGTCGCCCTGCGGCTTGTTGACGTGCCTGCGGGCGCATACAAGCGTGAAGGCTTCCTTTTTTACGATTTTGTACTCCATTACATTTCCTCCCGATAAGATCAGTTTTACGGAAAGACGCGAGAAGGAACGGACGCGGCCGCCGGCGCGCGCCTGACTGGGGCGGATGCCGTGAAAACGGGTGAAGGCGCGGGAAAAGCTCTCCGGCGAGTCGTAGCCATACTTCAAAGCGATGTCCAGCACGCGCGCATCGGTCCGGGAAAGCTCCTCCGCGGCGAGAGAAAGGCGGCGCATGCGGATATAATCGCCAAGCGTAAAGCCGCAGAGCGTGGAGAATACGCGCTGGAAATGAAACGGGGAAGAGGCGGCCTGCTTTGCCGCCTGCGCGTAGTCGATCGGCTCGTCCAGATGCGCCTCCACATAATCAATGACTCGCTGTATGCCGGTGATCCAATCCATTCTCTGTCCCTCCGTGGATCCATCATACACCGCGCCGCGCGGGCGGCGCGTGACTTTCCGTGCTCCTGCATGTCCGTTTGTGCGGCGCGCTCTCCGGGCGGTGACCGCCCTGCAATTTAGTTGCTTTACAAGGGCGGGGCGTCTACTTTATAATTCCTGTAATCGAAAAAGTTAGGAGCGATTTTGCCATGTATGCTGTAAAGAAGCTGCCAAGAACCAGAACCGCGCTTTTATATCAATGCACCTGGTTGGTGGATGAGGATGTGGAATACGACGAGCTGACGATCACCGAAACGGCGTCGATCATTGCGCCGGAGGGGAAGTTCGTGGCTCTGTCCGTGGACGGCATGGGGCGGAAGCTGGCCCCCGGCCACTATGTCGGGCGCGTCAGGCTGAGCGTATCGGACGGCTATCTCATGCAGCCGCACGGTCTTATGAAGGCCAACCAGATCGCCCGCTATTTCCACACGGCCGTCTGCGTGGAGGACGGGAGGCTGGCGCGGGAAAAATGCATTCCGGAGCTGCTGCACGGCGGAAGCGTTACGGACAGCGGCATGAGCGGCGTGTACATCGGAAGCAGCGAGGAGTCGTTCAACGGCGTGGTCGTGACCGGGGACAGCGAATACGTTCTCGACGGCGTCGAGATGGATCTGGAGGGCTTCGCGGACAACGACTTTCTCGGCGTCGGCGCCGCCGTCACGGCGATCGACCGCGCGAAGGTCACCATCAACGATTCCAGCTTCACCATGAGCGGCGTGACCCGCTGCGCCATCCACGCCGGCGGCGACAGTCAGGTCACGCTCCATAACTGCGATATCGAAAACATCAGCCCCGACAGCGACCGTCTGGGCTTCTTCTCCTGGCAGGTCGGCTTTCTGGGGACGAACCGCCTGACACAGCTCACGGACAACGCTACCGTGGTTTACGACCACTGCCGTCTGAAAACAAACGGCTGGGGCGTCTGCTCCATCGACGGCAGCGACGACGGCGTGAAAATGCTTCTGAAGGATACGACGCTGAAGCTGTCCGGCCCGCGCGCGCACGGCTACGGCGCGTTCTGCATCGGCGAAAACGAGGTCACCTTCGACCACTGCGAGGCGGAGGTAAACGGCTATCCCATGATGCTCATGGGCATGCAGGGGCTCGGCCGGGCCAATATCATCAACGGCAGCGTGATACGCGGGCGGCGCTTCGGCGCGTTCGTCGTCGGCGACGACAACAGTGTGTTCACCATTGCCGATTCCACCTTTGAAACCGGACGGGCCTGCCTGTGCGTGAAGGGAAGCTCCACGCTTATCGACGTGCGCAACTGCGTCATGAAGGCGGACGACGGCGTTATCCTTCAGCTGATGGACACGGATGAAGCGGGCATGAACTCCGTGGAATTCCTTGTTCCAGTCGGCGAAACGGACACGGCCATCCCCGGGCGCGATCTTAGCCGCGTGTCGGAAAAGGAGGACGTTATCCTCCGGCTCAGCGATATGGATGTGAGCGGAGATTTCTATAATTCCACCACGAATCTGCGCGCCTATGCGCGCGGCCGCCACGGCTCGCCCGGCCCCTTCCACGATATGCTTGTCGGGCCGGTGAACTTCTTTGACGCGCCGCCGGAGGATATGCCCGCGCCGCCCGATCACCGCGGGCCGAAAAATCTGGGGCTGGAGCTGAAAAACGCGCGTGTTACGGGGAAAATATCCTCTGCCGGACAGGCATACCGCGACGGTCTCACACGCATCACCGAGGAAAACCGGCTGGAGATGTCCAATGTCCGCCAGTGGGCGCAGGAGAGCGTCAACAACGGCGTGTGCGTGTCGCTGGATAAGGACAGCGTGTGGACGATCACCGGCGACTGCTGGATCACGGCGCTGGAGCTCGCGCCCGGGGCGCGCCTGGAAGCGCCCGAAGGAAAGACGCTGAAGATCACGGTCGACGGCAGGGAAGCGGTCAATGCTCCCGGCCGCTATGCCGGCGCGATCCGGCTGGAAGTCCGATAAAACTCACCTTGTCTCGAAATACCCGCTCAGATGTCCGGCCAGTTCCGGCAGGAGCGGGTTTTCGTTTGTCTGCATCCAAAGGCACACAACGTCGTCCATGATGCCGAGCGGGTGCCCGAGAAGCGTGTCGATGCCGATATAGGGGCTGAAGCGGTCGCCGGCCATGGTGACGCCGCGGCTGAGGACCATCTCGGAAATGAGCGACTGATAATTCGGCAGAACGACGAGCTCCGGCGGCTTGAGACAGGCGGCCATGCGCTCCAGCGCGCCGAGCAGGCGGTATTCTGTTCGTATCCAGTTCCAGGCCATCGTCATCAGAAGCGGAAGCCCCCAGCAATCGACCCGGAACGGCCCCGGACCGAGATCCTTCGGCGCGAAGAGGTGCATTTCCTCCCGCGCTATCACGGAGCACTCCATATCCCGGCGGATCGGCTTCTGCGCGTCGGAGAAAAAGGCGCAGTCCACACGCTCACCCAGCATGGCGTCCAGCAGGTCGTTGTTCGTCATGTGATAAAGGGAGAAGTTTGTGCCGGGGTGGGCGGCAAAGAAGCTCTGCAGACCCTCGCCGAGCGCTCCGTACGGATCGAGCCATTCGGACAGACCGATGCGCAGACCCATGGCGAGCGTTTTCTGGTGCAGGAGGATGTCCTCGCGCAGAAAGGCGTACTGGCGGGCCTGGCCCTCGAAGAGCCGCTGATACATAACGCCCGGCTCAGTCAGCCGAAGCCGTGAGCCGTTTCGGTCGAACAGCCGCACGCCGAGCTCCGTTTCCAGCGCAATGATCTGCTTGCTTACCGCCTGCGGCGAAAGAAAGAGCGCCGACGCAGCCCCGGAAAAGCTCAGCCGCCCCGCGGCCTGCAGGAAGCATTGTATCTGGTTGCTGTTCATAGCGAAGCCCTCCTCTGGCGGACAAAGCTTTCAAAAAGCGCGGACCACGGACTTGCGGCGGTCTGCGGCGTGACAAAGACCAGCCGCAGCTTATGCAGAAAAAGCGGGACGGCCTTTAACCCCGGCAGCGGGCGGGCCATCGGCGCAATGGTGAAGCAGTTGCCGCACAGAAGCTCGGAAAAGGTGCTGCGGACGTCCGGCAGAATGTCCAGCATTTTGGGAACGATGCCGATCTCTGCGCAGAACATCTGGATGCGGCGGCGTATCGCGTCGTCGTTGGACTCGCCCATGGACGCGGCCAGCTGCCGCATGGCCGAGAGCGTGTTGACCGGCGGAAGCGATTCCATGTCGCGCGAGACGATATGCAGCCGCTGCTCCGCAAAGGGCATGGAAACGACAAGGCCGCGGATATTGTGGGTGCTGTATTCCGGCAGGATGGCGATATCGAGATAGCCGTCTGTAAGCATTTCGGCGATCTTCGTCGTGGACGCCTCGCGGAAATAAAGCTTTACCTCCGGATACGCCTGGCGGAAGCCCTGTATGTCTTCGGCAAGCCCCTCCGGGCAGCTCGTCCAGTCGTTCCATCCGATGTACAGCTCATTCTGTCCCTCGGGGGAGAGACGGCGCGCCCGCCGCTCAAGAATGGAAAGCTGGGCGTCGTGCTCAATGCGCCACTGCATGAAGCGCCGGCCGGCCCATGTGAGGCTGACGGACGAGGCGCCGCGGTTGAGCAGCCGGCTGCCAAGCGCCTTTTCAAGGGACTGGATGTTTCGGCTGACGGCCTGCTGCGTGCTGTTGAGTTCCTTGGCGGCGATGGTGAAATTTCCAGTCCTTGCCACTGTCAGAAAACAGACGATCTCCATATCGTTCATACTTCACCCCTCCAAACAGCCTGATTTTACCGCATGTATCGTCATATGGCAATATAAATTGTTGTTGGGTGCAACTGTTTTTGTTGTTTTACAATAAAAACAACCCGTTTTATAATTAATAAAAGTCCTGCGATCCCCGGAGGGATCGAACGGGGCAAGATGAAAGGATGGACAACGAATATGAAGAAAATGACCCGTCTGCTTGCACTGCTTCTGGGCCTTGTTCTCTGTCTGAGCCTTGCCGCCTGCGGAAACAAGACCGAACCCGCCGCCGAGGGCGGCGATGCGCCGGCTGCTCCCGCGGAAGCGGCAGCCCCGGCACAGGAAGAGACCGCCGAAGGGCTGAAGGTGTTCCGCTACGGCACCGACGCAAATTCCACCACCTTTGACCCTGCCTCCGATCTTCAGACCAACTCCGGCAGCTTCCTGGTTCATGCCGTGGGCGAGAGCCTGTGGACCTGCGATCCCGACGGGAACATGACGCCGAAGCTGGCCTCCGAGGTGGAGTACACAGAGGACACGCTAACCATCAAGCTTCGCGAGGGCGTTAAGTTCTCCAACGGGGACGACATGACCGCCGCCGACGTTCTGTTCACCTTCCGCCATGTCGCCGCGCAGCTCCGCACGGCCGCCATGTATGCCTGCATGGATCTGGCCAACGCGGAAATGCCCGACGACTACACGCTGGTCATCCCCATGAACTATTACGACGCCGCGCTGATCGACCTGCTGGGCAACGCCAGCTGCCTGATCCTTGACGAGAAGGTGGCCGGCGCGGAGGGCTACACCTTCAACTGGCTCATCGGCACGGGCCCGTATATGCTCAAGGGCGACGGCGTTTCGGATACGTCCGGCTGGGAAGAATCCGTAAAATACACGCTGGTGCGCAACCCCTATTACTGGGGCGAGGCTCCCTATTATGACGAGCTTCAGGTTTATTTCTACTCCGAGGAATCCACCCGCTACGCCGATTTCCAGGCCGGCAATCTTGACGCCGCCTATCTGACGCAGGCTACTTATATCAACAACCTGGCAAACGGCGCGGTCGCCGACGCCGAGCTTATCACCGCAAATGAAAATTCCGTTTACTGCTTCGAGATGGCCGTCGTTCTCGGCGGCGCCTCCGGCGAGCCGGAAGTGTCGGCCCCGTTTGCCGACATCAACATCCGCAAGGCATTTGCCCACTGCCTCGATGTGCCCACCATGGTGGAGACACTGGGCGAGGGCGTTTATGCCACGGCCTCCTCGCTGGTTGGCGAGGGGAGCTGGGTCTATGAGGATCTTGGCGTTTATGAATACGATCCCGAGCTTGCCGCGCAGTATCTGGCGGAGGCCGGCTACAGCGTGGATAACCCCATTGAGATCGAGGTCTACGCCGAGGGCACCGCGTGGTCGCTGGCGCTGTTTGAGGCCGCGCAGTCCTACGCTGCGAAGATCGGCATCAATCTGAATCTGGCCGGCGTCACGGACTTTGCCACCATTCTGCCCAAACTCATCGGCGGCCAGGTGCCCATGTCCTTCGGCCAGGGCTCCAACGGTTCCGGCAACGACCCCGCCAACCTGCTGCAGCAGTTCGGCCCCGCGTCCGACAACTCGCTGCTGCGTGTCCGTGACCCGAAGCTTGGCGAGCTGTTCACGGAAGGCGCCTCCTGCACCGACAAGACCGAGCGCCAGAAGATCTATCAGGACATGATCCGCGGTATGTATGAAAGCTATCACGTCGTGCCGGTCTGCGTCGGAACGGTCAACTTTGCCGTCCGCAGCGAGCACACGAGCTTCGCGTCTTCCATCGACACCTCCGCCCGTCTCGATCCCACGCTGCTGACGGACTGAGCCGCTGTTTCGGAATACGCATTCGCTTAACTCCGTGGCGGCAGCGTCGTCTGCCGCCACTTTTTTTGAGAGGGACAGAAAATGATCAAATACATCCTTCGCCGCCTTCTGCTCATCATTCCGGTGCTTCTGGGCGCGATCATCGTTGTGTTTACCATCAATTTCTTCAGCACCACGGACCCCGCGATGATCAAGCTGGGCCTGTCCGCGTCCGACCCGTACAAGCTGGCGGCCATGCGGGAGACGATGGGCCTGAACCGGCCGTATATCGTGCAGCTCGCCGATTACATATGGAATCTTCTCCACGGCAATCTCGGCGACTCCTATGTTTATTCCAAGACCGTCTGGGAGCTTCTCGCGGGCCGCATCCCCAACACACTCCGGCTTGGCGTCGGCGCCATGGTCATCTCCGTGTGCATCGGTATCCCTCTGGGGATACTCGCGGCGCTGCACCAGAATTCGGCGGTGGATTACATCACGACTACCTTTGCCGTTGTGATGAACGCCATGCCCGGCTTTCTGGTGGCCGTGCTGCTGATGGTCGTATTCGCGCTGAAGCTTGGCTGGTTCCCGGTTTCCGGGGCAGACGGCTTCAAAAGCTTTGTGCTGCCGGTCATTGCGGCGGGGATCGGGCCGATCACGCAAAACGCCCGTATGACGCGATCGTCCGTTCTGGAGGTCATACGGCAGGATTACGTCCGCACGGCCCGCGCCAAGGGGATCGCGGAGGGCAAGGTGATCGTCCGGCATGTGATGAAAAACTCTCTCATCCCCATCCTTACCATGGTCGGCTCCGGTCTGGGGACCTGTCTGGCCGGTTCGATCCTGGTGGAGATGATCTTCAACATCCCGGGCATGGGTATGCTGATAAACTCGTCCATCATGGCAAAGGACTTCATCACGGTGCAGGGCTGCGTGGTGGTGTGCGCCATCGTTGTGGCGCTGGCCAATCTGCTGACCGATCTGGCCTACGCGGCCATTGACCCGCGCATCAAGGCGCAGTATACCGCCGGAAGCCGGCGGAAGGAAAGAGCCGAAGAGTCCGAAGGAAAGGGGCGGGAAGCATGAATCAGACGAGACACAAGGATATATCTCCCGCGCCGGAAGAGAACATCCGCCTGAAAAAACGCAGCTATTGGGGCGAAGTGTGGCACCGGCTGAAGAAAAACCCGGTGGCGATGGTCTGTCTGGCCTTCCTGGCAGTGCTGATGCTCAGCATCGTCTTTGTCACGGCTATCAGCCCCTTCGACTACACCGAGACGGATCTGATGGTCCGGTTTCAGACGCCCTCGGCGGAGCACTGGCTTGGCACGGACGATTACGGCCGCGACCTGCTCACGCGGCTTCTGGTGGGCGGACGGTATTCGCTGCTGATCGCCATCCTGTCCGTTGCGATCGGCATCGTGGCCGGCATGATAATCGGCGCGCTTTGCGGCTACTTCGGAAAGTATGTCGATTCCGTGCTCATGCGCGTGATGGACGTCATCATGTCCATTCCCGGCATGATGCTGGCGATCTGCATCTCCGTCGCGCTCGGCTCCGGCGTGTTCAACACGGCGCTGGCGCTGGCCGTGGGGACCATCCCCATGATCGCCCGGCAGCTTCGTTCCTCCACCATGCTGATAAACAGTCAGGAGTATATCGAGGCGGCCCGCTCGTTCGGGCAGAGCGATCTGCACATCATTATGACCCACATCATCCCCAACACGCTCGCGCCTATCATCGTCCAGACCTCGCTGTACATTGGCGGCGCCATCATGGGCATCGCGGGACTGAGCTTTCTGGGGCTCGGTGTTCAGCCGCCGGCGCCGGAATGGGGCAACATTCTAAACAACGGCCTGGACTATATATACGATTTCACCACCCGCTGGCATGTGATCGTGTTCCCGGCGCTGTTTATCGTGCTGGCTGAGCTGGCCTTCAATCTGCTGGGCGACGGCCTGCGCGACGCCATGGATCCCCGGATGCGCAAGTAAGGAGGATGAGCATGAGTTTATTGAATATAAAAGACCTGACCATCCACTTCCAGACTGAAGAGGGGGACGTTCGGGCGGTCAACGGCATTTCCCTGTCGGTCGAGCCGGGAAAAACGCTCGGGCTGGTGGGCGAGACCGGCGCGGGGAAAACGACCACGGCGCTCGGCATACTCCGTCTGGTCCCTGAGCCGGGGAAAATACTCGGCGGCAGCATTGAATACAAGGGCAAGGATATTCTCCGGATGTCCGAGAAGGAGGTCCAGGATCTTCGCGGCAACGAGATATCCATGATCTTTCAGGATCCCATGACGGCGCTCAACCCGGTCATGACCGTGGGCGACCAGATCGCAGAGGTCATCCTCCGCCATCAGGACTGCACCAAGGTGGAGGCGGAACGGCGCATGATGGATATGCTGGACCGGGTCGGGATATCCGCGGACCGTGCCGGCGATTACCCCCATCAGTTTTCCGGCGGCATGAAGCAGCGCATCATCATTGCCATCGCGCTGGCGTGCAATCCGAAGCTGCTTCTGGCCGACGAGCCGACGACCGCGCTGGATGTGACCATTCAGGCGCAGGTGATGCGCATGATAAACGATCTCAAGCGCCAGTTCGGCACGTCCATGCTCCTGATCACCCACGATCTAGGCATCGTGGCCGAATCCTGCGACGAGGTTGCGATCATGTACGCCGGCCAGATCGTGGAATACGGCTCGCTGGAGGACATCTTCGACCGCACGGCGCATCCGTACACCAAGGGACTGTTCGGGTCGATACCGAGGCTCGATCAGGAAACGGAGCGCCTGCAGCCCATTCAGGGCCTTATGCCCGATCCCATCAGTCTGCCGGAGGGATGCCCGTTCCATCCGCGCTGCCCCTATGCGACAGAGCTGTGCGCCGAAGCGGCTCCGGCCGCCGTTGAGGTCGATCCCGGCCATCTGGTGCGGTGCCTGTACTGTGTGCCCGGCCGTAAGGAGGAGATAGAATGACGCCCATCGTACAAGTAGAGCACCTCAGCAAGTATTTCAAAACGCCCAAAGGGCTGCTGCACGCGGTGGAGGACGTGTCCTTTTCCATGGAGCCCATGACCACGCTGGGCGTGGTCGGCGAGTCCGGCTGCGGAAAGTCAACGCTGGGGCGCGTCATTATGGGGCTGCATGACGCAAGCGACGGCAAGCTTTTCTTTGAGGGGGAGGACGTGACCCATCCGACCCGTGCCCGGGCAAAGCAGCTGCGCCGGGATCTGCAGATGATCTTTCAGGACCCGTACTCGTCGCTCGATCCGCGCATGTGTGTTTCCGATCTGATCGCCGAGCCGATGAAATCCATGCGGCTTTTCGGAAAGCGGGAGCGGGAACAGCGCGTGGCGGAGCTTATGGATACGGTCGGTCTGGCCAGACGCTTTGCGTTTTCCTATCCGCACGAGCTGGACGGCGGCCGCCGTCAGCGCATCGGCATTGCCCGCGCGCTTTCCGTGGAGCCGAAATTCATCGTCTGCGACGAGCCGGTCAGCGCGCTGGACGTGTCCATTCAGGCACAGATACTCAACCTGCTTCAGGATCTGCAGAAGGAGCGGGGGCTGACGTATGTTTTCATCACGCACAATCTGTCGGTGGTCAAGCACATCTCCCATCACATTCTGGTGATGTATCTGGGCTGTCAGGTGGAAAAGTGCGCCTCGCGGGAGCTGTTCCGTCAGCCGCTGCACCCTTACACGCAGGGGCTGCTGGCGGCGATCCCGATCCCGTCCATTCATGTGCAGCGCCGCGAGGTCATCATGAGCGGCGAGGTCGTTTCGCCCATCAACCCGAAGCCCGGCTGCCGCTTTGCCGCGCGCTGCCCCTACGCGGACGAAAAATGCCGGACGGAACGCCCCGTTCTGGAAGAGGTGCTGCCGGAGCATTTTGCCGCCTGCCATCATGTAAAGGAGATCAACCGCCTGTGAAGGACCCGATCAACGGCTGGTATACGCGCGGATGGCGGCGGCGTACCGATCCGGACAGCGGCCGGGTGCGCATGGTCTATGAGGGGGAGTATTACACGCTCGATCCGGGCTGTCCCATGCTTCGCGTAAAGCGGGGAACGGCCGCCGCCTGCGCCCTTTACACGGTGGTATACCTGCTCAGCGCGGTGTTTGTTTCCGCGGGAGCGATGTGGCGCTGGGTGGGCCTGTTCCAGATACTCACGCTGGTGCCCCTGATCTACTTCATTCTGGGCACGGTGCGGCTGTGCCTGTCCGGGGAGAGAATGACCTTCCGGGATTACCATGCCGGGCCGCTGCGCCTGCGGAAGGCGGCCGGGTGGTGCGCGATCTTCGGGCTTTGTACGCTGGGCGCGGAGCTGGTTTATATGCTTCTGCTTGCCGGGGCGATCGGCCGCGAGCTGCTGTATGTTCTGGAGATACTCGTATATACGGCGGTGTCTGCGGGGGTGCGGCATTATTTCCGCCGGATGCCCTGCCGGATCGAGGGCGGGGAATGAACGGCGTGATTTTGACTGGAGGGACAGATATGTATACAACGGAACAACTCGTACAGCGCTGGGAGGATCAGCGCGCCATCAAAAACCTGATGGGGAAATACGCAAACATCGTTATTCTGAACCGGGAACAGGAGCTGTTTGAGCGCTTCTGGAGCGCGCAGGAGCCCACATTGGCCTTTAACGACGGCGTTTATCGGGGCGCGGCGGCGGTGAAGGGGTATTACGAAGCGTGCCGTGAGCGGAACGCGCTGGTCGCGGCGCTGCTGCAGAAGCGCTTTCCGGAACGGCTGGGCGGCATGACCGAGGAGGAGCTGTACGGCATCGGCCCGTTCAAGGTGATGCCCATGTACTGCCCGATCATCGAGATAGCCGGCGACGGGGAGACGGCCAAGGGCCTGTGGTACTGTCAGGGCGCGCGCAACGACGTGGAGGCCTGCGGGCCGCGCGCGCACTGGACGCTCGGCTGGTTCGCGGTGGATTTCCGGCGGCAGGAGGAAGGGTGGCGGATATGGCATATGCAGTATCTGAACGACGTGGACTGTACCTGCGGACAAAGCTGGGGACGCCCTGCCGTGAGCTATCCCGATCTTCCGGAGTTTGAGCCGCTGAAGGACTTCCGCTATCCGCCCTACACGCAGGCCATGACCGTCAGGCCGTATTACAGCCCGGACCGGCCCATCGTGTGCGCGCCCGCGATCCCCGAACCCTACGAGCATTTTGCCGATACCTTCAGCTATGCTGTTTGAAAGGAGGTTCGAATATGTATAAAAAGGACTATACGGACGACGAACTGATCCGCCGCGTGTGGGACATCGAGGAGATCAAAAAGCTTGTTTACAGGCGGGGCGTATATATCGCCAACGACTGGCGCGCGCGGGAGCTGGACGAGCTGTGGGTCTCGGAGCCGGAGCATCAGAAAACGGCCTCCTTCGGCAAGAATATCGGCTGGTATGTGGGCATGGAGAACATACGCGCCTGGTATGTAAAAAAACACGGGAACGGCTATCTGGCGTTTCATCCGGCCAGCACCGGCCTTGTGGAGCTGGCCGGGGACGGCCGGACGGCCAAGGGCCTGTTCTATTCCATCGCGCAGGAGACGGAGCCGAACGGAGACGGCACGGCCCGTGCGCTCTGGATGCCGGAGAAGATCGGCTTTGACTTCGTCAAGGAAAACGGCCAATGGAAGATCTGGCATTTTGTCGCCGCGGTCGATCTGGTCTGCGAGGCCGGGACCGACTACAGCGAGCAGGATCCGTATCCCAACTACGAAAGCGACCCGGTGATGCTTGAATTCGGTAAGCCGACGGTAGAATGCCTGTGCCACGACGGGACCTTTAACTGGTGGGACGACTATCCCTCCATGCCGGAGCCGTACTGGAGCTTTACGGACGATATCAGCTATGGCCCGGAGGGGTGGAAGCCCCCGCGCGGAAAGCATTACGGCGCCAGGGAAGGGAGGAATTACAAGTGAAACCGTTGACGCTGCATCAGCGAATTGTGAACGCCGCCGCCTCGCAGGAGGTCGAAAACGTCAAAGCGCGGCACACATATTATCACGGCCGCGCCGACGCCACCGGCGAATGGGACAACATATGGTCCATGAACAAAAACGCGGCCTGGGCGCATGCCTTCGGCCGGATGCGGGGCGGAGATCAGGTGTGGTTCGGCTCCGTTACGCAGTATGATAAAATGTGCTTTGAAAACTGGCTGAACATTTATGAGCGCTATCCGGAGGTGGGCGGAAAGGACCCGCGTCCGCTCATGGAGGCCAGCGTTCACACCCTCGTTACGGATGTGATCGAGGTTGCTGCCGACGGACAGAGCGCCCGCGGCTCGTTCATTACGCCCGGCGTTATCCATTCCCGGCTCACCGACGACGGCAGGCCCTACTGCAACGTCCTGTGGGAGCGCTATGGGTCGGATTTCGTGCTGGAGGACGGCGAATGGAAGTATCTTCATGAGCACGTCTGTCCGGATATCCTCACGCGCATGGATATGTTCGACTGGGCCCATGGCGAGTACGAACGCCTCACCGACCCCGATCCGGCGGAGGGACCGCCGCCCACGTTGGGCGACCCGCCTCCCGTAAGCGATCCCGGCCCCATGCATATGCCGTATTCCGTGCTGGAAAAGCCCCGGAATACCTGCCCGTGGCCGGAGCCGTATGAAACGCTCGACAACGACAATACCTATGCGCCGCTTATAGACTGAAATTTGGAACGCAAAAGCATCGGAGGGGCTTATCCCCTCCGATGCTTTTGCTATGCCGTTATTCCACGGAATTTTCGCCTTTGGTCAGCTCCCGGACGGCGTACTGCACGAATTTGCGGACCGCCGGCGAGGCGCCCGCCTTGGAGTGCAGGGCGATGCCCATCGTGATCTGCGCCGGGGGATCGACCGGCAGCTTTGCCACGTCGCAGACGCGCTTTTTGGTGATCAGCTCGTTCATCACGCTTACGCCGAGCCCCTGCTCGACCATGGACATGGTCGCGGCGTTTTCCAGCGTTGTAAAGCCGATGTTCGGCTCGATCCCGAAGTGCTCGAACATGGCGTCCACGTCCACGTCGCGCCCCAGCGCCGGCATAATGAAGCGGTCGACCGCGCAGTTTTTCAGTGGATATGACGCGGCGTTTGCCAGCGGATGATCGCGCGGCAGAATGGCGATCATGGGATCCTCCGCCAGCGGTATCCACTCGTAGGGCATCGGCTCCTGATAGCTCAGAAAACCGATGTCGGCGATCTTGTCGTCCAGCCATTTCGTCACTTCCTGGCGTATCCCTTCCATGAGCCGTATCTTGATCTGCGGGTAGTCGCGTTTGAAATCGCGGATCACGGCCGGAAGCCAGTGCGTGGCGATGCTCGAAAACGCCGCGATGGTCACGCTGCCGATCACAAGCCCGTTCATTTCTGCGGCCAGCTCGTATACGGCGCTTTCCCGCTGCAGAAGCTCCCGCACGGCAGGCAGGAGGTTCTCGCCGCTCTCCGTGGGAAAAACGCCCTTCGGCGTCCGCCGGAGAAGCTCAAAGCCAAGCTCGCGCTCGAGGGCGGAGACTAACTGGCTGACGCCAGAGGGGGTGTAGTCAAGCTGTTCGGCCGCTTTGGTAAAGCTTCCGCATTCCACGGCGGCCACGAACGCCTTGCATCGTGCGGTCTCCACTGCGTGTTTCCTCCGTTCTTTAAGAAATACTGAAAATCAGTTTCACAATTCATAGTTTTACTTTTTCTGAATTTGATTTTACAATAAAGCCAACCTGAAAAGCAAGATAAAAACGGAGGTTCTTTATCATGAAGAAGACATATAATCTTGGGAAGATCGCGTTTGTCTCGTTTCTGCTCGCCATGCTCGCCAGCTATTTTATGAGCACGCTCACCGGCGCGGCCAGCACGGTTCTTGCGTGCGCTGCGCTTATATGCGGCGGCACTTTTGCCGTTTCGATCGGCAGTCTCATCACGATGGAGGAAAAGCATGCGCCGGCGGGGCATAAGGCCCATTGATCTTTACTGCGCCGCGCCGGGCCGGACTTGTTCCGCCCGGCGCTTTTTTATGCCTTGGGGAAAGATTCTCGTTGACAAGCCGCCCCGGATATGGTAAGATATCACGGCGATGCGGAGAGATGTCCGAGTGGTTTATGGAGCCGGTCTTGAAAACCGGTGACTCCGCAAGGGGCCGGGGGTTCGAATCCCCCTCTCTCCGCCAGATTAAATTCCGGCCGCAGTAAAATCAGAAATTCGGCTTGGAGAAGTACCCAAGAGGCCGAAGGGGCTCCCCTGCTAAGGGAGTAGGCGTCCAAAAAGCGCGCGAGGGTTCAAATCCCTCCTTCTCCGCCATAGGTCCACCGTAATTTTGATAGAATTACGGTGGATTTTTATGCTATAATGAGTTAGTTAGACAAATCGGAATTTGATTGAGGTAAAGCATGCTGAACAGCAAGGGGTTTGACCTTTGGGCGGATGGATATGACAAAACTGTCGGTATTTCTGATGAGGAAAGCACATATCCATTTGCCGGTTATAAGGAAGTGCTTGGGCGCATTTTCAAGGCAATCATGGAAACCACAAATGCCGTTGTATTGGATATAGGATTTGGAACAGGCACATTAACAATGAAACTGTACGAGCAGGGTTGCTCCATTTATGGGCAGGACTTCTCGGCAAGAATGATTGCGCTGGCGTCTGAAAAAATGCCAAATGCACATTTATATCAAGGGGACTTTTCAAAGGGACTTGTCGAGCCACTTCAAAACCGGCACTATGATTATATCGTGGCGACATACTCTCTGCATCACCTGACAGATGCTCAAAAAAGCGTATTTCTTACTGAATTGCGCGACCATCTAAAAGAAAACGGGAAAATTATGATCGGCGATGTTGCCTTTGAAACACGAAAGGATTTGGAGCGGTGCAGGCTGGCTGCGGGGGACGCGTGGGACGACGAGGAAATCTATTTTGTCGCCGAAGAACTGAGAAAAGATTTACCGGGGCTTTCATTTATGCAAGTATCCGATTGCGCAGGTATTCTGATGTTAGACCGATAGCCTCTAGTTTGATGTGGAGTGACAGTGGAGTTGTCAAAAACAATGCAACCCCTTAAATGGAGAACTGCTCCCCTCTGAACCGAAGTTGCACCCCCTTTAAGGGTTTTTATCAAAATTACGGTTCTTTGCCAAACCAAAAACCCTTGATAAACCTGGTTTTTTTCAGGAATATCAAGGGTTTTTGTCGCTATGACGGCATTTATACAGGAAAAATATTTCCCGTTCAGGAAGCCGGAAAGCAGGTTTTAGAACATTTTTTCAGGCAAAAATGCCAAGTTGTCAGCCGTCATGGCCTGAGTGATTTTTATTTCCTTGGCCTTTTCGGTTTCTTTTATGGTAATATAGCATTAAACCGGAGCTTTGACGGAGGAAAAACGAAATGGCTAAAGAGCAGAGGTTAGAAAAGGTATATTCACAGGCTGCGCTGGCGGTAACGACGGAGATCTGGGTGGATAAGGAGACCGGCGTCAACTATTTGTATCACGCCTCCGGCTATGCAGGCGGTATGACGCCGCTGCTGGGCAGCGATGGGAAGCCGGTCGTTTCCCCGACCGTAAAATAATCTGCATTGGAGGGGGTGAAAGCTTTGAAAAAGACGATATGGAGCATTTTGCTCGCGGCTGTTCTTTTCTCGCTCGTTGGATGCGGCCGCGCGGCGACTGCAAACGCTGCGGTCGATTACGGCGCTTCTTCTATCTACACACAAGCGGACATGGACGAAGCGATCAACGTGATCAAAAAGGCGTTTCGCTCGATGAAGGGCTGCGAGCTGCATAGTCTTTCCTACACGTCGGACGACTGCACCGGCGCGGATAATGTCGCCTGGATGAACAAGCTGGGAGTAGCCGATGGCGCTAAAGAGATCTTTACCCAATGCATCGTATTTGAAAGCAGTTTTCGTTCCCCTGAAAAGGGCGGCGGCGCGTGGGAGGCCGGAAAAGAATACACCTGGTCATGGTACCTGGCCCGGAGCGAGGGCGGAAAGTGGAAATTGATGACCTGGGGCTACTGATACGCTGCCGGGCAGCAGGCGGCTGATATGCCGTCGGCCGCAGCACTTGTCAACGATTCGTTGCTGACAAATGCCGCGGCCGTTTTTTTACATGATGCACTGTCCCTGCATGAAGTAGGTATTGAAAAGGATAAACAGAGCCAGCTCTGCGGCGAGGAAGGCCCGCCGCGCCCAGATGCGGCGCTCGTTTCCGACGACGAGGAACAGCGGGACGCAGCCGAACATATACCGTCCGCCGCTGATGAGCCAGGAGGCCGTGTAGCACATGCCGAGATAGCCGGTCGCGTAAAGCGTGAGGGCGTTGTCCTGCCGCCGGCGCCAGGCAAGAAAGAGCATGACCGCGGCCAGGAAGTACAAGGCGAGCTGCGGCCAGTATATCCAGCGCGCGATGCCGGGGTAGGCGAACGCCATGTTCCACTGCTGGGCGACCGTTTTCCCGACCCACTGCGCCGTCTGCCACCAGGGCGGCTGGCTTTCATAATAGGTGAAGGCGAAGAAGCTTCCGCACACGGCCTTGTTGATGCACAGATAGAGGAAAAAGCCGAGGAGGGGAGCGAGCGCCGCCGCCATGCGCGGATCTCTGCGGCCCTGACGCAGGGCGCGCCAGGCGAGATAAACGCCCGGGAGAACGAGAAGCATCCCCTGCGAGCGCGTCAGCGCGCACAGAAGGCCCGCCGCACCGGCGCTCAGCCAGCGCTCCCGAAGCAGCAGCGACAGGCAGGCAAGCGACAAGAGCAGGAAAAGTCCCTCCGTGTATACGCCGAGAGCAAAGAAGCCGAAGGGATAAAGCCAGAAGGCGAACAGAGCGGCGGCCGGGACGCGGCAGAGGCGGCATGCCATCCGGAACAGGACGACGCCGGCCAGCGCATAGCAAAGCTGTGAGATCAGTATCCCGGCCAGCTCCATGTGACCGCCGAGCAGAACGGACACGCCTCGAATCAGGAGCGGGTACAGCGGGTAAAAGACGATGTTGTTGACGTATTCGCCCTCGGTCACATAGCCGTTTTCGGCCATAAAGAGATAGCGCGGGGCGTCGCCCTCGACCGTGAAGCGGCCGAGAAAGTGCGCTCCGAAGCCGGCGAAAGAGTCGGTGGAGAGGACATGGCCCGTATAGGCGCCGAGCCACAGAACGGCCAGCGACGCGGCAAAAACAAACGCGGATGTACGCAGCCCCGGAAGCGTCCGTTCGGGGGCGGCCGGTTCTGTCTGTCCCCGGATCAGCTCCTGCCATGCACGCAGCGCGATGAGCGCCATGAGCGCCAGCATCACGGCGCTCGCGGTAAGATTGAGAAACAGCTCCATCGGCGGACCTCCTTTGAATCGGAACGATTATAGCATACGCGGTGCGGAGGCGTAAAGGGCGGGAATTTCCGGCGCGCGGTTGTATTTGCGGGGAAAAGGATGTATAATAGAATGATTTTCTAAGCATCAAGGAGAAACTATGCAGGAATACATCCGTATCCGCGGCGCACGGACCAACAACCTGAAAAATATAAACCTCGACATCCCGCGCGACAAGCTCATCGTATTCACGGGCCTGTCGGGAAGCGGCAAGTCCAGTCTTGCCTTTGACACGATCTTTGCCGAGGGGCAGCGGCGGTACGTCGAAAGCCTGTCGTCCTACGCCAGACAGTTTCTTGGTCAGATGGACAAGCCGGACGTGGACGCCATCGACGGGCTTTCCCCCGCCGTTTCCATCGACCAGAAAACAACGTCCAAAAATCCCCGCTCCACCGTCGGAACGGTCACGGAGATATACGACTATCTGCGTCTGCTGTGGGCGCGTGTCGGCGTGCCGCACTGCCCGGTCTGCGGCAAGGAGATACGCCAGCAGTCCATCGACCAGATCGTCGATCAGACGATGCTGCTTCCGGACGGAACGCGGATGCAGATCCTTGCGCCGGTCGTCCGCCATCGGAAGGGCGAGCATCTGAAGGTGCTGGAGGACGCGCGGCGCGGCGGCTATGTCCGCGTGCGTATCGACGGGAGCCTGTACGATCTGTCGGACGAGATCAAGCTGAAAAAAAACGTCTATCACGACATCGACGTTGTGATCGACCGTCTTGTGATGAAGCGGGACATCGTCCGCCGGCTCACCGATTCCATCGAGACGGCGCTGGCGCTGTCCGGCGGCATCGTTCACATTGATCTGCCGCAGGAGGAGCGGCAGCTGAGCTTTTCGCAGAACTATGCCTGCGAGGACTGCGGCGTGTCCATCGAGGAGCTGACGCCGCGGCTGTTTTCCTTCAACAGCCCGTATGGCGCCTGCCCGAAATGCACGGGCCTCGGTTCGCTTCTGCGGGTCAGCCCGTCGCTTATCATGCCGAATCCGTCGCTGTCCATCATGGACGGCGGGATCCTTGCCTCCGGCTGGGGCAACGTCCGGGGCGACTCGATCTGCCGGATGTACTATGAGGCGCTGGCGAAGAAATATCACTTCAGTCTCAGCGATCCCATACGCGATATCCCGGAGGCCGGGATGAACGCCCTGCTGTACGGGACCGGTGACGAGCCGCTGAAGCTGCGCTACGAGCGCGGAAACGGCTACGGCATTCTGGAAAAGCCCTTTGAGGGCATCGTGAACAATCTTCAGCGGCGCTATGAGGAGACCCAGTCGGCATCCATGCGCAGCGAGCTGGAGGACTGCATGAGCGAATACGAGTGCCCCGAGTGCCGTGGACGGCGGCTGAAAAAGGAAGTGCTGGCCGTCACGGTGGGGGGGCTGAGCATTTCGGAATTCTGCGGGCTTTCCGTTTCCGATGCGCTCGGGTTCCTTGATGGGCTGACGCTCGAGGGCAAGGACGCCGTGATCGCCGACCGCATTTTGAAGGAGATACGGACGCGCCTCGGCTTTCTCACGAATGTCGGTCTGGGCTATCTGACGCTCAGCCGCAGCTCCGGATCGCTTTCCGGCGGCGAGAGCCAGCGCATACGTCTGGCGACGCAGATCGGCGCCTCGCTGATGGGCGTCCTGTATATCCTGGACGAGCCCAGCATCGGCCTGCATCAGCGGGACAACGAAAAGCTGCTGCATACCCTGCAGGAGCTGCGCGACATCGGCAACACGCTTATCGTCGTCGAGCACGACGAGGACACGATGCGCGCGGCGGATTATATCGTCGATATAGGCCCCGGCGCGGGCATTCACGGCGGCGAGGTCGTGGCCGCCGGCACGCCGGAGCAGATCATGCAAAACGAGCGCTCGATCACCGGGCAGTATCTTTCCGGGCGGAAAAAGATACCCGTCCCGTCTGTGCGCCGTCCGGGAAACGGACATTTTCTGACCGTCCGCGGCGCGGCGGAGAACAATCTCAAGGGGATCGACGTTTCCTTCCCATGCGGCGCGTTCACCTGCGTGACGGGCGTTTCCGGGAGCGGGAAAAGCTCGCTCGTCAACGAGATCTTCTATAAAACGCTGGCTGCGGAGCTCAACCGCGTCAAGGTGCGTCCCGGAAAATCGGAGGGCGTGGACGGCCTTTGCTATGTGGATAAGGTCATCAACATCGACCAGAGCCCCATCGGACGTACACCGCGTTCCAATCCCGCGACCTATACGGGTGTTTTCAGCGCCATCCGCGACCTGTTCGCCACGACGCAGGACGCGCGGCTGCGGGGATACAAGTCCGGGCGCTTTTCCTTCAATGTCCGCGGCGGCCGCTGCGAGACCTGCACGGGCGACGGGCTGATCAAGATCGAGATGCACTTTCTGCCGGACGTATACGTTCCCTGCGAGGTGTGCCACGGAAAGCGCTATAACCGCGAGACGCTGGAAGTGCGCTATAAGGGCAAGAACATCGCGGAAGTGCTCGATATGACCGTGGAGGAGGCGCTTGCCTTTTTCCGCAATCAGGAGCCGATCCGCAATAAGCTGCAGACGCTCTACGACGTGGGGCTCGGCTATATCCGGCTCGGTCAGTCCTCCACAACGCTATCCGGCGGCGAGGCGCAGCGCATCAAGCTGGCCACGGAGCTTTCCAAGCGCTCCACCGGCTCGACGGTTTATGTGCTGGATGAGCCGACCACGGGACTGCATACGGCGGACGTCGTTCATCTGCTGGACATGCTGCAGCGGCTGACGGATGCGGGCAATACGGTCGTCGTTATCGAACACAATCTGGACGTTATCAAGTGCGCCGACTGGATCGTGGATCTCGGGCCGGAAGGCGGCGATCAGGGCGGTACGCTGGTATACGCCGGCACGCCGGAGGGCTGCGCCGCGTGCGAGGCGAGCTATACGGGACGGTTTTTGAAAAAAATCATCTGAAAGAGGCTTTTCATGGAATTGACGGACAGCTTACAGCAAATCGGGCTTGGACCGCAGCTTGTGACCTTTATCATCTCCATGCTTCCGGTTTTTGAGCTTCGCGGCGCGATACCGGTGGGCGTGTATCTTGGCCTGCCCGTATGGAAGGCTGCGGCGATAAGCCTGGTGGGGAATATGCTGCCGACGCCGTTTATCATCGCGTTCGTGCGCGTGGTTTTCAACTGGATACGCGCGCATGTGCGCTGGCTGGCTGGCTTCGTTGACCGCATGGAGGCAAAGGCGGAGAAAAACCGCGAAAAGATCATGCGGGGCGTGTTCTGGGGGCTTCTCGTCTTTGTAGCCATCCCTCTGCCGGGAACGGGCGCGTGGACGGGCGCGGCGATCGCCGCGCTTCTGGACATCCGTATGTCGCGGGCGCTGCCGGCCATTCTGGTCGGCGTGCTGATCGCGGGCATTCTTGTCAGTCTGGCTACGGCCGGCGTGATACAGCTTGTTGTTTAAGATGGAAGAAAAAAAGCTGGAGCAGGTGGAAGGGTACATTGCCTCCATCCTGTATCGAAACGAAGAAAACGGCTACTGCGTGCTTCGCCTTGACGAGACGAGCGGCGAGCAGTGCATCGTGGTCGGCTGCATTCCCATGGCCGCGCCGGGCGAGAGCCTGACGGCGTGGGGCGCCTGGGTGCGCCACCCGAGCCACGGCGAGCAGTTCAAGGCCGAATACACCGAGCGGACCATGCCCGTCGGCGCGGAGGCCATATACGATTATCTGGCCAGCCGCGTTATCCGCGGCGTCGGCCCGGCGACCGCGGCGCTCATCGTCAGCCGCTTTGGAGACGATTCTCTCAACGTTCTGCGCGACCACCCCGAGCTTCTGGCCAGCCTGAAGGGCATGAGCATGAAAAAGGCGCAGGAGATATCAAAGGAATTCCGCCGGCAGACCGGGATGCGCAGTCTGATGGAGTTTCTGGCGTCGGCTTCTCTACCGCCGTATCTCGCGCTGCGCGTGTATCGCTATTATGGCGACGATTCGCTGGATATGCTGCGGGAAAACCCGTACATACTGTCCACGGAGCACATCGGCGCGAGCTTTTCGCAGGCGGACGCGCTGGCGCTCAGTCTGGGACTGGAGGGCGATTCGCCGGAACGCGTGGCGGCGGCGCTGCTGTTTGAGCTGCGCTACAACGCCGGCAACGGCCACTGCTTTATCCCGCGGGAAAAGCTCATCGCCGCGACGGCGCAGCTTATCGAGGTGGACGCCGGCCAGGTCGAGGAGGGGCTGGAGCTGCTCCTTGATTCCGGCGACGTGACCATGGAGCCGGTCGCCAACGTGCAGGCCTGTTATCTTTCCGGGCTTTACGGCGCGGAGGTGTTCGCCGCCGCGCAGCTTGGCCGCATGGCAAAGCATTGCTATGAAAACCGGATAAACATCCCCCGCGTGATCGAAAAGATCGAGGCGGAGCAGGGAATACAGTTCGCGCCGCTCCAGCGCCAGACGCTGGAGGCCGCTGCGTCCCGGCAGCTGGTCGTCATTACGGGCGGCCCGGGCACCGGGAAGACGACGTCGGTGCGCGCTGTGCTGGCGCTGTTTGACGCCATGGGGCTGGAGACGCTGCTGGCGGCGCCGACCGGCCGGGCGGCCAAGCGTCTCAGCGAGCTTTCCGGGCGCGATGCGTCCACGATACACCGGCTGCTGGAGGCCAATTTTTCCGAGCAGACCGACACGGTCACGTTCAAGCGCGATGAAAGCGATCCGCTGGCCTGTGACGCACTGATCGTGGACGAGTGCTCCATGGTGGACATCACGCTCATGCGCGCGCTGCTGGCCGCGATACGGCCGGAGTGCCGCCTCGTGCTGGTTGGCGACGCCGATCAGCTCCCGTCTGTCGGCCCCGGGAACGTTTTCCGCGACATTATCCGAAGCCGCGCGGCAGAGACGGTCCGTCTGACGGAGATATTCCGTCAGGATGAGACGAGCCGCATCGTTCTGTGCGCACATCAGATCAACCGCGGAGAGCATCCTGACCTGCGGCTGAACAAGGGCGGCTTTTACTTCATGCGCCGGCGCGAACCGGAGGAGGCGGCCAAAACCATCGTGGAGCTGTGCCGCACACGGCTTCCGCAGAATATGCACATTCCGCCGCAGGACATACAGGTGCTCTGTCCGAGCCGCAAGGGCGCGGCCGGAACGGAGACGCTCAACCGCCTGCTGCAGGAGGCGCTCAATCCGCCGGCCGTGAATAAAAGTGAATTCAGCTACGCCGAACGCGCCTTCCGCGAGGGCGACCGCGTGATGCAGATCCGCAACGATTATGATATAGTATGGAAAACGGCGGCCGGCGTGGAGGGCTGCGGCGTGTTCAACGGCGACATTGGCACAATCCACTCCGTTGACCTTACGGCGGAATCGCTCACGGTCGATTTCGACGGACGGCTTGCCGAGTACGCCATGGAGCAGGCCGGCGAGCTGGAGCATGCGTGGGCCGTGACCGTTCATAAATCGCAGGGAAGCGAATATCGCGCCGTCGTGCTCTCGGCGGCCAGGACCGCGCCGCAGCTGATGTACCGCGGGCTTCTGTATACCGCGGTCACGCGCGCGTCGAAGCTTCTTGTCGTCGTCGGCGACGACGCCGTGATCGGCGCCATGACGGACAATTACCGCCGGACCAAGCGCTACAGCGGACTACGTGTCCGGCTGGCGGAGACGCTATGAAGCCGGGACAATGGCTGCTCGAGCTTCTGTTTCCGACGCGCTGCATTCTCTGCCGGGATTTTCTGGACGGCGGACGGCCGCGGATATGCCCGCGCTGCGCCGAACGGCTGCCGTACACAACGGATGGCGGGAAGAGCCACGGCGACTTCTTTTCGCTGTGCGTATCGTCTGTTTTCTATGAAAAGGCGATGCGCGAGGCGATACTGCGCTATAAATTTGAGGGAGCGCGCGCCTATGCGCCGGCATTCGGAATCTTGATCGCCTCGACGATCTACGAGCAGCTTGAGGGGAAATACGATCTGATAAGCTGGGTGCCGCTGGACGCCGGACGCCGCCGAAAGCGCGGCTACGATCAGGCGCAGCTTCTCGCGGAACAGGCGTCTGCGCATCTGTGCCGCGGGTGTGTGCGGCTTCTGGAGAAAAGGCGCGGCGTCCGCCCGCAGTCCGGGACCGGCTCGCCGGAGCGGAGACGGGCGAACATCGCGGGAGCCTATCGTGTGATCGATCCGGCGGCGGTCGAGGGGAAGCGGGTGCTGCTCATCGACGACATCGTAACGACGGGCGCAACGCTGTCGGAATGCGCCAAGACGCTTTTGCTGGCCGGGGCGGACGACGTCTGCTGCGCCACACTGGCGCGTACAAGGGAAAAGTAGGAGGAAGCAACATGCAGCTTTTTGAAAGAGATATCGCCATTGATCTGGGCACGGTCACCACGCGTATATACGTCCAGGGAAAGGGAATACGACTGCACGAGGCGACGGTCGTGGCGGTCGACCGGCGAAACGGACGCGCCATACGCATCGGCGAGGACGCGAAAAAAATGCTCGGCCGCACACCGGCCAACATCGCCGCGATCCATCCCATCGCGGCCGGCGTTATTTCCGATTACGATATGACGAGCCGGATGCTCCGGGAGTTTATCAGCCGCGTTACGTCCTTCAGCTTTTTCAAGCCGCGCGTGCTTATCCTCGTGCCGGGCAGCGTGACCGGCGTGGAGGAGCGGGCGATCATCGACGCGGTCATTGAGGGCGGCGCGCGCAAGGTGTATCTGCTGGAAAGCCCGGTCGCTACGGCCTACGGCGCGGGGATCGACGCGAAAAAAGCCAACGGAAACATGATCGTGGACATCGGCGGCGGCACGACGGAGATCGCCGTTATCTCCCTTGACGGCGTGGCGGCCGGGCAGTCCGTAAAAACCGCCGGCACGGGCTTCGACGAGGCGATCGTGAAATACATCCGAAAAAAGCACAATCTTGCCATCGGAATGCAGACGGCGGAGGAACTGAAATGCCGGATCGGCGGCGTGGTGGAAAAGCCGGAGGTGCAGTACGAGGAAGTGCGGGGACGCTGCCTGCTTACCGGCCTGCCGAAAACCGTTACCGTTTCGTCCAGCGAGCTGGCGGAGGCAATGGAGGAGCCGGCGGCGCTCATACTGGAAGCAATTCACGGCGTTCTGGAGCAGACGCCGCCGGAGCTTGTCACGGATATTGCCGAAAACGGGATCGTTATGGCCGGCGGCGGGAGTCTGCTTTACGGCATGGATCAGCTCATCGCGGAGAAAACGGGGATCGACGCCGTCACGGTGGACGACCCGCTCAACTGCAATGTTTACGGCGCCGGACGGGCGCTGCGGGATCTCGACGAGATGTCGGACGGCATGATAAACCTTGCCCGGCGGAAACAAATGAAGGGCTGACGCATAGATATTATAAAAATCCGGAACATATAATGAGCTCGTCATGATCTCATCCTGCGATTGAAGGAGCATCCATGTCTGATAACAAAAAAGGCCAGAACTTTTTTCACGGAGCCGCCATCTACACGATCGGCATCATCATTGTAAAAATCCTCGGCGCTATTTATAAAATGCCGCTGGGTAATATCCTCGGGGACGACGGATTTACCCATTTTGACGTGACTTACAAGATATATAATGTTTTTCTGACGATCTCCACGGCTGGTTTCCCGGTCGCCATGAGCCGTCTGATCTCCGAATCCGACACGGTCAACCGCGAGCGGCAGGTGTGCCGCGTGTTCCATGTGGGTATTCTGACCTTCCTCGGTCTGGGCGCCTTCGGCACGCTTGTCATGCTGCTGTTCCCGGCAGAGCTGGCCAGCTGGATGGGCGATGTGCAGGCGACGCAGTGTCTGTTCGTCATGGCGCCTTCGGTGGTGCTCGTGTGCGTGGCGGCGGCTTACCGCGGCTATGCGCAGGGACACGCGGATATGATCCCCACGACCGTATCACAGGTCATCGAGACGGCCGTCAAGGTCGTTGTGGGCCTTTCCTGTGCCGCGATTCTGCACGCCATGGGGAAAAGTGTGGCGATCTGCGCTGCCGGCGCGATCCTTGGGACCACCGTCAGCTCGCTGGCCGCCATGCTGTATATGCAGATAAAGGTCCACCGCAAGTATCAGGTCAACCCGCCGGAGAGCGAGGCGAGCGACGTGCCGGATCCCAAGCGGAAGATACTCTGGGATCTGCTGCGCATCGGCATCCCCATCACGATCTCCACGTCGATCATGAGCCTGATCCAGCTGGCCGATTCCAAAATCACGCTCAGTCAGCTTCAGAACGCCGCCGGCTACACGGCGAGCGCGGCCTACGTCCTGAATGGCGTTTACGCCAAGGCCATGACCATATACAACGTCCCATCCGCCTTTGTCGTGCCCTTCGTGTCCACCGTCGTTCCGGCCATCTCTGCGGCCCGTGTTAAGAACGACCGGCTCGGTGCGTGCGATATCGCGGAGGGCGCCATGCGCCTGTGCACGCTGATCTGTCTGCCGATGGCCGTCGGCATGGCGGTGCTGGCAGAGCCGTGCATGAACGTGATATACCCCAACAGCGCGAGCCAGGGAGCCGTGCTGCTGTGCGAGCTTGGCGTCACATGCTATTTCATGGCGATGAGCCTTATGACGAACGCCATTCTGCCCGCCAACGGCAACGAACGTCTCCCGCTCATTTCCATATCGCTGGGAGCGATCACCAAGGTAGCTGTGACATATTTCCTCGTCGGGAACCCGGATATCAACGTCTACGGCGCGCCGATCGGAACGAGCTGCTGCTACATCGTGATGCTTACGGTCAATCTGATCTTTATGGCCCGGAAGATGGCGCGGCCCATGAATCTCGGCCGCATCTTCATCCGCACGGCGGCAAGCTGCGCCGTCATGGGCGTTGCGGCGTGGGCGGTCTGGTCCCTGCTCCGTTCGCTTATGAGCAGCACGCTCATTCCTCTTGGCATCGCCGTGATCGTCGGCGTCGTCGTTTACGCCGTGATGATCATTGCCACGCGCGCCGTCACGATGGAGGATATGAAGCTCATACCCAAGGGCGAAAAGCTCGGACGGCTGCTTCACATCAGGTGACATAACGCCGCAAACCATTGAAAAATCAAGATTTTTTTGAAATATTCTATTGCATCGAGAGAGAAACTATGTTAAATTTTCAAAGCAAAGAAAAGTACGATATCAACGATTATCGAAAGATCATGGAAATGCTGCGCGGCGAGGGCGGCTGCCCCTGGGACGCGGCGCAGACCCATGAAAGCATCCGCCGAAATATGCTTGAAGAGGCATACGAGGCCGTGGCCGCCATCGACAGCGGCGACATGGAAAACCTCTGCGAAGAGCTGGGGGACATCCAGATGCAGGTTCTTTTCCATGCGCGCATGGAGGAGGAAAAGGGCGGCTTTAATTTTGACGATGTGTGCGATGCCGCCTGCCGCAAGCTCCTGTTCCGGCATCCGCATGTATTCGGCGACGCCGCCGCGGCGGACGCGGAGGAGGCTCTTGCATCCTGGGACAGCATGAAGCGTCAGGAAAAGGGCCAGAAAACGACATCCAAAGCCATGAGCGACGTGGCGGAAACGCTGCCGGCGCTGTGGCGCGCGGAAAAAATACAGAAAAAGGCGGCGAAGGTCGGCTTTGACTGGCCGGACTTTCACGGCGCGCGCGACAAGATCGGCGAAGAGCTGAAGGAACTGGATGAGGCGATCGAAGCCGGTGAGGGCGTCGAGGGAGAGTTGGGCGATCTGCTGGCCGCCTGCGTGAATCTTGCCCGTTTTCTCGGCGTCGATCCCGAGCAGGCGCTGCACGGCTCCTGCGACCGCTTCGTGTCCCGCTTTGAGCGGATGGAGGAATTGGCCGCCGCGGCCGGGACGGAGCTGGAGGCGCTTTCTCTGGCCGAGCAGGACAAGCTCTGGGAGCAGGCCAAGCGCGAACTGCGCTCCGCGGAATAAAGCCTATAATTTGCTTCGGCAAATTTAATTTACACAGCGGCGCGTAAGCCGCCAAACATTAGGAGGAAGATCATGAACAAAGCAGAACTTATCGCGGAAGTCGCGAAGCAGACGGCGCTGTCCAAGAAAGACAGCGAGAAGGCTGTCAACGCCGCTCTCGACTGCATTATCGAGACGCTTAAGGGCGGCGAAAAGGTGCAACTCGTCGGCTTCGGCTCTTTTGAGGTGAAAGAGCGCGGCGCCCGCATCGGCCGCAACCCCAAGACCAAAGAGGAGATCAGCATTCCCGCGTCCTGCGTTCCGACGTTCAAGGCCGGCAAGGCGCTGAAGGAATCGGTTGCGTCCCGATAACGAATACTTCTGCTGCAACGGGCGGCGTGGGATGTCTCACGCCGCCTCTGCCTTATAAAGAAAGGAGCCTGCCATGCGGCTGGACAAATATCTGAAAATATCGCGGCTCATCAAGCGCCGCACCGTGGCCAACGAGGCCTGCGACGGCGGGCGTGTGACGGTCAACGGGACGGTAGCCAAGGCCTCGCGCGAGATCAAGCCCGGAGATCGGATCGAGATACGCTTCGGCGCTAACCGCACCTGTGTTGAGGTCGTTTCCGTGGCGGAGAACGTTTCCAAGTCGGACGCGCCGGCCATGTACCGGGAAGTGTGACAAAGTTCGACAATATTCATAATTATTCTCGGTTTATTTAATATTCACTGTTCAAAACTTTGTTGGAAGTGTGTAAAACGTTGGTATATCTGCGTTTTTTCAAAGGGCTTTATCTGCATATTCATAAACAGTGAATACGGCGCCTCAAATCGGTCATAATGTGGACAACACCCCCATATCCATGTAGATATGGGGGTGTGTCTATTTGAAAAAGCTAGTGATCGCAGCGCTTATATGCTGTCTTCTCATTTCTCCGGCGCTGGCGGTGGAGTGTCTGAAGGACGACGATATCGTTTTATCCGCCTCGTCGGCCGTTTTGATGGAATGTGCGACAGGGACGCTGCTGTATGAAAAAGACGCGCACACGCGCCGGCCGCCGGCCAGCGTCACCAAGGTCATGACGATGCTGCTCGTCATGGAGGCGATCGACGCCGGTACGATCGGCTATGACACGATGGTCACGGCATCGGCTCACGCCGCCTCCATGGGCGGAAGTCAGATATGGCTGGAGGAAGGGGAGCGCATGAGCGTGGACGAAATGCTCAAGTGCGTGGCGGTCGTCAGTGCGAACGACTGCGCCGTGGCACTCGCCGAACAGATCGCCGGCACGGAGGATGCGTTTGTACGCCGGATGAACGAACGCGCGGAGCAGCTCGGCATGGCCGACACGCATTTTACCAACTGCACCGGGCTGTTCGATAACGATGCGCATTACACCAGCGCGTATGACATCGCCCTGATGAGCCGGGAGCTGATGAAACACGAGGATATAAAAAAATATACGACGATATGGATGGATACGGCGCGGAACGGGGAGTTCGGGCTGTCAAACACCAATAAGCTCATCTATTACTATGAAGGCGCAACGGGCCTGAAAACCGGCTTTACCCGCGCAGCCATGTACTGCCTGTCGGCCACGGCGGAACGGGACGGCGTGGAATACGTCGCGGTCATTATGCACGCCCCGGGAAGTGCCGAGCGTTTTGAAGACGCGAAAACGCTGCTGAGCTACGGCTTTGCGAACTATGAGCTTTTATCTCTGCGGCCAAACGAAGCCCTGCCGGCGATCCCGGTCGAGCTTGGCGAGGCGGACGCCGTTTCGCTTTGCTATAACGGAAGCGAAGCGCTTGTGACCGAGAAGGGGAGCGCATCGGAGCTGGAATTTCAGTTTGAGCTGCTGGAAAGCGTCAAGGCGCCGGTCCGTGCCGGGCAGCAGCTCGGTATGATGACAGTCAGCCGCGGCGGAAGCGATATTGCCAAAATACCGCTGTGCGCGGACAGCGACGTAGCGCGGCTGAGCTTCGGCCGGACGTGGCTCATGTGTCTGCGGGCGCTGTTTGGCGCCTGACAAGGGACATACGCCCCATTTTGAAGCAAAATCAAGCGGATAAAACGGCGTACGGCCCCACCGGACGTACAAAAAATCCTTGAAACCGCCATGAAACTGCGATATAATACGGTGAATTCCAAAGTAGGAGGGTTCGATCATGGTAAAGGTGGATCTTTCCGGCGCGCTGGGCTTTATGGGCGCGGCCGGCCCGGACTTTGCCGCTGCGGCGCTGGCGCATCGCGCGCTGCAGGAGGGGACGTGGGCCGGCGCCGAGTTTACCGGCTGGCGGAATCTGCCCCGGCGGGTACAGGGCGACGAGCTCAAGCGCATTCTTGTGGCGGCCGAACGCATCCGGGATACCAGCGAGGTGCTGGTGGTCGCCGGCATCGGCGGAAGCTATCTGGGCGCCCGCGCAGGGATCGAGCTTCTCCGGCCGAAGGACGGCGTCGAGGTGATCTTTGCCGGAAACGCGCTTTCTCCGGACGATCTGAACGACAAGCTCGACCGCCTTGGCGACCGGGATTTTTCCATCAACGTGATCTCCAAATCGGGCACGACGCTGGAGAGCGCCGTCGCTTTCCGCATCTTCCGCAATCTGCTGGAACGGAAATACGGGGCGGCCGCCAAGCGGCGTATTTATGCCACGACGGACGCACAGCGCGGTCTTCTCAAGGGCATCGCCGACGCCGAGGGATATGAGTGCTTTGTCGTGCCGGACGACGTCGGCGGGCGATACAGCGTGCTGTCCGCCGTGGGGCTGCTGCCGATGGCGGCGGCCGGCGTGGATGTGCGCACGCTGATAAACGCCGCGGCCCAGAGCATGTACGATCTGGAGCGGCTGAGCGCGGATAATCCCGCGTGGCAGTACGCGGCGGCACGCAACGCGCTTTACGCCGGCGGCAAAACGATCGAGCTTCTTGCCTGCTATGAGCCGTCTTTCCGTTATTTCGGAGAATGGTGGAAGCAGCTTTTCGGCGAGTCCGAAGGGAAAAACGGCGTGGGCATTTTCCCGGCTTATGTTGAATACAACGCGGATCTGCATTCCATGGGGCAGTATATACAGGACGGCCCCCGCACGCTTCTGGAGACGGTCGTCCGCTTTGAGCGTCCGCGCCGCGATTATGACATTCCGTTTGTGATGAAGGACCAGGATAAGCTCAACTATCTGGCCGGGCGAAGCCTGTCCGACGTGATGGAGGTCGCACGTCAGGCCGTAAAAAGCGCTCATCTGTCCGGCGGCGTGCCCAACATCGGCGTGAGCGTTGCGCTCCGGGATGAGGAGGGCTTTGCCGATCTGGTGTGCTTTTTTGAAATGGCCTGCGCCATCAGCGGCTATATGCTGGGCGTCAACCCCTTCGATCAGCCGGGGGTCGAGGCCTATAAGAAAAACATGTTCCGTATGCTCGAAAGGCCGGAAGCGTAAAAATAAGAGAAACTTCGTAAAATTTCCGTTGAAGTCCCGGCGCAATGATGCTAGAATAGAACTAGCCCCGGACAGAGAATAACGATAACGAAGGAGCGTGGTAATCTTGGTTAGGCTTATCATGGGGATCAGTGGTTCCGGAAAGACAAAGACACTGTTGGATCTGGTGCGGAAGGCCGTTGACGAGGAGCATGGCGACGTGGTCGTCATCGAGGCGAAAAAGGCCCTTACATATGACATTCCCTATCAGGCGCGTCTGATCCATGCGGAGGAGTTTGCGATCGAGTCGCCCGAGCTTTTGCGCGGTTTTCTCAGCGGCCTTGCCGCCGGCAACTATGACATCACCCATGTTTTCGTTGACAGCCTTTTCAAGATCATCGGAAGCTGCCCGGCTGAGCAGCTTGCGCCGCTGCTGGACTGGATGGATGCGTTCGGCAAGCGCGAGAACATCACCATCACGCTGACGGCGTCCGCCTCGCCGGAGGATTACGGCGAAGCGATCACCAAATACCTTGTCGAAGCCTGAATGGATATACAAAAGGCCCTGCACCGCAAAGTGCAGGGCCTTTTCCCGGCTTATTCAGCCGCCTTTTTCCGTCTCCGCCGCCGGCGGCGGTTCGGATTTTTCAGCTTGGCGCTGAAGTATTTTTCCATGCTTTCATCCGCGCGGTAGACAAGGCGGTTTGCGTGCCACGTATCATCCGGGTCATGGCGCAGGCGGATGCGGATAAGATAATCCCCGTGCTCCGGGCAGTTGGCCATGGTCATATAGCGGCGGTCGCCCTGATTGATCCAGCGCCCATGCGAAAGAGCCTGACCGCAGTCGGGGCAGGAGAAAGCGTTTACGTCGGCGCTTGACCAGAGATCCTCCTTGCTGTCAAACGGATCGGTGACCGTATGCTCGATAGGATCGGGCGCATCGTCGTTTTCTGCGCGGGCGCGGACCTTGCGGTCGAGATGGCGGCGCAGCTCATCGTATTGCGCCAGTCCTTCCTCCAGATCCAGCTTGGCGCAGACGAGGCCCGTGTTGTAGGCGTCGCCGAGCGCGTCGTGCGCCGTGCGCGTCTGCTCGATGCCGAAGTGCTCCATCGCCGTCTCCAGCGATTTCTGGTTGCGGTCGCCCTTGGTCTGCATATTATAAATAAGCTGGAGATTGATCCAGTTTCCCATCCAGTCGATGTCCATATCGTGGATGATGAGATTCTGCTCCATGATGCCGTGGTCGTCGTATCCCCAGGTCATGTAAACGCAGTCCGGGCCGGCCCATTCCTGAAAACGCGCCATAGCCTCCGGGAAGGGGAGTCCGTGCTCCAGCCGTTCGTTGTCAAAGCCGGTCAGCTTTTTCACCTTGTGATGCATCTTGCGGAACCAGACAGGCTTTACGTCCGCCTGAAATTCCGAGCAGGGGTACATATGCTCGTCGAGCTTGACGGCGCCGATCTGAATGATCTCGCCGCGAAGATGGATGGGCAGATAGTTGAACACCGAGGATTTTGAGCTCATGGCCTGGTTCCATTCCAGGTCAATAACGATATAATTCATCGTCCGTTTCCTTTCCAGTCGTATACCATGGCATATTAACACACAATCGAAAAAATAACAATACATTATACATTTGCCATTGCTGGTGCGGTGTGCTATACTACATCTTGATACGTAAAATTGACCGAGGTGAAAAATATGAAAATCGCTGTGCTTTGCGGCGGTCTGTCAAACGAACGCAATGTTTCGATCTCAAGCGGGACCGGCATCGCCCGCGCGCTGCGCGAGAGGGGACACCGCGTCGCCGTTGTGGATCTGTTTCTTGGTTACACGGAGCCGTTCGCCAATCTGGAGGATGTGTTCACGAGCGAGAATACGGTGCAGCAGTTTATGGTCGCCGAACAGGCGCCGGATCTGTCGTCGCTGCGCGCGCTGCGCCCGGACGGGGTCATGGTGGGGCCGAATGTGCTGGAGATCTGCCGCGCGGCGGACATCGCTTTCCTTGCGCTGCATGGGGAGGAGGGCGAAAACGGCAAGCTGCAGGCTCTGCTGGATATGTACGGCGTCCGCTACACCGGCTCCGGTTATCTCGGCAGCGCCATTGCCATGAATAAAAGCATCTCCAAAACGCTTCTGCGGGCTGCGGGCATTCCCGTGCCGCCCGGAACGACGTTCCGGAAGGGCGATGTCTGCGACGACGTCGGCTTCCCCTGCGTCGTAAAGCCCTGCTCCGGCGGCAGCAGCGTCGGCACGACCATCGTGCAGGATGAGGAACAGTACGCCGCGGCGCTCGATTTCGCGTTCTGCTACGAGGATAGCGTCATCGCCGAGCGCTTTATACACGGCCGCGAGCTGACCGTAGGAGTAATGGACGGAAAGGCCATGCCGGTCATCGAGATCATTCCCAAATCCGGCTTTTACGACTACAAGAACAAATATCAGCCCGGCATGACGGTCGAGCTGTGCCCGGCGCCGATCAGCGACGAAACGACCTGCCGCGTTCAGGATCTGGCCGAGCGCGTGTTCCACGCGCTGAAAGTAGACGCCTACTGCCGCGTGGACTTCATCCTGGAGGACGACGGCGACATTTACTGTCTGGAGGCAAACACGCTGCCCGGCATGACGCCGACGAGCCTTATCCCGCAGATGGGCGCCGCGATGGGAATGGACTACGGCGAGCTGTGCGAAAAGATCATCGCCGTTTCGATGGAGAAGTATGAAAAATCTGACCGCTGAAGTCGCCGCGATCCTTACCGGGGCGCACTGCCGCGGGCGGCTTCCGGCCGGCGAGCTGACGGCGATCACGACCGACAGCCGGAATGCCGTGGCCGGCGCCCTGTTCGCCGCCATTGCCGGAGAACGGGCGGACGGACACGATTTTCTGGCCGCCGCCAGGGATAAGGGCGCGGTATGCGCGCTGGTGGCGCATGAGGTGGAGTGCGATCTGCCGCAGCTCATCGTCCCTTCGACAGAGGACGCTCTGCAGACGCTCTCCGCCTATTACCGGAGCCAGTTTTCGCTGCCTGTAATCGGTGTGACGGGAAGCGTCGGCAAGACGACGGCGAAGGAAATGATCGCCGCGGTCCTCTCGCGCCGCTTTCACACGCTCAAAACGGAAAAGAACTTCAACAACGAGCTTGGCGTGCCGTTTACGCTGTTCCGGCTGCGCCCGGAGCATGAGGCCGCCGTGGTGGAGATGGGTATCTCCGGCTTCGGGGAAATGACGCGTCTGAGCCGGATGGTGAAGCCGGACATCGCCGTGTTTACGCTCATCGGCGACGCGCATCTGGAATTTCTCAAAAGCCGCGAGGGCGTGCTGAAGGCCAAGGGCGAGATCGTTTCCGCCATGAAGCCGGACGGCCTTGTCCTTGCAAACGGCGACGATCCGCTTCTGCGCGCGTATGACTTCGGACGGGAAACGCTTCTGTTCGGCTTCGGAGAAAACTGTGCGCTGCGCGCTGTGAACGTCCGGGGCGACGGCGAGGGAACATCCTGCGATTTTCTGTGGCAGGAAAGACGTATTCCGGTCCGTATCCCGGCCTATGGCCGGCACATGGTCTACGCCGCGCTGATGGGTGCGGCGGTCGGACTGCGGCTCGGGCTGACGGACGAGCAGATCGCGGCCGGTATCGCCGACTATGAAGCCGTGGGACACCGCAGCCGTGTTTTGAAAACCGCCCGCTGGACCATCGTTGACGACTGCTATAACTCCAATCCGACATCGGCCGCCGCCGCCATACGCTCCCTGCTCGATCTCGGTGGCCGTCCCGCCGCCATTCTGGGCGATATGCTGGAGCTGGGCGGGCAGAGCGAGGCGCTGCACCGTCAGCTGGGCGCGTTTGCGGCGGAAAACGGCGTGCGGGTCATCGCCTGCGGCGAGTTGGCAAAGGCCATTGCCGAGGGGGCCGGCGCCGGCGCGCGCTGGTTTGAAACGACGGCGGAGCTGATGGATGCGCTGGCGGAGCTTGTGTCGGACGGAGACGCCATTCTTGTCAAGGCGTCGCGCCGCATGAGGTTCGAGGATATAACCGAGCGGCTCGCAGCCCTGGGGGACAGGGCGTAAGGGTTCATGTCAATTTTCAGATTATTCTTCACAAACGATCGAATTGTGTTATAATTTCATTGTATGAGCAAAAACCCAATACATCTTTAGGGGGATAGATATGTTCAAAATCGTCAGCAAGAGGGCCCTCAACGAGGCGAAGACCGTCGTCGAGTTCGTCATTGAGGCCCCGCTGGTCGCGCGCAAGGCGCTTCCCGGCCAGTTTATCATTTTCCGGCTGGACGAGTATGGCGAGCGTGTTCCCGTTACCATCGCGGGCTATGACCGCGAAAAGGGCACCGTTACCATCATGGTTCAGCCTGTCGGTCAGACCACCCAGATGCTCAATCTGCTGGAGGCCGGCGATGAGATCGCAGACTTTGTCGGACCTCTCGGCCGCCCCACCAACATGGAAGGGCTCAAGCGTGTGTGCGTGGTCGGCGGCGGCGTCGGCAACGCCATTGCGTACCCGGTCGCCAAGGGCATGCATGACCGCGGCATCGAGGTCGACATGGTCGCGGGCTTCCGCTCCAAGGATATCGTCATTCTGGAGGATGAGATGCGCGCCGGCGTAACCAACCTGTACATCACCACGGACGACGGCTCCTACGGCGAGGCGGGCTTCAACGTCACGAAAATGAAGGCTCTGCTCGACGCGGGCGAGAAGTACGACGAGATCATGTGCGTCGGTCCGACCCGCATGATGCAGCGCGTGTGCGACGCCACCAAGGAATACGGCATAAAGACCATCGTTTCCATGAACCCGATCATGCTCGACGGCACGGGCATGTGCGGTGCCTGCCGTCTGACCGTCGGCGGCGAGACCAAGTTCGCCTGTGTGGACGGCCCCGAGTTCGACGGTCATCTCGTCGACTGGGACGGCATTCTCAAGCGTGCCACCTATTACGCAGAGGAAGAAGAAGCGGCGAAGCAGCATATCTGCCGCATCACGGGAGGTGTGAGACAGCATGGCTAATATGAGAATGGACAAGAACCCCATGCCCGAGCAGGAGCCCCTGGTTCGCAACAAGAACTTCTCGGAGGTCGCTCTGGGCTACACCGAGGAGATGGCGATCGACGAGGCCAAGCGCTGCCTCAACTGCAAGGCCCCGAAATGCATGGGCGGCTGCCCGGTCAACGTCCGCATTCCCGAATTTATCGCCAAGGTCGCCGAGGGCGATTTTGACGGCGCTTACAACGTCATCGTTTCCACCAACGCGCTGCCCGCCATCTGCGGCCGTGTCTGCCCGCAGGAGAATCAGTGCGAGGGCCAGTGCGTGCGCGGCATTAAGGGCGAGCCGGTCGGCATCGGCCGTCTTGAGCGCTTTGTCGCCGACTACCACATGAACCACGGCCACGCGGACGGCGCGCCCGAGGTTCCCGAAAGCAACGGCCACAAGGTCGCGGTCGTCGGCTCCGGCCCTGCCGGTCTGACCTGCGCCGGCGATCTGGCCCGCAAGGGTTACGATGTGACCATTTACGAGGCGTTCCACAAGGCCGGCGGCGTGCTGGTTTACGGCATCCCCGAGTTCCGTCTGCCCAAGGCCATTGTCGCCAAGGAGATCCAGAAGCTCGAGCACTTCGGCGTCAAGATCGTCACCGACGCGGTCATCGGCCGCGCCGAGAGCATCGACGAGCTGTTTGAGCAGGGCTTTGAGGCCGTGTTCATCGGCTCCGGCGCCGGTCTGCCGCAGTTTTTGAACATCCCCGGAGAGAATTTGCTGGGCGTGTTCTCCGCCAACGAGATCCTGACCCGTACCAACCTGATGAAGGCGTATCTGCCCGAGTATGACACGCCCATCAAGCTTGGCAAGCGCGTTGCCGTCGTCGGCGGCGGCAACGTGGCCATGGACGCCTGCCGCACGGCCAAGCGTCTTGGCGCGGAGGAGGTCTACATCATCTACCGCCGCGGCAAGGAAGAGCTTCCCGCCCGTAAGGAAGAGGTCGAGCACGCGGAGGCCGAGGAGATCATCTTCAAGCTTCTGAACAACCCCGTCGCCATCGAGGGCGACGAAGGCGGCCATGTCACCGGCATTAAGGTCGTCAAGATGGAGCTCGGCGAGCCCGACGCCTCCGGCCGCCGCAAGCCCGTCGTGGTTCCCGGCAGCGAGTACGTTATCCCGGTCGATTCGGTCATTATCGCCATCGGCACGAGTCCCAACCCGCTCATCCGCACCACGACCCCCGGGCTGGCGGCAACGAAGAAGGGCGGTATTGAGGCCGACGAGAAGGGCGCGACCTCCCGTCCCGGCGTGTTCGCCGGCGGCGACGCGGTCACCGGCGCCGCCACGGTCATCAAGGCCATGGGCGCCGGCAAGGTCGCTGCGGCCGGCATCGTGGAGTATCTGTCCAACAAGTAAAAAGCATAAAAAGAAATCCTGCCCGGGGTACTCTCGGACAGGATTTCTTCTTTTATGTCAGCGCGTCAGCGCTCGTTTTTCCTGTATATCGACCAAAGGCCCTTCATGGCGAGATCCTTGTCGACGAGAATGCCCGGGCGGCGGCAGTGGGGGATCACCTCGTCGGCCCATTCGCCGGTGGCGACCACGTTGGCCGTTTCGCCAAGTTCCCCGTCAATGCCGGCCAGAAGTCCGTCGAGCATGGCGGCCGTGCCGTAGATGATGCCGCCCTTCATGGAGTCGGCCGTATTCTTGGCTATGACGCGCCCCGGCGCCTTCGGCGTGACGGAATAGAGCCTGGACGCGCCGCGCGAGAGCGCGATCTGCGAGGCCATCACGCCGGGCGCGATCACGCCGCCGATATAGCTTCCTTTTTTGTCGAGAACGCCGATGGCGACGGCCGTGTCCATGTTGACCGTCACGCAGGGCAGGGGATAGCGCTCCAGCGCCGAAACGGCGACTGCGACAAAATCGCTGGCCAGCTCCCCCGGCTCGTCGATGCGGATGTTCAGGCCGGTTTTCAGTCCCTTTCCGACCAGCATCGCGCGCTTTCCCGTCAGTTTCTCGGCGGCGGCGCACAAGACGGCCGTCAGCTCCGGCACAACACTGGAGACGATGCAGCCTTCCATCCCGCCGAGATCCACGCCGTGATGCCGGGCCATCAGATCCATCAGGACCGCGTACTCATCGGCTGTGCGGGACTTTACGGAGGACATGTGGCTGACGTGCACAAGCGCGCCGTCTTCCATCAGACCGGCGGCCACATGGTTATTGGATACGTCCACTGCAAGTATCATTTCAATCACTTCCTGCATTCAGATTATCAAATCTGAAGCTATATGTCAAAGTATACTTGCAAGTAAAAGCGCTTTGTGCTAAAATTCAATTGCCTAAAAAGGAAAATTCTTTTTTTGGAAAGGAAGCATATAGCAATGGCACAGTACAAGGTTCAGAGAAAAAAAGGCGTTGAGGGCAGCACCGTTTATGCGTACACCGCTCCCGGCCACAACGAATGCGTCCCCACTCGTCTGCATGACCCCGCCGACGTTGACGGCGGCAAGCTGATCATGGGCATCACCTACTTCATTCCCGGCGGCGGCACCGATTTCGGCGCCAACCCCCTGGAATCCATCTACTACATTCTCGAAGGCGAGATGACGCTCAAGACCGAGACCGAGGAGACCGTCCTGAAGGCCGGCGATTCCTATCACTGTTGCGGCGGCGCGGCCAAGTCCGTCACCAACACGGGCGACACCGTCTGCCAGATGCTGGTCTGCCTACTGCCTCCTCAGGGCTGACAGGTACAGCACTCCGTAAATCAGCACAAAGAAAATAACACCAGCAGCGAGCGCCGGAACGCAGTTTCCGGCGTTCGCTATTATTATCCGGTAAACCGCTCTGGCCCCGCCGGCCGATATGGCGGCGCAGAGAAGCGTTTTGATAAAACGCTGCCCATGAAACCGAAAGCCTGTCTTTTTCTTCAGCCGCCACAGGCTTACGGCGAAATTGAACGCCTCCGTAAAGCAGATGACAAAAACATAGGCGGCAATGCCACCGCGGGGCAGGAGCAGCCACACCAGAAGCGCGGACAGCCCGGCGTCGGCGATATTTACATACATGCAGAACATCATTTCGCCGACGCCCTTGAGGCAGCCGTCCGTTATCATGTCCATGTACATGATCGGAACGATCAGGGCAAACACGGCTATGTACCGCCCGGCCTGCTCCGAGCCGTAAAGCGCCTGCCCGAAGGCGTCGCCGAGCGCGAAAAAGCACAGAGCCGTTCCCAGAGAGAACACAAACGATTTGCGAAGGATATCGACTGTCACGGCGCGGATCTCCCGCGCGTCGTTCGTCACCTGTGAGCGCGTGAGCTTCGGAACGATCAGTTCCGCAACGGCAAGCATCAGACAGGACGGGAACAGCACGACCGGCAGGCTCATGCCCTGTATGACGCCGTAGGCGGAAAGCGCGGCGGCGGCGTTGAGCCCGGAGCGGCGAAGCCCGCGCGGGACGAGAAGATGCTGAAAGGTCGAAAGGCCGCTGCGCGCGTAGGAGGCGGCGGCCAACGGCAGGGCGATGGTGAGCATACGGTCGGTCATGCCCGCGGCACGGGCGTCCACGGAACGCGGGATATGACGCCTGATATCGCGAAGGAAGAATACAAGCGCCGTCAGAAACGCCGCAGCGTCCGCCGCCGTACCGCCCACGGCAATGGCGCGGCACGCCCGTTCGATGTCGCCGCGCACATATCCGTGCAGAAGCACCGCCGTGGCCGCGATCATGAAAAGCTCGCGGCCGATCTGTACGCACACGCTTTTCCACACGCGGCCGGTCGCGGTGAAATAGCCGTATATCACGGTGCTGAGCGACAGGAAGGGAAGTCCCAGCGCAAGCGCCCGCAGGGGCGCGACGGTACGCGCATCGCCAAGCCACAGGAAGCCCGCCGGCTCCGCCGCCAGCAAAAGCGCGGCGCAGGCGGCCAGACCGAATATGCCGCCGTAAAGAAGGCATCGTCCGGCCGCTGCGCGCACATGGCCGTCCTTTCCGCGCCCCAGCTCCTCGGCCACAAGGCGCGTGGTCGTGAACCGGATACCGCTGACGGCCAGCGTCATGGCAAAGGACGCCACGCTCATAATGAGCTGGAACAGGCCGATCCCGGTCTCGCCGATGCGTCCGGCCAGCCACACCTGCCACGCCATGCCGACAAATCGCATGGCCAGCGACGCCGCCGTCAGCAGCGCCGTGTTTTTCATCAGATCCTTGTCCCTGAACATACGGAACGGCCCTTTCTGCATAACTGAATTTGAAAAAATGTTGAAAAATCAAGGCTTTGTCTTGCCTAAAACGGAAAAATTGTTTATAATTTTTTTATAAAAATGAAATTCTTGTTCGGGAGTACTGCCATGAGTTACCAGATCGGCGACCGGGTCGCGCATCCGCTCCACGGCGCGGGCATCATCTCCGCGGTTGAACAAAAACGCATCGACGGCGTTGTCAAGACTTACTACGTTATGAGACTGCCATTCGGCGATATGCTCATCAAGTTTCCGCAGGACACCTGCGAGCGGGTCGGCGTGCGCCCTGTGCACAGCTGCGAGGAAATGCTCGCCATTCTCAGCCGCATCCCGGATATAGAGCTGGACATGGAGGCCAACTGGAACAAGCGCTACCGGGAGAATATGCTCCGCATCCGCAGCGGCGACCTGCTCACGGTTTCCGGCGTTATAAAGGGGCTCATGCGGCGCGACACGGCCCGTAGCCTTTCCACGGGAGAACGGAAGATGCTTCACACCGCCAAGCAGATCCTGGCGTCTGAAATGGCCCTGTCCATGGATATTTCCTACGACGAGGTAGAGGCCAGACTTGGCGAGGCGGTCCGCTGAACAAAACGGGAGATCATGAAAAAAATATCCGAAACATTGAAAAACGTCCGCCTGCCTTATTGCTCCGCCGTCATCGTCGCGGGCGGAAGCTCGACGCGCTTTGGTACAGACAAGCTTTTCGCCGAGATCGGCGGTGTGCCGGTGCTCGGAAGGACACTGGAGGCATTTGCCGCTGCCGGCTGTATCCAGGAGATCGTGCTCGTCGTTCGCCCGGCGATCATGGATTGCGCTTCGCGTCTGGCCAGAGCCTATGGCGGAGGAAAAGTAAGTCTTGTCGTGCCCGGCGGCGAAAGCCGAACGCTCAGCGCCTATGCCGGCGTCATGTCCGTCTCGAAAAAGGCGCGGCTGATCGCCATACACGACGGCGCGCGGCCGCTTGTGAGCCACGCGGTCATCGAGGACGCCGTCTGGGCGGCCTACCGCTATACGGCGGCGGCGCCGGCGATCGCCGTCCGCGATACGATCAAAATCGCAAGCGGCGGCGTTGTGGACAGCACGCCCGACCGGGAAACGCTGTTTGCCATCCAGACGCCGCAGGTTTTTCAGGCGGACATCATCCGGGCGGCGCTTTGCGCGGCGGCGGAAAGAAACTGGAATCCAACGGACGACTGCGCCGCAGCCGAAGCCATCGGCGCCCAGATCGTGCTCACACAGGGCAGTGAGGAGAACATAAAGATCACAACGCCGCTGGATCTGGCGCTGGCCGAGCTGATCGTTGGCAGGAGGGAATCATGAGGATCGGACACGGATATGACGCGCACCGGCTTGCCGGCGGTCGAAAGCTGATACTCGGCGGCGTGGAGATCCCTTATGCACAGGGGCTGGACGGTCATTCCGACGCCGACGTGCTCCTGCACGCGCTGGCCGATGCTATCCTCGGCGCGGCCGCTCTCGGCGATATCGGAAAGCTTTTTCCGGACAGCGCGGATTGGACGGCCGGGATGGACAGCATCCGCATACTCAAGGGAGCGGCGGACGCGGCGGCGGACGCAGGCTTTTCCGTCGAAAACTGCGACTGCACGATCGTGGCGCAGCGCCCGAAGCTCGCGCCATACATCGAAACCATGCGCCGGAATATCGCCGCGGCGCTCGGCATCGAGCTTTCTTCCGTCAGCGTCAAGGCGACGACAGAGGAGCATATGGGCTTCACGGGACGGGAAGAAGGAATGGCGGCGCACGCCGTCGTGCTTCTTCGCTGACACAGCCGAACTTCCTTCCGCATACAATGGTCTGTGACCATGGCGGGAGGAATTTTTTATGTATCTGTTTATGTGCAAAAGCCTGACTTACGCGCAGCGGAGCGCCCGCATCCTTGAACGCAAGGGGATCAGCGCCTTTGTCATGCGCTCGCCCCGGGAGCTGTCGTCCGGCGGCTGCGGCTACTGCGTCCGCGTTCCCGAAAAGCATAAGGGCCGGGCGCTTGAACTGCTCCGGTCCGTCGAGCTTGCCCCCCTGCGTGTTTTCCGCGTTGACCCGGACGGGTACACGGAGGTGACGGAATGATCTACCTGGACAGCGCGGCCACCTCCTTTTACAAGCCGCGCAGCGTGGCTCAGGCAGTGACGGAGGCCATGCGAGGGATGTCCAGTCCCGGGCGCGGCGCTTATCCGAGCGCCATGCGCGCCGCCGACACGCTGCTGGACTGCCGGATGGAGCTGGCGGAGATGTTCCATGTGCCGCAGCCGGAGCAGGTCGTGTTCTGCTCCAACGCTACGCACGGGCTCAACATCGCCGCCGCGTCGCTGGTCTCGCCCGGCGACCGCGTCGTGGTCTCCGGCTACGAGCACAACGCCGTGACAAGACCGTTGTATGCGGCCGGGGCCGTCATCGACCCGGCCCGGGCCCCGCTGTTTGACGACGAGGCAACCGTGGCCGCATTCCGGGAACGGATCCCCGGCGCGGCGGCCGTTTTCTGCACGCATGTGTCCAATGTGTTCGGCTACATCCTGCCGGTCGGCCGCATTGCCGCGCTGTGCCGTGAATACGGCGTTCCGTTCGTGCTGGACGCCTCCCAGTCGGCCGGCGTTCTGCCCGTCGATTTCACCGCGCTTGGCGCGGCCTTCTGCGCCATGCCGGGGCACAAGGGGCTTCTCGGCCCGCAGGGGACCGGCATTCTGCTGGTGAACAGCGCGTCAAAGCCGCTTCTGTGCGGCGGCACCGGTTCAAACAGCGCCTATGCCGACATGCCGGATTTTCTGCCCGACCGGCTGGAGGCCGGAACGCACAACGTTCCCGGTATCGCCGGGCTTCTGGCCGGCTGCCGCTGGCTGCGAAGCCGGCCGGCGGGGGCTGTCCTTGCCCACGAACAAATGCTTATGCGCCGCATGGAGCAATATATTGTCGCAAACCGAAACATTGAGCTTTTTGACTCGCCGCAGCCGGAAAAACAGGCCGGCGTTCTCTCCATGCGCTTTTCCCGTCTGGACGTGGAAAGCGCGGCACAGGCGCTCTCGGCCCGGGGCGTCGCCGTGCGTGCGGGACTTCACTGCGCCCCGTATGCCCATCGGACGGCCGGGACGCTGGAGAGCGGAACCCTGCGCGTGAGCTTTTCGCCGTTCAATACGCCCGCGCAGATCCGGGCGGCCGCCGGATATTTGATGGAGATTGTCGGATAATTTGCCTTGCCATGCAGGCATATTTGTTATATAATGAGATACTAAGCAAAAAGTACAATGAGGGCGTCTATGCAAACGATATCGAAATTCATAACCGAATCCATACGGCTCCTCGGCTCGATCGGGCTGTCCGATGTGATCGATATACTCATTATCGCCGTGGGCATTTACTGGCTCATCGGCTTCATCCGCCGGACAAATTCGACCAAGGTCGCAAACGCCATCGTGATGCTCGTGCTGGCTTTGTGGCTGTCCGGCGCGCTGAATCTTAACATGACGAACTATGTGCTCAAGGCCGTGTTCGATATCGGCGTGCTGGCCGTGATCATTCTGTTCCAGCCGGAGATCCGGCGTGCGCTGGAAAAGGTGGGGAGCCGCAGTCCCTTTATCATCGGGCGCGACCAGAGCACGACCATGGACTCGGCCATCATGCAGACGGTTTTTGCCTGCGAGGCCATGTCCCGCAGCCGCACCGGCGCGCTGATCGTCTTTGAGCGCGACAACCGCCTTGGCGAAGCCATCAATTCCGGGACCATACTGGACGCCAAAATATCCTCGGAGCTGCTGCGCAATATTTTTTATGACAAATCCCCGCTGCACGACGGGGCCGTCATCATAAAGGACGGCCGGATCACGGCCGCCGGATGTATGCTGCCGCTGTCATCCAACGGCAATCTCAGCCGTGATCTCGGCATGCGGCACCGGGCCGCGCTCGGCATCAGCGAACAGACCGACGCGGTCGTGGCCATCGTTTCGGAGGAAACGGGCGCGATCTCCCTGGCTGTGGACGGAATGCTCAAGCGCCATCTGAGTCAGGACACCTTTGAGACGCTGCTGCGCAACGAGCTTTTGTCCGACGAGCCGGCGGACAAGCCCTTCTGGAAACGGAAAAAACAAAAGGGGGACGACCATGCAGCCAAATAAGACCGATAAACGCTGGCTCAACCGCCTTTTTTCAAGCCGCCTGTTCGTCGCCGCACTTTCCGTGATCGGCGCCGTTCTGATCTGGTGCTTCTATACGACGACTTACGGCGCGAAGGAAACGCGCACGTTTACCGGCGTGGAGGTCAACTATGCCGGCGAGTCGACGATGCGCGAATCCCTTGGGCTGGTCCTGACCTATGAAGACACGGAGACCGTCACCGTCACGGTATCCGGGCCGCGCCGCTATATCGCCAATCTCACGGCGGAGGATCTGATCGCGTCGGTCGATCTGTCCAAGGTCACCCGAACCGGCGACAAGACGCTCAGCTATACGCTCGTTTACCCCAGCAACGTGGACAGCTCGTCCATGAGCGTGACGCGCAAATCGCCGGAATATATCTCGCTGGTCGTATCCAAGCTCTCCACAAAGTCGGTCGTCGTCGAAGGCGAGTTTGTCGGAAATACGCAGGAGGGCTATGTGGCGGATAAGGTGATGAGCTTTGAGCCGTCGACCATTACGCTCATCGGCCCGGAGGAGGAGCTGGCGCAGGTCGACTGCGCGTTTGTCACCATTGACCGGGACGACGTAAATTCCAGCTTCACGGCCGAATCCGCCTTTGTTCTGCGCAACGCGGACGGGGAAGCGCTTGAGTTTGACGACGTTCAGTGCGATGCGGAGACCGTTTCCGCGGCCCTTACCGTGAATATGATGAAGGAAGTGGCGCTTGACGTCACGCTGGTGGATGGCGGCGGCGCGACGAGCGCGAACGTGATCAAGCACATCGACCCGAGCAGCATCATGCTGGCCGGCGACAGCGCCACGCTGGCCGGCGTCAACACGATCTATCTGGGGACGATCGATCTCGCGGATTATCAGAATTTCCCGGACACGGAATATACCATCACCATTCCAAACGACACGGACAACCTTTCCGGCGTTACAACGGCGCACGTCTCACTGGAGATCACGGGCCTTTCCACCGCTTCATTCACGGTCTACAACCTGGAATACATCAACTGCCCGGAGGGGTACACCGCCGAGATCATGACGCTCGGCATCCCGGTCACGATCCGCGCGCCGGAAGAAACACTGGCGCAGATATCCGCGAATAACCTGCGGGCTGTGGCGGATCTGAGCGACATCACCGTGACCTCCAAGGCGCCGACCACCATTTATGTGGACGGCTTCCCCAACGCCGGCGCGGTAGGCGATTACACGATGACGGTCGTAATGACGGAGGATAAAACGCAGTGACGCAAAACGGAGTCGTGACCAGAAGACTGGATAACGGAAAAGCCGAGGTGTCCATTCTCCGCGGGACGGCCTGCGGCGGGAACTGCGGCAGCTGCGAGGCGTGCCAGTACAATTCCCGCATCCTGATCGAGGCGGAAAACGGCATTCACGCCGACGCCGGCGACCGCGTGGTCGTAACAAGCAGCACGGGCCGGATCATGGGGCTGACGCTGCTGATCTATATGCTGCCGCTGGCCGCGTTCTTCCTTTGCTACGCCGCGGCCTGTGCCGCCGGCGGAGGACAGGGACTGTGCATTGCGGTGAGCTTTGCGGGACTGGCGCTCGGCGCGCTCGTCATGGTTTTCATCGGTCGTCGCCGTAAGGCCCCGCGCTACGAGCTTACCGGCTATATCCGCTGATGTACGGCTATGTCAGGCCGCTCAAAGGCGAGCTGAAGGTTTCGGAATACGAGGCGTTCCACCGCATTTACTGCGCTTTGTGCCGGCAGCTGTTCCGCCGCGGCGGATTTGCCGCACGCTTTGTCGTCAATTACGACTTCACCTTTCTGGCCATGCTCCTGTCCCGCGCGGACACGATCGAATGCGAGACCATGCGCTGCCCGGCGCGGCTGTGGGGCCGGCGGCTCTGCGTGCGCGCGGACGAATCGCTTTCGCGGGCAGCGGACGAAAGTCTGATTTTTGCATGGTGGAAGCTGTCGGATGCCATTGCCGACGCATCCTTTCTTTGCTCTCTGCCTTTTCGGGCCGCGCGCGCCGCACTTCGTCCGGCCTATCGGAAGGCGGCCGCTGCGCTTCCGGATTTCGCGGAGCTTGTCCGCGATTCCATCGGCGCGCTGACGGAGCTTGAGCGTGGCAAATGCTCCAGCCTTGACGCAGCGGCGGACAAGTTTGCCGTGATCCTTCAGGCGGCGGCAGACGGCGAAAACGATGAAAAGCGCCGGCGGGCGCTGCAGTCGCTTTTATATCAGCTGGGGCGCTTTATTTACATTCTGGATGCGGTGGACGATCTTCCGGACGATTGGGAAAGCGGCTCTTATAATCCCCTGATATACCGCTTTGAGCCCAACGGCGGTTCGCTTTCGGAGGAGCAGAAGCAGCTGCTCCGGCAGACGATCTGCCAGACGCAAAACCGCATCGCCGCGGCTTTCGCCCTGCTCGAGCCGGGATGCTGGCAGCCGGTTTTGTCCAATATCATTTACTATGGATTGCCCTGGGCCTCGGAATCGGTGCTCAGCGGCTGCTGGAACAAGAGGAAACAGGATAGGAGAATCCATGAACGATCCATATAATGTCCTGGGCGTTTCGCCGCAGGCAAGCGACGACGAAGTAAAAAAAGCCTACCGCGATCTGGCGCGGAAATATCATCCCGACAACTACGTCAACAATCCGCTGGCGGATCTGGCGCAGGAGAAGATGAAGGAGATCAACGAGGCCTACGACACGATAGAGAGGCAGCGGGAGACAGGCCGCACCTCTTACGGCGGCCAGAGCTATGGCGGCGCGCAGGGCGCCTATCAGAGCCAGAGCGGAGGCTATTCCGCATCGTCCGCCCAATACGCCCAGATCCGCAGCTATATTACAAGCGGCAATCTGGATCAGGCGCAGGCCATGCTCAACCGTATCCAGACGCATGACGCGGAGTGGAACTACCTCATGGGAAGCATCTACTGGCGGCGCGGCTGGATGGACGAGGCCAGCCGCTATTTCCGCACAGCGGCCTCCATGCAGCCGGGCAACGCCGAGTATCGTGACGCGGTCAACGCCATGAACAACAGCGGTCAGGCCTATTACAATCCCAATTTTGCCGGCTCGCAGATGAGTCAGCAGGATATGTGCAACTGCTGTTCCTCGGCACTTCTGGCCGATTGCTGCTGCGAGGCCATGGGCGGCGATCTGATCCCGTGCTGCTGAGATGACGAAGGGAACGAAAAGACTGGCCCGGCTCGCCGTTCTGGCGGCGCTCGGCGTGGCGTTTCTTTTTCTCGGTTCGGCGCTTCCCTCGGCGCGTCTGGCCGTTTCGGCGCTGGCCGGCTTTTTTGCCGCAGCGGCGTTGATGATGTACGGATTTGGCTGGGCCGCCGGTGTATATGCGGTAACGGCGGCGCTCGCGCTTCTGATTCTGCCGGCCAAGCTGTGCGCGATCCTGTATGCCGGTTTTTTCGGCCTGTATCCGCTTGTCAAGTCGTTTCTGGAATCCCATCTCCGGGCCCAGCCGCTTTGCTGGGCGGCAAAGCTTGGCGTATACACGCTGGCATTTTTTGTCTGGTGGCTCGTCACGGCCGGCGTCGGGATGCCGGAAGGTCTTTTAAGCCGCTGGTACGTCCTGTGGCCGCTTGGCGCGGCCGCGTTCGCGGTGTATGACGTGTGCTTCAGCTTTCTCATAAAGCTTTATATACAAAGAATATCGGGGTACTTTCAATGATCTACAGTATGACAGGCTACGGCGGGGCGAAGGGCGAGCTTGACTCGATCGCCGTCTCGGCCGAGCTGAAAAGCGTCAACAACCGCTTTCTGGACGTATCCGTCCGCCTTCCCAAAAGCTATCTTTTCGCGGAGGATGCCATCCGCAGCGCGGTCGCGGCCCGTGTGTCGCGCGGCAAGGTCGATGTATTCATAAGCGTTGATTCATCGGCTGCCGACACGGTCACGATCAAGGTCAACCAGCCGCTGGCGGAAGCGTATGTGGCCGCCGTCCGGGGCCTTTCCGAACAGTTCGGTCTGCCCGACGATCTCGGCGCGCTCTCGCTGGCCCGCTTCCCGGAGGTCTTGTCCACAAACCGCGAGGACGCCGACCGCGACACGGTCACGCGGGCGATCCTGACGATGCTGGAGCAGGCGCTCGACGACTACAACGCCATGCGCGCGCGGGAGGGCGAGAGGCTTTGTTCCGATCTGCTGGACAAGCTTGACCGCATCGAGCAGATGGTTGGGCAGATCGAGGAGCGCTCGCCGCAGACCGTCGCGGAATACCGGCAGAAGCTGACGGATAAAATGCAGGAGGTGCTTGCGTCCGCCGCCGTGGAGGAATCCCGCATTCTTCAGGAAGCCGCCATCTATGCCGACCGGGTCGCCGTGGACGAGGAAACCGTCCGTATGCGCAGCCATCTGGCTCAGTTCCGCCAGATGCTTTCCGACAGTTCGCCCATCGGACGGAAGCTGGATTTCCTTGTGCAGGAAATGAACCGCGAGGCAAACACGACCGGCTCAAAATGCGCCGACAGTCAGATCGCCAAGCTGGTCATTGATATGAAAGCGGAGATCGAAAAAATACGCGAGCAGGTGCAGAATATTGAGTAGTCTTATCAACATCGGCTTCGGCAATTATGTTTCGCTTGAGCATATCGTAGCCATTGTGGACCCGGAATCGAACCCCATCAAGCGTGTTGTGAGCCAGAGCCGCGAAAACGGACGCCTTGTCGACGCCACCTACGGACGCAAGACGCGCGCCGTCATTGTGGCGGACAGCGGCCACGTCATTCTCTGTCCGCTGCTGCCGGATACGCTAAGCCAGCGTATCGCCGGAAAGACGGGAGGCGACGGCAATGAGGGATAAGGGGCTTCTGCTCGTGGTATCCGGGCCGTCCGGCGCCGGAAAAAGCACCGTGATCGGCAAGGTCATGCAGGACCGGGACGACGTGTGCTTCTCCATCTCCGCCACGACCCGCGACCCGCGGCCGTACGAGGTGGACGGGCTGGACTATTACTTCATAACGCAGGAGAAATTCTGCGGTATGATCGAAAACGGCGAGTTCCTGGAGCACGCCGAATACGTCGGCAACCGATACGGCACGCCGGCCGGACCGATCGACCGCGCCATATCCGAAGGCAAGTGCGTGGTGCTCGACATCGAAGTGCAGGGAGCGGCCCAGGTCATGGCGCAGCGCACCGACTGCGTGAGCGTGTTTCTGTGTCCGCCGTCTCTTGCGGAGCTTGAACGCCGCCTTCGCGGCCGGGGCACCGACACGGAGGAACGGATACGGATGCGCCTGGAAACGGCCGAGCGGGAGTACAAGCTCGCTTCCCGCTACGACTATATCATCATCAACGACGACGCCAATCAATCGGCGGCGCGGCTCGAGGCGATCATAACCGCTTATCGCTGCCGCTCCGAATTTCAAATCCAGTATATTTCAGAAGGAGGCAATGCCTTATGATGCTGTATCCCCCCGTAGCCGATCTCGTCAACAAGATCGGCAGCCGTTATCTGCTCGTCAACCTTGTTGCCAAGCGCGCCCGTAAAATCGCGGCGGAAGCCGAAAACGAGGGCGAACCGCTGACCAAAAAGCCGGTTTCGAGCGCCATCGACGAGGTTTACACCGGGAAACTGAGTGTGAACAACGAGGTCCCTCTGCACCGGGATGAGGAAGAGGAATCGGAGGAGGACAAGTCCGAGGACGCGGACGATATCGTCATCGAATAAAGGCGGGACTATCCCGCCTTTTCCTTACAGGCCTGTGAACAGGCGCACACGCTATGGAAAACGACACGATCGCACGCGTCGCCGTTTCGGGCGTCAGCTACTGGTTTGACCGTCCGTACAGCTACGCAGTGCCCGAACAATTCAAATCGCAGCTTTTTCCGGGGATGCGCGTCGCCGTTCCTTTTGGCGGCAGCCGTCCGCGGGAGGGCGTCGTGCTCGCGCTTGCGCCGGGCGACGGACAGGCGCTGAAAAAAGTGCTGGCTCTGCTGGATGAAGCGCCGATCTTAACGGATGAGCAGCTTCGGCTGGCTCTGTGGATGCGCGAGCGCTTTTTCTGCACGGTCTCCGATGCGGTCCGCGCTATTCTGCCCGCCGGCCTGTGGTATAAGGTCAGCGCAATGTATACGCCCGCTCCGGGCTTCGACCGGGAGCGCGCCTATAATGCCGCCGGAAAATCCAAGCTGGAAAAGCTAGCTCTCGACGCCGTTTTCGCCCACGACGGACCGTGTCCGCTGGCGGATATTGAAGCGGCTTTCGGCGCAAAGAACGCGGGCGCTGCGCTTGCCAGTCTTGTGAAGAAGGGCGTTTTGCTGGTCGGCAGCAGCCAAAGCCGGCGCACGGGCGATCGAACCGTTCTGAAGGCTTCGCTGGCCGTCGGAAAGGATGAGGCCATGGCCGCCATCGAGGCAAATCGCCGCGCCGTCCGCCAGACAGCCGTTCTGCGCGTTTTGTGCGAGCTGGATAAGGTCTCGGTCGCCGATCTGTGCTACTTTACCGGCTCCGGCCGCGACAGTATTCAGCGCCTTTGCGCGAAGGGGCTGATCCGACTCACGGAGGAGGAGCTGCTTCGCCGCCCGCAGTACGAAGCGGGGGAGGCCGCGCCGCTCCCGGTGCTCAATTCCCGGCAGTCCGAAGCGCTGGAGGGGCTGTGGGAGCTGACGCGGCAGAACGAGGCAAAGGCCGCGCTTTTGTTCGGCGTCACAGGCTCCGGGAAAACGACCGTGTATATCCACCTGATCGACCGCGTCCTGCGGGAAGGAAAGTCCGCGATCCTTCTCGTGCCGGAGATCGCGCTCACGCCGCAGATGCTCAAGACCTTCTCGTCCCATTTCGGCGACGATATCGCCGTTTTGCACTCGGCGCTGTCCATGGGCGAGCGCTATGACGAATGGAAGCGCATCCGAAGCGGGGCCGCCCGCCTTGTCATCGGCACGCGCAGCGCTGTGTTCGCGCCCGTTCAGAGCCTTGGCTGCATCATCATCGACGAGGAGCAGGAGGATACCTACAAATCGGAAAACGCCGCCCGCTATCACGCGCGGGACGTGGCCAAGTTCCTGTGCGCGCGGGCAAAAGCGCTGCTTCTTCTCGGAAGCGCAACGCCGGACATCAGCTCCATGTACAGCGCGGAAACGGGTCGCTACCGCCTGTTCCGTCTGCCGGAGCGCTACAATGCCATGCGGCTTCCGTCGGTTCGTATCGTGGATATGAAAAGGGAGCTTCGCAGCGGGAACGGGGGCGTTATTTCCTCCGTGCTGCGCTGGGCGCTTCAGGAGAATATCGACCGCGGCGAGCAGTCGATCCTGTTTCTCAACCGCCGCGGCGCCAACAAGCTTGTAACCTGCGTCGAATGCGGCTTCACCTACAGCTGCCCGAACTGTTCGCGCGCGCTGACTTACCACAGCGTCGGCAATCGCCTTCTCTGCCACTGCTGCGGCCATTCCCAGCGGCCGGACGCGGTCTGTCCCGCCTGCGGCGGAAAGCTGAGCTACGTCGGGGCCGGAACGCAGAAGGTCGTGGAGGAGCTGAACCAGCTTTTCCCCGGCGTCGATATCCTCCGCATGGATACCGATTCCGTTTCGCCCGCGGCGGGGCACGGAACGTTTCTGGAGAAATTCCGAAGTCAGCGCATTCCGATCATGGTCGGCACGCAGATGGTCACAAAGGGACTGAATTTTGAGAACGTCACGCTCGTCGGCGTCCTCTCCGCCGATCAAAGCCTCTATTCCGGGAGCTACCGGGCCTCGGAGCGAAGCTTTTCCCTTATCACACAGGTCATCGGGCGCTCCGGCCGCTTCGAAAAGCCGGGCCGCGCCGTGATCCAGACCTTCACGCCGGAAAATCAGGTCATACGGCTTGCAGCCGCGCAGGACTATGAAGGCTTTTACCGCGCGGAGCTGTCCGTCCGGAAGCTTACCGGCTCGCCGCCTTTCGGAGAACTGTTTGTCCTGACGGCGAGCGGTGAGGATGAGGCGGCCGTGCTGCGCTGCTGCGCCGATATCCGCCTTCTCCTTGTGCGGGAGACGGCGGAACTGGAGGGAATAAAGGTGCTCGGCCCGGCGCCGCTGCCGGTGGCGCGGCTCAATCGCACCTGGCGCTACCGTGTCACAGTGACGAGCCGCCAGAGCGCGGCGGTCCGGCGCATCGTTTCGGCTGTGCTGCTGGCCTGCAACAACGATAAAAAATACAGGGGCGTGTCGGTTTATGCCGATTTTGATCCCCTTGATTGAATGGAGATAGCATGGGTCTTAGAACAATACTGGAAAAGGGCGACGAAACGCTTCGGAAGCATTGCCGCCCCGTAACGCGTTTCGATCAGAAGCTGCGCGACCTTCTGGACGACATGGCGGAGACGATGTGCGCCTCCAACGGCGTCGGGCTGGCCGCTCCCCAGGTCGGCATCCTGCGCCGGGCCGTCGTAGTCCTGGAAACCAATGTGGACGAAGAGGACGACGAGTATATCATCGAACTGGTCAACCCGGAGATCGTTGAGCAGGAGGGCGAGCAGGACGGGCCGGAGGGCTGTCTGTCCGTGCCGGGCGTATACGGTATGGTGAAGCGCCCGGAATATGTCAAGATCCGCGCGCAGGATCGGGACGGGAATTTCTTCGAGGTCGAGGGCTTCGGCCTTACGGCGCGCGCGTTCTGCCATGAACTGGCCCATCTGGAAGGGCAGCTTTTCACGGACATCACAACGCACATTCTCTCCAAGGAGGAGATGGACGCCTATTACGACGAGCAGGATGAGGACGCGGAGGCTGGGAAATGAGGATCGTTTTTATGGGCACGCCGGATTTTGCGGCCGTTTGCCTCGGTGCGCTTCTGGACGAGGGTTATGAGGTCGCCGGCACGTTCACGCAGCCGGACAAGCCCAAGGGACGCGGCCACAAGCTGGCGGCCTGCCCTGTAAAAGAGCTTGCCGCGGCGCACGGCATCCCCGTATACCAGCCGGTCAAGCTGCGCGACGGAACGGCGCTGTCCATTCTGAAGGAGCTGAACCCTGATCTGATCGTCGTGGTCGCCTATGGGCGCATACTGCCGGACGATATTCTGGCGCTTCCGCGCCTCGGCTGCATCAACATTCACGGCTCCGTTCTGCCGAAATACCGCGGCAGCGCTCCGATCCAGTGGTCGGTCATCAACGGCGACGAGACGGCCGGCGTGACAAGCATGTATATGGCCTCGGAGATGGACGCCGGCGACATCATCTTCACGGAAGAAACGCCTGTCGGCGAGAAGGAGACCAGCAGCGCGCTTTTTGCAAGGCTGGCCCCCATGGGCGCGGCGCTGCTGATCCGCACGCTGCGCGCCGTTGAGGCTGGCACGGCCCCGCGCATGCCGCAGGATGAAAGCCGCGTCAGCTATGCCCCCATGCTTTCCAAAGAGCTTTCGCCCATCGACTGGAACCGCGAGCCGCGCGCGATCCTCAAGCAGATATACGGCCTGCAGGACTGGCCGTGCGCGACGGCCGTTCTGAACGGCACGGAATTCAAAATATACGACGCCGACGTTACCGGACACACGACGGACAAAGCGCCGGGCGCGCTTGTCAGCGCCGGAAAGCAGGGGATCGAGATCGCCTGCGCCGGCGGAAAGACGCTTCTGCTCCGGGAAATTCAGGCGTCCGGCGGAAAACGGATGAGCGCGGCAGCCTATCTGCTCGGCCATCCGATGGAGGTCTGACATGCCGCGGAAAACCGCCCTTGAAGCGCTGGAGCGCTGCCGGCGCGGCGGCGCATGGAGCAGCCAGACGCTTTCGACGCTGCTGGAGCGCCGGGCGCTGGACAGCCGCGACGCGGCCTTTTGCTCGCGTTTGTTTCTCGGCACGCTTCAGAATCTATATTACCTTGACTTCTGCATAGACCGCTGCGCAAGGGGAAAGCTCGAGCCAAAGCTGCGCGACATCCTGCGTCTCGGCGCCTACCAGCTTCTGTTCATGGACCGTGTTCCGGCCGTGGCCGCGGTAAACGAATCGGTCAAGCTGTGCAAGGCCTGCGGCTACACGCGTGCAGCCGGGCTTGTAAACGCGGTTTTGCGCCGCCTCTCGTCGGAAGGCGCTCCCGAAATTCCCGGAGAAGGGAGCGCATCGTATCTGTCCATCCGCTGGAGCCATCCGCTGCCGCTGGTCGAGGAGCTGATCTCCCTGCGCGGCTACGAAGGGGCCGCCGCCGTTCTCGCGCTGGACAACGAAGCGGCGCCGACATACATTCAGACAAACTATCTCCGCACAACGCCCGAAGCACTGGCAGAGCGCCTGGGCGCGGAGCCCTTTGCCGGCGTGCCCGGCTGTCTGGTTTTCCCCGGTGGTGCCGTCGCCGGACGGGCCGCGTTTCAGGACGGACTGTTTTATGTGCAGGACCCCGCCGCCCGCGCGGCCGTGTACATGGCAGGCGTGAAGCCCGGCATGCGTATTCTGGACGCCTGCGCCGCTCCCGGCGGCAAAAGCTTTGCCGCCGCCATGGATATGCGGGGTGAGGGGGAGATCGTCTCCTGCGACATAAGCGGCGCCAAGCTTGCGCTGGTAGCGGACGGCGCGGAACGCATGGGACTGTCCTGCATCGACTGCCGTGTCCGCGATGCGCGGGAGATCGACGAGGGCCTTTTCGATCTGGTGATCGCCGACGTGCCGTGCAGCGGTCTTGGCGTGATCCGGAAAAAGCCGGAGATCCGCTACCGCGACGCGGCGGAGACCGCCGGTCTCCCGGCGCTGCAGGGTGAAATACTGCGCCATCTGTCCGGTTCCGTCGCGCCGGGCGGCAGCATCTGCTACTGCACCTGCACGTGGCGGGAGGCCGAAAACAGCGCGGTAACACATGCTTTTTTAGCCGAAAACAAAGACTTTGAAATGGAACAGGAAAGGACGTTCTGGCCCGATCTGGACGGAACGGACGGTTTTTATTCATGCCGGATGCGCAGGAAAAGCGGGATATAAAGCGGCTTTTGCCCGAAGAACTGGAAGCGGAATTCGCTTCGCTCGGACTGCCGAAATTCCGGGCTAGGCAGGTTTTTCGCTGGCTTTCGCGCGGGGCGCGCACGTTTGATGAAATGACCGATCTCTCCGCGGCGCTGCGGGAGAGGTTGGATGCGCTGTATACGATCGCCTCGCTGGAAACGCTGCGGCGGCAGGAGTCGGCGCAGGACGGGACGATCAAGTTTTTGTGGGAGCTGCCGGACGGCGAGAGCGTGGAGACCGTTTTCATGCGCTATCAGCACGGAAATACGGTCTGCATCTCGTCGCAGGTCGGCTGCCGGATGGGTTGCGCCTTCTGCGCCTCCACGCTTGGCGGGCGCGTGCGCGATCTGGAAGCGTCGGAGATGCTCGACGAGGTGCTGCGCACCGAGATCGAGGCCGGCGACCGCATTTCCAACATCGTTCTGATGGGCATCGGCGAACCGCTGGACAACTTCGATAACGTCATCCGCTTTCTTCATCTGATCAATCATCCGCAGGGGCGCGATATCGGAATGCGGCATATTTCTCTGTCCACCTGCGGGCTGACCGAAAAGATTGACAAACTGGCCGAGCTTAATTTACAATTGACTTTATCGGTATCGCTCCATGCGCCGGACGACGAGACCCGAAGCCGGATCATGCCGGCAAACCGGGGACGCGGGGTAGACGCGGTGCTGGATGCCTGCCGGCGTTATTTTGAAAAAACAGGCCGGCGCATATCCTTTGAATACGCGCTGATACGGGATGTAAACGACACGCCGCGGCAGGCGCGGCTGCTGGCGGAAAAGCTGAAGGGCACGGGTGCGCACGTCAATCTCATCCGGCTCAATTACGTCTCCGAGCGCGATCTTCAGCCGTCCACACCGGAGGCTCTCAAGGAATTTGAAAAGATACTTACGGACAACGGCGTGACCGTTACGGTCCGGCGCCGCCTCGGTAGCGATATTGACGCGGCCTGCGGCCAGCTCCGTCGAAAGAAGATGAGGGAAGCATGAGAATTTTTGGTTTGAGCGACATCGGAAAGGTGCGCCTGGAAAATCAGGACTGCTTTGCCGTGCGCACGCTTTCCGCCGGCGTGCTTGCCGCCGTGTGCGACGGCATGGGCGGCGCGGCGGCCGGTATGGTAGCCAGCGACATTGCCTGCCGCAGCTTTATCGAGCACGCGTCCGCCGCTCTGGAAGCCGGCGGCGGCGAAAAAGCGGCGGAGAGTCTCGGCGCCGGTGCGGACAAGGCCAACCGCGATGTGTACAGCCGCTCCATGCGGGATCCGGAATGCGAGGGCATGGGGACGACGCTTGTCGCGCTGTATGCCAACAACGACGGCGTCACGCTTCTGAACGTGGGCGACAGCGGCGCATACCGCATCTCAAACGGCGTTATGACCAAGCTTACACACGACCATTCTCTCGTGCAGGAGCTGATGGATCTCGGCCGCCTTACGCGCGAGCAGGCGCGCAGACACCCCAGGAAAAACATCATCACCCGCGTCATCGGCGGTGAGCGAAACGTCCGAAGCGATATTTTTGAAGCGGAGGCCGGTGAGGGAGACGTTTTTCTCCTGTGCTCCGACGGACTGACGAACACACTGAGCGACGAGGCGATCACGGCCTGCTGCCCTCAGGGCGGCGACCCCGAAAAGATATGCGGCGCGCTGATCGACGCGGCACTTTCCGCCGGCGCCAGAGACAACGTAACCGTTGTGGTGCTGATATTTGAGAAGGAGGCGGCAAGGCATGAACAATAAGGTGAACTGGCGTATCGGAAAGCTTCTGGATAATCGCTACGAAATAAAGGACGTCGTTGGCGTCGGCGGCATGGCCGTCGTGTACAAGGCCTTTGACATGAAGCTTAAGCGCAACGTGGCCATCAAAGTCCTGCAGGACGATGTGGCCATGGACGCGGAGTCCCGCCGCCGCTTCCGCACGGAGTACCAGGCGGTCGCCATGCTTTCGCACCCCAATATCCGCGCGGTCTACGACGTCGTTTCCTCCGGCGACACGGAATACATCGTCATGGAATATGTCGACGGCATCAATCTCAAGCAGTATCTGAAGAAGAAAAAGGTCCTCAGCTGGAAAGAAGCGCTGCACTTTGCAACGCAGATCGCCCGCGCGCTGTCCCATGCGCATTCCAAGGGCATCATCCACATGGATATCAAGCCCCAGAACATCATGCTTCCCAAGGATGGGACCGCCAAGGTCGCCGATTTCGGCATTGCCATGGTGGAGAATTCACCGGAGCAGCCCGAATCGGACGAGGCCGTCGGCAGCATTCATTACATTTCTCCCGAACAGGCGCGCGGCGAAAGCATCGACGCCCGGACGGATATCTATTCCCTTGGCGTCGTTCTGTATGAAATGCTCACCGGGCAGCTGCCCTATGACGGCGGCAGCGCGGCGGAGGTAGCCGTGCAGCAGATGTCCGTCGTCCCGGACGCGCCCACGGCGATCAACCCGGAGATACCGGAGGAACTGGAGGAGATAACGCTCAAGGCCATGCAGACCGATCCGGATGAGCGTTATCAGTCCGCCGACGATATGCTGGCCGCGCTCGAGGATTTCCGCAAGGGCATGACCTCGCCGCTGGTCGAGCGGCGCACGATCCTACCCGAGGAAGCCACGCCCGCACAGCGCGGCGAGATGGTCCATTTTGTCCGGCGGGACGTTCCGCGCATCAGCCGCGCCGGCGAGCTGTCCAAGCAGGCTTATGTCCGCCGCCGCACGCGCGCCGGCAAGATCAGTCTGCTTCTCGGCATCGGCCTCGTGCTCTGCTTTGCGATCTTCCTCGGCAGCTTCGTGTGGAACTACTGGCTCCGCGGCATTTTCCGCGATCCGGAACGGACGGCTGTGCCGGACTTTTCCGGGCTTTACGCCGAATCGGTCGTGCAGGATCCGTCCTTTGCGGAGCTGTTCAAATTCGATATCGTTTATCAGGCGGACGACAGCTCGCCCGTCGGAACGGTCGTCCGGCAGGACCCGGAGCCGGGCGCGAGCCGTATGATCACGGACGAAGGCATTGAAGTCAAGCTGATCGTATCCTCCGGCATCGAGCTTGTCACGATCCCCGATATCATCAACGACTATTACCCCGATGTGCAGACCGCGCTGCAGGAGCTTGGGCTCAACGTCATGACGGAGCTGTCCCCCTCGGATACGGTAACGGCGGACTTTGTCATCAGCTGCAAGCCCGGCGTCGGCTCGGCCGTGGCCGCGGGGACCTATGTGACCATCACGGTCAGCGCCGGCCCGAGCGTGGATTACGTCGATATGCCCAATCTTGTCGGCGCGAGCAAGGCCGAGGCGCTCACGCAGCTTTCGGCGCTCGGACTTGTGTGCACGGAAAACGAGATCACCTATGTGTCCTCCAGCGAGGAGGAAGCAGACCTTGTTCTGTGGCAGAATTACGAGGCCGGCGAGCAGATCGTCGCCAACACCAGGATATATCTCCATGTGGGCAGCGGCCCCGTTGAATCGGAAAGCTCCTCCGGGGACGGCGGCTGAGCGTGGAGGGGATCATCATCAAGGCTCTGAGCGGGTTTTACTACGTCCGCGCACAGGGCCGGACCTATAGCTGCCGCGCCCGCGGCCGCTTCCGGCTGGACGGTCAAAGTCCACTGGTCGGCGACCGGGTGTGTTTTGACCCGGCCGAAGACGGCAGCGGTGTTGTGACGGCTCTCATGCCGCGCCGGAATTTCTTTGAACGCCCGGCCGTCGCCAACGTGGACCGGCTGGTCATGATCGTATCCGCGGCGATACCGGTCACGGATCCCTATCTGATCGACATGGTAACGGCGCAGTGCGAAAAGAAAAACTGCGGCGTGCTGCTGGTCGTCAACAAGTGCGATCTCGACCCCGGCGACGCGCTTTGCGCCCTGTATGAAAAAACACCTTACGAGACGCTGCGCACCAGCGCGGAAACGGGGGAAGGCGTGGATGCGCTGCGCGAGGCCATCCGCGGCCGTGTCTGCTGCTTCACCGGTAACTCCGGCGTGGGAAAGTCCAGTCTGCTCAACGCGCTGGACAGCCGTTTTTCTCTAGCGACCGGCGAGATCAGCCAAAAGCTCGGCCGCGGCCGGCACACGACCCGGCATGTGGAGTTTTTTGACCTTGGCAGCGGTACCTACGTCGCGGACACGCCTGGCTTTGCCGCCTATGACGACGGCGCGGCGCTGGGGCTACGGAAGGAGGAGCTTGCTTCGCTGTTCCCGGAGTTCGGCGATTATACCGGCTCGTGCCGTTTTCTTGACTGCGCTCACCTGGCCGAACCAGGCTGCGCCGTCACGGAAGCTGTCGGGCGCGGCGACATCGCGGAAAGCCGCCATCGCTCTTACCGGCGTTTGTATGAGCAGGCCGCGCGGATCAAAGACTGGCAGATAAAATAAAACCCGAAAAGGCCCTCCCGCATAGAATAGTGCGGGAGGGATTTTCATGCGCAGAAACAACTGCGGCCGCGGCTGCTGCGGGCGGGCCGGGGGCTGCATCGCCATCGTGGTCGGCGTGCTCATCCTGCTGGGGCTGATTTTGCCGGCAGGCTTCTGGTGGGTCATCTGCGCCGCGGCGCTCATCTGCGGCGGCATCGCCGTCATGCGCGCGTAGGCATATCGCCGCGCACTGTCTCATAATCTGATACCAAACCGATGCAAGGAGAATGAGGATTATGGACACGGCGTTTGAAAAACAATCTTACATGGATCACAGGCTGATATGGTCCGGCAGTATCGGCGGCGAGGAAAACGCCGAATGTGTCGTGCCGGACAGCATGCCGGATCTTGGCGTCATCGTGGACACCGACGCGATCCTTTCGCTGCGCAGCAAGGAGCTGTCCGGCGGCCGGCTGAGCGTGGCGGCGGATATTTCCGTAAAAATTCTTTATCAGCCGGAGGGGCAAAGCGTTCTGCGCAGCCTGTCCGTGAGCATGAGCTCGTCGCTGACGGCGGCAGTCACGGCAGAGGACGACTGTATCCCGCTCGTCCGCCTGCGCGTGCGGACGGCGGAGGCAAAGCTTCTCAACTCGCGCAAGGCGTCCGTTCGGATCGAGCTGGCCGGCATGGGATATTGCTATCAGAAGCGGAAGCTGGAGCTGGTGAGCGGCGTGTCGGCCTGCGCCTGCGCGGTGGAAACGCTGGCCGAAAGCAGCACGGCCTGTCTAATCTCGGACGTGCGGGAAAAGACCTTCGTGCTGACGGACGACTTTACGCTTCCGGCCGGACTGGATGATGTGGAGGCCATATTGACTCAGCGGGTCACGCTTACGACGGACGATATGGAATTCGCCGGCGACAAGCTGGTATTCCGCGGGCGCGCCTGCTCTTTTCTTCTGCTGCGGCAGGAGGAAAACGTGTACCCGTGCAGCTATGAAAGCAGCTTTTCGCAGATCATGGAGATCAGCGGCGACGTGGAGCCCGCGCCGGAGATCACGCTCGCGCTCACCGGAGCCTATTTCGATATGCCCGACCACAGCGGCGGGAAGATCGGCATGGAGCTGCATCTGCTCGCGCAGGTCGTCTGCCGGAAAAAGGCTGAACTGTGCTACGTGGCGGACGCCTATTCCAATCAGCGCGTATTGAAAACAGAGTTCTCGGAGACGGCGCTCTGCTGCCGCCAGCGCGACGCCGTTGTGCGCCACAGCATAAGCTGCACAGCCGAAGCCCCGCGGGAGATCGGCGACATACTCTTTGCCAGAGGCAGCGTAAGCAGCGCAGTCATGGGAGAGGATGGGATCGATCTGTCCGTGAATCTCCGCGCCGTATACCGCCGCTCCGACGGCGGCTACGGCTGTATCAGCCGCCGTGTGCAGGAAACGGTCGCCGTGGAGAGCGGCGAAGGAGAGAGTCTGTGCATCTCCGGCGCGGCGGTCACCAACGTTTTCAGCGCCGTCAGCGCGGGCGGGATCGATCTGCGCGCTTCGGTCGAGCTGCACCTGCAGGCGCAATGCCTCAGCACGCTCCGACATCTGAGCGGGCTCGAGGCGGAAGACGAGCGGCTGCCGGACGCCCCATCCGTAACACTGCTGCGCTGTGCCGGAGAGGATGAGCTGTGGCAGCTTGCCAAAACGCATCGTTCGACCCGCGCGGCCATTCTGGAGGCGAACGGAGGCCGGAGCGAGGGACTTCTTCTCATCCCAAAGTGCAGGTAATAGTTGATATCGGGCGAAAGTTGTGCTAAAATACCCCCAATGCATAGTAATACACAGGGGGAGTTAGAATGTCCGGACATTCCAAATGGCACAACATTCAGAAAACAAAGGGCGCGGCTGACGCCAAGCGCGCGCAGGCCTTTACAAAGATCGCCCGCGAAATGATCGTGGCGGTCAAGGAGGGCGGCAGCGGCGATCCGAAGAACAACATGCGTCTGGCCGCCGTCATCACGAAGGCCAAGGCCGCCAATATGCCCAACGACAACATCAAGCGCACTATTGAAAAAGCGCTCGGCAGCGGCGACACCTCCAACTTTGAGTCCGTTACCTATGAGGGCTACGGCCCCGGCGGCGTGGCCGTTATCGTGGAGGCCATGACCGACAACCGCAACCGTACCGCCAGCGAGGTTCGTCACTGCTTCGATAAATACGGCGGAAATCTTGGCGCCACCAACTGCGTGAGCTGGTCGTTCGACCGCAAGGGCGTTATCGTTGTGGACAACGAGGAAGGCGAGCTGGAGGAAGACAATGTGCTCATGGACGCCATGGAGGCCGGCGCGGCCGACATGGAGACCGAGGAAGGCTGCTTCACCATCTATACCGCCCCGGACGACGTTACCGCCGTGGCCGACTATCTGACGGAGCATGGCTACAAGCTTCTGTCGGCACAGGAGGAAATGGTTCCCCAGTCCTATATCACGCTCACAGCGGAGGGCGATCTGAAAAACATGCAGAAGATGCTCGACGTGTTCGACGACAACGAGGACGTGCAGAACATCTGGCACAACTGGGAAAATAACGAATAAGCCCATTGGGTGAAAAGAACTCCCCTGATCCGGTCAGGGGAGTTCTTCGTCGTTTATATAGGTCATGATATCGCTGACATTGCAGTCGAGCAGCTTGCACAGCTGATTTACCGTATTGGTTGAAATACTTTTTCCGCTTTTGATGGCGTAATAGGTCGCCCGCGAGAAACCTGCCTTTGCAAGCGCGTAGGAGGATATGTGCCTGCGCCGCATGGTTTCAAACAGGGGGGCAAAGCTGATCACAGAAAACACCTCGTATACAATATGTACAAGTATACGAGTATATTTTTTGCTTGAATATGTACGAATATCCGAGTATAATTTGATGTATACTGAAAGCGATACCATAAAAGGGAGGAAAAGGACAAATGAAATCAGGCCAAAAGCTATGCAGGTACTGCAAAAGTGAGCTTCCGCAGGGTGCCAAGGTGTGCCCGCAATGCGGAAGGAAACAGAAGAAAGGGATCTTCCAGTGGATTCTCATCGCGTTTGCCGTTCTGATCGTCATCGGGATCATCGCCGGCAATTCGGGAGAAGACAAAAGCGATAAGCAGACGACGGCTCCCGAAAGTGCGGCGGCCGTCCCGGCGGCCGCGGACACCGCCTCCGAAAGCACAGTTTCCGAAGCGGAAGCGGAACCCGCCTCAGACAGCGCGCCGGAAGCCCAGGAAGACGCCCTTTACCATGTCGGCGATACGGTGACCTCGAGCGACCTTAAAATCGTCTATACGGCGAGCGGCGTTTACACGGAGGAAAATGAGTTTCTGCAGCCCAAAGACGGCTATCAGTATATTTTCCTGAAATTTGTTTTTGTAAACACGTCGAAGAAATCAGACAATTCCGTGTCCGCCTTCGAGTTCGACTGCTTCGCGGACGGCTATGCCGCGGACGCCTACTATGCAGAGGACTCCTTGTCCGCTACACTGTCCGCGGGCCGGGCAACAACGGGATGCATCTATTTTGAAGTGCCGAAGGACGCGCAGACAGTCGAGGTCGAGTATACGGCCAATATGATCACCGAAAAAAAGATCCTGTTCGCTTTTGAGGGCGACATGGATTCCGGCTATACCTACGACGGCGCACAGGCTGCGGCTTCTGAAACCGCTTACTCGGTCGGCGATACGGCGGAGGACGGAAGTCTGAAAATATACTACCTGTCCTGTGCGGAATACACGAGCGACAATATGTTCGTCGAACCCAAAGAGGGATACCGCTACATCAGCTGTGAGTTTGAGTTTGAGAATACGGGAAGCTCGGACGTGATGGTGTCCTCGCTGGAATTTGACTGCTATGCCGACGGTTCCGCCTGTGACGGCTGCTATATCCGCGACGACGATCTGAGCGCCACGCTGTCCTCCGGGCGCAAGGTCAAAGGGACCGTCACGTTTGAAGTTCCCCGCGACGCCGGCATCGTGGAGCTGGAGTATCTATCCAATTACTGGACCTCCGAGCGGATCGTATTTTCGGTTTCTCCCTGATATGGAGCGCATGGCACTTGCAAAAGGCCGGCAGATGTAATAAAATAGCGGCGTTGAGTTTTCTGAACGGCCGCGGGCACGAGCCGAAAGGCTGTGCGTGAGGAAAGTCCGGGCTCCGCAGGGCAAGGATAACGGGTAACGCCCGCCGATGGCGACATCAGGACAAGTGCAACAGAAATAGACCGCCGTCCTTTGGACGGTAAGGGTGGAAAGGCGGTTTAAGAGACCCCCCGACGCTCTGGCGACAGAGCGCCGCTGTAAACTCTATCCGGAGCAACACCGTGGTTGGGGAATATGCCGGCCCGGCACCCCATTGGAGGTGGCTTGAGCGCGGCGGCAACGCCGTGCCTAGATAGATGGCCGTTTTTAACAGGACCCGGCTTACAGGAAAACTCAATACATAAAAGAAGCAGGCGTCGCGCGCCTTTCCATGCGGAAAGCGCTCACAGCCTGTTTCTTTTGCTTTTGACCCTGCCGGGCAAAGCCGCGGAAGTTTCTGTTAAATGTATTTTTTATTGTCAAGTTGTATCTATTCGTTTCTTGCCGCTCTTACAAGGCAGATATATAATCATAGTGTAAAAGGGAGGCTTATGTGCTTTGACGCTCAAGGAATATATCGAAAGTCTAAAAGGCCGGCGCGTAACGGTTATCGGCGCCGGTATATCCAACCGCCCGCTGATCCGGCTTCTCTGCCAGGCGGGCATTGTTCCCACAGTCTGTGACCGTGCCGAAACGCTTCATCCCGAGCTGGAGGGACTATCCCTTCGGACGTCGCTTGGCGCCGGCTATCTCGACCATCTGGACGCGGACGTTATTTTCCGGACGCCGGGCTTGCACCCGGATGCAGAGCCGCTTCGTGCCGCGCGGCAGGCCGGCGCGCTCGTAACGAGCGAAATGGAAGTGTTTTTTAAGCTTTGTCCATGCCGGACGATCGCCGTTACCGGCAGCGACGGAAAAACGACCACGACCTCGCTGATCGCGGAAATGCTCCGCGCCGCGGGCCGGACGGTTTATCTGGGCGGCAACATCGGCACGCCGCTGCTGACAAAGACTCCAGAAATGAAGCCGGACAATCTGGCCGTGCTGGAACTGAGTTCCTTTCAGCTTCACAGCATGAGCTGTTCGCCGGACGTGGCCGTCATCACGAATCTTGCGCCGAATCATCTGGATGTCCACCCCAGCTATCAGGACTATGTGGACGCGAAGAAACAGATCTTTCTCCATCAGCGGCCGGATGCAGTCCTTGTTCTTAACGCTGACAACGCCGACACGGCCGCCTGTACGGCCGAAGCCCGCTGTCCGGTCCGTTGGTTCAGCCGGAAAAAGGCGGTCGAAAACGGCATCTTCCTTGCACCGGACGGGAACCTCCTTCGCGTTTCCGGGGACGGGACGCATACTATGATGCCGGCTTCCGAAATTCGTCTGCCCGGCGCGCACAACATTGAAAACGTGATGGCGGCGATGGCCGCCGCAGAGGACTTCGTCCCAGACGAGGCTCTTTGCCGCACGGCAAGGGATTTTGCCGGCGTCGCGCACCGGCTGGAAACGATCCGTGTTCTGCACGGTGTCCGCTTTATCAACGATTCCATCGCATCCAGTCCCAGCCGGACGGAGGCGGGGCTTCGATGCTTTGACAAAAAGCTTATTCTGATCGCCGGCGGGAAGGACAAAGGCGTTCCCTTCGACGATCTCGGCCCGCTCATCTGCGAGCATGTGAAAAGCCTGTATCTCACCGGCCCGACAGCGGAAAAAATACGCGCCGCCGTGGAAAAGGCGCCGTCGTACCGACCGGGGATGCCGGCGATCCGCTGTATGGAGGATTTTGACGAAACCGTTTGCGCCGCGGCGGCGGAGGCGAAAGAGGGGGACATCGTCCTTCTGTCGCCGGCTTCCACGTCGTTTGACCGATTCCGAAACTTTGAAGAACGCGGAAATACCTTCCGAAAAATTGTGGAGGAGCTGAAATAATGGAACTGAAGGAACTGACAAAACGCCTGTGCGGCGCGTGCGCGCCCGCGGGCTTTGAAGCGCCTGTGTTCGAGCTGATAAAGGAATATCTTGCGCCGTTTGCCGACGAGATCAAAACCGACGCGCTCGGCAATCTGATGGCCTTCAAATACTGCGGCCGGGAAGGCGCGAAGCGCATCATGCTCAACGCGCATATGGACGAGATCGGCCTTATCACCACGGGCGCAAAGGCCGGGTTTCTCAGCTTTGCCTCGCTCGGCGGCGTTGATCCCCGGATGCTTCCGGCGCGTGAGGTGCGTGTTCTGGGCCGCGAGACGCTGTACGGCGTGATCGACACGCTGCCGCCGCATCTTCTCGAGGAGGGGAGCGCCGACAAGACGATCGACGCCGACAAGCTCTATATCGACATCGGCATGACACAGGAGGAGGCGCTCAAGGCCGCGCCCATCGGAACGCCCGTCGTCTATGTTTCGGGCTGCGAGGAGCTTGGCGACCACTGGCTGTGCGGTAAAGCGCTGGACGATCGAAGCTGCGTGGCAGTCATTCTGAAGGCATTTGAGCTTCTGAGTGCGCGCGAGCTGAATGTCGATCTGTGCTGCCTCATCAGCACGCAGGAGGAGCTTGGCTATCGCGGGGCGACCGTGGGCGCATGGAATGCGCGGCCGGATATCGCCATCGTTGTGGACGTGACGCACGGAAAAACGCCGGACGCCGCCGATCAGACCGTCGAGTGCGGCAAGGGCGTGGTCGTCGAGATCGGGCCGAATATGAACCGGGCGCTCGTGGACACGCTGATATCCATCGCAGAGGAGAAGGAACTGAAATACCAGCTTTCCGTGTGTCCCGGAGGCCGCAGCGGAACAGACACGACCGCCATACAGATCTCACGTCAGGGCGTTGTGACCGCGCTTTTGTCGCTGCCGCTGAAATATATGCACACGCCGGTCGAAATGGTCCGCACGGACGATATGGCGGCCATCGGGCGGCTCATCTGCGAGTACATCATCAAAACAGGGGAGGCGGACACGAATGCTTGACACGATGGAAACTCTTTGCTGCCTCGACGGCGTCTCCGGTTCCGAAGGAGAGATCCGGGACTATATTCTCGAGCGCACAATGCCGCTGGCCGACGAGATCATCACCGACGCGATCGGCAATATTCTTGTCTTCAAAAAAGGCGTCCGTACTCCCGCACAGAAGCTGATGCTCTGCGCACACATGGACGAGGTGGGACTGATCGTTACGCACATCACCGACGACGGCTATCTCCGTTTTGCCGCCGCCGGCGGAATTGACCGCCGCGTGCTCCTGGGCAAAAAGGTATATGTCGGAGCCGCGCGCGTTCCCGGCTTTATCGGCACAAAGGCCATCCATCTGACCACGGCGGAGCAGCGCAAGAGCGTCCCGCTCATGAAAGACATGTTCATTGACATCGGCGCCGCCGACGCGCAGGAAGCGAAGCAGCTCACGGCGCTTGGCGACTGGGTCGCGTTCGACGACACGGTGATCCGCTTTGGCGACGGCTATATCAAGGCCAAGGCGATCGACGACCGCTGCGGATGCGCGTCGATGCTGGAGCTGCTGGAGAGCGAGCTGCCCTGCGACTGCTGGTTTGCCTTCACCGTGCAGGAAGAGGTCGGCTGCCGCGGCGCGTCGGTCGCGGCCAACATCGTGCAGCCGGACGTGGCTCTTATTCTGGAGGGAACGACCGCCGGCGACCTGCCCGACGCGGAGGGCGCCGCCCGCACCTGCGAGCTTGGCAGGGGCGTGGTCATCCCGTTTATGGACGGCGGCTCGATCTATGACCGGCCCCTTTACGAAATGCTGGGAGCGCTGGCGGAGAAAAACAGCCTGCGCTGGCAGACAAAGACGCGCGTTGCCGGCGGGACGGACGCCTCCGTGATCCAGCGCAGCGGAAGCGGCTGCCGCGTCGCGGCCATTTCCGTGCCGGTCCGGAATCTGCATTCGCCGTCCTGTGTCGCCCGCATCGACGAGTGCGAGGATCAGTATCGTCTGGCGAAGCTCTTTCTGGAGGCCATGGCCCAATGAACATCCGACCCGAAGTAAAGTCCGCCGCGGAGACGATACTGCCGGCGCTGGAAGCGCGCTTCGCGCAGATCGACGCCGCCGCGTTGGAAAACACGGAAAAGGTGCTGGATGCCTTCCGAAAATTCCGCATATCCGAAGCCCATTTTGCCGGGACGACCGGCTATGGCTACGACGATATGGGACGCGATACGCTCGACAAGCTCTTTGCCCAGGTGTTCGGCGCGGAGAGCGCTCTCGTTCGGCTTGATTTTGTCAATGGGACCCACGCGCTGTTCTGCGCGCTGGCCGGCTGCCTGGCGCCGGGAGAGAAAATGCTGTCCGTCACCGGCGCGCCGTACGACACCATGCGCACCGCCATCGGCATTGACGGAAGCGCCCCCGGCTCGCTGAAATATTACGGCATTGGATATGAGCAGTGCGCCATCGGCGAAGACTTTTCCGAAAAGCTTGCCGACCCCGCTGTGCATCTTGTATACATCCAGCGCTCGCGCGGCTATGATAACCGCGATGCGCTTTCCATCGACGAGATCGGCGCGCTTGTCCGCGCGGTCAAAGCCCAGCGCCCGGACGCGGTCGTCATGGTCGATAACTGCTACGGCGAGTTCACCGATACGCGTGAGCCCTGCGACGTAGGCGCGGATATCTGTGCCGGTTCGCTCATAAAGAATCCCGGCGGCTGCATTACGCCGCGCGGCGGTTATATCTGCGGCCGGACGGAGCTTGTCGAGCGGGCGGCATTCCGCCTGACGAGCCCCGGCATCGGCGGCGAGTGCGGCGCGTCGCTGGGGCACAACCGCCTTGTGTATCAGGGCCTGTTCATGGCGCCCCATACGACGGCACAGGCGCTGAAAACAGCGGCGTTCTGCGCGGCGATGCTGGAGCATTTTGGGTTTGAAACATCGCCCGGCCCCTTTGCCGCGCGCAGCGACACCGTACAGACGGTAACGCTTCGCTCGGCCGAGCGTCTGGTGGCCTTCTGCCGCGGCGTACAGAGCGCCTCGCCGGTCGACTCCTTCGTTTCGCCGGAGCCCTGGCAGATGCCGGGCTACGACTGTGAAGTGGTGATGGCTGCCGGGACCTTTATCGGCGGTTCCACCTCGGAGCTGAGCTGCGACGGGCCGCTTCGCGAGCCGTATACGGCGTATATGCAGGGTGCCGTCAGCTTTGAGGCCGGCCAGCTGGCCGTTATGGCGGCCATTTCGGAAATGCTGGGCGCATAAGCGCATACACTGGACATAAGGAGGGAAGCCTTATGTCTCAGAAACGCTGGCCAAGCCGTGCCAGCATGAACCGGCGCGCCGCAGGGCGGCGCCGGGGCCTGTTTCCGCTGCTTATTCTGCTGCTCGCCGCATCCATACTTACAGCCGGCTCGCTGTTTCTTCGCTCGCTGTCCACGGAGCTGGCCGTTTCCTCGGCGCAGGACGCCGTCGCCGCCGCCGTGGGGAACATCGTAAAGGAAAAAATGAAAACGGCGGGCGCCGAGTATGGCGAGCTAACCACGCTGGAGAAAAACGCCGACGGGGAGATCAGCGCCGTGACAACGAATGTGGTCGCGCTCAACGCGCTGGCCAGCGACATTCTGATGTCCGTGACGGATGCGACCGCCGACCACGACATCGTGATCTCCATTCCCATCGGCAGCCTTACCGGCAGTGCCCTGCTGCTCAGCCGCGGCCCGCACATCAAAATCCGCGTTCAGGTGCTCAGTTCGACCTTTTCCGGGTTCAAAACGGACATATCTTCCGTCGGCATCAACCAGACGCGGCACCAGATCGTGCTGGAGATGCGCGAGGAGCTGACGCTTCTGATGCCATGGCGCGCCGTGAATACAAGCGTGGTCACAGACATTCCCGTTGCGGAAACGATCATCGTCGGCGAGGTGCCGGACAGTTATCTGAATTGGGGAGAGTAATATGGACGAACAAAAGAGGGAATATAACGAGCTTGTCAAAACGCTTCTGCGGCTGAGCGTCGCCTACTACGACAACGACGCGCCTCTCGTTTCGGACTTTGAATACGACCGGATGAACAACCGCCTGAAGAAGATGGAGGCAGAGCACCCGGATTGGATCCGCCCCGATTCTCCCACGCAGCACGTCGGCGGCCATGTCAGCACAATGTTTGCCCCGGTCGAGCATCCCGTGCCGCTGGAAAGTCTGATGGACGTATTCTCCTATGAGGAACTGGACGGCTTCTGCGCGCGCATGGACGCCTCGCTTTCCGCGGCGCACGATTACGTCACAGAGCCGAAGATCGACGGCCTGTCCGTGGCGGTGGAATACCGCAGCGGCCGGCTGTATCAGGGCGCGACGCGCGGAAACGGCGCCGTGGGGGAGGATGTGACGGATAATCTGAAAACCATCCGCAGTCTCCCCAAAACGCTCAAAAACGCGCCGGAACGTCTGATCGTCCGCGGCGAGGTCTACATGAGCCACGAGGTTTTCAACCAGCTCAACGCCGAGCGCGAGATCACGGGGGAAGCGCCGCTGGCCAACCCCCGCAACGCGGCGGCCGGCTCGCTGCGTCAGCTTGATCCCGGCGTCTGCGAGCAGCGGCGGCTGGATATCATCTGCTTCAACATCCAGCTGGCCGAGGGGCAAAGCTGGCCAAAGCACTATGACACGCTGGAAGCGCTGGAATCCATGGGATTCCCGGTCGTGCCGCATACGCTGTGCCAGACGGCGGAGCAGTGCAAGGCGCGTATCACCGCCATCGGCGAGGAGCGCGAGAGCTACCCATACGACATCGACGGCGCCGTTATCAAGATCAACGATCTTGCCCAGCGCGAGACGCTCGGCAGCACGGCCAAATACCCCCGCTGGGCCGTTGCCTACAAATACCCGCCGGAAAAAAAGGAGAGCCGTGTTACGGATATCGTCGTACAGGTCGGGCGAACCGGCGTTCTGACGCCAAAGGCCGTTGTGGAGCCCATCCGCCTTGCCGGAACGACTGTTACCAATGCGACGCTGCACAATCAGGATCAGATCGAAAAGCTCGGCGTCAACGTCGGCGACACTGTTCTTATCCAGAAGGCCGGCGAGATCATTCCCGCCGTGCTTTCCGTCACCAAAAAAGGCGAGCGGAAGGATTATTTCCGTCTCCCGTCCGCCTGTCCCGTCTGCGGTTCGCCGGTGATGCGCGACCCGGACGGAGCCGCCATCCGCTGCACCGGCGCAGAATGTCCGGCACAGACGCTTCGAAATATCGTCCATTTTGCCTCCAAGGAGGCTATGGATATCGACGGGCTTGGCCCGGCAGCCGTGGAAGCGTTGGCGGGAGCCGGGCTCGTCAAAACGCCGGCCGATCTGTATTACCTTGAGACGCAATCCGTCGCCGCACTGGACCGAATGGGAGAAAAATCCGCGAAGAATCTCATGGACGCCATTGAGAAAAGCAAGCAGGCCGGGCTTGCTCGGCTGCTGTGCGCCTTCGGCATCCGCCAGGTCGGCGCCAAGGCCGGAAAGGTGCTGGCACGTCAATTTGCCGATCTGGACGCGCTGATGGCGGCGGGGCTGGACGAGTTGACCGCCATCGACGATATCGGGCCGGTCACGGCCGAATACATCGTCAACTGGTTTTCCAATCCCCAGTCGCAGCACCAGATCCGGCGGCTGCGCGAGGCCGGCGTGAGCTTTGCCAGCGGCGAGAGCATGACCGACAACCGCTTTCTCGGCAAGACCTTTGTTCTGACCGGGACGCTCGCCACGATGACGCGGCAGGAGGCCGAAGCGCTCGTGGAAAAATTCGGCGGAAAAGCGTCCGGCTCCGTTTCAAAGAAAACGAGCTATGTTCTTCTCGGCGAAAATCCCGGCTCAAAATACGACAAGGCCGTTCAGCTTGGGATTCCCATTCTCAGCGAGACGGAATTTCTGAAAATGACACAAGACTAAACCGATAAAAACCACCGGCGGACAGATAATGTCCGCCGGTGGTTTTTATAAAAGCGCCTCCAGCAGCATGATAAGGCCGCTCACCGCCATCATAACGTATATGAGCTTTCGCATCAGTTCGGCGTTGATACGGTCAAAGACTTTCTTTCCAAGCCATGTCCCGAGAACCATTCCCGCCATAGCGACAGCCGTGCAGACAAGCACATTTTGGGTCACAACGCCGCTGTATACGCGGACAGCCGTCATATAGATGTTTGAAAAAAGAAAGTACGTCTGTATCGTCGCAAGATACTCCTCTTTATCGTCCAGAACGGCTGAATAGTACAGACTGATCGGAGGCCCGCCGATGGAAAACAGCGCGCTCATCACGCCGCCGATCCCGCCGGCCGCCAACGCGGAAGGAATGCTGTCCCGCAGACGCACCCGTTTGTTGACGAACAGAAAGTAAATGCTCAGCAGAACAAGCAGCAGTCCGAGCAGCAGCTGCATTATGTCGTTGCCAAGACCGCCGGCAAAATAGACCGTGGCAGTCGACAGGAGAAAATACGCCGCGAGCGGCACGATCATCGAACGCCAGCGCACCTTTTTCTGATAATAAACGCATATCCAAAGCGCCTGCGCCAGCGAGAGAATGTTGACGAGCGCGGCGGCGGCAATGGTGGAGCCCATGACGTAGGGGAGGAACATCATGGAGAATATCCCCGCGCCGAAGCCGCAGACCATGTTTAGAAAATAGCCGACGGAGCCGGCGGCAAAACAAAGCAAATACACCATAATGTGCTCCATTATAGTACAGAACCCGGCGCTTGTACAGCTAAAGAGTATCGTTCCGCATCCCGCAATTTCCTTATTGACTTTTACGCTTGGGACGCCTATAATGTACTTATTCAATAAGTACATTATATAACAGAAGGAGGGGGCATTGTGGAAATCATTATCAGCAGCAACACAAGCAAGCCGATATACGAGCAGATCACCTCGCAGATGAAAGCGATGATCATGAGCGGAGAACTTCAGACCGGCGATCCCATTCCCTCCATGCGGGCGCTGGCAAAATCGCTTCATATCAGCGTCATCACCGTGCAGAAAGCCTATGAGGATCTGCAGCGGGATGGGTTTATTGAAACGGCGGTAGGCCGGGGGAGCTTTGTGTCGGCGCAGAACAAGGATTTTTATCAGGAGGAACAGCAGCGGCTGGCAGAGGAACACTTGCAGGAGGCCGCCGACATCGGGCGTACCAGCGGAATATCGCTGGAGAAGCTGATCGAGCTTTTGACGATGTTTTATCAGGAGGATGAGTGATAATAGATGCTATTTTACAAGTTGAAAAGCTGTCAAAACAATACAGGAATTTCCGGTTGGACAATGTTTCGTTTTCCATCCCGAAAGGCGCCATCGTAGGGCTGATCGGCGAAAACGGAGCCAGAAAAAGCACAACGATCAGCGCCATTGTTGATCTCATAAAAAAAGACAGCGGCACAGTCACCTTTTGGGGACGGGAGCTGTCTTCATCCAAGCAACTAAAGGAGGACATCGGCGTCGTATTTGACCGCGTCAGCTTTTACGAGACACTGACGCCCGTCAAGGTCGGGAAAATTTCCGCAGCCGCCTATAAGCAATGGGATGATTCCTTATATCAGGATTTTCTGAACCGCTTTCAGCTTCCGGGCGACAAAGAGATCAAAGCATTCTCCAAGGGAATGAAGATGAAGCTCTGTATCGCTCCTGCGCTTTCGCACAAGCCAAAGCTGCTGATCCTGGACGAAGCCACCAGCGGTCTCGACCCTGTTATGCGGGATGACATTCTGGATGTTTTTCTGGAATTCGTGCAGGACGAGGAGCATTCGATCCTGATGTCCTCTCACATCACCACCGATCTGGAGAAGGTCACAGACTACATCGTTTTTATCCATCAGGGAAAGGTGCTTTTCTTCAAAACGAAGGACGAGCTGCGCTATAACTATGGGATCATCCGCTGCGGCGCGGCCCTTTTCGAGCAGATCGACAAAACGGATGTTCTCGCCTATCGCAAGGGGGATTACCAGTGGAACGTGCTTGTTGCGGATAAGGAAGCCGCAAAGCGAAAATACAAAAACGCCGTTGTGGACGACGCAACGATCGACGACATTCTGCTTTTGTATGTGAAGGGAGAGCAGGCAAAATGAAAAGCCTTGTTTTGAAGGATCTGTATAACGTCGGACACACGGCAAGATCCATGCTTTTTATTATGGCGGTACTTGCAGTCGCCTTTTTATCAACCTCCGGAGTTGAGGGCTATATCTTCATGTGCGCAGTTTTATGCAGCATAATGATCGTGACGACCTTCGCCTTTGACGACGCCTCCAAATGGGAACGGTACGCCATGATCACGCCCATATCAAGGAAGGATCTGGTCGCCGGAAAATTTATTGTGCTGGCGATCTTCTGCGCAGCGGGAAGCCTGTTTGGCCTGATCGCCGGGACGGTCGGCGGGACTGTTCTGAAAAAGATGTCTCTTGACCCCGCTGGGATCGGCGGCCTTCTGCTGCTGGCTTTGATGCATGGTCAGTGTCTTTTATTTTCGGCAGCATGTCGATTCCGCTCGTGTTCAAATTCGGGGCGGAGAAAGGCCGGGTCCTGCTGCTGGTATCCTTTCTTCTGCCGGCCGGGCTCTGCTTTGGCGTCTATAAGCTGCTCGCCACGCTGGGCATCGTGCTGACGGATCACATTCTTTTCATTCTGCTCTGTTGTTCTCCGCTTCTGGCGCTGGCATGGAGCCGCGCGATATATCAAATCAACTGCCGCATTTTTTCAAAACAGGAACTCTGAAATGACGGGGATGGACAAAGCAAGTTGAGACAGTCGAGCATGAAAAAGAAAATATGGCGGCTCACGGCCTTTTTCCTGGCGGGGACAGCCGTTTTATCCGTTTTGTACCGGAACACGTCCGACGAAGTCCTTCTTGCGCTTTCCATTACATTCGGAACGTTCACATATCATTTCATAATGCGGCTGTTGACGGGACTTGTGTTTTCCTCCGTGATGCATAACAAAGCGGACTACGGAAAGCGCTGGTATCGGGTCGGCATACGCGAAATGAGAATATATGAAAAGCTGAAGGTGCGTAAGTGGAAAGGTAAAATGCCGACCTATGACCGCACATGCTTTGACCCGCGGGTGCATACATGGGATGAGATCGCACAGTCAACATGCCAGTCAGAGCTTACCCATGAAGCGATCGTCGTATTGAGCTTTCTTCCCGTCGCAGCGGGTCTACGCTTCGGCGCATACCCTGTATTCATCGTCACCTCTGTCCTGGCAGCCTCATTCGATCTGATGCTTGTGATGATGCAGCGATATAACCGCCAGCGGATCGCAAGGCTGCTTACGCGCAAAGGAGAGCTTGACCAGGCGCAGGCGGCCGGCAGATAAAAGCGGGACGATCAAAAAGTCGATTGCGGCGCTAAAAAAGGTCGCAGAGCCGACAACCGGATAATCCGATTATCGGCTCTGCGTTTTTTGGATGCCGCTTTGCGCGGCAGACGAGTGAACGGGCGTTATTTTTTGTCCGGCAGTCTCTCGTCGCCCAGGAAAAACACGGCGACGGTGCCGGGGCCGCTGTGCGAGCCGATGATCGTTCCGATATCGCACAGACGGATATTGCCCTTCAGGCTGGGGAAGCGCTCCTCCAGCGCGTCGATCAGCATGCCCGCGTCGTCCGCGCACTGCGAGTGGCAGACAAAGCACTTTCCGTCGTAAGCCTCGCCGCCGCACGCATGCGCCGCCATGGTATCCACCGTTCGCTGAACGGCGTTTTTCTTTCCGCGCACCTTATCATAGGCAATGATGCGTCCGCCGTCATCCAGACGCATGATGGGGCAGACAGACAGGATCGTGGCAATGGCCGCCGTCGCGCCGGAAACGCGCCCCGTACGGCGGAACTGCGTCATATTCGAGGAGAAAAACTGGTGATGGACCCGGTTCCGGTTTTTCATGACCCAGGCGGCCACCTCGTCCATATCCCGGCCGGCGTCCCGCATATCGGCGGCATAGTCCACCAGCAGCCCGAAGCCGGAGGACGAGCAGAGAGAGTCGATCACGACAAGGCGGCGTTCCGGATACTTCTCCCGCAGTATGTCGGCGGCAAGGAAGGCATTCTGCACGGAGCCGGACTGTCCGGATGTGAAGGCAATATGCAGCACATCGCCCTTTTGCAGCAGCGTTTCCAGGTATTCCGTGTAATCAGCCACATTGATCTGGCTCGTCTGGGGAAGATGTCCCTCCGCCAGCAGCTCATAAAAACGCGGCAGCGCCTTCGGATCGCGCCCCATGTCGTCGACATATTCCTTGCCGTCGATGATGTATCGGTAAAACAGGACGGGAATGTTCCGGCTTTCCAGATAGGAGTAGGGGAGATCGACCGTTGACTCACAGGATAGGATATATTTCTCTTGCATCGCGGAATACCAACCTTTCTTTCTTATTTCGCAAGTATTTTCTTCAAGCGGGAATAGCGGGGAAGCGAGCCCTCCGTCGGGCGCTCCGGCTGTCCCTGGATAAGCGGCAGAACGTAGGCGATAAATTCGTCCGTTACGAAATTCTTTTCCTCCGTGATCCAAGTCAGGGGAACCTTTTTCTCCGCGTTTGCAACCGACGTGAGCGGAACGAGCTTTGTCCGGCAGACGTATTGACCGTTCTGCTCGTCGCGCTCAAAGGCAACCATTTTTCCGCTCGTTCCGCTCACGGCCGCCTCCACGGCGATGCGGCCGGCCAGCTCTGCCTCGTCCAGATCGGTCCTGGATGCCAGATGCGCGCCGCAGCGCTGAAGCAAAGACAACTCGATCGGCCGCACCTTCGCGCCGGTGCGCTGCTTCACCATCTCCGCCAGCCGTGCGGCCAGTCCGCCAAGCTGGGCGTGGCCAAAGCCGTCCGTGGCGCTTGCCTTTGCCTCGGAAACAAAGCGTCCATCGGCATAATGCAGCCCTTCAGACACGGCCACGAGGCAGTTTTTCTTCAAATTATAAATATTCTCAACGTCCGACAGAAAGCTCTCCTCGTCGAAATCGCACTCCGGCAGGTAAACCAGATCCGGCCCGGCGCCGAATTTCGTCGCCAGAGCCGCGGAACCGGCAAGCCAGCCGGCGTGGCGCCCCATGATCTCAATGATCGTGATCTGCCCCGTGGGATATACGCGCGAATCCTTGGCGACCTCCATGCAGCTCGTCGCAATATACTTCGCGGCGCTGGCAAAGCCGGGGCAGTGGTCGGTTCCAACGAGATCGTTGTCGATCGTCTTGGGGATCCCCATCACGCGGCATTCCCAGGCGGAACGCGCCATAAAGCGGCTGATCTTGTCGCAGGTATCCATGGAATCGTTTCCGCCGTTATAGAAAAAATAGCGGACGTTATGCTTTTTGAACACCTCAAGAATACGGCGGTAATCCGTGTCGTCCTCGTCCGGGTCGGCCATCTTATAGCGGCACGAGCCAAGCTCCGACGCCGGCGTATTTTTCAAAAGAGCCAGTTCCTCCCGGTCCTCCAGCCCCATGTCAAACAGACGATCGTTCAAAACGCCGACGATGCCGTGCTCTGCGGCAAGGACCTGTGTAATCTCGGCCGCCTCGAGCGCCGCGCTTATCGCGCCGTAGGCGCTGGCATTGATAACAGAGGTCGGGCCGCCGGACTGGCCGATCACGCAGGCTCCGATCAGTTTCTTTTCCATAAAAGCCTCCCTAAACATTCGTTTTTTATTCGATTGTATTGATTATATCACCGAATCCGTGTAAAATAAAGTGAGAAAAAGAGAGCGAAAATCATGTGATCAAGGAGTGACTTCAAATGCCTATCGTAACAAGCAGGGAAATGTTTGAAAAAGCCTACAAGGGCGGGTACGCTATCGGCGCATTCAATGTCAACAACATGGAGATCGTGCAGGGGATCACCGAGGCGGCCGCTGAGGTCCGCGCCCCGCTGATCCTTCAGGTATCGGCCGGCGCGCGGAAATATGCCAAGCACACCTATCTGATGCATCTGGTCGAGGCCGCCGCCGAGGACACGGGCCTTCCCATCTGCCTGCATCTGGATCATGGCGCGGACTTTGATATCTGCAAAAGCTGCATCGACGGCGGTTTCACGTCCGTGATGATCGACGCCTCCTCCAAGCCCTTCGAGGAAAACATCGCGGTGACCCGCCGGGTCGTCGAGTACGCCCACGACCATGGCGTAGTGGTGGAGGCGGAGCTGGGCACTCTGGCCGGCGTGGAGGACGATGTGAGCGTCTCGGCCGAGGACTCCAGCTATACGCACCCCGAACAGGTGCAGGAATTTGTCAACCGCACCGGCTGCGACAGTCTGGCCATCGCCATCGGCACCAGCCACGGCGCCTATAAGTTCAAGCCGGGCACGAAGCCGCAGCTTCGCTTTGACGTGCTCGAGGAAGTCGAAAAGCGTCTGCCCGGATTCCCCATCGTTCTGCATGGCGCAAGTTCGGTCATTCCCAAGTATGTGGACATTATCAACACAAACGGCGGCAAGCTCGTCGACGCGATCGGCGTACCGGAGGATATGCTCCGCAAGGCCGCGTCCATGGCTGTCTGCAAGATCAACATCGATTCCGATCTTCGCCTTGCCATGACGGCCGGCGTCCGGCAGCATCTGGCCGAGCATCCCGATCACTTTGACCCCCGTCAGTATCTGACTGTCGGACGCGATTATATCCGCGAGCTTGTCAAGGACAAGATCGTCAACGTGCTCGGCTGCGACGGAAAGGCATAATGAACCGGTTTTTTCACGAGATCAAAGAAGCCGTCGCAGGTCACGGTCACAGCTGCACCTGCGACGGCTGCATGGAAGAGCACCACGATCATCATCACCATGGCTTTGACCGTGTGATGATCGTGCGGCTTGCCGTCGCCGCAGCGCTGTTTCTGGCCGGCGTGATCCTGGAGGGCTCCCATCTGACGGCCAGTCTTGTCCTGTTCATACTGAGCGTTTTATGCGCCGGATATGATATTTTTATCAGCGCGGTATCCAACCTGTTCAGCCGCCGGCTTTTTGACGAATCTCTTCTGATGAGCATCGTCGCCATTGCCGCCATCCTTATCGGCGAAGCCGAGGAGGGCGCGTCCGTGATGATCCTGTTTCAGCTCGGCGAGCTTTTCCAGGGCTATGCCGTGGCGCGCGTGAGACAGAACATCGAGGGACTGATGGAGAACCGCTCGCCGCAGACCACGGAGGTTTTGGCCGAAGTCCGCTCCAACAAGTCGGAAAAGGGCCAGACCGAGGAATTCATCACAAAATTCTGCCGGGTCTACACGCCGGTCGTGCTGGGGATCGCCGCGGCCGTCGCCGTCGTTCTGCCGCTGTTCTTCCACCAGACGTTCCTGGAGGGCATCTATAAAGCGCTGGTCATTATGGTCATTGCCTGTCCCTGCGCTATCGTCATTTCCGTGCCGCTGAGCTATTTTGCGGGCATCGGCGGCGCCACGCGGCGTGGCATCCTTTTCAAAAATACCGGCGCCATGGACGCCGTCAGCCGCACGCTGTCGGTCGTGTTTGACAAAAGCGGCGTGCTGGACTCCGGCGCGCTGAAGGTTTCGTCCATCAAGTGCGAGAAGATGGACGCCTCCGTATTCCTGCGCATTGCGGCGCACGCCTGCGCCTATTCCACATCCCCCCACGCCGAAAGCATCAAGGCGGCCTATCCGGGCGTCATTTACATTGAGCTGATCGAAGCGTTTGAGGAGACGGCGGGGCAGGGGATCACCGTGGTCGTCAACGGCGTATCCATCGTTCTGGGAAGCGCCGAATTCGTGTGCGCGCATAATATAGACCCCGGCGAGGATATAAGCGGCGAGGACGCCGTGTATCTGGGCATCGACGGCCGCTATACCGGCCGCATGCAGTTTTCCTCCGCCGCAAAGCCCGACGCACAGGGAACCATCACCGTCCTGCGATGGGACAGCAACAAGGAGCTGGCCCTTCTGACGGAGGACAGCCCCGCCGCAACAGAGATATTTGCCCGCCAGATCGGCATCGGCCGTTATTATGCCGGCTGCGGTCTTTCGGACAAGGTCGCGGTCGTGCGCGATATGGAAACGCGCTGCCGGAAGGGAACGCTTCTGTTCGTGGGCGACCCGGAGCGCGACAAAGCCTGTCTTGAAGCCGCCGATATCGGCGTGGCGCTGCGCGGCGCCGATTCCGACGCTGCGATCCAGGCGGCGGACGTCGTTATCATGGATGACTCGCCTTCCAAGGTCATAACGGCCATTGAGGCGGCGCGTCATACACGCTCCATCGTCTGGCAGAACATCGGCTTTGCTCTGGCCTTCAAGCTCATTATTCTGATACTGGATGTTTTCGGCGCGTGCCCGCTGTGGCTGGCCGTATTTGCCGACGTCGGCGTGGCGCTGCTGGCGGTGCTCAACAGCCTGCGGGCGTTCCGCATCCGCGAGCCGGTCATTCCGCAGACGCCGGACGAATAAGGGAGACGAGCTTTATGGAAGAAAACGCAAAGACGCTGCTGATCGCAGCTGCTTTGTACCTTGTGTTTCTTCTCTTTATACTGGCACTTTCCGCGGCATGCTATATTCTGAGGGGCCTTGCGCTTCACGCGCTTGGAAAGCGCCGCGGGATACGCGCCTGCTGGTTGGCGTGGGTCCCGCTGGCAAACCTGTGGCTTTTGTGCGCGCTTGGCGATCAGTGCCGCTTCCGCTCGAGCGGCAAACGCTCGAATATGCGCTGGTGGGTCTCCGGACTGCTCCTGCTCAGCCTTTCGCTGGCGGTCCTGTCATATTTCTTCGGGAATATGACCGAACTCATTTCCAGCTATGGAGAAATCGTTCGTCCGGCCACGGATAACACGACGCTTTCCCGGATCCTCGTCTGTTCCACTTTGGCTGCCGCCGCGGCTGTGAACGTCCTGTTTTATATCTGTCTGTACCGTGTGTACCGTTCCTGCCGCCCGCAAAACGCGGTATGCTATTTGCTTCTCTCCATTTTCATTGAGATCACGATGCCGTTTTTCCTCTACAGCTGCAGCCGCACCGCGGCAGCGTCTGCAGCGCCGCCGGACACGCCCGCTTTGGCAGGCATACCGGTATCAGAGGAAGCGCGGCTCCGGGAGGTGTGGACAATGCAGGAACAGGCGCAGACAATAGCTCGCGGACTGACACCGGAGCAGTTGGAAGCGTTCCTTCGGATTCTGGAAGAGTATCCGACATTTACGAGGGAGGCGATTCAGACGGCCAAGGACGGCGAGGACTTGGTGGAGTTTCTGTCGGTTCTGGACTCGTTCTACTAAGCAATCAAGCACAAAGTGCTATCCGTTCACGCGGCGTTGAGTTTGTGGAGACAAGGGATGTCTCGACAAACAGCGCCGCGTTTTCTTCTGCGCTGGTGATATGATCGACTCGAACAGAAGCTTTCTGCGAATAGAAAACCCCCGTTCGGCAGCACAAAGAGCCGGGGTTACCGTTCAAGACGGAATTACGGCTGGGCCGAACGGGGTCGAGTTGGACACTCTCGTGTCCGTTTCCTATAAAACGCGGAAGCAACGGCCAAGTGCTGAACATCCCGCAAAGCGAGCCGCAGCCGTACGTCCAAAACGACCAGCGCTCAAACACTCCCGCCACTCCCAATGTAACACAGGAGTACGCGGCTGTCAACAACGCCGGCGCGCTGCAAGTTCGCTTCCAAAAAAATCGACGGCACAATGTATGTCGGGCGAAGAGTTCCGGGAAAGGTCATAAGCGACCCTAATCTTTCGACGGAAAAAATATCCGTTTTGGATGCGCTGCCGGAGGTTATACAAAATGCGCAGTATGTCGGCAGCGGTGAGTACGGAAAGGTAGGAAAGACGAACAGCGAGGCCGTCCGCTATGATTATTTTGAGGTTCCCGTAACAATCGACGGGAAAGGCTATGTTGTGTCCTTTGATGTCGCGTCGTATGCAAACGTGAACAACTATCGAACGCACAAATTATCGGAAATAGAATTGACACCGACGGTCGGCAACCGGCTAGGCAAATCCGGCCCGTCCTCCGCAGTGTCAATCAACGGCACTCTCGTGCCCGAAACCAATGTAACACAGAACACGACGACTGTCAACAGCACCGGCGCGCTGCAAGTTCGGTTCCAAAAAAAATCGACGGCACAATGTATGTCGTCGAAGCGGTGCCGGACAGCAAGCAAAGCGCGCTCGCCGTTGTAACGGCCTATATTCAAAAAAACAGCGGAAGCAACGGCCAAGTGCTGAACATCTCGCAGAGCGAGCCGCAGCTTACGTCCGAAACGCCAGTTGGCTCAAGTGCTTCCGCCGTTTCCAATGTAACACAGGGCGAGACGGCTGTCAACAGCGAATCGTAGGGGGACGACGGCTTGGGCACGGCGAACGTCGGCTTTGATCCGGTCTCGCAGTGGCACAAATCATATACGAAAAGGGACTGTGTACACAGTCCCTTTTTCATTGACGCTGTTTCAGAAACGGAAGCGTGAGCCGTTCCGCAGTGACTGCAGCTCCATAAGCGTTCAGGCATCCCAGCTGAACCGTTTTATTGACGCCGTGATAATCGCTGCCGCCGCTTATATAAAGCCGTCTTCTCTCTGCCGTATCCAGCAGAAATTGGATCTGCTCTTGCGTGTAAATAGAGTAATAGCACTCCAGTCCTTTCACTCCCGCATCAGCAAGGAGATCGAGCTGGCTCTGAAATTCCACTTTTCCAAGGGGGCGTTCTCCCGTTCCGCCAAGAGGATGTGCCCATACCGGAACGCCTCCTGCGGAGAGAATCGCGTGAACGACCTCCTCGGCGTCCAAACGGTCACTCTCTGTTTTGCAGGGATTTAAATAAGTCTCGATCGCCTCTTCTTTATTGGATGCCACTCCCTTAGCCACAAGGAGATTGCCAAGATGCGGCTTGCCGACGCTGTTTATCTGGTAAAGGGAATGCAGCTCCCCGTCCGAGAATCCAATGCCATAAGTTTCCTTCAAAAATCGAAGACGCCGATCAAGTTTTCTTCTCCGCCGACGACGCCCTTCCTCCAAAGAGGCCTGAAAGCACGGGGCGGTTTCATCATAATCATAACCAAGGATATGGCATTTGCCTACCCTTGTAATGCAGGAAAACTCGATCCCCTTGACGAAAAGCATATCTTGCGGAACCAGGCGCTCCATCTCAAGACTCCCTTGGATCGTATCATGATCGGGCAGAGAGAATACCCGAATGCCAGTTCTCCGAACTTTTGCCAGCAGCTCGCGCACGCCGTCCGTTCCGTCCGACGCTGTGCTGTGAATGTGCATATCCGTCAAGCATGATTCCATATACAATATACTCCTTTCAGGGCCGCATGACGGCAAAGCCGCCGATGCGTATCTTTACATTCTCTCCGACGCATATGCGCGAGCGGATCTCCGACGGGCGGCCCATGTCCTCGCCCTGTATGAAAAGGTTGACTTTATCGGGCTCCAAAAGTCCCCGCCGGTAAAGATAATAGCTCAGCGCGCCGTTGGATGTGCCGGTCGCAGCCTCCTCGTCGATGCCGACAAGCGGCGCGAAATTGCGCACATAGGCCGTCACTTCGCTTTCGCCCGGCGCGAAGGCGTGAACGCCCGTCACCTTCAGCGCCTCCGAGAGCGCCGAGATCGCCGCATGATCCGGCCGCAGGGCCGACAGCCGCGTCCGATCCGCCACCGGCATCATGATATCCGGAAGCCCGGTGTCCACGATGGCTGGCGTCAGCGCGCCCGCATCCGCCGGCGTCAGGCCGAACATTGCGTACAGAGCCGCCGTATCACGGCCGTTCAGGGTGCCAAGCTCCTTTGGCGGCGCCATATCGAGCCATATACAGCCATCCGCGCCGATGTCCACAGAAACGTCTCCAGCCAGCGTCCGGGCCGTGCATACGTCGCCGCAGCGCACAAGGCCCCATTGTCTCAGCGCCTGAAACGACGCGACCGTGGCATGGCCGCACAGCTCCACCTCCGCCTTCGGCGTGAAGTAGCGCAGACGGAAGGAGCCATCCGGAAGCGGCCTTATAAAGGCTGTTTCCGAAAGTCCGATCCGCGCCGCCTCCGCCTGCATGGCACGCGCCTCCGGCATATCCTCATCCAGAAGGACCACACCGGCCGCGTTTCCGCCGAAGGGCACTTTGGTGAAAGCGTCCAGAATATACGCCGTCATGCCGCAAACCGCTCCTTTCCGCGTCAGTAGCTCATCATGAACAGATTGCTGTCCTCACAGAATTCGTTCACGCTGTACAGCACCAATATCCGATCGTAGCCGCCCTGCGCGGCCAGCTCCGCGACCGAGGTCTTATAATAGCGCATGTCGAGCATGGTTATCTCCGAAAAATCCTCCAGCAGGAAGGGGAGCAGAGAATCGGCGAAGCTGTCCCGGATGACAAGAAGCCTTTCGCCGTCGTGCCCGCTGCTCACATCGACGCGCGGCGTGTTCCCGCCGAGGAACATGGAATACTTGTCCTTATGCTCCAGCGCGTCCATATCGTACAGTGCGCCGGTCTGCGCCGCGCCCGCCGCGTAGGTCACGACCGAGACGCCGGCGTCTTCCGGGACATAGATATCAATGCTGTCCGGCTCGACCCAGGAAAAGCCGGAGGAGGAATAGGTCGTTCCATAAAAGCTGTCCGAGACCGTCTGCGGAACAAAGCCGCTCAGCGCGCGGCAGGGAAGCCCCCACGCATCGCACAGCGCCGTATAGCCCCAGTAGGCGCCGAGGCTAGTCCAGTGATGATCCGTCCGATAAAAGATGTAATCGTCCCTGTGCGCCTCCAGTGCACTGTAAAGGTCGATGCAGGCTGCGTCTGCGGCGGCGTAGGCCGTTTCGATCACCGCCTGCTCGGAATCCGTCGGCGCATTTGGAGGCAGATGCTGCGCCTCGATCTCCACCGAGCCGGGAATCAAAGCAAAATACACCGGCGCATCCACGTTAGCGGCCAAAGCGTTCACATAGCCCACGCGCTCAACGATCTCTTCGTCCGCCGGCGCATGAAACGCCTCGAGCAGATAGCCGTCCGAGCCGTAAAACACGCCCTTGTTTTCCTCTTTCCCGCACAGACGCTCACAGCGCGCCTTTATGGTCGTCCACGCATCTCGGAAGGGGAACTGATCGGTCGTGTAGCTTTCAAAGCCTGACGTGAAACCGCCGTCAAACAGCGCCTTGAAACTGAATTTCGGCGCCGCCGTCAGATAGCGGTTTTCCCGCTCGGAAAAATCCCGGTCCGGCATCGCCAGAAATAGAACAAAAAAGGCGGCTATAAACGCAATAAACACGCCGATTACAGAAATTTTATAACTTTTCTTCATCTTTGTTATCCCTCCTTAAAACCGGAAATACAGGAAGGGGTTATACGTCGAATCGACCAGATAGGCCGTCGAGATGCCGAGAACCAGCAAAATGAGAAGAGGGGAGAGAACGCCCTTTGCCTTCGCCGGGAGCTTCCCATAAAGCTTTTTCCCAAGCGGGACGCAGGCGACCGCGGCGATCAGGAGCAGCACGGCAAAGTTGGCAAGGTAAAACAGATCCGCCGAAGCAATGAAGCCGGCCTGCCCGAAGCCATACATGGCGCGGAAGAATACCAGCGTCTGCGAAACGGAGCTTTGCTGAAAGATGACCCATCCCGAAAACGCGACAAGCAGTGTGTAAACATGGCCGATGAATTTCGGCGCCCGGTCAAGCCATTTGAGCAGGAAGCATTTCTCCAGAATAAGAAAGAACGCGTAATAAATGCCCCAGAACAGGAACGTCCAGTTCGCTCCATGCCAGAAGCCCGTGAGCGCCCAGACAATAAAGATGTTGACAAGCTGACGGGCGAGACCGTGCCGGTTGCCGCCGAGGGGGATATAAACATAGTCGCGGAACCAGCTGCCGAGACTGATATGCCAGCGACGCCAGAATTCCGTTACCGAACGGGAGATATACGGGTAATTGAAGTTTTCCAGAAACTCAAAGCCAAGCATGCGCCCCAGACCGATGGCCATGTCGGAATAGCCGGAAAAATCGAAATAGATCTGCATGGAAAAGGCAAGTGCGCCGAGCCACGCACCGACGAAGGTCAGCTCGCCGGCCGGCGTGTTGGCGTAAGCATCCCAGAGCATACCGATGTTATTGGCGATGAGCACCTTTTTCCCCAGCCCGACGATGAAGCGCTCCACGCCGGAAGCGAATTTATCCAGCGAGTGCTCCCGATAATCAAGCTGATCGGCTATATCCTTGTATCGTACGATGGGCCCGGCAATGAGCTGCGGAAAGAGCGCGACAAAGGTACCGAATTTGATGAAATCACGCTGCACGCCCGCATCGCCGCGGTAAACGTCTATGGGATAGCTCATAGTCTGGAAGGTGTAAAAGCTGATGCCGATGGGCAGAGCCAGTCCCAGCGTCGGGATCGAAATACCGGGGATCTGGCTGAGCGTCTGCGCCACGAGATCAAAGTATTTGAAGAAGAACAGCAGCGCAAGATTGACGACCGTGTTGACGACCAGAACCGTATGAGCGCGGCGGCGCCGGTCGCGGTATTTCTCAATCAGAAGCCCGCTGATGTAGTTGATGCAGATCGACGCCAGCATCAGCACGATATAAACCGGCTCGCCCCAGCCGTAGAACACAAAATTGACGATAAACAGCCACAGATTACGGCCGCGCGCCGGCACGAGGTAGTAAACAGCCAGAACGACCGGCAGATAGATGAACAGGAAAAGGATGCTGGAAAATACCATTGGTATTATTCCTCCGTCTTTGTTTTTTCGGGTGTAAACTTCGCCAGGGGATTGGCCAGCGCCGCCGTGCGCAGCTCGGAGTCGGCAATGTGCGTGTATATCTGCGTCGTATTCAGACTTTCGTGGCCGAGAACCTCCTGCAGCGTTCGGACGTCAACGCCGTTTTGCAGCATGAGCGTCGCAGCCGTATGCCGCAGCTTGTGCGTGGAATAGGCGCTGGGGTCAATGCCGGCCTTGGCAAGCGTCTTTTTCACCATGACCTGAACCGCATCCACGCTCATCCGCCGGCGCCGCGCCGACAGAAACATGGCGTTTTTATCAATGGCCGCGATCGAGCGCCGGACCGCAAGCCAGTCGTTGATGGCCTCGCAACTGCTTTCATTGAGATAAACGACGCGTTCCTTGCCGCCCTTGCCGCGGATCAGGATGTGATCGTCATGGATATCGGTCAGATTCATGCCGACCATTTCCGAAATACGCAGACCGCAATTGAGGAAAAGGCAGAGGATGCAGTAATCGCGCTCCTGGTTTTTCCCATCCACCGCCGCCAGGAGGCGCTGACTTTGTTCCAGCGTCAGATAGCGGGGAAGAGACTTTTTCAGCTTTGGCGTATCCATATCCTGCACCGGATTGGACGCAAGCTGCTTGGTCTTGACCGTAAGGTAATTGTAAAGGCCCTTGATCGAGGTTATCATGCGCGCGCGGCTGGCCGCGGACAGGGCGCGGTCACGCGAGAGGTAGGCCATAAAATCGTAGACCTCCGACAGGGTGACCGACGCAAAGAAATCCAGATCAAGCTCATTGATAGAGATATCCTCAAGCTCAGTCCCGCGTGGGACCAGCCCGCGTACAAGCTTCATATAGCGGGCAAACGTGCGCAGATCGAGAAAATACGAATCGACCGTCGCCCTGGCTTGGCCTTTGATCGTCTCGTGATAGACCAGAAAATCACGGATGACTGCCGGCGCTTCCTTATGATAGTCCATAAACCGCCTCCCAAATTACCCGACCATCATAGCAGAGAAGAAGCCGCTTGTCCACCGGCAAATACACTAAAAATTCGGCATAATTAATATTATGCCGAATTTAGGGGAGGGCAAATGCGCCGCCGATGTCTATAAGAGGCCCATCCGTCAGAAACAGCGGGCGAACCTGCCTGCTGCGCAGGAAATCGAGAATGCGAGCCCGGTCGGGATGTCCGTCGAGCGAGCCGGTAAACGCGAGCGTGTCCGCACCGATCCGAAAGCTCGCGCCGCCGATAAAGCCTTCGTTGAATCCTTCCAGACGCACCGCGCCCGGCGTTATGTCCAACACGGCCAGACCGGCGCGTTTCGCGGCTCTGGAGACGCCGGCATCCGCCGTAATAATGGAATCATCGTTTACAGGCGCCGCAGCGCAGCGCGTATAGCCCTGAGCCACAGCGACAAGCGTCCGGGCGGAAAACAGCCGCAGCGCGGCCGGGTCCGCCGTGACGGGATTGCATATGAGAAAAGCTCCCGTGTCCAGCACGCACAGTCCGGCATCCTGCGGGTATCGGCTTCCTTCGCAGCCCTCGGCACGGACAACGGAATACCCTCTATTCGTTAATAAATTCACAAATGAGCCATCCTGCCCCTTGGACACAACAATGGTCTTTCCACACCGCGCCATGCTCAGATCCGCGTGACCGCTAAGACGCGGATTGATCAGCGGGTTATCCGGCATCCAGAGCGCCTCAAGGCCGCATCTTTCCAGCCCGCGCGCAAGAAGCGGACGGTATCTCTCCCCTGCGGCCACGATCATGCCAGTATGGCGTCGATCGCCTCACGAAGCGTTTTCACGCGCACAAGCTCCAGCCTCTTCGGCGCTTTGAACTCGCCTCTTATCTGCGCCGGGACAACACAGCTCCGGAAGCCCAGGCGCGCGATCTCCGCCAGGCGCTGGTCGAGCCCCTGCACGCTCCGTATCTCCCCGGTAAGCCCCACTTCCCCGACGGCAGCCATCGTATCCGGGACCGGACGGTCGCGGAAGCTGGACGCAAGCGCGAGACAGCTTGCCAGATCGGCGGCCGGCTCGTCCAGGTCAAGCCCGCCGATAACGTTCAGATACGCGTCGCAGGCGGAAAACGCCATGCCGGCGCGTTTTTCCAGAACCGCCAGCAAAAGCGCCATGCGGTTGTAATCAAAGCCGTTGGCATTGCGGCGGCCGGCGGCAAAACCGGTCGGCGTGGCCAGCGCCTGAATCTCCGCAAGGATTGGGCGCGAACCCTCCATGACGCAGGTAACGCAGGTCCCGGGACTGTTCTGCGGCCGTCCGGACAGCATCATTTCCGACGGGTTCGGCACTTCGCACAGTCCCTGCCGCTGCATCTCAAAAACGCCGATCTCGTTGGTCGAGCCAAAGCGGTTTTTTTCCGCGCGGAGAATGCGATAGCTGTAGTTTCCGTCGCCGGACAGCTGCAGAACGCAGTCCACCATATGCTCCAGCACCTTCGGCCCGGCAATGGCCCCCTCCTTGTTCACATGACCGACGACAAACGCCGTAAAGTCGTTCGCCTTTGCAAGCCGCATGATCTCCATGGCGCAGGCCTTTACCTGACCGACGCTGCCCGGAGCCGTCGAAAGCTCCGGGTCGTAGACCGTCTGAATGGAGTCGATGATAACAAGATCCGGGTCGAGCTGGCCGATGGCGGCGATCACGTCGTTTATATCCGTGCCGGCCAGCACATAGATCTCATCTCTGGCCACATGCAGCCGCTCGGCGCGCATTTTGAGCTGACGCTCCGATTCCTCGCCCGTGACATACAGGATCTTCTCCTCCGCGCCGACGTTGCCGCACACCTGCAGCAGCAGCGTGGACTTCCCGATGCCCGGTGAACCGCCGAACAGAACGATGCTCCCCCGCACGGCTCCTCCGCCAAGCACGCGGTCAAGCTCGCCGATACCGGTGGAAAAGCGGAGCTCATCGTGGCCGTCCAGTTCGCGCAGGCGCTTCGGCGTCTGCCGCAGCACCGGCGCCGTTTTCACGGCCGCTGTTTTTTTCGCCGCCGGAGCCTCCACCAATGTGTTCCAGGCGCCGCAGGCCGGACACTGTCCCTGCCAGCGCGCCGTTTCATTCCCGCACGACGAACAGTAAAAAACCGTTTTTTCTTTCATGTCACGACACCTCTTGTGTATTGCAGATACGAGCCGAACAGGACCGCCGCGAGCTGGAGACGGTAATGCTCGGTTTTGAGCTGTGCAAGTTCGCCGGGATTGGACAAAAAGCCGCATTCGACCAGCACGGCACGGCAGCCGGCGTTTTTCATCAGATATATATCCTCCGACATCCGTGCCGCCATACGACGGTTCTGCGGGGCAAGCTGCGCGGTGAGGTTTGCCTGCAGGATCGCAGCAAGCTCGTCGCCGCCGGGCACAGCGCCGTAAAACACCTGCGGCCCGCTTGGACGCGACGCGGAAAAGAAGTTCTGATGTATGCTCAGAAGCAGCGCGCCGGGCGTCTCCCGGATCAGCGCAAGGCGCGCGTGCTGATCGGCCACCTTCATGCGCGATACGGTATCCGCCTCCGGCGGGTAATCAATATCCCCGCTCTCCCGCGTCATCCGCGTTTCCGTACCGCACAGCACGGCGATCGCCTGCAGACGCAGCGCAATGTCCAGATTGATATCCGCCTCCTGCGTCCCGTCCGACGCTACGGCGCCGCCGTCGGCCCCGCCGTGTCCCGCGTCGATGATAAGGACCGGCGCCGCTGCGTTTTCGGACGCAGCCGGCAGCACCGACGGCTTTACCAGCAGGATCAAAGCCACCAGCACGGCAAGCGCCGGCGCAATATAATACAGTTTCCTTGCGTTTGACATCATGCGGCCCACCTCATTTTAACATATATGAGGCGGGCCGTACATCTATGATTTTATGTTTTTAAAAAAGCCTCAAGCCGGTCGCAGCCCCGCTCAATGTTCTCCATGGAAGCCGCGTAGCTCCAGCGGGCAAAATTGGCGATCCCAAAGGCTTTGCCCGGCGTGAGCGCCACAAAGCTTTTTTCCAGAAACGCCTCACAGAAATCGGCGTCGTCCCGGATGACGCGCCCGCCCAGCGTCCGTCCGATCAGCTTTTCAATATTGAGCATCACATAAAACGCGCCCTGCGGCTCCAGACAGCTCACGCCGTCCATGGCGGCAATGCGCCCGATCAGATACCGGCGGCGCTGCTCAAACGCCCGGCGCATCTCCTCCACCGTGTCGTCGTGGCCCAGAAACGCCTCCGCTGCGGCACACTGGCACATGGTCGCCGGCGCGCCGGTGGAATGGGACAGATAGCTGCTCATGCGCTTGGCGATCTCCGCGTTGGAGGCCGAATAGCCGATGCGCCAGCCGGTCATGGCATAGGTCTTGGACGCGCCGTTGACCACGACCGTCCGCTCCCTGGCGTCGTCGCTGAGCGACGCGAAGCTGGTGAAGACCGTTCCGTCGTAAACCAGCCGGTTATATATCTCGTCAGAGACAACGTACAGATCATGGCGGCGGCACACCCCGGCCAGCCGGGACAGCTCCTCGCGGGTGTAGACCATGCCGGTCGGATTGGACGGGCTGTTGAGAATGAGCAGCTTCGTCCGCGGCGTGACCGCCGCCTCCAGCTGTTCCGCCGTGATCTTGAAGCCCTGGCTTTCCGGGGCTTTGATCACGACCGGCACGCCGCCGGCCATGCGGATCATCTCCAGATAGCTGACCCAATAGGGCGAGGGCAGGATCACTTCATCCCCCGGCTCGACCAGCACCTGCAGCGCCACAAAGATCACATGCTTTGCACCGCTCGCGATCACGATCTGCGTATAGTCATAGTCCAGACCGCAGTCCTTCTTCAAACGAAAGGCCGCCGCTCTGCGCACATCGACCGTTCCGGCCGCGGGCGTGTATTTTGTCTTTCCGTCCCGTATGGCCTCCATGCCAACGGTCTTGATCGCCTCCGGCGTATCGAAATCCGGCTCGCCGATTCCAAAATTCAGTACATCCTTCCCCTCCGCCCGAAGCGCCTTGGCCTTCGTGTCCACGGCCAGCGTGGCGGACGGCTGGATATTCATCGCGATCTGCGACAGCTTTTTCATGATATCGCCTCCTTAGTATACTCCGAAATTATAATCCGCGCCGGATGCAATTGCAACTATATAATAATGCAGATCAGCCCGTAGGCTCCGTCGTTGACAACGCGCTGCATGGTAATGCGCAGGCGGTTGCGCACGTTCGGCGGCATACGTCGCAGCTTGGTCGTCAGCCCTTCCTCCGCGATATCATACAGCGACTTTCCAAATATGTTGGAATCCCATATCTTTGTCACATCGCCGTCGAAGCCCTGCAGCAAAAAGCCCAGAATCTCCTCCGACGCTTTTTCTCCGCCGACCGCCGGCGAGACCTCTGTTTCAACGTCCGTCCGGATGATATGAAGCGCGGGCGCCGCCGCCTTGAGCTTGACGCTGTAGTGGCCGCTGCGGCTGACGATCTGCGGTTCGTGGAGCACCATCTGCTGAGGCGTCGGCATAACGAGGCCGTACCCCGTTTCGTTCGCCTGCTCGATCGCCGCGTGTACATTATCATACTCCGCCTTGACGGTCTTGAGCGAGCGCAGCAGATCCATCAGATCGCCGTCATCGTCGATCGAAAAGCCGGACTGTTCGGATATCGTCCGGTAATACAATTCGCGCGACAGCTCCAGAACGGCCACAGCCGTGCCGGTCCCGGCATCCACGGCGCTCATCCGGGCTGATGTCACGTTCTCCGTCTGGCACAGCCGCGTCAGCATACGGTCGCAGTCGTGCAGCGTGGACGTCTGCTGTGCCGATTCCAGAACCGCGGCATACAGCGAATGCTTCAGCTCGTTGTCCGCCGGGAGAGCCTCCACCCACGACGGGAGCCAAAGCGACAGCTCGCGCATCGGGAACTGATACAAAAGCCCCTTCATGATCCGATGGATATCCGTCTCCGTCATCGTCATGCAGCTGACGGCGATGCATGGGACGCCGTATTTTTCTTCCAGACTTTCGGCAAGCTCCCGGCACTCCTCCCCGGACGGCTCCGCCGCGTTGAGAAGCACAACGAACGGCTTTCCGATGGCCCGCAGCTCGCTGACGGCCCGTTCCTCCGCCTCGACATAGCTCTGGCGCGGGATATCCGCAATGCTGCCGTCCGTCGTCACGACCAGTCCGATGGTCGCGTGTTCGGCGATCACCTTCCGCGTTCCGACCTCGGCCGCCTTTGTCATGGGAACCTCGCCTTCAAACCACGGTGTCGTCACCATCCGCTCCGCGCCGTTTTCCGTGACGCCTTCGGCGTCCGGGATCATGTACCCAACGCAGTCGATCAGCCGCACTGAGGCGCTGGCAGAGCCTTCAAAGACGACGTCCACCGCTTCCTCCGGGACAAATTTCGGCTCTGCCGTCATAACGGTCCGGCCGGAGCCGGACTGAGGCAGCTCGTCGCGCGCACGCTCCCGCCGGTAGACGTTATCAATCCCCGGAATGACCATGAGCTCCATGAAGCGCTTGATAAAGGTCGATTTGCCCGTCCGCACCGGCCCGACGACGCCGATATAGATGTCGCCGTCCGTTCTGCGGGATATATCCTCATAGATCCTATCCACAAAAAATCCCCCCATGGCGTGTTTTGGTAAAACTTACGCCGCGGGGGGCTTGTTTATGACTTTTTATGTGGCCGGGCTGTCAGTAGAAACAAACCGTCTGCCCATGGTTTTGGGACTGACGCACCTCCAGAGCGGGAAACGCCTCGCGCAGCCACCGGGCCAGCACCGGGACCACCACGTTTTCCGTGCAGAAATGATCCGCGTCGATCAGATTGATCCCAAGATTCTTCGCCTCCAGGAACTGATCGTATTTCACATCCGCCGTCACATAGGTATCGCATCCTGCCTCAAACGCCAGCGCGATCTCCCCGCCGCCGCTTCCGCCGCAGCAGGCAATATGCTGAACCGTCCGGTGCGCGTCGTGATAGCGCAGGCCGTTGGCGCAAAGAGCTTTTTTCGTATGGGCCAGAAAATCCGAAAAACCCATCGGCGCCGGAAGCATTCCGATGCGGCCGATGCCGCTGATCGGATCGAGGGTTTCCGTGACGGCTCCGCCGAGCGCCGCCATCAGCGCGTCGTTCACGCCGCCCTGTGCCGCGTCCAGATTCGTATGCATACAGACAGCGGCCATATGGCTTTCAGCCAGAGCCAGAATACGCCGGCCGACCCACGAGGCGTCCGTGACGCTTTTGACCGGGCTGAAAATAAGCGGATGGTGGCTCACGATCAGCTCTGCGCCCCATTCCGCCGCCTCCGCGATCACATCGTCCGTGATATCCAGCGCCGTCATCACGCGCGTCACCGACGCGTCCCCATGGCCGACAAGATGGCCAACATTGTCAAAATCAAGCTTCAGCCCGCAGGGCGCTTTCTCCTCCAGCGCCAGCAGAACGTCCGATACTGTCATCATTGCGCGATTCTCTCCTTCCATTGGCGCAGCGCCCCGCAAAGCGCCGCCGCCTGCTTATCATAGTCCTCCGCCTTTTCCTGCCGCCGCAAAAGCGCATCCGCATAGCGCTCCAGAAGCGGGTCGGCCGATATCTGCTCCCACCGGCCCAGATGCAGCTCTGCAAGCGTATACGGCGCGCCGGCGCCGCCCTTCGCCGTCAGGATCGGGTATATCCGTCCCGCATCCTCCACGAGGCGCTCTGCTGTGATCTCATAGCCGTTTTCCGAAAGCCAGCCGCGCAGGACTGCCGCCCTGGACTGCGGCTGAAGCACAAGCGTCACACCGTCTTTTGTCCACGGCGCAGCCGCCAGAATGGCAGCCATATTCTCGCCCCCCATGCCGGCGATCACGATGCAGTCGGCGTCCCGGCGGGAAAAGCCGTCCAAGCCGTCGCGGACAAAAAGCTCGATCTGATCTTCTGTCTCCGTCTGCCGGACAAGCTCCTCGGCGCTTCGCAGCGGACCGGAATGGATGTCGCTGGCTACAATACGCCGGGACAGGCCGTTCTGCGCCAGATAAACCGGGAGCAGGCCGTGATCCGTTCCGACGTCGATCACAGCCGCGCCGGCCGGGATAAAGGAGGCCACGGCCGACAGTCGTTTTGATAGTTTGACCATAACAAAAAAACGGCGGGAGCGCCGCCCCCGCCTTCCCTTTTCGCTTTACTGATGGCTCGCGATGAAGTCGTTGACTTCCTTCACAAAGGGATCGACCTCGACGCCGTGCGCCGCGCAGGCAGCCTCAATGCTCTCGCCGGTGGCGTAGGCGCAGCCGAGGCAGTGCATACCGATGCGCTCAAACAGCGGCTGTGTCGCCGGAGCGTTGACCATGATATCATAGACGATGGTGTCTTTGGTGACCTGGTACATTTCTATATCCTCCAAAATTAAATCGTTCGCGTTTATTATACCCGATATGCGCTTAATTTTCAATAGCACAAAAAATAAGAGAGGCGGTTTTCGCCTCTCTTATTTCTTTTGAAGGATTCAGCCCTGCATTTCGCCGTTGCGAATCTTCGCGAAGCACTCGCTGCAGTACACGGGGCGATCGCTCTTCGGCTCGAAGGGCACGCGCGCCTCGCCGCCGCAGGCAGCGCAGGTAGCCGTGAAATACTCACGGGGGCCGCGGGCCACGTTCTTGCGGGCATCACGGCAGGCCTTGCAGCGCTGGGGCTCGTTCTGGAAGCCGCGCTCGGCATAGAACTCCTGCTCACCGGCGGTGAACACGAATTCCTGGCCACATTCTTTGCACACCAGGGTCTTGTCTTCGTACATTTTGGATCCTCTCTTTTGAAATTTGTCCCGTTCGGGCATTTATGCGATCAGCTTTTGCTGCTTTCGCCGCAGGGATGCTTTGCCAGCTTGCGCCGGATGCGCTGGACGGCGTTGTCAACTGCTTTCGGGTCACGACCGACTTCTGCGGCTATTTCCAGATAGGAATAGCCACGCAGATAAGCCCGCAGAACCTGCGCTTCAAATTTTGACAAACACCGCCAATAGGTGGAATTGAACTCTTGTGCGCTCTCTCTGGCCAGAACCTGCTCCTCGGGGACACGCTGGAAAGCCTGATTTCCTAGGGAAAGGGACTCATCTGAGAGGACATCTTCAAGGGAAAGGCCGCTGTTGAGCGGCTCATGCTTTTTTCTTGCTGCGCTGCGGAGCGCTGAAGCGATCCGATTGCGGATGCAGATCTCGGCAAACGCTCGGAAGGAGGCGCCCTTTTCCCCGTCATACATCCGCATCGCGGACAGCAGTCCGATCATACCCTCCTGGATAAGATCCTCGCTGTCGCCGCCGGTGAGGAAGTGCGGCCGGGCACACACGCGGACAAGGCGGACATATCGCTCCGCCAACGCGGCCTCCGCTTCATGGTTGCCGCCGGCAACCAGAATTTGAAGCTGTTCGTCCGTTGTTTTTGCATAATCCTTCATAGGTACACCGCAAGTGAGCATATGCCAAAGGCATAATATAAATATATATCAATTCTGTACAAAGTCAAGAAAAAAAGTTACAAAAACATGGATATTTGGCCTCAAAAAACGTAAATTTTATATCGACAGCTCCTGCTGCCCCAGAAATTCGATGCCAAGATGCTCGTAGGCCCGCTTTGTGGCGCAGCGGCCCCGCGGTGTGCGGGTCAAAAAGCCCTTTTGCAGCAGATACGGCTCATACACATCTTCAAGCGTTACGGCCTCTTCGTTGATCGTCGCCGCCAGCGTTTCAAGCCCCACCGGCCCGCCGTTATAAAACTCGATGATGCTGCGCAGCATACGGCGGTCGACCTCGTCCAGTCCGACACGGTCGATCTCCAGGCGCTCAAGCGCCTCGTCCGTGATCGAGCGGGTGATCACGCCGCCGCCATGGACCTGCGCAAAGTCGCGGACGCGGCGAAGCAGCCGGTTTGCAATGCGGGGCGTACCGCGGCTGCGCGCCGCGAGCTCCTGCGCGCCTCCGCGTTCGATCCGGACGCCGAGAATATCGGCGCTTCGCTCGATGATGCGGCGAAGCTCATCCTCCGAATACAGCTCCAGCCGCAGAACGACCCCAAAGCGATCCCGCAGCGGCGCCGTGAGCTGGCCGGAGCGGGTCGTCGCACCGATGAGGGTGAAATGCGGCAGATCCAGCCGGATGGAGTTGGCCGACGGCCCCTTGCCGATGATGATATCGATGGCATAGTCCTCCATCGCAGGATAGAGTATCTCCTCGACGGAGCGGTTGAGACGGTGTATCTCATCGACAAAAAGAATGTCGTTTTCCTGCAGATTGGTCAGCAGCGCCGCCAGATCGCCCGGCTTTTCGATGGCCGGCCCGGAGGTGATGCGCATGTTAACGCCCATCTCGTTGGCGATCACGCCGGCAAGCGTGGTTTTTCCAAGCCCCGGAGGGCCGTGCAAAAGCACATGGTCAAGCGGCTCTCCGCGCATTTTGGCCGCCTGGATAAAAACCGACAGGTTTCCTTTCGCCTTTTCCTGGCCAATGTATTCCCGTATCGTTTTCGGGCGGAGCGAATTCTCCGCTGTGTCCTCCGGAAGAACGGACGCGGTTGTAATGACCTGCGGGTCGGTGTCGCCGGAAAAACTGATGCTCATGTCCGCCCCTCCTTACTTCATCATATTCTTCAGCGCCGCGCGGATCATATCCTCCAGCGCCATGTGCTCCGCGTCCAGTCCCTTGAGAGCCGCCGCGATCTCCGACGGACCATAGCCAAGCACCGCCAGTGCGGAGGCCGCATCCGTCATTTTGGACTGCCCGACAACTGCCGCCGGTCCCTCCGACGCAAGCGCCGGCATCTCCAGCGTCTGCGCCTCCTTCTGCAGCTTGTCCTTCAGCTCCAGAATCACACGCTGCGCAATGCGTTTTCCAACGCCCTGCGCCGCCGTAAGGGCTTTTTCGTTGCCGGACAGGATCGCCATAGCGACGCCCTCCGGCGTATTCGAGGAGAGCACAGACAACGCCGCCTTCGGCCCCACGCCGGATACGGAAATCAGCATTTCAAAGCAGCGCTTCTCGGCCAGGGAATAAAAGCCGTAAAGCTCAAATATCTCCTCCTTGACCTGAAGGTATGTATAGAGTCTGGCCCTTTTTCCGGGCTGCAGATGGCCGACGGTGTTATGCGAAGCGTTGAGCGCGTAGCCCACGCCGCCGCAGTCGATCACGGCCAGATTCGGCTCCAGCATCGAAACCGTTCCGTCTATATAGTAAAACATGGATTGGCTCCCCCTTCGGTCGTCAGTTTCGAGGTCATGCTGCGCGCGTGACAGATCGCCAGAGCCAGCGCATCGGCCGCGTCGTCCGGCTTCGGCGGCGTTTTCATGCCGAGCATACGCTGAACCATAAATATGACCTGCCGCTTCTCCGCTTTGCCATAACCAACGACCGCCTGCTTGACCTGCATCGGCGTATATTCAAACGTCGGTATGCCGCTGCGGTATGCCGCCAGCAGGATCACGCCCCGCCCGTGAGCCACGGAAATGCCGGTCGTAATGTTGTTGGTGAAAAAAAGCTCCTCCACGCTGATCGCATCCGGCGAAAACGTGGCGATAAGCTCATTGAGGTCGTTATAGATCATGTCCAGACGCATGGACAGACTCAGCCCGGCCGGCGTGGATATGACTCCGCAGGCTACATACGCATTTTTCCCTTTTTCCACATCCACGACCCCAAAGCCGACCGTTGCGACACCGGGGTCAATGCCCAGAATTCTCATAAAAAGTATTATAGCACAAAAAAGCTCTGCCGACAACAATCGGCAGAGCTTTTCCGCACAATATCACGCTCTGGGATGCGCCTTGTTATAGACGTCCTTGAGCTGTTTTTTCACGAGCTGGGAATAGATCTGCGTGGAGCTGATATCAGAGTGGCCGAGCATTTCCTGAATGGAGTGAAGATCGGCGCCGTTTTCCAGCAGATGCGTGGCAAAGCTGTGGCGCAGCGTGTGCGGCGTGATGTCCTTTTCGATGCCTGCCTTCTGCTGATAGTGCTTGATGATCTTCCAGAAGCCCTGGCGGCTCATGCGCTCGCCGGAGATGTTGACAAAAAGGCTGCGCTCGCTTGGCGTGGAGATCATGTTCGGACGAATGAAGTCGATGTACTCCTTCAGAGCCTTGACAGCACCGGAATAAAGAGGAATGGAGCGTACCTTGTCCCGTCCGCGGCAGTTGATGATCCCGGCAGAAACGTTCACGTCCGTCACGTCAAGATTGATCAGCTCGCTGACCCGGATGCCGGTGGCATAAAGCAGCTCCAGCATGGCGTGATCACGATAACCCTTCCGGTCCGTGCACTCGGGCTGCTCCAGCAGCAGCTCGACCTCCTTGGCCGTCATGACCTGCGGCAGCTTCTGCGCAGCCTTGTCCGGCACAAGCCTCCCGGTCGGATTGTGGTCGCAGTAGCCATGCGTGAGCAGATAAGAGTAAAAATTCTTGGAGGAAGCAATATTACGGGAAACCGTGGCTACCGATTTGCCGGCCGCGCGCAGGTGGGCGATATAGTCGCACAGATCGTCGTCCGTGGCGGTGACATAATCAACGCCCTGATGACCCGACAGATATTCGCCGAGCTGCCGCACATCCCGCAGATAAGAGCTCAGCGTGTTTTTGGACGCCTTTTTCTCATCGGTCAGGTAACGCTCGTATTTTTCGAAGCAAACCTCGTTTGTCACAATTTGCTCCTCCTCAATAATTATTCATTTACATAATGCTCTGTGAACACAATATAATACAAAACCAGAAAGTAATCAAGGCAATTTTGCGAAAAAGTCGATTTTTGTTAATTATGACGGTATATTATGTTAACAATATTATGTTAACCTTGTAAACCGAAAAAAGTCAGAGCATTGAAAACTCTGACTTTTTGACAATATATTGTGTCTACAAATCGTATTATTCTCTATATATAGGTTATCATCTCATAATTATGTAAACCATTCCAATTGATTACATCTTGTGTTATTTCCTTTTTCTCCGCCTTCTGCCTCCCCCATGGCGGCGAATCTGCAAAAAAGCCGCTGCCGAAGCGCCCAAAAAAGCTGCTCCAAAAGCCCGCAAAGTCCAGATTCCGTAAGGCTCCAGGCCCTTTGCCGAAGCGGCTGTCACAAGCAGAAGCGCGCACAGTGAACCGGCGCATGAAAGGCTGAATGGGAGGTATCCCCTCCCCCGCACACCAGATATTGTGGCGCACGCGGGGAATACGGATAAAAATACACACAATATGATGTATAAATTCATATATTTCTGCGGCAGAAGCTCGCGCTGTATCATCCACGCACACAGAAGCAGAAAAAGCAGCAGCAGAATGATCTCCGCCGCGAGTGCGAGCAGCACGCCGACCGCCATGCTCTTGCGCTTGAGAAAAGACATAAAAATACCCCCTGCGGAACTAGGCTGGTAAAGCCTATGCCGCAGGGGGCTGTATTATGCGGACAAACTCAGTCCTTGGAAGGCGTGTTGGCCTGCTCCTCGGTTTTCGCCTTGCCCGTGGTAGAAATGGCCCACTTGGCGACCTGGATGCGGACACGGTCCTCACTGGTCTCAAAGACGATGAAGTCGTCCTTCACCGCAACGATCTTGCCGACGATGCCGCCGATCGTGGTAACGTCGTCGCCCACGGCGAGCTGGCTGCGCATCTGTTCAAGCTGTTTCTTTTTCTTGTTTTCCGGGCGGATGAGGAAGAAATAGAAAACGACGATCATGACGACCAGAATGACGATCATGCTCATTCCGCCGCCGGCCGCGCTTCCGTCCGCCGTGCCGGTCGTCGTCGTGCCGGTCGCAGCGCAGCCGGCCAGGCAGCCGATTGCCAGCGCCGCCAGAACGACGAGCGACAGAACCTTCATAATACGGGCAAGTTTCATGCAGAATTACCTCCAAATGTTTATCCGTTTCATTATAAAAAACTTATATTCTTGTGTCAAGGATTTCCGCGTATTTTGCGCGGTAGGAAGCAAAGCTCCCCTCCTCCAGCGCCTGGCGTATCTCCGCCAACAGATTGTTGTAGAACCACAGATTGTGCATCACGGCCAGCCGCAGCCCCAGCGCTTCCTTCGCCGTAAACAGGTGGCGTATGTACGCGCGCGTATACCGTCTGCAAACCGGACAGCCGCACGCCGGATCGACGGGAAGTTCATCCCGCATGTACTTCTCGTTTTTTATATTGAGTATGCCGCCTTTGGTGAACAGGTGCCCGTGGCGTCCGTTCCGCGCCGGCATAACACAGTCGAACAGATCCACGCCGCGCCACACGCCCTCAATGATGTTGCCCGGCGTTCCGACGCCCATCAGGTAGCGCGGCCTGTCCGCCGGCATATACGGCTCGACTGCCTCGATGGTATCGTACATCTCCTGTGCCGTCTCCCCCACGGCAAGGCCCCCGATGGCGTAGCCGGGAAGATCCAGTTCGGCGATCTGCTTCATGTGGCGGATACGCAGATCGTGATATACGCCGCCCTGGTTGATACCGAACAGCATCTGGCCGGGGTTGACGGCGTCCGGCTCCGCGTTGTACTGCGCCAGCGCCTCTTTGCAGCGAACGAGCCAGCGATAGGTCCGGTCGCAGGACTGTTCAAAATAATCGCGCGGCGACGGTATCTTTACACATTCATCAAAGGCCATGGCCACATCGCTTCCCAGATTCGCCTGAATGCGCATGCTCTGCTCCGGGCCGATAAAAAGCTTGCGCCCGTCCACATGCGAGTGGAAATGAACGCCTTCTTCCTTGATCTGGCGCAGGCTGGTCAGAGAAAACACCTGGAACCCACCGCTGTCCGTCAGGATCGGGCCGTCCCAGGTCATGAACTTGTGCAGGCCGCCCAGACTCTTGATCAGCTCGTCGCCGGGACGGACAAACAGATGATAAGTGTTGGAAAGCTCCACCTGACAGCCTATGTCTTTCAGATCCGCCGCCGACAGCCCGCCCTTGATCGCGGCGGCCGTCCCGACGTTCATGAAAGCCGGCGTCTGAACCGTTCCGTGCGGCGTCGTAAACTCGCCGCGGCGGGCGTTCGCCTCTTTTTTCAGCAGCTTAAACATAATAACTCCTGTTTTTAATGAATGAACATGGCATCGCCAAAGGAAAAGAACCGATATTTTTCCTGCACGGCCGTCTCGTAGGCGTGAAGAATGTTTCCGCGTCCGGCGAGCGCGGAAACAAGCATAACCAGCGTCGAGCCGGGAAGGTGAAAGTTTGTCACCAGTGCGTCGATGCACTTGAAGCGATACCCCGGATAAATAAAGATGCTCGTCCAGCCGGACGACGCCTCCATGTGCCCGTTCTCATCCGCGAAGCTCTCCAGCGTGCGGCAGCTGGTCGTGCCGACCGCGATCACGCGGCCGCCGTTCGCCCTTGTCTCGTTGATGGCCGCCGCCGTTTCGGCGCCGATGGTGCAGTATTCCGAGTGCATATCGTGGTCCTCGATATTTTCCGCCTTCACAGGGCGGAACGTTCCGAGCCCGACATGAAGCGTAACGAAGCATATCTTGACGCCCATGGCGCGTATCCTCTCCAGCAGCTCCTGCGTAAAATGCAGCCCCGCTGTCGGAGCCGCCGCGCTGCCCGGCTCGCGGGAATACACCGTCTGATACCGTTCCCGGTCCTCCAGCTGTACCTTGATATAAGGAGGCAGCGGCATCTGCCCCAGCCGGTCGAGTATTTCAAGGAATATACCCTCGTATTCAAAACGGAGAACGCGGTTTCCGTCCTCCCGCACATCCTCCACCACGGCGCTGAGTTCTCCGTCTCCAAAGCGGACCGTGCTGCCGACGCGCATTTTCTTCCCCGGCCGGCAAAGGCACTCCCAACGCTTTTCTCCCAGGTCGCGCAGCAGGACCACCTCGGTCACGCCGCCGCTGGGACGCGTCCCGAACAGCCGCGCCGGAATGACGCGGCTGTCGTTGAGCACCAGGCAGTCGCCCGGGTGCAGATAATCCGGCAGATCGTAGAAATGGCGATGTTCGATCTCGCCGCTGTTTTTGTCCAGTACCATGAGCCGCGAGGCGTCGCGCCTTTCGATCGGCGTCTGCGCGATCAGCTCCTCGGGCAGCTCATACATAAAATCCGATGTTTTCAAATCAAGCTCCGTATTTGACGGTCGTGCCGGTATAGTAGAATCCGAGAATGTCCAGATAGTTGTAGCCGTGATTTTTGGCCATGGCGTAGGCGCCGTACTGGCTCATGCCGATGCGGTGTCCAGGATAGCCGCCGCTCGTCTCGCGGTCATAGGGGTCATCCTTTGCCGTCAGGTAGGCGTAGTTTCCGGCCTTCGTCGAGCCGCCGTTGGAGGACGAATACATACAGTAGCATATCGCCCCGTCGTATGTAAGGTACATATTGGCTGTCGCCTCCGCCGCGGCGTCCGTCGCGGAATAGGCGCCGTCGCCGGCGTTTTTGCGGCCGTAGTAGACCTGACAGTTCGAGCCGCTGACCAGATCGAACCCGAAGCCGCTGTAGGCGCTGCTTCTGGTGTAGGCCATGGCGTAGCTGCGCACGGCTATGGCCGCCGCCTTGAGCGTCTCCGCCGGCCATGAGGTCGAAAATTCAAACGGAAGAACGCCTTTGACGTAATCCTCCATACCGACATAATTGACAAGCGTGATCTTCGCGCTGTCCCGGTAGGAATTGAGGCAGTTGAAGTCGCCGTGGTAATCGTAGCCGCCGTTTACCCGCGTCAGCGGATGGTCGCCGAGCGGATGAACGGCAAGCGCGTCGCCGCTTCGCGTGACGATCACATTTCCGCTACCGTCGGTCACGGTATAATTGCTGCCGTCGGTCGTGATCACGATCGTCCCGGCGTCCAGCTCCCCTTCCCGGACGAAGCTACGGTCTGAGGCCATCGTCCCGTATTCAAACCCGGAGCCGCTGAGATTTTCAAGCGTGACGCTTTCCACCTGCTTGTCAAAGTCCTTTGCCGTCGATGGATACAGCGCCACACGCATACGATTGGAGACAATGGACACCGTCTCGCCGGAAAGGCCGGCCGCCTCCGGCAGCGTCCCGGACGGCTCATCGGGATCACTCCCGCCGCCGCCCGGCGAATCCGAGCCGCCGGACGGGATGCTCGCCCCGACCGCAAGGATGAATGTGTGCAGCATCCTGGCCACTTCCGCGCGCGTGGCGCTGTTTGTCGGCTTGAAGCTGCCGTCCGTGTAGCCGTTTACGATGCCGCCAAGCTGCATGGTCTTGACCGCGTCGGCCGCCCAGGAATGGATCGAAGACGCGTCGCTGAAGCTCACGGCGCTCTGGGTCGCTTCAATGCTGTAGCCGTTTCCGGAGGCATACCCGGCCAGTATTTTGCATATCTGCTCGCGCGTGATCGCGGACGTCGGAGAAAACGTCGTGCTCCCCGTGCCGGATACATACCCCTTTTCGTAGGCCCAGATCACATAGCCGGTATAGTACTGTCCGTAGGATACATCGGAAAAATTCTTGTACTTCGGCGTGACATAGCTGCTCTTGACATAGCCGTTTTTCGAGCCGGAGCGCACCGCGTACCAGTCCCCGGAGCGTCCCGTGATCGTGACGGTATCGCCATAGGAGAAGGACCCGAGCGTTCCGTAGCCGGTTCCCGGACCGGAGCGGAAGTTCACGCCGCTTCCGTTGATCGACGCGGCGCACCAGGTATCCGGCGAAACGCCGGCCATGCGGCCGAGCACCGTGACGAACATGGCGCGGTTCATGGACGCGTTCGGGCCGAACTGCGTCGTCGTAAGGCCATTATACAGGCCCTTGGAAACGACATAGGAAACGCTGTCGTAATACCACTTGCCGCTGTTCAGATCCGTGAAATCGCCCACATTTGCGGCCGACGCCTGCCCAGCCATACAGGTTCCAAAACACAGCAGCAGCGCCAAAAGCAGCGCAGCGCCCCTTCTTGTTTTTTTATGCTGCATATTCTTTCTCCCTTTATTGACCTGAAGCGGTGAATTTGCTATACTTCTCGTAAATATCAGAGATACTCCATAATATAAACAAAAGATTACAATTTGTCAACAACAAGTTACATTGCAGGCATATATTCCCCCGCCTGTGCATAGATTTTGTCGAAGGAGGACTTCGCGTATGAAAAAGTACAAAGTTGGCGTGATCGGCGGCACCGGCATGGTGGGGCAGCGCTTTGTCACATTGCTCGCCGCACACCCCTGGTTTGAGCTGTCCGTCATTGCCGCGAGCGGCCGCAGCGCCGGCAAACGTTATGAGGACGCCATCGGCTCCCGCTGGGCGCTTGACGAGCCCATGCCGTCCGCCGCCAAGGATATGATCGTCCGCGACGCGCTGAACGACATGCACGCGATCACAGAGCAGGTCGATTTTGTGTTTTCCGCCGTGGAAATGCCGAAGGAGGAACTGCAGGCGCTGGAGGAGGCCTACGCAAAGCTTGAGTGCCCCGTCGTTTCCAACAACAGCGCCCACCGCTGGACGCCGGACGTCCCCATGGTCGTCCCGGAGATCAACCCGGAGCATCTGGCCGTCATTCCCGCGCAGCGTGCCCGGCTGCATACAAAGCGGGGCTTCATCGCCGTCAAATCCAACTGCAGCCTGCAAAGCTACGTTCCGGCCCTGCACCCGCTGAAGGATGAATTCGGTCTGACGGAAGCGCTCGTATGCACCTATCAGGCGATCTCGGGCGCCGGAAAGACCTTCGAGACCTGGCCGGAGATGAACGACAACGTGATCCCCTATATCGGCGGCGAGGAGGAAAAGTCGGAGCGGGAGCCGATGAAGCTCTGGGGCCGGGTGGAAAACGGCGTAATCGTCCCGGCCGCCGCCCCCTCCATCACGGCACAGTGTCTGCGTGTTCCCTGCTCCAACGGCCACATGGCCGCCGTATTCGCCCGCTTTGCCAAAAAGCCGACGGAGGATGAGATACTCGAGCGCTGGGCCTCCTTTGCCGGACGGCCGCAGCAGCTTTCTCTGCCGTCCGCCCCGAAACAGTTCCTGCACTATTTCACGCAGCCCGACCGGCCCCAGACCAGGCTGGACCGCACGCTGGAAAACGGCATGGCCGTTTCCATCGGCCGCCTTCGCCCGGACACACAGTACGATTACAAATTCGTCTGTCTGTCCCACAACACGCTGCGCGGCGCCGCCGGCGGCGCTGTTCTGCTGGCAGAGCTGCTGTGCGCCGAAGGCTATCTCGACCGCTGATATTGCAAAAAAATCCACAAAAGACGCCACGGAAAAGCTCCGCGGCGTCTTAATTTTTTCAGGAGGCATGCTGTTGAAAAAAGCATTGTTTGAAGGGGCGGGCACCGCGATCGTGACTCCCTTCCGCGACGGCACGATCGATACCGACGCCATGAAGCGGCTGATCGACTATCAGGCCGAGGGCGGCATATCGGCCCTCATCGTATGCGGCACGACCGGCGAGGCCGCCACGCTCACGACCGAGGAAAAGGCTCAGCTGTACAATCTGTGCACCGAGTATACGAACCATCGGATGAAGGTCATCTGCGGGATCGGCTCGAACAACACGGAAAGCGCCCTGGAGCACGCGCGCATGGCGCGCGACGCCGGCGCGGACGGCATCCTGATGGTGACCCCGTATTACAACAAAACAACGCAGACCGGGCTCATCCGGCATTTTGAGTATGTCGCCGACCGGGTGGATATCCCCATGATCGTCTATAACGTCCCCGGCCGCACCGGCATCGGCATCGCGCCGGAGACCTATGTGTCGCTGGCAGCGCATCCGAACATCAACGGCGTAAAGGAGGCGTCGGGCGATCTGGCGGAGTTCGCACGGAGCAGGGCGCTCTGCGGCGACCGGCTCATTTTCTGGAGCGGGAACGACGCCGACACCGTCGGCATGATGGCCCTTGGGGCAAAGGGCGTTATTTCCGTCGCCTCCAATCTCGTCCCGGATGCGGTGGCGCTGCTGTGCGCTCTTTGCCTTTCCGGGCGCTTTGACGCGGCCTCCCTTGTCAACGAGCGCTATGCCGAGCTGTTTCACGCGCTGTTCATCGAGGTCAATCCGATCCCGGTCAAAGCCGCCATGGAGATGCTGGGCCTGTGCGGCGGGGAGCTGCGCCTGCCGCTGTGCCCCATAAATGAACAACATAGAGTAATTCTGTCGAAATGCATTAAAAATCTGCAGGATTGAATACAAAAAGACGGGGCGCTCGTTCTTTCGAGTCCCCGTCTTGTATGTTTTTAAGTATTAATTCAGTCCATCATAGCCTTCAGCGTCATTTCGACCAACTCCGGCACAGTCATTTCCAGAAGCCCAGCCCCTTTTGTAATCACATCCCGGCTGCATCCGGCGGCAAATTTCTTATCCTTGAATTTCTTCATCACAGATTTGACTTCCATTCCCTCAAAGCCGGTCGGACGCATAAGCGCCGCCGCACCGATCAGCCCGGTCAGCTCGTCCACCGCAAACAAAACCTTTTCCATATAAAGCTCGGGCTCCACATCGGAGCATATCCCCCAGCCGTGGCTGACGACCGCGTGGATCATATCGTCGTCCACATCCTCCGCTTTGAGCAGCTCCACCGCCTTGACGCAGTGCTGCTCGGGATAAAGCTCAAAATCGATGTCATGCAGCATCCCAACGGCCGCCCAATAGTCCTCGCGGTCCGGATCGAACTTTTCCGCAAGCCGCCCCATCACCTTTGATACGGTCTGGGCGTGCTGGATGTGGAAAGGTTCCTTATTATACCTCTTTATGATCTCAAGCGCCTGATCGGCTGTCGGCTTCATGCAGATCCCTCCTTTTTTGCCGATTATAGTCCCGAACAATATAAAAAGTCAACGGCTTGCCGGATTTGCAGGCCGTTGACCTTTGGGGAATTCTTACGGATTGGGGCTCGCGTCGGTCTTCGTTCCGGCGTCGCTCCCGTTATCCAGATCGTTGCGGTTTTCATCCTTGTCCCCGGGCATGTTGTCTTCCATATCCCGCGTCATCTCGTCGATGGTCTTATCCGTATCGAGCAGCGGTGTGGGCGTAGGCTCCTCCGGGGCTTTCGTCGTCTGAACGCCGGCCGGAGCCGTGGCGGTCGGCCGGACCGTGTCGTTCTTTTTCTGTCCGCAGCCGGTCAGGACCACGCACAGCGCAAGCACCGCCGCCGCGATGGCTGTAAGCTTTTTCATTTCTTCTGCCTCCTGAATGTTTTGCGCTTATAGTATGCCAAGTTCCCTCGTTTTCTTGCGCCACGGCCTCAGAAGTTTTTTCCATTTTCAATCATATCGCGGCAATGCATGACCGGCTGACAAAGCCCGCCTGTCCAGTTGCTTTTGACAGGCCGCTTAAAACGAAGAAAAAATTGAATTTCCGTTTTTGCAAAGTATTCTGCACCAAAAGCATGGTATAATGCTGTCAGAAAAGACGCTCATATCCTCATTGCCTTTGTTCCTGCCCGGCAATTTCGCTTGATCCTGAAAAAAACTGTAAGAGGCGTGCAATCATGACTGAACAAGAAATGTGGGAAGCAGTGCTGCACTCGGACGCCAGCTGCGACGGTTTATTCTTCTATGCCGTAAAAACAACGGGCATTTTCTGCCGTCCCTCCTGCAAATCCAAACCGCCGAAGCGGGAAAATCTCTGCTATTTTGCATCCGGTGAAGAAGCCAGCGCCGCCGGATTTCGACCCTGCAAACGCTGCCGCAGCGACCTTCTGGAATATCAGCCCATGCAAGAGATCGCAGCGGAGATCAAAACGCGGCTGGACGAAGCATTTTCTTTGGATGGCGTCGGCCTGACACCGCGTCGGATAACGGATATTTTCAAGCAGGAATACGGCGTCACGCCAAAAGAGTATGCCGACTTGCTTCGTCTGCGTGCAGCAAAGGAAATGCTGGCACAGACACAGGAAAAGGTGATCGACGTAGCGTATCAGGCTGGCTTTTCCAGTCTGGCCGCGTTCAACCGTTTCTTCAAGCAGCATACCGGGCAAACGCCGACAGAATATCGAAAGGAGCATCAGACGCCATGAAGGGAACAGCCATCTATCATTCGCCGGTGGGCGACATTCAAATGGACTATGAGGACGGCGCGGTCACGGCGCTGAAAAATGCCGCACCAGATGCAGAAGCCGGCGCTCCGAATGAGCTGACCGAACTGGTGTTCCGTCAACTGGACGAATATTTTGCCGGGATGCGCAAAGCGTTTGATTTCCCGTACCGGCTGCACGGAACACCCTTTCAGATAAAGGTCTGGGCCGCGCTGCGGGATATCCCCTACGGCGAAACACGAAGCTATAAGGAAATTGCGGAAGCCATCGGGCACCCGAAAGCGTTCCGGGCGGTGGGGATGGCAAATCATGCGAATCCCATTTTCATCGCCATCCCCTGTCACCGCGTTATCGGCGCGAGCGGCTCGCTCGTCGGTTATGGCGGCGGACTGGAGATGAAAAAGGGGCTGCTGGAGCTGGAAAAAGCGCACGCGAAATAAGCCGATGCCCGACAGCTGTCCGCATCTTTCATAAACAAAACATGCAAAAAAGGAGGCGGCGCCCGGCTGAAGCTGCGCGCCGCCTGTTCTGTTGTCCAATCTTTCCCGACATACGCCGGTTTCGTAATTTGCCCGGTCCGCCGCCTGCCGGCTTGCAGCCGATTTACGTCTTTTCCCGCACCGAACAGGGCGCAGACCTTATACTTCCCGCGCCCGGCCAAGACGGGCGCTGAGCCTGTCCGCCCCCGAGCGGATCAGCGCTGCCAGCCCCAGCAGCACCACCGCCAGGACAGTCAGCACACCGATCAGCGCCATGCCGGCCCAGCAGACGCCGTGTGAAGCGAAGCGGCGAAGCGTCCGCCTTCCCCGGCCGGAACGCTCAGTTCCTCTGTTCATCGGCCGAACTGACAATGTTATAGTAGGCATTGGACGTAAATCGATAGACAAGCGCGTAAAACAGCGCGAACACAGCAAAGCTTACCAGCGTCGTAAGCGCAAAGAGCCGGACGTTATAAAGCGCAAACAGCGTCAGCAGCTTCCGTATCATGGGAAACGCAAAGGCCATATGAAGCCCCGCCAACAGCAGCGGCAGATAAAACACCGTCAGAAGCTGGCTGTTGATGCTGCGGCGTATCTCCTTTTTCGTCATCCCGACCTTGCGCATGATCTCGTAGCGGGCGCGATCCTCGTAGCCCTCGGATATCTGCTTATAGTAGATGATGAGGACCGCGGCCAGAATGAACACGACACTGAGTATGATGCCGATGAAGAACAGACCGCCGAAGGTTCCGTAAAAGTCGTCCCGCCCGTCCACCATGGCGCTCAGACTGTAGCTGTATATCTCGTTCTCCATGCAGATCTGGCGCAGTTCCAGCCACATCGACCCGGCCAGCGTTGTTTTCTTTTCCTCATCCGATCCGCCGGTAAAGCCGGCCCGCGCCTGGATCTCATCCGGCAGATCCGTATCAAATCCGAAGCAGTAGTTCAGACGCGCGCTCGACTCATCTCCGCCGGCCAGCGCCATGATCTGCGGGATTGCGGTGTCAAAATCGGGCACAATGAAATAGATCTGCGTCAGCAGATAGGCATTGTCCTCGCCGCTGCCCTCAAAGCCGCCCAGCGCCCCGCGGATGTTCCAGCCCGGCCCATTTTCCAGATAAAAGCGGTCATAGTCGTAGGTCGTCCGCTGGCTGAAATAATACGCTTCCCCGCCGGAGAGTGTCAGCGACGTACCCATTACATCGTTGTATTCGGAAAGCGGGATAATGGATATCTGAACCGGCACGCCCGTAATGGAAAAGTTGTTTCCTTCATCCAGGGCAAAGCAGCCGTTCTCCAGAAGAACGCCGCTCGCGCTCAGCTCCCGGTAAGAAAGCACGTTGTACGGCTGCGTGTCAAATTCGTCCGCCGCTGCCTCCAGCCGCGCGCGCACCGACGCCGTCCTGTCCTCGGTCATGCTGTCCACGGTCGAAACAGTGGCCACGATATCGCGCGGATAGCGCTGGCTCAGCGCATCCTCCATCCCCACATACAGGCAGGTCGTCGAGGAGATCATCACCAGCACCATGGTCGCCAGAATGCAGATGGAGGCCAGCCCGGCGCCGTTGCGCTTCATACGGTATGCCATGGAGGAAACGGAAACGAAGTGGCGCGGATTATAATAATACTTCCGGTTTTTCTGAAGCAGGCGGCACAGGAGCACCGATCCGGAGATCATGATCATATAAGTCGCCGTAATGACCATCAGCACGGCGGTAAAGAACCACATCAGCGCCTCAAGCGGACCGTCCGTATTGATTGCCAGCCAGTAAGCGGCTCCAAGCAGGATCACACCGCCAAGACCGAACAGCCAGTTTGCCTTCGGCGGCTTTTCGCCCACGTTCTCGCTTTTCATCAAAGCAACGGCCGTGCTCCGGCCTACGCGGATCAGACTGACCGCCCAGATCAGGACAAAAATGCCGGCATAGGCGGCCAGCGTGCTTTTCAGGGCCTCGGGAATGATGCGGATCGAGTAGTTGACCTCCTCGTGGAGAAGGCGGATCAGGCCGAGCTCCGCAAGCTTGGAAAGAGCTATTCCGAGGAACAGCCCCGCCCCCAGCGAGATCAGCGCGGAAAACAGCGCCTCCCAGCTTATGATGCGCGCAAGCTCGCGCTTTCCCATGCCCAGAACATTGTACAGGCCAAACTCCCTGTGCCGCCGCCGGATGAGAAATGAGTTCGTGTAAAACAGAAACAGCAGCGAAAACAGCAGCACGACGTGGCTTCCCAGGTAAAGGATCGTGCCGAGCGTACCGCCGCCCCGCATTTCCTTCAGCTGCTCATCAAAAGCAAGAAAGCTGAGGATATAGTGCATCATTACCATGCACACGCATGTAAGCAGATACGGCAGGTACAGCCGGCGGTTCTTTCGCATCCCCTCGGCCGCCAGCTTCGGATAAAGGCCGCCGCGCTTCATCGCCGGTCACCCCCCGTTGCAAGGAGCGTGAGCGTATCGGATATTTTCTGATACAGCTGCTCGTCCGTATCCTGTCCGCGGTAAAGCTGGTGAAACACCTCGCCATCCTTGATGAACAGAACGCGGCCGGCCGTACTCGCCGCCTTGACCGAATGCGTCACCATGAGGATCGTCTGACCGCGTGCGTTGATATCCGCGAACAGCGACAGCAGCTCGTCGCTCGAGCGGGAATCCAGCGCGCCGGTCGGCTCGTCGGCCAGAATAAGCTTCGGGTCTGTGATCAGCGCGCGCGCAACGGCGCCCCGCTGCTTCTGCCCGCCAGACAGCTCATAAGGGTATTTCTTCAAAAGCGCCGCGATGCCGAGCCGGTCTGCGATGGGCATAAGCCGCTCGCGCATCTCCTTGAAGCTTTTCCCGGCCAGAACGAGCGGCAGATAAATATTGTCCTCCAGCGTAAACGTATCCAGCAGGTTGAACTCCTGAAATACAAAGCCCAGATTGTCCCGCCGGAACGCGGCGGCGTCCGCCTCCCGGATCGCCGAAAGATCCTTTCCGTCCAGCAACACGCTGCCCGCCGTGGCCTTATCCAGCGCGGCCAGGATATTCAGAAGCGTCGTCTTGCCGGAGCCGGATTCACCCATGATGGCGACATATTCGCCCTGTTCCACCGTAAAGCTGACGTTTTTCAGCGCTTCCACCCGGTTCGTCCCAAAACGGGTGGCGTATACCTTCTTCAATTCTCTGACTTCCAGAATACTCATTGCTTCAATTCTCCTTTGTCTGTGTGTCCGTGATCGTGAGCGCCGCGCTCCCCTTCAGCTTCTCGCCTTCCAGAACAAAATAGCCGCTGCCTTTCGGCACGTCGATCTCGCCGGAATATTCGCCGCTTCCGTCCAGCAGCACGATCGGCTCGTCAAAACCGCAGCGCCACAGCAGCCGCGCGCTTCCTTCCTCCACATCGAACCGGCATGTCACGGTCACGCGCTCTCCGGCTTCCCTGCGGATGCCTGTTCCGCCAAAAATCGTTTCCGTGCCGCTGAAACCGTCGTAGCGGACGGCATAGCTGCCCACATATCCGTCGGCCCCGAAGCTCCGGCTGCCCTTCAGCTCGCCGTCGCCCGTCAACGCCAGCTCTCCGGCCGCGGAAACAAAGCCGTTCCATCGCTCCAGCACGCTGTCAACATCGATCTGGTCCGCCCGCGAGCATCCGCCGAAGCGGAAGATCGAAAAAACGATCGCCGCCAGAATACCAAGCTTCAGCAATCGGCGGGGAATACTGAGAAAATGCATTTTTTCGCGCTCCTTTGTTCCGATCTGTACAAAGGATAGCAAAGCGGGAAATGGATCGCCATCGAATCGGCTTACATTTCCCGCTCCTTTTCTTACATTTTTGTAAGATTCATTCCGTTTTCAGCGCAGACTGCGTCAGATCCAGACATACCGTCGTTCCCTGCCCCGGCATTGACCGGGCCGTGATCCCGACGCCCAGCGCGCGGCATATCCGCCGGCACAGATAAAGGCCTATGCCGCTTGCGCGGCCGTCGAGCCGCCCGTTTATCCCGGTATAGCCCTTTTCAAAAATACGCGGCATATCCTCCGGCGCAATGCCGATGCCGTCGTCCGCGACGCACAGCGTTTTCGGCTCCTCCAGATATATACACACCGTCCCGCCGTCGTGCGAGTATTTCAGCGCGTTGGACAAAAGCTGCTCTATCACAAAGCCCAGCCATTTTTCATCCGTGACTACCGTCCCTTCGAGCGCCTCATACACGAGCCGGATGCGCCGGGCGATAAATTGCGGGGCAAAGCGGCGGACAGCGGGCCGGACGACCGCGTCGATGCCGTGCGTGCGGAACACATAGTCGCTCGACGAGGAATCAAGGCGCAGATAGGCCATCACCATATCCGCGTACTGCTCGATCCGCAGCAGTTCCCCGGACAGATTGCGGCCAAGCTCCGAGTCCTCTGTCTGAAGATACAGCCGCATGGCGGCGATGGGCGTTTTGATCTGATGGGCCCAGGTGCCGTAGTAATCCATCATCTCGTCCATGCGCCGCACCGAGGCGGCGGCCAGCGCCTTGTTCTCCTCCCGCAGCGCCGCCACGATCGCCTGATAGTCCGCCTCGGTCACATTTTCCGCCGCCGGCAGCGTCCCGATCTCATCGCAGGTCAGCCCGACGAGATGACGGAGCTGTTCGTGCTTTTTCCGCACACGGATAAAATCAAGCAGCATCACGGCGGTGCCCGTCAGAAAGAAAAGCCCCGCCGGATACAGCACAGCCGCCAGCGGCAGCCGGTAAAGATAGAAGCATACGGCAAAAATAACGACGAACAGCGCCAGCAGCCCCAGATAACGCCGCCGCTTCCATATATACTGCCCCAGAAACCTCATTCGCCCTCCTGCCCGACGATATAGCCGGCGCCGAACCGCGTAACGATGAAATCCTCCAGCCCCGCCGTGCCGAGTTTTTTCCGCAGGCGGTTCACGTTCACCGTCAGCGTGTTTTCATCCACATAGCTGTCCGTCTGCCACAGGCGTTCCATCAGCCTTTCCCGGCTGACGACCCGTCCCTTGTTCTCCATCAGACACAGGAGGATGCGGTATTCGTTTTTGGTCAGCGTCAGCCGTTCGCCCCGGTACAGAAGCGATTGCTCCCCCGTGTCCAGAATCGCCTCCCCGCAGGTCAGCGTTGGGGCCGCGGCCGCAAAATCATAGCTGCGGCGCAGCAGCGCCTGTATCTTGGCCATAAGCACCTGGCCGTCAAACGGCTTGGCAATAAAATCGTCCGCGCCCATGTTCATGGCCATAACGATGTTCATGCTGTCGGAGGCCGAGGAAATGAAGATGATCGGCGTGCGCCCTCTCTGCCGTATCTCCCGGCACCAATGGTAGCCGTCGTAAAAAGGAAGCTTGATGTCCAGAAGCACAATGTGCGGCTCAAAGTGGTCAAAATCCTCCATCACGCTGCGGAAATCCGTCGGAATGCACACCGAAAAGTCCCAGGCCTCCGCCTGCGAGCGCACCGCCGCGGCAATGCCGGGGTCGTCCTCCACCAACAGAAGCTTATACACGCCTTCCACGCCCCCTCCGTTTTTTCTCATTATAATCATTGCCCCCGCCTCTGGCAAGATAAAGACGCCGCATTTCACCCCTGCACCAGCCGCAGCGCTCAAGCGCCGCCTGAAGCGCCACGCCGATCTTACCGCACTGAATAGCCTCGGTCGTGTTCCCGTAAGCGTACAGATTCCGTGTCTGATTGCTTGGAGAAATAAAAATCTTCTTCGCCATGTTTATATTGCTCCTTTTGTTACTGTTCGGTTTCTTCTTTGCATTCCGGCAGACCGGCAAGGGATGTGAGCAGCGACAGCACACCGGCCACACCGGCAACAGACGCTATGCGCATCCAATCAAGATCAGTAAACCCAACCGCGCCCGTTCCGATCAGCGCAACCGCCGTCTGTGCAACTGTCTTGACAGCTCTTACAGCCGCCGCCTTGATCCACTCTTTCCAACATCTTTTCATGGTTTTTACCGCCTTTCTTTACTTGATTTTTGGCATGAAAAAAGGGCTTGCGATTCCGCAAACCCTTGATACCACTATGTTTTTTAACTTTCTTACAACTTGCTGATCGGCATAGAAAAAGCACCCTTTTCAGGATGCTTACATAATGTTGAACGGTACTATTTCTTTTATCTCTTTGAGATAGTGAAACGCCTTTTTATCGAACTGTTTTCACAAAGATACTCAATGCCTTTCGGCGTTATCATACAATCATTTATTCTTGCAATGTAAGGCACTCTTTGACCATCAAGCGGAACGAAATCAACGCCATCTATATACCCCTCTGCTGATAGATTGTAAATGATATACGACCAATAGCGTTCGTTCACTTGTAACAATCGGCTGTCCGGCATTAGCATTTTAGGATCAATTTCATTTCCGTTTTTTAGGTTCTGATACAAATATGACAATATTTGATATGCAATTACATAATAATCATTTTTGGCCATTTAAACACCTCACAAAAAGCCCCGCACATTTTGCACGATGCTTTATTCTTCGATTATCTCAAATTGTTCAGGTGGAAAAAGATAATCCTCATCAAGTTCTGTCATGATTCTAAACCAACCCTTTTCGACGGACATGACATCATAGACCTTGCCTTTTTCAAAAGCAAGAGTGTCCGCTTTGCCTATATATTTAACTTTCATTCGTCTAACCACCTTTTAACAAAAAAGTCATGTTTGCCTAGGCCTTCACACTGTGACCAGTGAACTTCAGCCTGTCTATCACCGTCAGACGTTGCCAACCATCCACAGCCTTTCACGTGCTGCCAGTCCTCAACATTTCCACCGTGCTTATTTGCGTATTTATAAGCATTTCTGTATTCAACAGCAGACCCTTTCCCCGCAAAGACTTCAACGTTTTGAATTCTAGTTCCTTCAACAAATTCAAACATTTCACCCGTTGATAAATCCATGACCTCATAGTTTTTAGCCTTTGCACCAAGACTTCTTCCAATCTGAATTTTGGAAGATTGCATCTTAGCACTTTCATTGGCCGATTGCAAGTACTTTTTTCGGTAATCCTCAAAATTCTTCGTCTTATCAAGCCCGAAGTATTCAGCACGTTCTTTCAAGGTCTGAAGCTCTGATTCATCCAGCGCCCAGCGCGCCCTTGTGTCCGACGTACAGCGGCAATTGACCACTTCGGCGGCGCTGCCAGACGGATCACCCGGAAACATAAGCCCGTTTGAAAACTTTTCTTCAAGCTCTCTTATCTCGCCGTCAACGTGCCTGTGTGAATCGCGTGTTCTGCCGTCAAGCGCCGCGTCCCACTGTTTCAGCACATCCGCGCCCTTGGCCTTTGCCGCTTGCTGTGCATCCCGTGTTGACGTCTGCTGTATTCTATGCCCCTCCGTCCGCACTATTGTCTTGGAGCGCGACAACGGCGCTTTTGATACATTGCTGATGTTCCGGGCAATATCCCGGTATGGCAAGCTTGAGGCAATGCCCCGGCTGATCTCCTGCGTGATAGTTTTCTTCAGCTTGGCCACATCCACGCCCAGCGCGTTGTAAAGGCCATTGCTGACCTTGCTGTCTGTCAGAATTGCCTTGACTGCTGACGCCTGATTTATCGGCGATATAACCGGTATGCCCTGCTTGGCTATATCGTACATGGTGCCGATATAGCCGGTTTCATAACAGCTATTCAGATACTTGTCAATCGTGGCATAATTGTCACCGTGCATCTTGTCGAGAATGCCGCTGACCTGTCCTTGCAGCGCCGCTTTTACTTGACAGGCGGTCGGCTGTCGCCTATCCTGAACGCATGAACCGATTTATTGCATCTGCATCTATTATATTAACGGCCTTCGCTTTCTGTCTTCTGGCCGTCTGCTCCAACCCCGCATCCGACGGCATTTCAACGCCGGCGCCGACCTGGGAGCTGCTTCCGACACGCACGCCGGCACCGACGGAAGCGCCGCCGGCGGCCGCGGCAGACCTGTCCGCTCCGCTGTTTTCACTCTCGCTCTCGGAATTCATCGAGCGCTTCAATGCCTGTTATCGTCGGGATCATGGCCTCGCTCTGCTGCGTCCGGCCGACGAGTGGGTCGAGCTTACGCCGCAGAACGGGCTGCGCCTGTTTCGCTTTCAAAGCGATCCCTCGCTCAGCGCCGATCCGGCGATCCTGATCTGGAGCGTCGGCGGGGACGCGCCCATGGAGCGTCTGTGCCTTGATTTTTCCGATCACGGCTATACGAACGAAAATCGCATCTTCTATGAAAAGCTCTGCCGCTGCGCCTTCCTGTGCGCCGGATTTGACCAGGAGACGGCCGGCAGGCTGTTTGACACACTCTTTTCTCTGGCCAATAACGAGACCTATGCCGGCGGCGATTACGACGCGCCGCCCATCCGCACGCTCTGCCACAACGGCGAGCTCGGGCTGTATCCCTGGTACAGCGGTGGCGTCGTCCACATCGACATGATCCCGGTCGACGAAGCGCTGCTGGATTCGCTGGCGGAGAGCGGCACAGAGCTGCTCAGCCTCAAGGCGGAGGAGGGCGAAGTCCTTTCTTCTGCCCGGCCCTGACAAAAAACCGCCCCGTCCGGCATCCGGACGGGGCGGCAGGATATGGCTTCAGGGCAGCGAGCCGTTCAGGCTGCGTTCGCGGCTTCTTTCTTCTCCCGGTGCAGAATCGGCGACACCCGCTTGTACACCAGGAAGGTAACGACGCCGTTCACGATCGCCTTGCCGAAATTGAACAGCAGGATGTACGGCATGAGCGACAGGACCGTTCCGACCGTCTGGGCGTTGACGGCGCCAAGCATGAAATACGGCGTGACGACCAGATTGGCGCCGAACATGACCGCCGCCATAGCCAGCGAGCCGGCGCCGATCGCGGCGGCCGCCGTCTTCTTGCTTTTGCGGCGGGCATAAATGGCCGCAGATACGAGCGTATAAGTTCCGGTGGCCAGAACATGCATGATGATGCCGTATATCCCGCTGTGGGCGCTGACGGTAAGCCCCTGGATCAGCGAGGCGATCAGCGTCACGGCCAGACCGGCCGCCGGGCCGAAAGCAAAGCCGCAGATCAGGATGGGGATATCCGCCGGATCGTATTCCAGAAACGAGATCGGCGCCGGCATGGGGATGTGAATGATCGCTACAAGCACAACGGACAATGCGGCCAGGACCGCCATAGATGTGATTTTTCTTGTGTTCATCGGAAACCTCCTGTACAATAAAAAAGCACCCGGACATACTCCGGGCGCAGCGTAAAAACAAACGGCACAAGCCGCCGCCTTCTTCCATCCAGACTGTCACTGTCGGCGCCGTAGTTTCAACGGCTCAGCGCTCTCGCGCTCGCGGGCTTTACCGCCGGTGGGGACTTTCACCCCGCCCTGAAGACATGCTCATTATACCACAGTGCCCGCCAAAATCAATATCGCGGCGCAAAAAAATTTTGGAATGGAGCCTCCTTCTATGGGATCGACCATCAACAGCTGCTGCTTCACCGGCCATCGCGCGGAAAAGCTCCCCTGGGGCTACAACGAAAACGATCCGCGCTGCAAAGCGCTCAAGCGCCGGCTGGCGGACGTTCTTCTCTCGCTGTACGAAAGCGGCTGCCGGCACTTCATCTGCGGGATGGCGACCGGCTGCGACCTGTATTTCGGCGAGGCGGCCGCCGCGCTGCGCGCCGAAAAGCCCGGCGTTACGCTTGAAGCCGCCATTCCCTTCGACGGTCAGGCAGACCGCTGGGACGCCGCGAGCCGGAAACGCTATTTCCGCCTGGCGGAGGAATGCGACACGCGTACCGTGCTGCACCATGATTACACGCCTGACTGCATGATGGACCGGAACCGCTACATGGTCGATCACGCGGATGTGCTCGTCGCCGTGTACGGCGGGGACGCCGGCGGAACGCGCAGCACGATGCTGTACGCCATGCGCCAGGGAAAGCAGATCATCGAGCTCGAGCCGTAATTTACGCGGCGCTTCACAGTTCTATAAATACATACAAAATATTGATTGAAATTTACCTCTCTTAGTGCTATATTTACATTGACTACGGCCGTTTTTTCCAGCGGCACATTCTTGTTAGAAACAGCGAGGTGATCTCATGGGTGAAAAAGGCACGCCCCTGATCGAGTTAAAGCACATCACCAAGACCTTCCCCGGCGTGATCGCGTTGTCGGACGTCAGCTTTGACGTCTACCCCGGCGAAGTGCACGCGCTCTGCGGTGAGAACGGCGCGGGCAAATCCACGCTTATCAAGGTCATTACCGGCGCGCATGCGGCGGACAGCGGCGAAATACTGGTCAACGGCCAGCCCGTCAGCTTTTCCTCCACCAGCGACGCCATGCGCTGCGGCATCGCCTGTATTTATCAGGAGCTGACCATCGCGCCGCAGCTCGACATCGCCAAAAACGTATTTCTCGGTAATCTCCCCTGCACGCACGGCGACGTCCTCGATCTGAAAAAGCTTTACCACGACACCGAGGAGATCCTCAACGATTACATAGGGCTGCATCTCGATCCCCACATGCCCGCGGGCGATCTGTCCGTCGGCCAGCAGCAGATGATCGAGATCGGCCGCGCGCTGACCCGCCGCGCCAAGCTCATCATCATGGACGAGCCGACTTCCTCTCTGTCCGAGGCAGAGACGGAAACGCTGTTCAAGCTCATCAAGATGCTCCGCGACGACAACGTCGCCATCGTTTATATCAGCCACAAGCTGGACGAGGTCATGGAGCTGGCCGACCGCATCACAGTCATCCGCGACGGCCAGAACATTGTCAGCCGGAATAAAACCGATTTCACGCAGGAGCAGCTCGTCGCCAGCATGATCGGCCGTCCTCTGGAAAACCTCTATCTGAAAGAGCCGGCCGAGATCACGGACACCATGCTCGAAGTCAAGGGCCTTACGCGCAAGGGCGTCTTTGAGGACGTTTCCTTCTCCGTCCGCAAGGGCGAGGTCGTCGGCTTCTTCGGGCTGGTCGGCGCCGGGCGCAGCGAGATCATGCGCGCGATTTTTGGCGTGGACAAATACGATTCCGGCGAAGTTGCGGTCGACGGCAAAAAGCTTCACGGCGGCGACCCGGTCAAGGCCATCCGCGCCGGCATCGGCTTCTGCACGGAGGACCGCAAGAAGGAAGGTCTGGCCCTCCGGCTGTCGATCCTGCTGAACATGACGCTCGTGCGCCTTCCCTTCCTGGCCCGCTTCGGCTTTGTTGACCGCGCCGCCCAGAAAAAATCCGCCGAGGAATACGTTCAGGCCATCTCCATCAAAACGCCGAGTCTGCATCAGCTTGTCGGAAATCTTTCCGGCGGCAACCAGCAGAAGGTCGTTGTGGCCAAATGGCTGATGATGAACCCGAAGGTTCTGATCGTGGACGAGCCGACCCGCGGCATCGACGTCGGCTCCAAATCCGAGATCTACGGCCTTCTGTCCGATCTCGCCAAGCAGGGCATGGCGATTATCGTCGTGTCGAGCGAGATCGAGGAGATCATGGGCGTGTGCGACAGCGTCGTGACCGTCTTTGAAGGCAAAAAGACCGCCCAGCTCGACATCACGCCGTCCCTGACGCGCGAGGAGATACTTACCTGCGCGCTCGGCGGCAGCTTCAAAAGCCCGGAACAGCTTGGAAAGGAGGCGGCTGTCAATGAATGAAACGGCAGTGGAAAAGAAAAACTTCTCCTACTACTGGAAAAAGTTTCTCGCTCTCGACGCGTCGACCGTCATCCTGGCGCTGATCGCGGCCATTATCCTCTTTGAGATCATCCTCCAGCTCCGTACCCCCGGCAGCGGCGGGCTAATCTTCATGACCCCCGGCAATCTCATGATGATCCTGCGCCAGAACGTCTACATCGGCATCATTGCCTTCGGTCTGACGCTCGTCATGCTCACGGGCAACATCGACCTGTCCGTCGGCAATATGCTGACATTCCTGTGCAGCTTCTGCGCCGTTATCATGATGCGCACCGACAACGTTTTCTACACGCTCCTCCTGACCATCGGTCTCGGCGCTCTGTGCGGACTTTTCAACGGCGTTCTGGTCAATTACCTACGCCTCAACAGCTTCATCACAACGCTCGGCACAAGCTCCATCTACAGCGCGCTGGCGCTCATCATCTCCGCCGGCACGGTGCTTGTCATTCCCTCCAGCTGCAGCCCCGCGTTTCAGGCGCTCGGGAAGGCCAGCTTCGGCCCCATTCACATTCTGATCGTCTGGTTCGTCTTTGTGGCCGTCGTGCTCGGTCTTCTTCTCAGCCGCACGGTCTACGGCCAGCAGCTTTACGCCATCGGCGCCAACCCAATCGTCGCCCGTTTTTCCGGTATACATTACAAGCGCAGCACTACCATCGCCTATGTCATCACCGGCATCTGCGTGGGTCTGTCCGCCGTCATCATGATGGCCAACTCCCTCAGCTCGAACCCCCAGGCTGCCTCCGGCAAGGAAATGGAGGTCATCCTCTGCGTCGTGCTTGGCGGCTGCGCCATCAACGGCGGCAAGGGCTCCGTCTGGGGCACGGTCGTCGGCATCATGTTCTACGGCGTTCTGTCGGCCGGCTTCACCAGTCTGAACCTGTCACAGTATCTGCAGTGGGTCGTTATGGGCCTGATCATGCTGCTCGCACTCTCCCTCGATGTTCTCAAGGGCAAGGAGGTCAAGCTATGGAAGAGAAAATGAATCTGGCGGAGATGAAAAGAACGCGCAGACTGCGCACGATCAAGGACAACAACGCCGTTCTTATCCTCACGCTCGTCCTGCTGATCGCATTTCTGTTTGTAGACGGATACAAGAACAGCTTTTACAATGTCCTGCGCTACACGGCGATGTACGGCCCTGTCTGCCTCGGCCTCGGCATCGTGATGATAACCGGCAACATCGACCTGTCCGCCGGCTTTCAGGCCGGGTTTGCCGGCGTGACCTCCGTTCTCGGCTTCAACGCCGCCTATCAGGCCTCGGGCGATCCCGCGTTTTCTCTTTTGGCCGGGATCCTCATTGCGATCGCCACCGGCGCGGTCACCGGCGCCATCAACGGCCTTGTCATCGCAAAGATCGGCGTACCCTCTCTCATCGCCACTATCGCCTCCAACTATGCTTTTCAGGGACTTGTGTTTTATTACGCCAAAAGCTCCTTCTCGCCGGAGGACGCCGCCATTGTCAAGCTCGCCGCACAGACGAGCATCGGCGGGATGAAGTGGCTGACGCCGACGCTGATCATCTTTGTGGTCATCGCCGCCGCACTGTTTCTCTGGATGTACAAGACCCGCTTCGGCAGTTCTATCTACGTTGTCGGCGATAACCCCGAGGCAGCGGCATTTGCGGGCATCAGCGTAAAGAATACCGTATGGATCGCCTACATACTTTGCGGTATCCTCGCTTCCGTCAGCGGCTTTTTCATGGTATCCAACGCCGGCTACGCCATCTACACCCAGGGCAACAGCCTCGCCACGCTGACCATCAGTTGCTGCGTCATCGGCGGCATCAAAATGGCCGGCGGCAAAGGAACCATGCTCCACGTTGTCCTCGGCGTGCTCATCATGCGGGCGATCTCGCAGATCATGGCCTCCCTGTTCCTCAGCGCCTCGATGGTCAACCTGATCACCGGCATCCTGCTGATCGTCGTCCTCATTATCGACCGCTTCACCAGCAATAAGACCGTCGAATGACACCCGTTGATAAGCTGCATTTGCAGAGTATCATAGAATTTTTTGAAAGGATCGAAAAAAGCATGAAACTGAACAAACTTCTTGCACTGGTTCTCGCACTTGTCATGGTTCTCGCTCTGGCCGCCTGCAGCAGCACCGGCACCACGACCGGGGATGCCGGCACCGCTGCGGAGCCCGCCGCTGAACAGCCCGCCGCCGAGGCGGAAGCGCCTGCCGCCGGTCAGTCCGGCGCTGCCAGCGCCGCCGACGCGCAGTCCGGCTGCAACGTCGACATCTCCGGCGTGGATCTCTCCGGCAAGACCATCGGCTACGTCACCATTACCTCCACTGCCCCCTGGGGCGGCCGTGTCGGCACGGAGCTTGAGCGCATGGCCAAGGAATGCGGCGCGAAGGTCAACGTCCTTGACGCCCAGACCGTTGCAGACGACGTGACCAACTACTGCAACCAGATGATCGACGCCCATGTCGACGCCCTGTGCGTCTTCGGCGGCGACCCCACGGCTATGGTCGACATTGCAAAGCGCTGCAGCGAGGAAGGCATTCCCCTGTTCCTGTGCGGTCTTGACGTTGCTGAGGAAGGCCGTCAGTATGCGACCGCCTGCATCGGCCCCGATCAGGAGCAGGCCTTTGTGGACATCGCCAACTACGTCATCGAGGACAACGGTGCTGACGCCGGCTGCACGGTCGTGCAGATCTCCGGCGTTCCCTTCCTGATGGACTATCAGCTGCGCGAGGCCGGCTTCAAGGCCGGTATGGCTTCCACCAACTACACGCTGCTTGAGCCTGACTACGCTTTCTCCAGCCGCACCGACGCCAAGTCCTTCATGGAGAATCACATCACGGCCGAGGGCGATAAGATCAACGTTGTTATGGGCTATGACGACGACCTGACCATGGGCGCTGTTTCCGCGATCGATGAAGCCGGTCTCGGCGATCAGATCAAGGTTTACTCCTTCACCGGCCAGAACGACGCCATCCAGGCGGTAGCCGACGGCAAGATGGAACTGACGGTCATGAACCGTGCCGACGACATCGCCGCGGAGACCTGCGTCGCCATGTATGAGTACTTCACCACCGGCTCCACGGAGTACTATCACTACACCAACCTGATCTACATCAATGCCGACAACGTCAACGACTACATCGGCAAGGGCGAGTTCTGATAGCTTCGAAAACCGCACCGGCCTGAACGCCGGTCAGTAAAAAAAACTGCACGGTCGGATCATCCGCCGTGCAGTTTTTTTGCCTTTGGGCGAGGAAGAAAACTCCCGGTCCTACCGGGAGAGAAAAAGCTTCAGCACGAGAAAAGCCTCCTGTTGCTGTATAGTGGTAATGGTTTGACAGCCGCATTACCGAACAGCAACAGGAGGTTTTTAACAAATGAAAACAGACGAACGATTAGAAGTAAAGAGTACTGCTGGTTTTGATTTGGAAAGTGCCCGCCCGCGCGTCAGTTCTTCAGACTGTGCAGCGGCGCGGGGATATGGCCTCCGCGGGAAATAAACGCGGCGCTGGATGCCTGATGAACCGACATGACCGGCGCGCTGCCGAGCAGGCCGCCCATTTCGATGGTATCCCCCACTTTCTTTCCGGGCGTGGGCAGAACGCGCACGGCGGTCGTTTTGTTGTTGACCATGCCGATGGCCGCCTCGTCCGCAATAATGGCGGCGATGGTCTCCGCCGGCGTATCGCCGGGAATGGCGATCATATCAAGCCCCACAGAGCACACGCAGGTCATGGCCTCGAGCTTGTCGATGCAAAGCTCGCCGGAGTGTGCCGCTGCGATCATCCCCTCGTCCTCGCTGACCGGGATAAACGCGCCGGACAGCCCGCCCACCGAGGAGGAAGCCATCACGCCGCCCTTTTTGACCGCGTCGTTTAGCAGCGCAAGAGCCGCTGTCGTTCCATGCGTGCCGCAGCGCTCCAGCCCCATTTCCTCCAATATGCGCGCCACGCTGTCGCCTACGGCAGGCGTCGGCGCAAGGCTGAGATCCACGATGCCGAAGGGCGTGTCCAGCCGGCGGCTTGCCTCCTGTGCCACGAGCTGCCCCATCCGCGTGACACGAAAAGCGGTCCTCTTTACCGTTTCGGCCACCACGTCAAAGCTCTCTCCCTTCACCGCCTGCAGGGCCGTATGCACAACGCCGGGGCCGGAGACGCCCACATTGATGACCTTCTCGGCCTCGCCGACGCCATGGAACGCACCGGCCATAAAGGGATTGTCCTCCACGGCGTTGCAGAACACGACCAGCTTGGCGCAGCCCAGTCCGTCCTGCGCGGCTGTAAGCCCCGCCGTCTGCTTGACGATCTGGCCCATAAGCGCCACCGCGTCCATATTGATGCCGCTGCGCGTGGAACCGACGTTGACGGACGAACAGACCAGCCTTGTCTGCGCCAATGCTTCCGGAATGGAGCGGATCAGGCGCTCGTCCGCGCGCGTCATGCCCTTCTGGACCAGCGCCGAAAAGCCGCCGATAAAATCCACGCCGCAGGTCTCAGCCGCCCGATCCATCACGCGGGCGAACGGCACATAGCTCTCAGCACCGCTCGCGCCGGCCACCAGTGCCATCGGCGTAACGGAAATGCGCTTGTTGACGATGGGTATGCCGAATTCGCGCTCGATATCCTCGCCCGTGGCGACCAGCTTCTCCGCCGACCGGCAGATCTTATCGTATATCTTCCGGCAGGAGACCTCCGCGTCGGCGTCGCAGCAGTCAAGCAGCGAAATGCCCATAGTAATGGTCCGGATATCCAGATGCTGACGGTCGATCATATCGAGCGTATCCAAAATTTCCTTCTGGTTGAGCATCATGTGCCTCCGTTATATGCTGTACATGGCGTCAAAAATCTCCTGACGCTGCATGCGGATGGAAAGGCCCATCTCCTGGCCAAGACGCTCCAGCCCTTCCCCAAGCTCGGAGAAGCTCTTGCCCTGCGCCGGAAGCTCCACCGCCATCACCATGGTAAAATTCCCCTGAAGGATCGTCTGACTGATGTCAAGAATATTGACATTGTCGGCGGCAAGCCGCGTGCACACGGCGGCAATAATGCCGACGTGATCCTTTCCCAGAACCGTTACGATCGCTCTCATAAAAAATGCTCCTTATTCCTGATACTGTGCAAAAACAGATTGTAGCACATCCGCACAGACTTGTAAATCAAAAGCCGGAAAAAGCAGACAGCGGCCGGATGACCGGCCGCTGCCGTGCAGCAGGCTTTCTCATTCGCCCTTCATATACCTTCGCGCGTCCTTGATAAAGCTGGCGATGATAAGCGCGATGACGATGCCGATGGGGAATGCCGCGATGATAGACACCGTCTGCAGATTGTTCATGCTGCTGTCGCTGAATATAAGCGCGACCGGCAGAAGAATAAGCAGTATCGCCCAGAACAGGATCATCCCCTTGCCGGCCTGTTCATCCTCCCCGATCTCGCGGTAGGAATAGGCCGAGGCAACAAGCGTGATGGAATCAAAGCTTGTCGCATAAAACGCCACCATAGAGCCGATGAGCAGCACGAGCACGATCTGCGGCACGGGGAGCGTGCGCACCACGGCAATGATGGTCTGGTACAGGTCGCCGCTCTGCGCATAAAGGCCCATCACGTCCATAACGCCGTGCGTCTGCAGACCAAGGCTGTAGTTGCCGAGAATAATGAAGGAGATATACGTCGAGCTGAGGCCGAACGCCATCGCGCCAAGTATGACCTGCCGGACTGTACGGCCGCGGGAAATGCTCCCCATGAAAAACGGCGACGCAACGCACCAGACCAGCCAATAGGCCCAGTAGAATATCGTCCAGTTCTGCGGGAAGCTGGATGTGCGCAGCGCATCCGTCCAGGTCGCCAGACCGATAAAATTCTGAAGCATATTCCCGATGGCGCTGAAGCCCGTCTCAAGAATATAGACGGCCTGCCCGCCCAAAATCAGGACATACGCCAAAAGAGCGAAGAAAACGTACATACAGGCATGCGCCAGGAAGCTGACGCCCTTCATTCCGCGCAGGACCGCGACCGTGTATACAAGACAGATGGCGACCAGTATGCCGATCGTCAGCCACTTGGAGTCCGGAACGCCGAGCAGCGACGTGAGCGCCGCGGACAAAAGCGGCGTCGCCAGACTGAAGGTCGTCGCCGTGCCGGCGATCAGCGCGATAACAGCCAGAATGTCGATCAGCTTTCCCGGCAGCTTATCCGTCTGCGCGCCGAGTATGGGGCGGCACGCCTCCGAATACTTCTGTTTCTTTACCCCGCGGACATGAAGCATGAAGCCAAAGCAGGCCGCCAGCACCGCATAAAAGCTCCATACCACCGGCCCCCAGTGGAACAGAGGGATCGTAGACGCCCAGTCCTGAATGGAGCCCAGCTCCGTCAGATGCGGCTCATTGGCGTAAAGTATCCACTCACAGAAGGAATAAAACAGAATATCCGCCGCAAGTCCCGCCGTAAACAGCATCGAGCCCCAGGTAAAAAAGCTGTATTTCGGCTTCTCTCCGGGCTTTCCGAGCGTGATCTTTCCGATGTCCGAAAAAGCGATATACAGCGCCGTGACGAGGATCCCCAGGCCGACGATCAGATAATACAGGCCCATCTCATCGCCGAGAAAGCCCCGGATCGCGCCCAGCACATTGGTCGAACCGGACGGATCAACAATGAAAAAGACAAACAGCAGAACTATGATCGCCATGGGAATGATAGTCGTAGCCGGGTCGATCCGTCTCGCACCGATTTTCTTCTTATCCATATGCCACCTCATGTTGCCGGTGGTCTTCCCCACCTGTATTGCCCGGTCTCACCGGGTTTGAAGTCTTGCGATCGCCTCGGACGCTGTTTCGTAATATTCGCCGGCATAGCGGTATTGCTGCTTCGCATAGTCGCCGAAATCCACGCCAAGCTGCTTTTTATACTCGCACCAGTTGCTCCAAAGCAGCCCGCAGGCGGCGATATAGCAATACACCTTCGCGCGGACGTCCGGCGGGCATTTTCCCGCAAAATAACAGTCGATCAGCGCTTCCATCTGCTCCCGGCCGTACAGAGCATAGATCCCGAACATCGCAATATCCACATGTGGATCCTGCATCCCGGCATACTCCCAGTCGATCAGACGGATGTCCCCGCCGCCGACGAACAGGAAATTATCCGGCACGGCGTCGATGTGCGAAAGAATATATTCCTTTTGCTGCCGGTCGATAAAGCTTCGCAGGGAGAACACCTTCCGTTTGATCTCCCCATAATCCGGATAAACCGAGGGCTTTCCTTCCCACAGCGATTCGTAAAACCCGATCTGCCCGAAAATATCAAACACGCGCGGCACGGAAAGCCGAAGCGCGTGGAACCGGCGCAGCCGCTCCATGCACGCCTCCACATCCGCCCGGTCAAGCGGGTCGCACACGCGGGCATTCGGATAATAGCGCGATATCTTCAGACCGCTTTCCGGGTCGATATGCGCCACATCGTCGCATATGTCCAGGCCGTGCAGCGCCTGATAGACCGCCGCTTCGCCGGCGCGGTCTATCATACGGTCCGTTCCCTCGCCGGGGACACGCAGAATGTAACGGTCGTTCCGGCAGCGGAAGATATAAGAATGATTTGTCATGCCCTTTTTCAGGACCTGAAAATCCGACAATTCATCTTCGCCGCAGTCCATCAGCCGGGCAAGTTCGGCACGAAGCCGGGCGTCGCTCAGCGGATTCTGCCCATGTCCGTATTCCAACTTCAAGCTGTCAGTCCTCATCCGCGTCGTCGTATTCCACAACGTCGCCTTCCGCTTCTTTTTTCCCCTCAAGATCAATATTGAGCTTTTCCTTGGCTTTTTTCTTGATCCGCGTCCACACGATGCCGATCACGGCGCCGGCCGCAACGACGATACCGGCCACGACCTGGATCGTGTAGGTCATGACCGAGGGGTCAATATAGGCGTAGGCGCTCATGGTGAAAAACATCACGACGCCGATAACTGTAAGCAGTTTTGAAAGCAGTTTCATGGTTCCGATTCCTTCTTTTCCTCGTTTTTCCCGCGGATCTCCGCAAGAATGTATTTGCCGGCCGCGCGCGCCGAGCGGCCAAGATTGTACAGCGTCTCCTCCTTGAGCTTTGCGATCTGCTCGGAATACTTGTCCGGCTTTCCCAGCAGCTCTTCCACCGTCGGAGCGAGGCGGTCAAGTTCATCCGGCTCCAGCTCTGCCCCCAGCCCGCGGCGGAGACGGAAGTCCACCGGCTCAACGTCAATGGCCTTCCAGTGCGGGTTGATGACCTTCATGGTCGTATTGATGAACAGGGACGGCCGGCAGGTGGCGAAGCTGAACTCATAGGCGATGCCCGACCAGTCCGTTATGAGAAGATCGGACTCGTACACCGTGTCGTTGGAGGAAAAATCGGTCTGGATCTCCAGCGTGTCGGCCGGATAACCGCCCCATTTGCTCAAAAGGGATTCGATAACGGCCGGCGTGCGGCGCAGCGCCTGCGGATGCGGCCGCACAACGATGCGGCAGCCCAGCGGCAGCAACGCCTCCAGCATCCCGTCGATGCAGCTTTCCAGAATATTGTCCGGCTGATGCGACGGCGCGATGAGTATCTGCTTCTTTGCCTTCTGCGTTTTCGGCATGGCCTCATACATGGCCGTGAGCGCGTCAAGATAGGGAAAGCCGACCGGAACCGTCTTCTGCGGCGGCTCAATGCCGCGCAGCGCATCCATGGCCTCGATCTCGCGCACGATATGCTCTCCGCAGCAGAACACGGTATCGAAGTGATCGAGCGCCCCTTCTCTCAGAAGCATGTTGTCGCTGCCAAGGCCGTGGTCGATGTAGATATACTCGATATCCTTCCGTATGTAGCTGCGCTTGAGAAAGTAGTTTTCCAGATCCGGCGTCGTCATCACGACCAGATCGGCGTCCATGCGCATGAACAGCGTGATGAGCCGCTTCTGGCCGATGTAGTACGGCTTGATGCGCGGCTGCTTTTCCGCCAGCGCAAAGATCTGGTCGCCGCAGTCGCTCGTAATGTAATGGATAATGACGTTTGAATGGGCCAGCAGCCATTCGATCACGCCCTGATAATACTTGTAAAAGCCGCTCCCCTCGGAATAGAACACGAGGTGCTTGTTCGTAACGGAGAAAAAGCGCTTGTAATCCGCCCGCTCGCGCCGCTTTGCCTCGCGGCTGTCGCCCGCGCCGAGCGACTCCATGGCGGCAAGCTCCTTCCGGCTCTGCTCAAGCTCATCGTAATCAATGTATTTTCTGGGATCGATCCACCAGTTGAGAAGATAGATCTGTCCGATAGCGAGAAGATTCCCGGCCGTCCAGTACAGCGCGACGCCCGCCCGGACAAAAAGCCCCAGATACAGCGACAGCCCGACGGACAGCGCCAGCATGCCGTATTTGTTCAGCTTGCTCGCTTCGGCCTGAAGCACCTGATCGGCATTTTCCGCCAGACACAGCGCGAGCGCCGCCGCCGCCGCGATAAGCGGCCAGAGCAGATACCAGCCGCCGGCCTCGCGCGGGATACGGTAAAAGTCGATCCCCCAGCATATCATATCCGAAGCCGTCATCCCCGCTGTTTCCGGCTCACGGACGACCGCGATGACTCCCATGAGCAGCACAAGCTGTATGACAAGAGGGATAACGCTGGCTGCGGGACGGTATTTCTTTGCCTTGTACAGCGCCGCCGTTTCCTCGTTGATGCGGTCATGATCGCCGAAAAAGCGCGCCTTGATGCGATTGATCGCCGGCTGAAGCTCCACGACCTTTATGCTGTTTTTCTGGACCCAGATATTGACCGGCAGAAGGATCACGCGCGTCAGCAGCGTGAACAGAAGTATGGCCAGACAGTAATTATGCAGCAGTTCGTAGCAAAGCGCCGTCAGCGCGCCGAGCGGCACGGCCAGCAGCTGTGTTATCGCATCCAAAAAGCATCCACCTTCTTATTTCTTGGCATAAATGCTAAAAACCAGTTTAACACAGCAGACGCCATAATTCAAGATGTCAACAAACGATATGAGCCCGGCTGCCGCCGCTGCGGTCTTTTGTCACAACAATCTGGCGGTCGATGCGCTGCTTCAGCTCTCCGACATGGGATATGATCCCGACCAGCCGGTCCCCCTCCGCCAGGCCGGCCAGCGCCCTGATCGCCTGCCGGAGCGCCTGTTCATCCAGCGAGCCGAAGCCCTCGTCTATGAACATGGTGTCAAGCCGTATGCCGCCGGCGGACGACTGCACCTCGTCGGCCAGTCCAAGCGCCAAAGACAGCGACGCAAGAAACGACTCGCCGCCCGACAGCGTCTTGACGCTGCGCTCCGTTCCGTTATAGTGATCGAGCACATCCAGCTCCAGCCCGCTCTGACTGCGGATATTATCCGCCGTCTCCCGGCGCTTGAGCTCATACTGCCCGGCCGACATGACCATCAGGCGCGTGTTGGCGCGCAGAAGGATGCGGTCAAAGTACGTCATCTGGACATAGGTTTCAAGCTCGATCCGTTCCCGCCCGTTCAGTTTTCCGTTCGCCGTGTCCGCCAGCGCCCGCACCCAGCGCCGCCTTTGGCTCACTTCATCCAGATGTGCAAGCTGTCCGGAAAGCGCCTCGATCGTTTCCCGGTTGGATCGCAGGCGCGCGTAGCTTTCCGAGAGCGACTGGCGCCGCCGGTTCTTTTCGGCGTCAAGCGTCTCCTTCTGCCGCCGGAGTTCCTGCCCGTCAAGCGTCTCTGCTCCCTCAAGCTGGCTTTCCAGCAGCGCCTTCTGCTCCTTCCGTCCCGCCGCGGCAAGATGTTCCCTATCCAAATTCTCCTTTGCCGCCTCATAGGCCGCCGTGCGCTCCGCGAGTTCCTTCTCCCGGGCGGCAAGCTCCGCGGCCGCCGCGTCCCGGCTTTCCCCGGGGAGCTGCCTGCGCATGGACTGAAGGCTTTGGCGAAGCGTCTCCGCCGCGCTGGCGTGCGCCGCGGCGCTCGATCCGAGCTTTTCACCGGCGGCGGAAAGCTCGGACAATTGGGCGCTCCAGCGGCGTATCTGATCCTCCAGCCGCGCCGATTCCTCGCCGACCTGCCTGGCCGCCTCCATCTCCGCCGCCAGCGTCCGCCGCTTCTCCGCATTGTCGGCCAGCGCCTGTGCCGTGAGCTCGTCCGGCTCGGCCTGCCCGCATTCACCGAAGCATCGGGCAATCATCTGCGCACGCTGTGTCCTTTTCTCTTCGCACCGCGTCCCGGCTGCGGACGCCGCCGCGGAAAGCGTCTCGGCCTTCTTCCGGCTTTCCGCCGCCGCCCGCCGGGCCTCGTTGAGCTGCTGCTGTGTCGGCGCATGCGCCGACAGGCGGGCCGGAGCCGGATGCTCTCTCGCGCCGCATACGGGACAAGGCTTTCCATCCTTCAGATCCTGAGCCAGAATACCTGCCTGCTCGCTGAGAAAATCCGCGCTCAGCGCCGTATACTGCGCCTCCGCCGTCTCCATAGCCTGCAAGGTCGCACGGCACTGCCCGCGCGCCTCGTCCCATGCCGCCGCGAGCTGTTTTTCCTCGTCCAGCAGCATTTGCAGACGCGCAAGCTCCATCCGGCGCGCATCCAGCTCTTTTTCCCGGTATGCCAGACGCTCAAGGGCAAGAGCCGTTCCTTCCAGTTCCTTCCGGCGTTTCTGCGCGTCGTCCAGCTCACGTTCCATCTTCTCCCGGCGCGCGCGAAGCGTCTCCAGCTCCTGTCGGCTTTTCTGCCCTGCCTGCTCCTCGGCTGCAAGACGTCCGCGCGCCTCCTCCAGCTCGTCGTAGCGCGGAAGCAGCTCCGTCAGCGCGGCGCAGCGCTTCCGCAGCGCCTCCCGCTCCGGCTCTCCGGCCTGCTGTTGCTGAAACGCCGTCTCCGCGCGTCCGACCGCAAGCTTACTTTCCGCCAGCGCCCGCTCCGTTTCCTCCAGCTGCGTCCGCTTTTTTTCAAGCTCCTGCGCCATGACCAGCCGCTGTGTGACCGTCTCCAGCCGCGCTTCGGTCTCCGCCAGCCGCCGCTCATCTTCTTCATGATATCTCTCGTCCTCCGCGCACAGCGCCTGTCCCAGCTCCAGCAGTTCCTGCTGCGGCAGGGCATTCTCCTTCGCACGGGCCAGAAGCGGCGCATGAGGGCTGTCCGCCGGGCAGGAAAGCGTTTGAACGTACTGGCGGACGCTGCCGTCCAGCGCGTCGTATTCCCGGTTCAGCGCGGCATTTTCCTCCTTGAGCTTCTCCTGAAACAGGCGGTAATAGTCCGTTTTGAAAAGCTGGCGGAATATGGCCTGCCGCTCTTTTGTCCCGGCCAGCAGAAGCTTCATGAAATCGCCCTGCGCGATCATGGATATGCGGGAAAACTGCTCCCGGTCAACGCCCAGTATATCCCGTATGCCCGCATCCACATCGCGCACCTTTGTCGCGACGCGGCCATCCGGGTATGTAAGCTCCGCCTCCGCCCGCTGCAGGACCATCCCGCTGCCTTTTCTGGCCGGGCGCTCGTATTCCGGGCTGCGCCGGACCGCGTATTCCTTCCCATTGTAAAGAAAGCGCAGGCTTACATAGGTTGGCGTATCGGCTGCGGCATATTTCGAGCGCATCATGTCCGGCTCGCGCGCCGAGCCGCTGGCCTCCCCGAACAGAGCGAAGCATATCGCGTCAAAGATCGTCGTCTTTCCCGCTCCGGTGTCGCCCGTGATCAGATACAGGCCGCCCGACCCCAGCCGCTCCATGGCAAGCTCCGTCCTGCCTGCATACGGCCCGAAGGCGGATATGGTAAGCTGAAGCGGTCTCATTTCCCCGCCTCCCAGATCTTTTTCATCATTTCCTCCGAAAACCGAAGCTGCAACGGCTCCATGGGGCCGCTGTTCTGCTTCTCATAAAAGTCCTCGAAAAGCTCCAGCGGAGACCGACGCTCCACGCTCGCAGCCTCCAGCGCCTCCGCCCCGGCGCGTGTACGCGCGTTGTCATAGTCCAGCCGGAGAATGTTCGGATAGATCGCCCGCAGCTTCACGATCGCGTCCGGAATCTCCTGCTCCTCCGTGAGCGTGATCTGAAGATAATCGTCCGTCGCCGTCCCCTCGTAATGGCGCCGGTCGCACAGCTCCATATACGTCCCGCGCAGGCGGCGCATATCGTGCACCGGCGTCAGCGGCCGCGTCTGCACGCGGACCGTTCCCTTTTCCTCCAGTTCAACGACCGTCACGCTTTTCCGGTGGCTGCATTCGGAAAAGCTGTATTTCAGCGGCGTCCCGCAGTAGCGCACCGTCTCCCCGGCCACGTTCTGCGGCCCGTGTATATGACCGAGGGCCGTGTAATCAAACGGTGCGAACACCGCCGCATCCACGTTGTCCGCACCGCCGACGGAAATATCCTCGGAATCGCAGCGCAGCGCGCCCGTAACGAACTGGTGCGCCACCAGCACGCTGCGCACGCTCTCGTCCCGGTCCATATGCCGGATGGCGCAGGCAAGCGCCTGCGTATAGGACTCGATCTCCTCTTCCTGTCCATAAAAACGGCGCACATCGGCCGGACGGATAAACGGCAGCAGGAAAAAATCGACCCGCCCGAACGCATCCTCCAGCGACACCGGCGTCACGCGCCCGGCATACACCGGCGATATGTGAACGCCGCTCGGCGCCATGAGCCGGCCGCCGAAGGCGAGCCGCTCCGCCGAATCGTGGTTCCCCGCCGTGATAAGCACCTCGATCCCCCGTCCGGCCAGCGAACAGAGAAAATCGTCAAAAAGCTGCACCGCCTCCGCCGGAGGCGCCGCCTTATCGTATACGTCCCCCGCGATCACCACAGCGTCCGGCCGCTCTTCATCGGCCAGCCGGACGATCTGCCCCAGAATAAAGCGCTGGTCGTCCAGCATGGAAAGCTCGTTGACGCGCTTGCCCAGATGAAGATCGGACAGGTGGAAAAACTTCATAAACCGTTTCCTTTCGCTTCGTTCCCTTCGCGGCGCCGCGGCCAGAATGGAGAGGATGGATTTTATTTGCCCGGCACAAAAAGCTTCCCGCCGTCCGCCGCGCAGAGAGCCGCATACGCCTGCGCCGTCGCCAGCGGACTGGACTTACCGTCCATCTCATGCGAAAAGCTTCCGTCCTCCAGCCGAAAGCGCAGCAGCGCATCCAGCGCGCTCGCACCGTTTTTGACAAATCGCGGATCGTCCTGCGGCACGCCCAGCGCGCCGAGCGCGAGAACGGCCTGCGCGCAGCTTTCGGCATTGACCGCGCCGAAGCTCGCATAGGCGCCGTCTTTTTCCTGTATCCGGGAAAGCGCCTCCAGCGCCCGCCCGATCGCGGACGCGGCCGCCGGTTCGTCGGAATACCCGGCCAGCGCCTGCAGCGCCATGGCCGTCATGTCCGGATCGGCCTGTTCGCCGGAGAGAGCAAAACCGCCGTCCGCCAGCTGCCGCGAGAGTATTTCATCCAACAGCGCCTCCCGCAGTCCCTCCGGCGCCGGATAGCCGCCGCTGTCGAGCGCCAGCAGCGCAAAGACGCTGCCGTTAAGCCCCTGCCGGGTCACAAATTCCGTGTCGAAAAGCGCCTGTGTCAGATCGAGCCCATTCACGCTCCGCGCGTCGGCGCCGGCCGCCGTAAGCGTGAGTATGACGGCAGAATAATCCGTGGATCTTGTATTAGACAGCACGCCGCCGCACTCGTCCAGCCGCGCGCAGACTTTCTCAACACAGTCTTCCTGCCACCCGTCGAAGCCAGTACCGCGGCAGGCCCACACGAGCGCGCGCAGGTATTCGCCGGTCTCGACCGGAACGCCGGCGTAGTATTCGTCCAGCCCGGTCAGCGCCGTTTCCATCTCCCCGGAGCCGCAGCCGCTCAGCAGCAGAGCCAGGATCAGACAAACCACCGCCGCCATCCGTCTGCTTTTCATCTTCATATCCTGTTCCCCATCCTAAATATCCAAAAGGCGCCGGGTATGATGCCCCGGCGTCCTTTCTGTTTTCATTTCACCGTTATTATGCAGACCGGCGGGACGATGACTCTGTCCGCAGCGGCCGCGCTGATAACGTGCCGTCCCGGCTCGCTGAGCGAGACGGACGCTTTTCCGTCGGCGTCCGTCGTCGTGCGAAGCGCGTTTCCGTCCACCGTCACCACGGCTCCTTCCAGCGGTTCTGCGACCGGCTCCCAGTTTTCATCAAAGCCGAGGCAATACAGCGTAAGCTCCGCCTCGCTGCCGTCGGCCGTGAGAGTGTCAAAATAGGTATAGACGTCCGACCAGCCCTCCAGATCGGCGTAGGAAAAGGCGTAGACATGGTCGCCCTCGCCGACCGGGTCATTCAGCGACCAGGCCGACGCATTGTTGACATAGTAGCCATAGCTTCCGCCGTTTTCGGCGCCCCACAATTTGGTCATGGAAAGCCCGTATTCCGTTTCCTCCGCCGCGTAGCCAGCTTCGGCTCCTCCGTCATAAAGGCTGTCGTGCGCGCACAACAGCGCGTCGCTGATGCTGATAACGCCGTCGGAATCGGCGTCTGCCGCGTCGATCTCCTCCGCCGCCGCGACCAGCGTTCCGGCGTCGGCAATGGTAACGCGGACGCGAACAGACGCGCCTGCCGGCGCCGCGTCCTCCTGTTCCGGGATAGATTCTGTCTGCCGCTCGTCAGGCTTCGCTTCCACGGCGTCCGACAGCCCGTCGTCAGGCGCCGGAGCCACATTCGCGCCGCAGCCGGAGAACAGAGCGAGCAGCACAAGCGGAAGAAGAAGCCGGATCGCCGTCTTTTTCATGTTCGTCACCCCCGTGCGTATTTCCACGCACAGTATAGCACAAACGGCCGCCGATTACAACACGCCCGCCTCCGCCTCCTCGCGGAAATGCGGCCGGAGGAAATTCCATATCTGCTCAAACGCAAGGCGGCAGGTCTCCTCGTCGTCGGCAAGCTCCCCGTTCATGACGCGGTAGGCAAAGGATAGCATCGTTTCAAACAGCTGGTGCAGAAGGACCGACGTCCGCCGCCCCGGGAGGAAGACCGGAGCGATCTCGTCGCGTATCTCGTCAAACAGGCGCTCGTGCTCCTCCATCGCATAGCGGCGGAAATTGGCGGAGTAATAGTAGCGGATATAAAACACACAATCGTCCGGCTTCCTCAGAATAAATTCCCACGTCGGCTCCCACAGCCGCCAGCAGCGCTCCCGCCAGTCCAGAGAAGCGTCCCGCAGCACCGGCAGACGCGTCAGAACAAATTCCACAAAAGCCGAATCCTCCTGCCGGAGCACCGCCCGCAGAAGATCCTCCTTGTTTTTGAAGCAGCGGTATATGTAGGTCTCGTTCACGCCCGCCTCCCGGGCGAGGCTCTTGGTCGTCGTCCGCTCGAGGCCGTCCCGTGTCACAACGCGCACGGCGCTTCGGAGCAAAAGCATTCTGACTTCTTCTCGGCGCTTCATTCCGTCCTCCGTTTCCGTAAGTTCCGTTTGTGTGAAAACCAGCGTGCGGGAGTACCGTGTCCTGGCTGTATTTTAATACAGCTTTTAGCAAATTTCAACAGCGGATGCATATTCAGGGGAATTTTCCGTTTCCGCGATATAGTTCCGTATTTCAACTTAATTGACAGAGAATAAACAATTGTTGACAAAAATTCATTCTTCCCATATTTTCTTTTTGTACAAAATCACACGGATTTTGAAAATTTGAAAAGAGAGAAAGGTATCCACGAATGCAAGAATTGCTCATCAATTCGGTACAGGCCCTTGAAGATGCAATGCCTGTCATCCGCGCCGCGCAGGAAGAATATGCGACCTTCACCCAGGAGCAGGTCGACGCGATCTGCGAAAAGGCCGCCACCGCTGTCTCCAAAATGCGCATTCCTCTTGCCAAAATGGCCGTCGAAGAGACCGGCTACGGCATCATGGTGGACAAAGTTACGAAGAACCAGTACGCTTCCGAGCACATCTGGAATTATATGCGGCATGCCAAGACCTGCGGCATTATCGAGGAAAACAAGGCGTTCGGCACCAAGCGCATCGCTTCGCCCAAGGGCGTTATCGCCGCCATCACGCCGACCACGAACCCCACCTCGACCACGATCTACAAGATCCTTCTTGCACTCAAGACCCGCAACGCGATCATTCTCTCTCCGCATCCCCGCGCCGTGCAGTGCTCCATCGCCGCCGCGCGCATCATGCGCAACGCCGCCATTGAAGCCGGCATGCCCCCCCACGTCATAAGCTGGATCGCCACGCCGACACTGGAGATCTCCCCGGTCCTCATGCAGCGGGTCGATTTCATCATGGCCACCGGCGGCGCCGGCATGGTCAACGCCGCCTATTCCTCCGGCACGCCGGCCGTCGGCGTCGGCCCCGGCAACTGCAACGTCGTCATCGACGAAACGGCCGATCTGCGCATGGCGGTGGAATCCATCATCCACTCCAAGACCTTCGACAACGGCATGATCTGCGCCTCCGAGCAGCACATCACCGTTCTTGCCAGCGTGTACGACGAGGTCAAGGCCCTGCTGAAGGACGCGCGCTGCTACTTCCTCAACGACGAGCAGGCCGAAAAGGTCGCCGGCGTGTTCTTCAACGCCAAGACTCACGGCGTCAACCCGCCCGCCGTCGGCCAGACGGCCGTCCATCTGGCGGAAATGGCCGGCTTTGAGGTCCCCTACGACACGAAGGTCCTCATTTACGAAACGAACGACACCTCCCACGATAACCCCTGGGCCAACGAAAAGCTCACGACCCTGCTCGGCATGTTCAAGGCGGAAACGCTCGACGAAGCCTATGACATGTGCTACAAGATGGTGCTCGAGGGCGGCGCCGGCCACTCGGCCGCGCTGTACGTCGATCCCACCGAGGAGGAGAAGATCGACCGCTTTGCGATGAAGATGAAGGCCGGGCGCATCATCATCAACCAGCCGTCCGCGTTCGGCGGCCTGGGCGACCTTTACAACTTCAACATCGCGCCGTCCCTGACGCTCGGGCCGGGCGCCGTGGGCAACTCCGCCTATATGGGCAACACCAACTACGAGCAGCTCCTTGACATCAAGACGCTCACGATGCGCAAGGAGAACATGCTCTGGCTCCAGCTTCCCAAGAAGGTCTACCACAAGACCGGCTGCACGCCCGTCGCGCTCAAGGAAATGAAGGACGTTTACAACTTCAAGCGCGCCTTCATCATCACCGACGCAACGCTCTATCAGCTCGGCGCCTGCGACGCGATCATCAACCAGCTGCGCGGCATGGGCATCGAGACGGCCGAGTTCTTCGACATCCGCGTTGACCCGCAGATCCAGGACGCCATGAAGGGCCTGCCCAAGATGAACGAGTTCGAGCCGGACGTCATCATCGCCGTCGGCGGCGGCTCCGCCATCGACACCGCGAAGATCATGTGGATCATGTACGAGCATCCCGAGGAAGCCTTCCTCGACATGGCCACCATCTTCCTGGATATCCGCAAGCGTATCCGCTTCTTCCCGCAGATGGGCCAGAAGGCCAAGCTCGTCTGCATCCCCACCACGGCGGGCACCGGCTCGGAATGCACCCCGTTCACCATCATTTCCGACGCCAACACCGGCATGAAGTGGCCGCTCATCGGCTATGAGATGATGCCGGAAATGGCCATCATCGATGCGGACAACATGATGTCCCTGCCGCCGCGCGCCACGCAGGCCTCCGGCTACGACGTTCTGACCCACGCGGTCGAGGCGTATGTCTCCACCTTCGCCACCGAGTACACCAACGGCTTCTGCAAGGACGCGACCCGCATGGTCTTCGACTATCTGCCCAGAGCGTACCGCTCCGCCTTCAAGGGCGCGAAGGCCGACCCCGTGGCCCGCGAGAAAATGGCGGACGCCTCCGCACTGGCCGGCATCGCCTTCGCCAACGCCTTCCTCGGCATCAACCACTCCCTGTCCCACAAGCTCGGCGGCTGGTTCCACATCCCCCACGGCACGGCCAACGCCCTGCTGTTCCCCTATGTCTGCCGCTTCAACGCCCAGCGTCATCCCTACCACATGGGCACGTTCTCCCAGTACAAGTATCCACAGGCGTTTGAGCGCTATGTGGAGCTGGGCGAGCTGATCGGCGTCAAGGGCAAGACGGATGAGGAAACGTTTGAAAACTGGATCCACGCGACGGAGCAGCTCAAGAAGGACGTCGACATCCCCGAGACCATCTGCGATTACCTGTGCCTGGCGCATCCCGAAAAGAGCGCCGAGGACTGGGAGAAGGAATTCCTCGCGGCCGTCGACCAGATGTCCGAGTGGGCCTTCCACGACGCCTGCACCGGCTGCAACCCCGTCTATCCCACCATCGGCGAGCTGAAAGCCTGCTATCTCAAGGCTTTCTACGGCGACACGAAGTACAAGGAACAGTACGGCGACACGCTGGAAGTCGAAGTGAACCTTCCCACCGATACGCACGCGGCCTACCCCATGGGCCTGTCCGCGGACATCGGCCTCGACAAGGTTGGCGGCTTCATCTGATGCGATCGTCCGCGCCGGGAAGCGCCGAAAAGCGTTTCCCGGCCGGAAAGGGAGAATGATATTATGAAGCATATGCTGAACCTTCCGCGGAAGGTATACTTCCGCGCCGGCTCGCTGTGTGTGGCGCTGCGCGAGCTTCCCGAAATATACGGATGCCGGCGGGCGTATCTGGTAACGGACACCGCGCTGTACCGCAGCGGGGCCGCCGCCGGCATAAGCGATTTTCTGCATCGGCACGGACTGCGCACGGCGGAGTTTTTCTCACTCGACGGAACGGTCACGACGGACGTGGTCGAATCGGCGCTGTCCGGGCTGCGGCTGTTTGAGCCGGACGTTATTCTCGGCTTCGGCGGCGGCGCGTCCATGACAGCGGCCAAGGCGCTGTGGCTGCGCTATGAAAATCCGACGCTGACGCTTGCGGAGGCGGCCGCCTCCCCGGAGAAGATCGTCTCCGCCGGAAAGGCAAAGCTCGTCCTTGTCGCCTCCAATTTCGCCACCGGCGCACAGAACACCCCGTTCTCCGTTCTGGAGGACGAAGCCGGCGCGCCGCTCGTGATCAAGAGCTTTTCGCTTCTGCCGGAGATCTCGGTCACGGACGCAGATTTCACCGCGGCGCTTACGGCCGGGCAGGTGCGCGCCGGAGCCCGGGCATTGGCCGGACGGATCCTGTGCGCTTTTACGGACGAACGCTGCGACGAATTCACGCAGGGCCTTCTCTCCGAGGCTCTGGCTGCCATCGCCGCTTATACCGACACCGCGGCCGAGGGGAATCCCGCCGCACGCGAGCGGCTCCATAACGCGGGCGCCATCGCCGGCGCCGCGCTCGGAAACGTTCTGGATGCGGCCGATCTTGCCGCCGGGCTGACGCCGCCCCGCAGCGGCGAACGGCTCGAAGCGCTCTGTGCGCATCTCGGCTTCGCGTCCCCCGCCGCTCTGTATGAACGGCTGGCGCTCTGATCCTTTCATACACCAAAAAGCGCAGGTGCGCCGGTCAAGGAACCGGCGCACTTCTTTCATGCTCGGATCAGCGGTCGAAGGACGGGTTCATGACGTACACGTTCTTGCTGTCGAGCCGCTCCGTCGCCAGGCGCAGGGCCTCGCCGAAGCGCTGGTAATGAACGACCTCGCGCTCTCGCAGGAAGCGTATCGCGTCGATCACATCCGGATCGTCGCACATGCGAAGAATGTTGTCGTAGGTAAGGCGCGCCTTCTGCTCGGCCGCCAGATTTTCCGTCAGATCTGCGATCATGTCGCCGCTGACGGAGAGCGTCGCCGCGGAAAACGGCGTCCCGGAGGCCGCCTGCGGATAAACACCGGCGGTGTGATCGACAAAGTATTCGGAGAAGCCCTGCTTCTTCACATCCTCCACCGTCATGTTCCGCGTGAGCTGATAGACGATGGTACCTACCATTTCAAGGTGCCCAAGCTCCTCCGTGCCGATGTCGGTCAGTGTGGCCTTCAGTTCGGGGTACGGCATGGAATAGCGCTGGCTCAGATAGCGCAGCGACGCCCCCAGCTCGCCGTGCGGCCCGCCATACTGGCTGATGATGTATTTTGCCATGGCGGGGTTGCAGTTTTTGATCCTCACCGGATATTGCAGACGCTTTTCATAGACAAACATTTATTTCCGCTCCCTTCCGCCGTTCTCCCAGGGCCACGGATCGTTGACCCAGCTCCAGCACTCGCAGCCGGTCATATCCGCGACCGTCACCGGCCCGTACAGCTCCACATAGCGCGCACGCGCCGTCTTTTCCATGGCGGCAAAGTTTTTCCAGGCCGCGAACGCCTCGGCGTCGTCCTTGTGGGTGTCGAGATACAGCGTCAGCTCGTGGCACACAAAGCTCAGCGCCGCCAGCTCGTTCATCGGCGTGCGCGGAAGCGGTTTGTCGGCCACATAATTCATAAAGGGCAGATCGAGCCCGGGAAACAGCGTTCCTCTCGCCAGCGCTTCGCTCTGGTCATAGGCCGGCTCGCTGGCGCCCTGCATGGGCACAACGGCCAGCGCCAGAGGCGCGCACATGGGCTGCTCGCCCTGTTTATAGGTACAGGTATTTTCCATTGACAAAAGAATCCCCCTTTGCATTCCATACTATGCCGGGAGACGCTTTCGTGATAAAATATATAAAATTCTTTACAGATCGGTTTCGACATATTATAATAGACCCGCTGCGCATCAATCCATCATCGGAGGACGGCTACCATGAAGATAAAAATCAGCGCTGACAGCACCTGCGACCTTTCCCAGGACCTTATCGACCGCTGGAACATCGGCATCACACCGCTTTACATCAATATCGGAGACGACTGCATTCAGGACGTCGGCATCAACACCGAGGATCTTTTCGCCAAGGTGGACGCCGGCCTTCCCTGCTCCACCGCCGCCGTGAATGTGCAGGACTACATCGACGTGTTCAGCGAATGGCTGAAGGAATACGACGCCATCGTGCATTTCACGATCTCAAGCGACATGTCCTCGTGCTATCAGAACGCCTGCATCGCCGCGGCGGAGCTGGGCAGCGTCTACGTCGTGGACAGCCGCAGTCTCTCCTCCGGCATCGGCCATCTGGCGCTGGACGCGGCGGAAATGGCCGCCGAGGGTGTGGACGCCGCCACGATCAAGGATCGGCTTGACGAGCGCAAGCAGAAGCTGGACGTCAGCTTCGTGCTGGAAACGCTGGAATATATGCGCCGGGGCGGACGCTGCTCATCCGTGCAGGCGTTTGGCGCCAATCTTCTCAAGCTGCGCCCCTGCATCCAGGTAAGCGAGGGGAAAATGGGCGTGGCCAAAAAATTCCGCGGCAAGATCGTTTCCTGCTATCTGGATTATATCCACGACAAGCTCTCCGACCCGGAGACCGTCGATCCCCGCCGCATCTTCATCACCGATTCCGGTCTTCCCGAGGATGTGCGGGACGAGCTGGAAGCCGAGCTGCGGCGCATTATCCCCTTTGAGCACATTTACCGCACGCACGCCGGCTTCACCATCTCCTGCCATTGCGGCCCCGGCTGCATGGGCATCCTCTTTTTCCGCAAATAAATCCCCAGGGAATACAGGACCCCGCTTTCCGGATCGGAAAGCGGGGTCCTGCTTTTATTGCTTGCTTTTATTTGTTTTCTTCGCTGCCGGCCGGGTTCTCCCCTGCGGCGGCGCGCTTCGCGGCTTCTTCTTCCTCCAGCTTCCGATAGGCCACCTTTCCGACCAGCGTCTTGGGCAACTCGTCCCGGAATTCCAGTTCCTTCGGCATCGCGTATTTGGCGATGTGCTTCTCCGCGTAGGCCATGATGGCCCCGCGCGTTTCCTCGTTCTGCGGCACGCCCGGCTGAAGCACAACGAACACCTTCGGCCGCGCCATGCGATAGGAATCCGGCACGCCGATCACGCAGCTCATAAGCACATACTCGTTCGCATCAAAAATATTCTCCAGCTGCGCCGGATAAATGTTGTAGCCGGAGGAGATTATCATGCGCTTGGAGCGCCCGCGGAAATAGATGAAGCCCTCCTCGTCCATCACGCCGAGGTCGCCGGTATAGACCCAGGTCAGCCCGTCCGCGTGCGTGCGGAGCGTCTGCGCCGTTTCCTCGGGATGATTGATATACTCCTTCATGACCGTCGGCCCGGCCAGAAGGATCTCGCCCTCCTCGCCATAGGGCAGCTCCCGATCCGTTCCCGGCTCCACGATCTTGATATAGGTATCCGGGAACGGAAGCCCGATGCTCCCCTCCTTGAACATATGCGGCGGCGTGAGGCAGCAGGCCGTGACCGTCTCCGTCGTTCCGTAGCCCTCGCGGACCTGAATGGTCGCGTGATGATCGTACAGGAAGCGGTCGAATTTCTTCTTCAGCTCCACCGACAGACTGTCGCCGCCGGAGAAAACGCCCTTAAGACAGGACAGATCGGCCCCGTCCATGCTCGGCAGACGCAGCAGCGCCTCGTACAGCGTCGGGACGCCGGCAATGAAGTTGCACTTGTATTTCGTGATCTGCTTGGCGTAGCTCTGCGCCGTGAATCTCGGAATAAGGATGCAGCGTCCGCCGTTGTAGAGCATCGAATGGATGCAGACGCCCAGCCCAAAGCCGTGGAACAGCGGCATGGCCGACAGCATGCGGTCGCCGGGGCGGAACATGGGATTGACGGCAATGATCTGCTGGGCCAGCGCGTTGAAATTCCGGTTCGTCAGCAAAATTCCCTTGGTCGTGCCGGTCGTGCCGCCGGAATACAGAATGGCGGCAGGATCGTCGCCCGTGCGCTTGACCTTGTATTTCCAGAAGCAGTGCCGTCCCAGGCGGATGAAGTCGTCCCACATAATGACGGGCGCATCCTCGGGTATCTTCTGTATCTTCCGCCCCTCCGTGAGCATGTAGCCCGCGCGGATGGGCTTGGACAGCGCGTCGCGGATGCGCGCGATGACAATGTTGATAACGCAGGTATTTTCGCGGATGGCCTCAAATTTGTTGTAAAACTGGTCGAGCGTGACCACCGTGGTCGACTCGGACTCGTTGATGTAAAACTCAAGCTCCTTCTCGCTCGACAGCGGGTGCACCATGTTGGCCACCGCGCCGACAAGGTTGACCGCATAGAACATATAAATGGCCTGCGGGCAGTTCGGCATGGCGATCGTGACCCGGTCGTTCTCGCGCACGCCGATCGTGCGCAGACTGCGGGCGCACTTTTCGATCTTCTCCACCATCTCCCGGTAGGTGGTCGACTTGCCCATGAAGTCAAATGCAATGTATTTCGGGTACAGCCGGCTCATCTTCTCCAGCCCTTCAAACATCGAGCCGTCAAAGTAATCCAGCGTGAACGGCATCTCGCCCAGATGCTCCTTCCACGGAGTCTTGCAGGTAATGGCCATCAGTATTCGACCTCCTCGTTCAGCGGCTTGTCCAGCAGCTCCGGATTTTCCATCAGACGGCGCAGCAGACGCATGCTCTTGGAATAATAGTAGCCGTCCGCCAGGCGCTCGTCGATCGTCAGACCAAGATCGACCGTCGGCCGCATGGTCACGCCGCCCTCGTCGTCAAACACGGGCGTTTTCCGGATCTCCCCGATCAAACAGATCATGGAGCAGGTACCCCAGTTCGTCAGATGGTGATAACCGCTCTTGAGCTTGATCGAGCCGAGATTGGACAGCACGCAGGATGAATAATACGGGTCCGTGGCGATCATGTCCTTCGGCACCCAGCCGTGCCGGTCCAGGAACATGATGAAGCGAACGGCAGCCTTTCCCAGCCAGCGCGGCAGCTTGTTGAGAATGTCCATATTCTCCGTGGACGAGTCTACCTTCTCACTCCGGCAGGAAGACACCTGCGCATATATTTTTTCGTGGATGCTGTCGATCGTATCCGTGGGCTCGGTGTGCAGGAAGGCCAGCGCTTCCGCGCCCTTGTCGGAGAATATCTTTTTCACGACGAACGACGCCGAAACCTCGTTTCTCTGATAGAAATTCGAGTTGACGATGAAGCGGTTCATCTTCGGGCGCAGCGTCAGAACCTTGACGATGGCGGTGACGATGAGCTGAAACACGTTATATTTATATACCGGGTCGCCCGCGTTCTTCCTCTCCAGATAGGCGTAGGCGTTGGTCAGGTCGATGCGTTCGGATATAAACGCCTCGTTGTCGCAGCGGTTCGGGTAGATGATGCCGGTGATAAAATGGAGCGAATCCAGCTCGCGCAGCAGCACGCCGTCCCGTCTGTCGCCGGGACGTTTTCTCTTTTTTTCCATAACGGCTCCTTTTCTGCGCCTATCGCGCTTGTCTATAATAAGCCCTTTATATCAATTTTTCAATATTTTTCGGCGCATTTGTCAAAAAAACGTCTTTCAAAGCCGGTACAGCCTCGTGTACTTGTCCGTCAGGTAATCGATAAAATACTGCGGCTCAAATCTTCCGAAGCTGCGCTCAAACAGTGCTTTCGGCGTATAGTACGCGCCCCAGCGGTGGATATGCTCGCCGAGATAAGCCGTGACCGGCGAAAGATCGCCTGCCGCGACAGCGTCCCACAGACCGGGAATCTCCCGCTCCATTACGCGCAGCATCTGCGCCCCGTAGGCCGAGCCGAGGGCATAGGTCGGGAAATAGCCGAACGAGCCGCCCGCCCAGTGCGAATCCTGCAGGCAGCCCTCCGTGTCCGTCGCGGGCCGAATGCCCAGATAGCGCTCATACATATCGCCCCACGCCGACGGCAGATCCCGGACGGCCAGCGAACCGTGAATGAGCTGTTTTTCCAGCTCATAGCGGATCATGACATGGAAGCAGTAGGTCAGTTCATCGGCCTCCGTCCGGATAAAGGACGGCTGCGAACGGTTGACGGCGCGCCAGAACTGTTCGTGGCTCACGCCGTCGAGCTGCGCGGGAAAATGCTTCTTCATGCACGCAAGCAGCGGTCCCGTGAACGCAAAGGAGCGGCCGATGATGTTTTCATAAAAGCGGCTCTGGCTTTCGTGGATGCCGAGCGACGCGCCGCCGGAGAAAACCGTATAGTTGAACCGGTCGTCCTGCCCCAGCTCATACAGGGCGTGCCCTCCCTCGTGCAGAACGGAGAAAGCCGAGCTCATGGGATCATTTTCGTAATAATGCGTCGTGATGCGCACATCGCGGTTGTTGAAGCCCTCCGTGAACGGGTGTTCGACCTCGCCGATGGACAGGCGGCTGCGGTCCAGTCCCTCCAGCGCGGCCAGATCGTCGGTAAAACGGCGCTGCTCCGCCGCCGGGTAAAGAAGATGAAGGAAGGAATCGTCCGGCTGCGGCGCCGCCGCGACCTTCCGCACCAGCGGCTCAAGGGCGCCGCGCAGCGTTTCAAAGAAGCCGTCGAGCGTCTGCTGATCCATGCCCTCCTCATACAGATCGAGCAGCACGTCATAGCTGTCCCGCTCCGGCTCCAGCCAGGCGGCATAGCGGCGGCTGTAGTCGATCAGCTTCTCCAGATACGGCGCGAAGGATGCGAAATCGTTCGTCCGCTTCGCCCGGCGCCACACGTCCGAGGCCTCGCTTACCAGCATGACGTGGCGGACATACTCATCCTTGGGAACGGCCGCCGTCTGCCGGACCATGCGGCGGATCAGCGTCAGCTCCCGTGCATCGGACTCGCTCAGCTCGCCCCGGACCGCCTCCAGCTCCTCGATCGCGCGGACAAGCGCAGGGTCGGTGATAAGACTGTAGTGCATATCGCTCAGCGCCCCAAGCGTCTGCGCCCGGCCCTCAACGGATTTCGCCGGCGCGACGGTCTCGCCGTCGTAATTCAAAATGCCGCAGGCATGGATAAGCGCCCAGCTTTTCCGCATAGCCACGCGAAGCAGCTGCATTTTCTCCTGTATATCCTGTGTCATAGAAGCCTCTCCTTATTCTTCCGATCTCCGGCAGCGCTCGCCGCCGGGGTATACCGTCGCCGTCCCGTTCTCCGCGGCGTCCTCCATCTCCGGACCGTCCTCATCCTCGCGCACATAGGGGATGAGCTTCGGCGCAAGGTTTCTGCGGCCGGGATGCTTGGCGTCCAGATAGCCGATCACGCTGAATACCACCGCGCCGATAAAATTGACGAACAGATCCTCCATCGTGTCGTAAAGGCCGATGTCCAGATAGCCGCCGAGACCAAGCTCCCGTCCGTTGACGGCCGCGGACTCGATGCCCTGGATAACGACCGGCGTATTGCTGTTCGTCGGGTCAAGCGCCACGGAGGATATCACATGAACGATCGTGTCCTTCTGCATGTCCGCCAGAAACAGCCGGTCGATGGAAAACTCCACAAACTCCCACAGCACGCCAACCGTCATGGAAAAGCAGAAGGCCGTCAGCGCCAGATAAAACGGCGAGAGCTGGAAGCGTATTTTCGCGTCGCGGTTGAGTATGCTGACCAGCGAAAAGCCGAGCGCCGCGCACAAAAAGCCCCAGACCGTGTGCAGCAGCGTGTCCCAGTGGGCATAATGGACGTAGTAGCAGGCAAGCTCGCCCAGTATCTCCGCCGCAAACACATGGAACATAATGACGATCTCCAGCAGAGACGGAAGCTCTATGTTGGTCTTATCCTCAATGATCGTCGGCAGAAGGAACACGAACAGGACAAGCAGGCAGGTAAAGCTGCCTTCAAAGTCGTGACGCCAGATCGAACGCACCAGGACCGCCAGCACGATCAGGCGGAGAATATAATACACGACGACCGTTGACGGCTCGCTCTTCCATTTCTTCCGCATCTTTTCCCTATAGCTGAGCTTTTTCTGTTTTCTGTCCATGTCCGGCCTCCTTTTTTTCTATTTTACCGTTTTCTTCACGCAAGGTCAATACATCCGCCGCCGCGTCCGCGGATAAAAAAGGCCCCGCAGCTATTATGGCTGCGAAGCCCCTTATGCTCCGTTCGGGTTTTTTTCAAGAGGAACTTTTTAGGGGCAGGGAATATAAAACCCATGCCCACCTCGGAAAAGAGGCTGCGGCAGGGGTAAATACTCCATATTCACACGCTTTCCCGCGCTGTAAGGGCTACGTTCTGTTCCTTGTTTGAGGTCGGGGGGGTGGGGCGCGAAGCCCCGCAAAAGCCGACAGTGAACGCCGCGAAAGTGCAGACGGTTTTGCCGCTAAAATGAAGCGGACGAAGGCGGGGTGCAGGGTTTACTAATCCTGTTCCCCGTTTTCGGCGGCTAAAAGGCGGCGGCAAAAATCCGGACGGTCAAGGGGTTAAGAGTGGAGATTTTTTCGTGCTGTGCGCGGAAAAATACGACTCGTCCCTTGACGGTCTGGATAGTCGGAGCGGATGAGATTTTTCGTCTGCGAGGT
>CAKTQV010000003.1 GCA_934597255.1 uncultured Oscillospiraceae bacterium
TGTTTCGTTCATAGCGAACACCTCCTTCAAAATAGAAATAGCCGCCTGATTTCTTTTGAAAACCAAGCGGCTATGTACGCTATATTCAGTTCGGTAAATCGGAATTTGCGTTTATTGTGTTACAGTAAACGGAGTCCATTCTATGTGGTTGTACTCCATCACATCTTCTGCTGCTCTCATTCCCAATTTCTCGTAAAATGGAATAGCATTTTCGTTTGCAACTAGATATACAGCAATATCATTTTTGCCGCCTGCTAAAGAATGTGCTGTCTCCATCAATTCTGTACCGATCCCTTGGTGTAAATAGTCTCTGTCTACACCTAAATCAGTTACATAAAGCCAATAGGCATAGTCGGTCAATCCAAATAGGACACCGACAATTTGATTATCCCTGTTTCTTGCAACAAGACTGATTGATACATGATCAACCAGCTTTGCTATCCTTTCCTCGAACCGTTCCTTCGGATACTGCGACCCTAAATCCGTGCGCTTTAGAAATTCAATATATTCTATTGAAGATATTCGCTCTTCCTTAATCTGTATGTCTTTGCACATAAGCACTTCCTCCACAAATCCCGATTTGCCAAACCCTTTTATTTAATTATGGCATAGTATTGTAAACAAATCCACCCACTTCGACAGCTCAAATCAACTTCAGCCCTGTGCTGCGTATTGAACGCGGCACAGGGCTCTTTTCGGGTTCCGGCGGTTTTGGGCGCCTTGTATGCAGGACGCACCTTTGCATTTCACGAAATTGGACGACAGCTAACCAAAACGCAAAAGGTCACACGAAGCCGCGCATCGGCTATCAAGATCGAAAAAAAACAGGACTGCTGCAATAGGCAGCAATCCTGTTTTTTGTCAGCCGTCCCTGTCGGACAGATGCTCAAATCATCCGGTGCTCAAAACCTTCTTATGAGCATCTGCCCCAGGGCGTTCTCTTTTGTTTGTATACGGTTTTCAGCCGACGTTGGCCGCGTACCAGGTGTCGTAATCGTCCGCGCCGAACACGCTGACGAACATCTCGAACGGGAACTGCGTCAGATCGTCGCCGTAGGAAACGGTGTCCAGCTCGCCGGCCGCCATCGTGCGCGCGCCGTCGTCAAAGCCGGAGCCGTCGCCCTCGCCGTCGTAAACAGCGATGTAGTCGCGCAGATACTGAACATACGCGTCAAACGCTTCCTTGTCGCTCATGGCGCCGGCCGCCGCGGGCTCGGCAGACGCGGGCTCGGCAGACGCAGGCTCGGCAGAGGCAGGCTCCGCGCTGGGCTCAGCGGAGGCCGCGCCGGCTTCCGCGGGAGAGACCGTAAAGCTGCCGTCCGCATTCTCGGTCACGGTGCCGATGACGCGGGAGCTGTCGTCCACGGTCAGACCGTCGACGGTGCACTCCTCGGTCACGGTCCAGACAGAGCCCTCGGTCAGCGTGATGTACGCCGCGCCGACGGCCTCGTCGCCGACCTCGCCGGAGGTGGCCAGGCTCGGATCGGCATAAACGACCGTGCCGGTCCACTCGGAGTTGACGAGCGTGGCGTTGACCGCGTTGGTGTTCTTCGGGCCGACGTAGAAGTCGCCGACCATCTCGCAGGTCTCATCCGACACGCCGGTGACATCCCACTTCGTGGCGGAGTTTTCGTTGACGAAGGTGACGTTGAGCTTGCCGCCGTTCTCCGCGGAGGCGATGAGGTTGTCAGCCGGAGTGTAGACTTCCTGCTCCTCGGCCGACAGGCTCTTCCACCAGTCGGACTCGGAACCGTAGTTGGTGTAGTTGTCGTTCGTCAGCAGGCAGGAATCGACGTTCACGACCGCCGGCGAGCCGTCGGAGTAGATGACGGCGAACTTGTTGCCGCCGGAGTAGCCGGGGGTCTTGGAGCGGTCAAGGTACCACCAGGTGATGCCGCCCTCGTTGTAGTGGGGGTTGTTGGCCGGGTCAATGAAGATGTTCATGGAGGAACCGTAGTCATTGCCCTGGTTGACGATGTAGTCGTACAGCGCCGCGTCCGCGCGGGTGATGTAGTCGGCGTAGGTCTCGTCCGCGCCCTGCGGCTCGATGCCGGCCTGCTCGCCAAGCTGCTCGATGAACTCATCGGGAGAGCCGACGACATAGGCGTCTTCCTCGCCCTGCGCGTCGTAGCTGGCGGCGATGCGGCAGTTCTCGACCCACAGACCCGCGTCCTCGGTGTTGGTGTTGCCGGAAGCGCGGACCTTCAGGCCCATGCAGCCCTGCAGGCGGCAGTTGAACGCATAGCCGTAGCCGGCCGAAGCGGAGCAGAGCGCCGCGTCAAGGTTGGAGGTGCAGTCGGAGTTGAACACATACACCCAGCTCTCGGAATAGCCGATGGTGTAAACGCCGGCGGAACGCAGACCGTAGCACTTGGTGACGACCTGGTTGGCGACGATGGTGCCGCCGCCCTTGTCGGTGGCGAGCGCCGTGCCGGCGTCCAGACCGGACACGATCACGGTCACGTCGTCCGGATGATCGGTCAGAACGAGCTCGTTGCTGCCGTCGGCCGCCTGGCCCATCGCGGCGAGGCTGCTGTCGGGGATCTCCGTGGCCTCGGGGTCGATGATGTTGACGGAGCCGTCCTCATTGATGAGGTTGGTGCCGTCGGTGTTGATGATAATCTGTCCTCCCTGGGAGACATAGGGGCCGTGGCCGCCGGAGGAGCAGGCAAAGATGTCGCCGCCCTGCAGGATGGCCAGACCGCGCCCCGTGGCGTAGATGGAGTTGTTGGTGCCGAGGATGCGGGCGTTGTTCAGGCGCAGGATCGCGGTGTCATAGTGGATGTCGCTGACCGGGATCTTGCCCTCGGTGCCGCCGTCCACATGGACCTGGGAGCCGACGCCGTAGAAGTTGCCGGATTCGGAGGGGCCGCGGCCGCTGGTGTAGCAGTACACGGTAAGATCGTCGATCGTGTATTCGCCCTCGCCCTGCGTGAACACGGCGGCGTGGTCGACGTTGTCGGCGGAATAGACGGTCTGGCCGTCAAGCAGGCCGCCGTCCGCTTCGCCGGAAGGCTCGCCGGACGTTTCACCGGACGCCTCGCCGGAGGGCTCGGCGGAAGCCGCCGTCTCATCGGCAAGCTTGTACAGATAGGTGCAGAACATGGCCACGACGCCGCGGGACGGGCCGGAGGTTATGTTGGCATAGTAGTTGTGCAGACGGATGACGTCGTAATCCTCGCCGTAGACCCAGCCCTTGTTTTCAAACATGTAGTTGATGATCTCGGCCTTGGTGGAAAACTCGGTCTCGGCCGCCTGCGAGGAATAGACCTCCTCATACAGTTCGCCGTCAAGGACATAGTAAACGCCGGTGGACACGCCCAGCGCGTGGACATAGTCGGTGACCTTCGTTTCAAACGACTGGATGAGATACAGGTCCTCGGGCAGCGCCGTTCCGGGCGCGACCGCGCCGTCGTCGATGTCGATGTAGGCATAGGACGGGCCCGCCGCAAAGCTGCGCGACTCGGTCTCGTCGGCAGCGAGAGGCTCAAACTCCGCGCTGATCGACTCGGAGTCGGCGGAGAATTTGTAATCGATCACATATTCCTGCGTCATCTCGTCGAACGTCGTGGTCTTGCCGTCCACCGTGACGGAGGCGATCTTGTAGTTCTCCGCGCTCGTCACCGTCAGCTGCGTGCCGAGCCCGGCGATCTCCGCGGGCAGATAGTAGGTGCCGGCCGGGGTGATGTAGCCGTTTTCACCGGCGCTGACCGTAAACTTCGCCAGACCGTCGATGCTCTCGACGTCCTTGCCGTTGAGCGCCGCCGCGTCCGCCGCGGGGGAGCCGGCCGCCGTGATGACATAGCCGGAGCAGCTCAGCCAAGGATCGTCCGAAACACCGACCGTGCCGGGAATGACCCAGGCGACGGTGTCGTTGAAGTCATGGATGGCGGACGAGGCGATGAAGCCCAGCTCCTCCGGGAACAGGACCCAGGAGCCGTTGAGCTTGTTGTTGGACATGACGGCGTTGCCGTTGCCCAGCGCGTCGACCTTCTTCTCGCCGATCAGGCCTGGTAGAAGCACGACCATCTCGCTCTTGACGGTCTGCGGGCTCTGGATGACCGTGAGAACGCCGTCGTCCTCGGTGTACATCCAGCCGGCGATCTCGCCGGTGATGGACGCGCCCTCGACCGTGACGGATTCGGGTCTGTCCGCTTCGTCGGAGGCCTCGGCCGAGGCTTCCCCGGACGCGGCCAGCGCGCACACGCTGAGCATAAACATCATGCACAGCAAGAGCGCAAGAACAGCAAGTTTTTTCAAAATCCGTTCCTCCTTAAAATAATGTACAGAATTTTGCATTTTTCTCATTTCATACCTTGGTATTATACCAACTTTGTTGGGCTAACAGGTTACAGCGCGGAAAAAAAAGGATTACATTCCAGTAACCATTCCCCCGCCGCCGCCGTCGTTGACATTTAATTGTATGCGTGGTAGCATGACCTTACTTCATCTTCCCGCGGGAGGTCATTTCTGCATGGACGCCATCGCCGCCTTTTCCCGAAAAAAATTTCTCTGGCTGCTTTTCCTCGCGTCGGCCGTTTTTGCCGCCGTTCTGATGCTCTGCAGCCCGATGTTCACGGACGACTACGATTTTGCCAGCCGTCATTTTTCGTCTTTTTCCGAGATCCTTCACTACTGCCTGCACTACGGAAACGGACGGCTGATCGGCAACGTGGGCGCGGCGCTGTTCGCCGCGAGCGTCCCCGTCCGCACGGTCGTGCGCGCGCTTCTGCTCGCAGGGCTCGTCGTGCTGCTGCCGATGACCGTTCAGGCCCGGCGCAAAACGAGCTGGCTTCTCTCCTTCCTGCTGGTGTTCGGCGTCGCGCCAACCATGTTCGCCGAGGTCTATTCCTGGGCCAGCGGGTTTCAGAACTACGTCCCGCCGGTGTTTCTGCTGACGCTGTGCGTGCTGCTGTGGCAGAGCGCGGACCGCGGGCGCTGCCCGCTGTGGCCGCGGTGCGCGGCCGTATTCCTGCTGGCGCTGGCCGGACAGCTCTATGTGGAGCTGGACACCATCGTCTGCTGTCTCGCCGCGCTCGCCGCGCTTATCCTGTCCCGCCGGCACAGCGCCGCGCGGAAAGCCGTTTCCTCGCTGTGGCTGGCCGGAACGCTGGCCGGCGGCGCCGTGATGCTCGCCATCCCGCGGCTTTTTGAGCGGGAATACCAGCTCATCGCGTTTTACCGCCATGTGTATCTTTCGAGCTTCCGCGAGATGCTCGACTCCGTCTGGACGAACGGGCTGAAGCTCATCGGCTTTTTCTCCGGCGCCTGCTTCCTGTGCGCCGCGATGGGTCTGGCCGTGTTCCTGCTGCTGGGAAAAACGCGCGGCGCGTGGCGGCGTCCCGGCGCGTGGCGCGCCTGCCGCGCCGTTTCGCTGGCGCTGCCGCTGTATTCGCTGATCTTCCGCGCCTTCTTCAGCGGCGGCCGCTTCGTATGGCTCCCGGCGCTGCCGAAGCTTCTGTTCGCGCTGCTGTGCATCGGCTTCCTGTTCGTATTCATCTGCGCCGCGGCCCACGCCGGCGACCGCACGCTGCTCGTGCGCGTGTGCGTGCTTCTGGGGCTGGCCGTATGCTCCATCGGGCCGATGCTGGTGGTCTATCCCGCGCCGGAGCGCAGCGTGTATCTTTGCTACGTTCTGCTTTCGTGCGCGGCGCTGGCCGTCTTTGAGTTCCTTCTGCCGTCGATGAGCGCGGCCGGGCAGAAGCCGGCCCGGCTCGGCGCGTGTCTCGCCGCCGGGATATTGAGTCTGCTGCTCCTGCTGCAATTTGCCGCCGTCGCCTATACCGACCGGCTCAACACCGAATACATCGAGCGCCAGCTTGCCGCCGGCAGCACCCAGATCGCGCTGATCACGCCGCCGTCGGACTACGTTTACCGCAACACCTCCAGCTACGTCGGCCACTACTACTATCTTCAGGAGCCGAACGACGTGCAGTTCACCTTCACCGACTACGCAAGCTGGTCGGCCGCCCGCTCACTCGAGCAGCAGGCCGGCAGCTGAGCCGCAAAGCCATAAAAAACGCCGCCGCGTCCGGGACGCGGCGGTGTTTTCTATTAGAAGCTATCGTCCGTTTTATTCCCGGCCGCTCCGGCGATCCGGCAGAGCCGTCGTTTCGGCCACGATGTAGCGCGGACGCGCCTTGACCTCCTCGTATATCTTGCCGACATACACGCCGAGGATGCCGAGGCTTACCATCATGATCGAGCCGATGATGAGGTCGATCAGAATGACGGTGGTGAAGCCGCCGAGCGCCCGCCCGGAGAAATACTGGACAAGGCAGATAACGCCCAGCACCAACGCGAGCAGCAAAAACAGCGTACCGAGGATGAGGATGAACAGCAGCGGCTTTGTCGTGAACGAGGTGATGTTATCCACGGCGTAGCGGATGAGGGAAAGACGGCTCCATTTGCTCTGCCCCGCCGTGCGCGGCTGCACGTCGAATTCGACCAGCGCCGTCCGGTAGCCGACCCACGCCGAGAGCGCGCGGAAAAAGGTGTTGCGCTCCGGAAGCTGCAAAATGGAGTCCACCGCACGGCGGTCAAGCAGCTTAAAGTCCGAGGCGCGGGACATATCGCTTTTCGTCGCGGAGCTCATCATCCCATAGAACAGCTTCGTCATCGCCTTGTACAGCAGTCCCTCGCGGCCGCGGCTTTTCTTCACGCCCTCGACCACCTCCGCACCGTTGAGCCACAGGCGGTACATCTGCACGAGCGTCTCCGGCGGATGCTGCAGATCGCAGTCCATCACGGCGCAGCAGTCGCCCGCCGCTGCCTCCAGCCCGGCGAATATGGCCGCTTCCTTGCCGAAGTTGCGCGAAAAGCGCACCCCGTGCACGCGGCCGGAGCTGTCCGCCAGAGCGCATATGCGCTCCCAGCTGTCGTCCTTCGACCCGTCGTCCACAAAGTAGATCGCCGCGTCGACCCCCTCGCGGTCGGTCACGGCAAAGATCGCCTCGGCCGCCGTGTTCACATTCCCGCCCTCGTTATAGGCCGGGATCACAATGGACAGCGTCTCTCTTTTTTCGCTCATGAATGCTCCTTCCCGGCGGCCGTATCAAAAGCCGTCGTTCTTCATGCGGTCGTTGGCCTGCTGTCCCAGACGCACGCGCGGCTCCGTTCCGTCAGCAATGCGGCGGATGGCCGCGCGCTGCCGGAACGCGACCACACAGGCCGCCAGCAGCGCCAGAAGCCCGGCCTGGCCGCAAAGCTGCTCCGCAGGCACAAAGCACCAGCACAAAATCGGCCCCGCCGCGCACAGCACCAGCCCCGCCAGACTCACCATGCGGGAAAGCACCAGCGTTACGCCGTAGAACACACAGGCGATCAGCCCGATCCGCCAGTCCGTCAGCCACAGCGCGGCCGCGCAGCAGGTCACGCCCATGTTTCCCTTGAAGCGGTAGCGCCACGGAAAGCAGTCGCCCAGCACCGTGCAGAAGCCGGCGAACAGGATGCCGATCTTCGGGTAGCCGGTGCCCGGTATGCTCATCAGAAGCATGCCCAGCAGCCCCGGTATCAGCGTTTTCGCCGCGTCCACGCCGATGACCGCCGCGCCCATTTTGGTTCCGAACACCTGCATGAAGTTGGCGAGACTGGCGTTGCGGCTGCCCAGCCGGCGGATATCCTTTTTGAACACGCGGCGCGAAAGAAGCACCGAGCCGTTGATCCCGCCGAACAGGTAAGCGACAACGGCGATCAAAGACAGCAAAACGGGCGTCATTCCGAATCTCCTTTTTGGCGTATGCTCAGCCGGATCGGCGTTCCCTCCAGCCCAAAGACCGCGCGGATGCGGTTTTCAATGTAGCGCTGGTAGGAAAAATGGAAAAGATCCTTGCGGTTGCAGAAGATCACAAAATGCGGCGGCTTGATGCCGGTCTGGGTCATGTAGTATATCTTGAGACGGCGGCCCTTGTCCGTGGGCGGCTGCTGGCGCGCCTGCGCGTCGGCCAGGACGTTGTTGAGCATTCCGGTCGTGATGCGCATGCTGCTCTGCTCGTTGACGAAATTCACAAGCTCGAAAATGCGGTTCGCCCTCTGTCCCGTCAGACAGGAGATAAACAGAATGGGTGCGTAGGTCATGAACGAAAGATCCCGCATCACGTCCTGCCGCATGCGCTCCATGGTGCGCGTGTCCTTTTCGATCAGGTCCCATTTGTTCACGACCACGACGCTGGCCTTGCCCGCCTCGTGGGCCATGCCCGCGATCTTCGTGTCCTGCTCCGTCACGCCCTCGCGCGCGTCGATCATGATAAGGCACACGTCGGCCCGCTCGATGGCCAGCTTCGCGCGCATGACGGAAAACTTCTCCACGCGGTCGTCCACGCGGCTTTTCCGCCGGATGCCCGCCGTGTCGATGAACAGATAGCGGCCGAACTCATTGTCCACGGGCGTGTCCACCGCGTCGCGCGTCGTGCCCGGCATATCGGCCACGATGACGCGCTTTTCGCCCAGAATGAGATTGATAAGGCTGGACTTGCCGACGTTCGGCTTTCCGATGACGGCGACCTTGATGCGCTCGTCGTCCGCGCCGGAGGCGTCCTCCGGCGGAAAATGCGCCACACAGGCGTCCAGCAGCTCGCCGGTGCCGTGGCCATGCACGGCAGACAGCGCGATGGGATCGCCGAGACCGAGATTGTAAAACTCGTATATCCCCGGGTCGTTGGGGCCGGTGGAGTCCATTTTATTGACCGCGAGCACGATGGGCTTGCCGCTGCGCTGAAGCAGCGCCGCCACATCCATATCCGCGGCCGTGACGCCCGTGGAAATGTCCGTGACCAGCACGATCACGTCCGCCGCGTCGATGGCGATGAGCGCCTGCTCGCGCATGAACAGGAGTATTTCATTGTCGGTGTTCGGTTCGATGCCGCCGGTATCGACGATGTCGAAGCTGCGGCCGCACCACTCGCATTCGGCATACAGGCGGTCGCGCGTAACGCCGGGAGTGTCCTCCACAATGGACAGGCGGCTGCCGGCGAGGCGGTTGAAAAGAAGGCTCTTGCCCACGTTCGGCCGGCCGACGATGGCCACCAGGGGTTTGCTCATACTATCACCTTAATCCTTTATTTATCCGTTGGCTATGCACTCAAAAAAAAGCCTGCCGTCGTTTTTCACATCCACGAGCTTCACGCCCAGCGCCTGCTCGACCTGCGCCGGCGTCACATCGTCCAGAAAGACGTCGCCGCCATGCCGGAGCATGACGTTCGGGATGAGCAGCCGCGGCCGCAGCGGCCTGTCCTTCAGCTGCGCGATGAGATCGCGCCCCGTGACAAGGCCCGCCACGTCGATGGTGTGGCCGAAAAAGTCGTTTACGATGGCGTACACCGGCGCCTCCGAGCCCGCGGCCGCCAGCAGCCTTCGTATATAGGGCGCGGAAGCCACGCCGGTGGCGACGCAGAAGTCGTCCCGCACCGGCCGTCCGAGGCAGACCATGAATTCCTCCTCCATCGAACGCATCAGCCCCACGCCGTTTTCGATCTGGGGGTAGCCCTCGTAATAATCCTCCGGCGGCAGCTCGCGCTTTGCCTTGAGAAACAGCTCGTCCGCGCAGAAGAAAATGCGGCTGCCGTATTTTTCGAGGCACTTCTCGTTATAGGCGTTGACCAGATCAATGGTCTGCCCCGCTGTTTCCGCGGTATACGGCGTCAGCTTCGCCAGCCCTTCGCGGTACATGGTCAGCCCGACCGGCACGATGGACACGCTCGGCACGTGCGGATAAAGCCGCGACAGGTCGTCCATCGTCCGCTGCAGATGCTCCCCGTCGTTGACGCCGGGGCACACGACCACCTGGCAGTTCATTTCGATGCCGCCCGCCGCCAGACGCTCCATGAGCGCGTAGCCGCCCGCCGCCCGCGGCGTTCCGAGCATATGCGCGCGCAGCGCCGGCTCCGTCGCGTGGACGGACACATTCACCGGACTGATGCGCAGCTGCAAAATGCGCTCCAGCTCCCGCTCGGACAGATTGGTCAGCGTGATGTACGAGCCGGTCAGAAAGCTCAGCCGCGCGTCGTCGTCCTTAAAATAAAGAGGCGCGCGAAGGCCCTTCGGGAGCTGATCGACAAAGCAGAAGATACAACGGTTGGCGCAGTGGCGGGGCTTGTCCATCAGATAGTCTTCAAAATCCAGCCCCAGCGCCGTTCCCTCGCGCTTGCGCACGCGGAGCGTCCGCTCCCCCTTTGCGCCCCGGAGCGTCACCGACAGGCGCGCGCCGTAGGACCAGTATTCATAGTCCAGCACGTCGCCGATGGGATGGCCGTCGATGGCGACGAGCTCGTCGCCGACGTGCGCGCGCCAGCGCAGCGGACTTTTTTTGTCGATTCGGATGATCTTAGACGCCATAAATCTCTCCAGCAAAAAAGGGGGGCAAAAGCCCCCCTCATTGCAAGTAATCTCTTACTTCTTGTCCTCGTCCATAGCGATGACGTTACGGCCGTCGTACTGTCCGCATTCGGGGCAGGCACGGTGCGGCGTATGGTACGCGCCGCAGTTGGGGCACTTCACCAGACTGGGCAGCTTCAGCTTCCAGACGCTGGAACGCCGCTTGCTCTTTCTGGCATGGGATACTTTCCTTTTCGGGACCGCCATTGTTCACACCTCCGATTGTTCTTCTTTATCATGTATCGTCCAACAGCTGTCCCAGAACAGCCAGTCTTGGATCGACGTCCTCAGTGCAGCCGCACGGGCCGTCATTGAGGTTTTTCCCGCAGCGGGGACAAAGCCCTCTGCAATCCGGCCGGCACAGAAACCGCATATCCGTCTGCAGGATAAAGCAGGTCTCCAGCACCGACGATACATCTATGCCGTCCCCTTCCAGCGGGAAGAGGGTATCGTCCTCATCGTCCTCCGGCGCGTCCGCCTGCAGCGTCGCCCGGACGGGAAGCGCCAGCCGACGGGTAAACTCCGCCGCGCACAGATCGCAGCAAAGGCGCATTTCCGCATCGATCTCCGCCTCCAGCGAAAGGATGCCGGCCTCGTTTTTCACAAAGCCCGCCGCCTTCACCGGTCCGAGAAAGCGCACCAGCGCGGGAAACGCCAGACGCTCGCCGTCCAGCTCGCAGGCAAAATCCGCCCGCCGCCCCGGCACCTCGATCAGTTCATGCAGGTCCAAAAACATAATACACCCTCACACAATCGCGCTAGAGTATTATAATTTATTGAGTTTCAGTTGTCAACACAAAAAATCCATGATATGATTCGCTCTATGAAAGAATTTACCGTTACGAAAAACGACGCGGGGCAGCGGCTCGACCGCTTCTGCGCCAAAAACGCGCCCGCGCTGCCCTCGTCGGCGCTTCAGAAATATTTCCGCACGAAGGACATCAAGGTCGGCGGCCATTGGCAGCGGCCGGACTACCGCCTGGCGGAGGGCGAGACCGTCCGCATGTATGTGCCGGACACGGCCTTCACCGCGCCGAAGGCACGCCTGTCCCCCGACTCGCTCGCCGCCTCCTCCGGCGCGCTCGACGTCGTGTACGAGGACGAAAACATCCTTCTGGTCAACAAAAAGCCGGGCGTGCTGTGCCACCCCGCCTCCGGCTGGGACCCCGCCACGCTCGTGGCGCAGATACAGGCGCACGCCTACCGCCGCGGCGAATGGGACCCCCGGCAGGAAAACAGCTTCGCGCCCGCGCTGGCCAACCGCATCGACCGCGGCACCGGCGGCATCGTGATCGCGGCCAAAAACGCCGCGGCGCTGCGCGTGCTGGATGAAAAGATCCGCGCGCGGGAGCTGGACAAGCGCTATCTGTGCGTGTGCGCCGGACGGCCGCGCGAGACGCAGGGCGAGCTGCGCGGCTGGCTGTTCAAGGACGCCGTGAAAAACACCGTCTACGTGCACGAGCGCTCCGAGCCGGGCGCCCAGCTGGCCGTGACGCACTGGCGGCTGCTGGCGAGCGGAAACGGGCTGTCGCTCGTCGAGTGCGCGCTTGAGACGGGCCGCACCCACCAGATACGCGCCCAAATGGCCCACGCCGGCCACCCCCTTCTCGGCGACAGCAAGTACGGCGACGAATCTCTCAACCGCCGCTGGCACGAAAAGCGCCAGCTTCTGTGGAGCTACCGGCTGCGCTTTGATTTCGCCTCGGACGCGGGTCCTCTCAGCTATCTCAACGGCCGCAGCTTCACCGTCGGCCGCGTTCCGTTCGCGGAAAAATATTTTCCGGACATAAATCTCTGAACCGTATTGACTTTCTCCCTTTTAATCTGTATATTGATATCACTTTGTCCTTTTATGAACAACAATCGGGAAAAGAGGGGGAGGATAATGGCCAAGGAGCTCATTCGTCTCGCGGGGTGCAGCATGGCATTTGACGGCGAGACCGTACTGGACAACATCAATCTTTACATCAACGACAAGGAATTCCTCACACTGTTGGGCCCGTCCGGCTGCGGCAAGACGACGACACTGCGAATCATCGCGGGTTTTCTCAAGCCGACGTCGGGCGATCTTCTGTTCGACGGCGTGAGGATCAATGATATTCCGCCTTATAAGCGGCGTGTCAACACGGTGTTCCAGAAATACGCGCTGTTCCCGCATCTGGACGTGTACGACAACATCGCGTTCGGCCTGCGCAACCGCAAGGTCCCGGAGGCGGAGATCGACGAGCGCGTCACGGAGATGCTGGAGGTCGTGAGCCTGCGCGGGTTTGAAAACCGGCGCGTGCAGGCGCTGTCCGGCGGCCAGCAGCAGCGCGTCGCCATCGCCCGTGCGCTGGTGATGAAGCCGGAGGTGCTTCTGCTCGACGAGCCGCTCGGCGCGCTCGATCTGCGTCTGCGCAAGGATATGCAGAGCGAGCTCAAGCGCATCCAGCAGCAGATGGGCATCACGTTCATCTACGTCACGCACGACCAGGAGGAGGCGCTGGCCATGTCCGACACCATCGTCGTCATGGATCGCGGCCGCATCCAGCAGATCGGCCGGCCCGAGGACATTTACAACGAGCCGAAAAACGCCTTCGTCGCGGACTTCATCGGCGAGTCGAACATTCTCGACGGCGTCATGCGCGCGGACTACGAGGTAGAGATATTCGGACGGCGCTTCGAGTGTCTGGACGCGGGCTTTGAAAAGGACGAGGCCGTGGACGTCGTGATCCGGCCGGAGGACGTGGACATCGTCAAGCCCGGCGAGGGACGGCTTCAGGGCACCGTGACGGACGTGACCTTCAAGGGCATGCAGTATGACATCATCGTCGATTTCTACGGCTTCAAATGGCTCATCCAGACGACCGATCTCGCGCCCGTCGGCAGCCGCATCGGCATCAAGCTCGACCCGGACGCCATCCATGTGATGAAAAAGAGCGCCTACTCCGGCATGTTCGGCGACTACAGCTCCTACTCCGCCGAGTACGACGAGATCAACAATCCCGACATCGTTTACGACGAGGAAGAAGGCGAATACCGGGAGGAAGCGGACGATGAAAACTAAAGCGCTCGCCGCGCCGTATCTGGTATGGATGGCGCTGTTCACCGTCGTCCCGTTCGCCATCGTGATCTATTACGCCTTCACCGACTCCATCACGGGCCGGTTCACGCTCGCCAACATCGCCACGCTGGGGATATACTTCCCCATTTTCCTCAAAAGCGTGTGGCTGGCTCTGCTAGCCACGCTAATCTGCCTTGTGATCGGCTACCCCGTGGCCTGGTTCATCGCCCAGTGCCGCCCCACGGCCCAGCGCTTTCTTTACATGCTCATCATGCTGCCGATGTGCATGAGCTTTCTGCTGCGCACGCTGGCATGGGTCGCGCTTCTGGAGGACACCGGCATCCTCAACCGGCTGATCGCCGGGCTCGGGCTGCGGCCGCTCCCGCTCATCCGCAGCGACGGCGCCGTGATCCTGGGCATGGTATATAACTACCTGCCGTATATGATCCTGCCGCTTTATACCGTCATCATGAAGATCGACAAGGGCCTGTACGAGGCCGCGCAGGATCTCGGCTGCGGGCAGGGACAGACGCTCGCGCGCGTCGTTCTCCCGCTGTCGCTGCCCGGCGTGATCTCGGGCTTCACGATGGTGTTCGTGCCCGCCGTTTCCACCTTCTACATCAGCCAGAAGCTCGGCTCGACCGGCACGACGCTCATCGGCGACGTGATCGAAAGCCAGTTCAAGGCCGCTTATAATCCAAATCTCGGCGCGGCGCTCAGCCTCGTGCTGATGGTGATGATCCTGCTGTGCATGCGCGTGATGAACCGCGTGAGCGGCGAGGAAGAGATGGTGATGGTATGAAAAAGTTTTCCCTTGTTTTTACCGTCGCCGTGCTCATCTTTCTGTATATCCCCATGCTGGTACTCGGCGCGGCCAGTTTTTCCAAGGGCTCGGACATCGCCGTGTTCGAGGGCTTCACGCTCGCGCAGTACGGCGAGCTGTTCCGCGACGGCGTGCTGCTGCCGCTGCTGGCCAACAGTCTGATCGTCGCCGTGCTCTCCTCGCTCATCGCGACTGTGCTCGGCACGATGGCCGCGCTTGGCATCCATGCCATGGGCCGCCGCATGCGCTCGCTGACGATGGCCGTGACGAACATCCCCATGACGAACCCCGAGATCGTCACCGGCGTTTCGCTGGCGCTGCTGTTCGCCTTCGTCGGGCAGCTGCTCAAGCTCAACCACATTCTCGGCTTTGCCACGCTGCTCATCGCGCACATCAGCTTCAACCTGCCCTACGTCATTCTGTCGGTCATGCCCAAGCTCAGCCAGATGGACCCCGCGCTTTCGGACGCGGCCATGGATCTCGGCTGCACGCCCTTCGCGGCCTTCCGCAAGGTGGTCATCTACGAGCTGCTGCCCGGCATCATCTCCGGCGCGCTCATGGCCTTTACCATGAGTCTGGACGACTTTGTCATCAGCTATTTCGTCTATGGGCCGAACTTCGTCACGCTGCCCGTGGAGATATACAACTACACCAAAAAGCCCCTGCAGCCGAAGATATACGCGCTGTTTACGCTGCTGTTCGCCGCGATTCTGCTGGTCATGGTCGTGATGAACCTGCTGCAGGCGCGCGACGAGAAAAAGCAGGAGCGCGCCCGCCACGCCTTCCTCGGCCGCAGAAAGGGGGCGCGGGCATGAAGCGCTTGATCGCCGCCGCATGCGCGGCGTTGCTTTGTCTGACGCTGCTCCCCGCCGGGGCGTTCGCGGCCGGAGACGTGATAAACGTTTACAACTGGGGCCAGTACATTGCCGACGGCTCGGACGGGAGCATCGACGTCAACGCCGCCTTCACCGAGGCCACCGGCATCCGCGTCAACTACATGACCTATGACTCCAACGAATCGCTGTACACCAAGCTCAAGACCGGCGGCAGCACCTACGACGTCATTATCCCCTCGGACTACATGATCGCCAAGCTCATCGAGGAGGATATGCTCCTGCCGCTCGATTTTGACAACATCCCGAACTACGCCTACATCGACGAGGCCTACCGCCATACCAGCTACGACCCGGACGATCTCTACTCCGTCCCCTACACCTGGGGCACCGTGGGCGTGATCTACAACAGCCGCTATGTGGACGAGGAGGACATCGGGAGCTGGGATCTGCTGTGGAACGCGAAATACAGCGGCAAGATCCTCATGTTCGACAACCCGCGCGACGCCTTTGCCGTCACTGAATCCCGTCTCGGCTACTCTCTCAACAGCGAAAGCGCCGCCGAGCTGAGCGCCTGCGCCGATCTGCTCATCGCGCAGAAGTACCTCGTGCAAAGCTACGTCATGGATCAGATCTACGACAAGATGGTGCGCGGCGAGGCGCTTATCGCGCCGTACTACGCGGGCGATTACCTCATGATGGCCGACGAGAACGAGGATCTGGAGTTCTATTTCCCCTCGGAGGGCTTCAATCTGTTCATCGACGCCATGTGTATCCCCAAAAGCTGCACGAACAAGGCCGGCGCCGAGGCGTATATCAACTTCCTGTGCTCGCCGGAGATCTGCGGCCAGAACCTGGATTACCTGGGCTATTCCGTGCCGGAGACCGCCGCCAAGGAATACCTTGACCCGGACACCGCCGCCAGCGATATCGCCTACCCCGACGACGATACGCTCGCGCGCGGGCAGGCCTTCATCAATCTCAGCCAGGAGACGAGCCAGCTCATGGACAGTCTCTGGCTCAGCGTCAAGACGGCCGGCGGCGTCGGGACCGGGCCGATCGTCTGCATGTGCCTGTTTGCGGCCGCGCTGGCCGCGTGGCTCATCGGCCGGCGCATCCGTACGCGCCGCCGCCGGCAGCGCCGCTGCGCCCGGTGGAAAAACGCATAAAGCGCCCCGCCTCCACGGCAGGGCCTCATACATCCGAAAGCAGCCGCGGCGCCCTGTTCTGCCGCGGCTGTTTCTGTAATTCCAGCTGTGCACGGGATACGGAAGGGTTAAGGGTCATGGAGGAAAAATGGACATAAGAGAGTTCTGGAAAGCCGTTCTGGCGCAGGATGAAAACGAAATACGGAAATACTTCCATAAGGACGCCCACATAAACTGGCACTGCACAAACGAGCGTTTTACGGTCGACGAATTCATTCTCGCCAACTGCGAATATCCGGGAGATTGGGACGGGACGGTCGAGCGAGCGGAGGTTATGGGCGGCCGGATCATCACCGTCACCCACGTCTATCCGAAGGACAAGAGCGCCTCGTTCCATGTGACGTCCTTTATCGAAACGGCCGGCGGTAAGATCGTATCCATGGATGAATACTGGGCGGACGACGGCGCGCCACCGCAATGGAGAGCGGATATGCATCTCGGAACAACGATCCGATAAAGGCCGCCCATCAGGCCGCCGCCAGCAGTGCCGTGAAACGACGGCTCATACGTCAAAAGGCTCCGCTTCGGCGGAGCCTTTTGACGTTTGTTCAGGCGTCGGCTTTCTTCTTCCGAAGCGCCGCCGAAGCCGCCACATCCCCCCTGCCCATGTACAAAACCGGCGGCTGCCGAAGCAGCCGCCGGTCGGGAAACGCTTTATCCGGTTTATCTTACTTCACGGTGACCGTGCCGTAAGCGGGATCGGTGACGACGATCAGCTCGCCGGCGCCGGTGTTGGTGATATCCTTCTCGGTCAAATTCGCGCTGCAAACCGTAACGGTCGCGCCCTCGGCCACATCGACCGTCAGAGCGCCGGTCGCCGTATCCAGCTCGCAGTCGCCGTAGAAGCGGACGATCATCTCGCCGTCCCACATAGCGATGTACTCGTCCTCGGTGCCGGCCTTGACCGTCTCGAGCGCGATGTTGTTCACGCCCTCATGGTTGCCGACCGTCGCCAGCACGTCGCCGTTCATGACCACGGTGGAATCGACCAGCGTGATGATGGCGCGCTCGCAGCCGGTGGCGGAGGCCAGATAGCTGCCGGAGTTGTTCATCACGGAGTTGACCAGCGTGAGCGAGCCGCAGTCGGTCACAAGAGAGGTGGTGTTCTGGAAGCGCGCGCCGGACACGTTCAGCACGGAGTTTTCAAAATACTGCGAGGCAAAGCCGTTGCCGCCGACGGAGTTGCTGAACACGCCGTTTTTCACGATCAGCGTGGTCGGCTCGTCGGTGACGTTGCCGCCGGCCGCCACGGTGTCCTCAAAGACCTGATAGCCGCCCCAGAAGTCGGAGGAGAACACGCGCCCGGAGCCGATCGCCATCGCGTCGCGGAAGATGACCGTGCCGTTATAGAGGTTGTTCGTCAGATGCTGGCTGGAGGAATACGCCACGGCGTTGGTGACGTTCAGCGTGCCGCCGAAGCCGACGTAGGCCGTGCCGGCCATCGTGCCGGCCATGGCGCTCGAGCCGCTGGCCTCGCCGTCGATGACGAGCGTGCCGTCCGTGGAGCGCAGGTTGACGACGGTATCCTTGCCCCAGACGCCCAGCGCCGTGCCGACGCCGAAGCGGTAGAAGGCGTTGCGGCTGGTGGCGTTGTAAACAAAGCCGTCATGGGTCGGATCGGTCGCGGCCTCCTGGCCGTCGAGCGCGTAGCGCGGGTCGGACAGGCCGACGATGTCGTTGACCGCCTTGTCGGCGTTGCCGTCAAGCGAGACGGTGTTGTTCGTGATGGTCAGCGTGCCGGCGTTGTTGATGAGCAGCGCCGCGCCTTCCTCGGACACGAGGTCCATGTCGTCGATCTTCGCCTGGATCTCCTCCAGATTTTCCTTCGTGACCGTGACGCAGTCGGTGTAATCGCCGCGGAAGAAGCGGGTCATATCGGCGTACTCCGAGCCGGTGCGCTCGGCGCGGCTGGCATCGGGCGCGGTCTTGGCGCACACGTCGCCGCGCACCGCGTACAGAAGCTCGACCGCCTCCGCCTTGGTCAGAACGGTATCGGCGGCGGGAGCCTTCTCCTCGCCCAGAACGACGGCGGAAACCGCCGCGATCTTTGTCTCGTTGGCGTAATCCTCGGGGGCCGTCTTCTCCGCGCCCTCGATCTCCGCCGCCTTGGCGGCCAGAGCCGCCGCCGTCTCCTCACCCTGCTCGCTGAGCATGGTCCAGGGGGAGGCGAACGCGTTGAACAGGCCGACGTAGGCAAACTCGACCGTCACCTCCGCGCCGGTGCCGAGATACTCGACGCCGGGGATGTTCTCCGTCAGATAAAAGCCCTCGCCGAGATCCTTCACGTCGGAATACTGCGTGTAAACGCCGTTCCAGACGCCGGCCTGCAGCGTGGCGGAGACCGCGTCGGAATACGGGTCATTGGACATCATCGCGCCGATGAAGTCGCCGGGGTCGGCATAGCCGGCGACCGAGGTGATCTGGTCGACGACGATCTGGAACAGGCGGTACAGGCCCACGGCGTATTCATAGCCGTAGAACTTGTCGCCGAAGCGGGTAAGGCTGTCGCCGGCGTTGGTGATGCCGGAGCTGATGTACCAGGCGGCGGCGTCCTCATGGCCCTGGAAGCTTTCCGGATCGGTGAAATCCTCCAGAGCGGTCGCCGTGCGGTTGCCGCCGATGTAAACGGCGGTGTTGCCGTTGATGGGGTCGTCGTCCGTAACGGCCTTATAGTCGCCGAAGCGCATATTGGGCGCGTAGGTCGTCAGCTCCATCTCGCTGCCGTCGGCCAGCGTCAGCGTCGCGCCGGCTTCCTGATACTCGTCGGCCACGACGTAGATGACCGTCGCATAGGCGTCGTCCGCTGCGGCAAGATAATACACGGTGTTCGCCTTATCGTCCACGCCCGTCATGGTGAAGCGGCCGTCCCGGACCTCGGCGCTCACGCCCTCGGCCTCGGCGGTCAGCGCCGAATCCGCGTAGACCGTCAGCTCACCCTCGAATGCCTCGGGCGCGTAGGCCGGCACGGAATCCGTGGCCGCATAGACGCCGTAGCAGTCCGTGGAAACGGCGCCGTCCCGGATCTCATCCTGACTGGCGACAAAAACGTACTGTCCAAGCGCCAGCATACCGCTCAGATCGACGCCGCCGGAACCGGAGCTCCCGCCGGACGCGCCGCCCTCGCCGGACGCAGCCAGAGCCGCCGTTCCCAGGCTCAGAACCAGGCAGACGGCAAGCAGCATGACAAGTGCTTTTTTCAGATGCTTCATAACTTCGCTCCTCTTTCAGATTTGGTCGTGTTAAACAAAACACGAGCTTTGTTTTCATTTTATACCATGCAATTCGCACTGTCAACGTGCTTTTCCTCCCCGGCAGGGAAATATTTTCATACTTTTCCGTGCCGCCGCTCCATGCAGAATATGCAGCGGCCGGCATTCTGACACGCTTGTGTCAATTCTTGCGCGGGGCCGCGGGCCGTGGTAAAATAAGCGGGACAGAGAATGAACGAGGTGTTTCCGATGAACTATATGCAGCAGCATGAATGCTTTCTCACGGCCGCCGAATGTCTCAGCTTCACCGCCGCCGCCGAAAAGCTCTACATGTCCCAGTCCGCGCTCAGCCGCAACGTGGCGGCGCTGGAGGAATCGCTGGGCGTGAAGCTGTTCAACCGGGAAAACAACGTTCTCAGTCTCACGCCCGGCGGCGAGATCATCTACCAGTGGATGAAAAAGGACAAGCTCGTCCGCGAGATGACCGTGCAGGCCGCGCTTCAGGCCAACGCCGCGCCGCGCCGCCGTCTGCGCATCGGAACGGTCAAGACGGAGTACCCCTCCGAGCGCATGGCACGCTCCTTCTCCGCTTATTTTGAGCAGCACCCGAACGTGGAGCTGTCGCTGCATGAGCATCACGCAAAAACCAACATCCGGCTGCTGCAGGACGGCGAGCTGGACGTCGCGTTTCTGATGGACGTTCACGGCCACGCCCTCGACGGGCTGCATACGGTGGAGAACAAGCGCTATGAGCGCGTGGTCCTGCTCCCGTTTTCCCACCCGCTCGCCGGCCGCGGCGAGGCGTCGCTCGCAGACTTCCGCGGCGATACCTTCATCAGCCTGCAGAAGGACGTTTCGCCCACCATGACCGCCAATCTCCGCCGCATATGCGCCGGCTGCGGCTTTCAGCCGGAGATCGAAGAGGCAAAAAGCTCGCGCGAGCTGCTGGAACAGGTCGTCGCCGGACACGGTGTCGCCCTCGTGCCGGAAAACCACCGCTGCGCCTCCGATCCGCTGTACCGCACCGTCCGGCTGCGGGAAAAGCCGCTCGTCGGCTCCATCTGCGTGTGGAACCCGGACAATCCAAACCCCTGCCTGACCGAATTTCTGGACGTGTTCCGGGCCACCCGGGGCTACCAGAGCGAAAAGGAAGAATAAGACCTGCGCGGTTTTATCGACCGCCTGCGCGGGCCGGCTTTCAAAGCCGGCCCGCTTTTTTCGTCAGAAGAATCACCATGCATTTTTTGCGGGGAGCGGTATGCAATCATCGCGTTTAACATTTGGACGGAGTCATTTTATAATACAGACAAATCCCAAGGGAAAGCGAGGTGCGAGACAGATGCGCGGCAGCAGAGTCAATGAGCGATTCTCCAAATTTCTCGACACGGCGGTCACCGTCGTAATTTTTGCGCTGATCGCTCTGTATTACATCCAACTGTCCCACATGGGATAATTTTTCTTCCCAAAGAAAAATTCAAGCACACAATGAGGCGGCGCTGGCAAAACGCCGCCTTATTGTTGCTCAAACCGCAAGCAAGGAGTAATTTGATATGAACCAGAAAAGCGGCGGCCGCCGGGCCGTCATATCCGTGTGCGGCTGCCTGCTCGTGCAGGTGTGCGTCGGCATCATCTATCTATGGAGTGTCCTGAAGGGCTCCGTCGCCGAACGGCTCGGCATGAGCGCGGGCGCGGCGGCGATGGTCTCGTCGTATATGCTGATGGCCTTCGTTCTCGGCGGCCTGTTCGGCGGCATTCTGGACGACCGCAAGGGCGCCCGGACGACCTGCATCCTCGGCGTATGCCTGTTTTCCGCCGGCATCGGCCTGACGGCTCTGGTCGGCAGCCGCTGCTCCTGGCTGATCTATCTCACCTACGCCGGGCTCGGCGGACTCGGCAGCGGCTTTGCCTATTCCGCGTGCATAAGCTGCATCCAGAAATGGATGCCGTCGCGCCGGGGACTTGCCTCCGGTCTGGCCGTGGCCGCCTTCGGCCTGTCCACCGTCGTGTTCGCGCCGGTTTTCAAGTCCCTGATGGGTCATTTCACCGGAGCGGACGGAATACTCTCGTTCGGGCCGTTTTTCGGCACGCTGGCGGGTCTTTTCCTGCTGATGGGCCTGGTCGGCTGCGCGATGATTCAGCCGCCTCCCATGCCGGAGGAAACGGACGGGCACTGCGTCCCCAGTCTCACGCTGTCGCAGGCGCTGCATAAGCGTGCCTTCGTCTACATTTTCCTCACCGTCTTTTTCATCAACGGCGCCTGGAATCTGGCCACGCCGCTGCTGTACGATCTCGGCATCGCGCGCGGGCTCACGCCGGCGCTCGCCACACTGGCTCTGTCCATGACCGGCATCGCCAGCGCCGCCGGCCGGCTCATCATGGCCGCGTTGTCGGATCGGCTCGGCCGCCGGCAGAGCATCTGCATCCTTTCCCTGCTGACCGTCGCCGCTTCGATCGCTATGATCCTTGTGAGCGGCAAGGCTTATTTCGCCGCCGTGTCGCTGCTGGCCTTCGCCTACGGCGGGCCTTCCTCCGTCAACGCCGCCATCACGGCCGACTGCTTCGGCCCGCGCCACAGCGGCAGCATCTACGGCGTCGTCCTCCTCGCGCTCGGCGCGTCCAGCATGGTCTTCAACGCCGTTTCCTCGCATCTGCTCGGCGGTGATGTGACCGCCACGTTCATTATGGCCGCGCTGTCGGCTCTCGTTCCGCTGCTGATGATGTTCCTGCTCCGGCAGGAAAGCGGCGAAGCGACGCCGCGCCACGCGCCGCATTTCCGCTCCGCCGTCTCGCACAGCCACATCGCCTGACGCCTGCTTCACAGCCCCATCCGCCGGATGGGGCTGTTTTCGCATATTGCGCCGGTCCTGCGCCATACTATTAAGCGGTGATGTTATGAAAAGGAAAAAAGGCCCCGTCTATGCGCTGTGCATCGGCGTGCCGCTCGCCGTCGGCGCGCTCTCGTCGATCATCACGCAAAACGGCATGCCCCGCTACGAGCTGGCGATCAAGCCCTCGTTCACGCCGCCGTCCGTCCTGTTCCCCATCGTATGGACGCTTCTGTATATTCTGATGGGCGTGGGGATGGCGCGCGTATGGCTCACGGGCGCGCCGGGCCGCCGCCGCGCCGCGCTTCTGTTCGCGGTGCAGCTCGCCGTGAATTTTCTCTGGACGGTGTGGTTCTTCGGCCTCGGCGCCTACGGTCTCGCTTTCTGGTGGCTGCTGCTGCTCACGGGGCTCGTCGTGTGGATGCTGCTCGTGTTCCGGCGCATCGACCGGGCCGCCGGCTATCTTCAGATCCCCTACGCGCTGTGGTGCGCCTTCGCCGCACTGCTCAGCCGCGCGATATGGCTTTTTAACCGCTGAGGCAAAAAATGCGCCCGCATCCGGCCGGATGCGGGCGCATGTCCTGTTTTTGCGTCAGGAATACTTCTCCACCAGTGCGACGATCGCGTCCAGCGTCTCAAAGTTCGCCGGCAGGATCTCGCGGGCGGGGATGTCGATGTCCAGCTCGTCGTTGAGCTCGTTGACCATAGCCACGACGGCGAAGGAATCGACCACGTTGTCGGAAATAAGGCTGGTCTCGTTTTCAAAGTCCACGTCGGGAACGACGTCCTCCAGGATCTCCAGTACGCGTTCTTTCATATTTTTGAATACCTCCGATTGAATATTTGATTTATCTGAATTTGGTTTGCTGACTCATTTCCGGCGGCCGGCCTCGGACAGCTCCAGCTCCCGGCACTTGTCCAGCAGGCCGCGGTCGCGGTCCTTGATGCGGCGGATGGGCGAGCCGACGTACACGCCCCACGGCTCGGTGGATTTGTTGATCATGCTCATCGCGCCGAAGGAGCAGCCCTCGCCGATGTGGACGCCGGGCAGAACAACGCTGTGCGTGGCGATGAGCACATGCTTGTCCAGCACGACCGGCTCCTCCGTCAGACTGCGGAAGCGCGGCGGGATCGTGGGGTTGCACATATACGGGCCGACATAATCGTCCGTGATGCCGTAGAAGGAGACGTGGGACGAAACGCCGCAGTAATCGGCGATGTCGATGTGGCTTTTGCCGGAATACAGCTCGCAGTTGGAGCTGATGTGAACGTGATTTCCGACGTTGATGGTACCGTTGAAAACCGTGAAATCGTCGATGATGACGTCGTCGCCGATCGAGACCTGATCGGCATGATAGATCTTGCAGGTACGGCAGATCAGCACGCGCTTGCCGATGTGCTTGAAGCCCATCTCGCGCAGCTCCCGGTTGGAAAAATAAGCAATGTCCATGAATATTCCTCCGTTATGTAATATTGGGCGTATTGAACGGGTCGAGCCGGATATGGCCGCGCGCGAGCCGTGCGCCCTCGCTTTCGCTGTATATGACCACGGCGGGCAGATCGCGGCTGAGCAGGAAGGCGAAGCCCTCGTTGATGGAATACGCCCCCGTCCGTCCGAACGCCAGAAGGTCGCCGAGCGCAGGCTCCGGCATCGAAACGGCGCGCACGAGCACGTCGTTCGGCGTGCACAGGCTCCCGCACAGGCACCAGTCCTCCGCCTCGCCCTGCGGCGCCATGAGATTGCGGATGGGCGGCACGGCCGTGCCCTTCATCTGGCCGTCGTAATTCATCTGGTGCAGGCCGCCGTCCACGATGGCGTAGCGGAAGCCGCAGTTCGTCTTTTTATCCATCACCTTCGTGATATACCAGCCGCAGCTCGCCGAATAAAAGCGGCCCATCTCCACGGTCAGCTCAAACTTCTCCGCCATGGCGCGCAGCAGCGGCGCCGCCTCGGCCAGAAGCGCGCGCTCGGCCGCGTCCGGGTCGTCCCCGAAATAGTCGATCCAGAGCCCGGGGCCGTATTCCATGCGCTCGATCTTCAGCGCGCATTCGCGCTCGAGGCGCCCGGCCAGCGCCTCCATGCGCCCCAGCTCCCGGCCGATCAGCGTCGGCCGTTTTTTGAGCGTGCCGGAAAAATAATGCAGTCCGACCATATTCACATGCGGCCAGCGCGCGCGCCCGGCCGCCGCCCGGACGAGCTCCTCCTCGTCCATGCCGAACTGGTTGTCCGACGTCAGCCGCAGAAGCACGTCGGCCTGCTTGCCGGCGGCGGCTGCCGCCGCCTCGATGTTGTCCAGATGTAGATAGCTCTCCACCGTGAACACCTCCACGCCGTCCTCCACGGCGCGGTCAACGCATTCGCGGGTTTTGTTGACGCCGGAGAAAACGATGTGGGACAGATCGGCCCCCGCGTTCTCGCACACGGTCAGCTCGCCCGGCGAGCACACCTCCAGCGCCCCCAGCTCCGGCGGCAGGCAGGCCAGCAGGAAGGGGTTTGCTTTCATGGAATAGCAAAGGCGTATCCTCTCTCCCAGCGCTTCCTTCACCAGGCGCAGGCGCGCCGCGAATTCGTCCGCGTCGAATACATACAGCGGCGTCCCATAGCGCTCCGCCAGCGCCAGCAGCTTTTCGTTATCCATTTTCCGTCCTCACAGTTTTGATTTCAGCAGCGCCCGGTCGATCTTCCCGTTGGGATTGAGCGGCAGCTCGTCCATAAGCACGAGCCGCTTCGGGAGCATGTAATCCGGCAGCGTGCCGCCGAGCGCCTCGTTGAGCTCGCGCAGCTTCAGCTCCGGCCGCGTCGTGCTCAGAAACACGGTGATGCGTTCGCGCGCCGCGTCGTACAGGCAGCAGCAGCGCACAACGAAATCCAGCGCGCTCACGGCGGCCTCGATCTCGCCGAGCTCGATGCGGTAGCCCTTGTATTTGATCATGCCGTCGTCCCGCGAGAGATAAACCAGCTTTCCGTCGCTGTCGCGCCGGGCCATATCGCCCGTGCGCAGCACGCGGCGCTTCCGGCCGTCGATCTCCGCCGTACAGAACACCGCGGCCGTTTTTTCGGGATTGCCTATGTATTCGTCGGCCAGCGCCGCCGACTCGATCATGATCTCGCCCTGCTCTCCGCCGTCGATCACGCCGTCATGGCCGAGATAGACCCGGCAGTTGGGAAGCGGCCTTCCGATGGGCAGCGGGTCGGGAACCGGCTCCCCCTTCGGCAGCCGGTAATAGCAGGCGATGCCGGCGATCTCGCTCGAGCCGTAAAGGTTCACGTAGTCGGCGTCCGGCACGGCCTCGCGCCAGCCGGCCAGATCCCGGGCGGGAAACACCTCGCCTACGAAATACACGCGCCGCAGATACAGCGGCTTCACGTCCCGGAACGTGCGCAGCCGCGCCACGATCGCCAGCGCCGACGGCACCCAGGACACGAAGGTTATCTTCTTCTCGTTCAGATATTCCACCAGCTGCACCGGGAAGGAGAACAGCCGGGTCGGAATGATCTCCAGCGTCGCGCCGGCGGCCAGCATCAGATACAGATCCTTGGCCGAGGCGTCCGCTGAAAACGGTGACTGGTTGCCGATGACCTCGTCGGCCGTGAAGCCGAATTCCCTGACATAGGCCTCGATGAAATCGACCTGCGCGCCGTGGCTTTTCCGGATGCCCTTGGGCGCGCCGGTGGAGCCGGAGGTGTAGATCAGATACAGGGTGTCGCGCCCGTCGATCGCCGCCTCGGGCCGCTCCGCGCAACCGGGCGTGCTCTTGTGGCTGTACAGCATATACTCGCAGCCCAGATCCGCGCCGTCGTACTCCGTGCCGTCCATGCCGATCACGATGCGCGCGCCGGCGTCGGCCAGTATCTTGTGGTTTTTGTCCGCCGGCACCGTCGGGTTGAGCGGCACATAGCAGCAGCCGGCGGCCGCCGCGCCGAGCATGGCGCAGATCACGTCCACCGTCCGCCCGGCATACACGCCGACCGGCTCGCGCGCACAGCCCCGCTCCAGCAGCCGCCGCGCCACGGCGTAGACCTGCTCGCGCAGCTGCGCGAAGCTCAGCTCGTCCGCGCCGTCCCGCACGGCGGGCTTGTCCGGCCGGGCCGCGGCCTGCGCGTCCAGATAATCAATGACGTTTTTCGTTTTCTTTCACTCCTCATGACGGCGTCCGGCCGTCATGCTGTATTATGGTTGAATCTGCCTTCAAAGTCAAGAAGCTATCCGCATTTTGTTAAAGAATAAACCGTTCCGTTGTTTTTCACAGCCATTCGGAAGCATTCCTTAAAATATTAGTTGAAAAAAAATAGAAAAAGGCTTATTCTATAAAGTACCTGTCCCATCGGGCGGGCCGGCAGTCCTCTGCCGGAACAGACGCAAAGAGAGGTATCAGCCACTGTGAAAAAGCGTTTTATCATTCTGCTGCTGGCGCTCGCGCTGGTTCTGCAGGGCGGCTGCTCCGTCACGCTCAGCACCGGCGAGCCGAAGGAATATGTCTTTGACATCGTTTACGACGGCACGCAGGGCAACGCCTGGTCGGAAAGCAAGGACGGCTACTATGCCGAAGGCACATCCATCACGGCCCACGCCGTAGGCGCCAAGGAAAACGATTTCATGTGCTGGAGCATCGGCGGCTATCTGGCCGACGGCGGCACGGACATCAGCCACGACGCCGACTTTACCTTCGCGCTTTCCGGGGACACATGGCTGTACGCCAACTTCAAAAGCGAGGATCTGGCCATCGTCCGCTATCACGCGAACGGCGGCACCGTGACGGCCACCGGCGAAGACGTGTACGAGCAGCAGTTCTCGCTGGAATACTATCTCTACCCCAACACACTGGCCAGCATGGACTATTTCCAGCGCGACGGCTACACGCTCGTCAGCTACAACACCATGCCCGACGGCAGCGGCGAAGCCTTCAATCTCGGCGGCAAGGTGCTCATGGAGACGAACGGCATCATCGACCTGTACTGCATCTGGGTCCGCCAGACGGACGCCTCCGCCTTTGATTTCGAGCGCGACGACACGCTGGAGGGCTGGTTCGTCACCGGCTACAGCGGCCACGACGAGACGGTCTGTCTGCCGGACAGCTACAAGGGCGAGCCGGTGCTCGGCATCGCGAGCGGCGCGCTGGACGGCGCGGATATGAAAACGCTCGTCGTTCCCGACGGCGTGCAGTATGTGCGCGACGGCGCCTGCACGAACTGCCCCGCGCTGGAGAGCCTTTATCTGTTCGACTCGCTCACCTACATAGCGGACGCCTCCTTCGACGGATGCGACGCGCTGAAGACCTATTATTTCAACGCGGCCACGCCTCCGCGCTTCACCACCTGGTTCAATAACCACACCAAAAAGATCGAGGTCCTGTGCTATTCCTCGCGCCACGCGGAAAACCCGCGCATCATCTGCGTCGGCGGCTCCTCCACCACCTATGCCGTGGACTGCGAGCATATGGAGGAATGCCTTGACGGGGACTGGACGGTCATCAATTTCGGCACCAACGGAGCGAATCTGTGGAACATGACCGCCTGGTGGGTCATGCGCTATCTCAACGAGGGCGACGTCGTTCTCCAGCTTCCGGAATACTCCGCCTGGCAGCTCGGCGGCGTGATCTGCCGGTGGGAGACTTTCCGCTCCTTTGAAGGCTGCTACAACGTGTTCAGCTGGGTGGACGGGCGGTATTTCTACGATCTGCTCGACTGCTTCTGCGAATTCCTCAACGCCCGCCGGGACATGGACCCGATGAGCTACGAGGACTATCGCTGCACGCTCGCGCCGAACGGCTATTATAACGATCAGGGCACGCTCAACGTCCACGTCCGCGGCAGCGACGCCGACTTCTGGGGCGGACGCACCATCACCATCTGCGGCGAATACCTTTACGAATACATGGTCAACTACTGCAACTACACCTACGACGCCATCCGCGCACGCGGCGGTACGGCGCTGATGAGCTGGACGCCGCTGAACATCAACGCCATGCTCTACAAGCCCGACTCGCAGGAGATCAACGATTTCCAGAGCTACATCGAGGACAATCTCGACCTTCCCATCATCTCCGACATCCACGATTATTTCTACACCGGCGACCATTTCTTCGACGACGATTATCATCTTTCCTATACCTCCCGTCTCGGCTATACCGAGCAGATCGCCACAGATCTCAACGCCTATTTCGCAGGCGAGTCCGGAGAATAAAAATACAAACAAACGGAGGGTGCAATGTCTCCTGTTGCGACATTTCTGATCCTGTGCGGCGTATCCGCCGCGCTGCTGGCGGCGGCAAGCTTTCTGCCGCGGCCCTGGGCGCTCGTCGGCGCCGTTTTGCTGCTGGTCTGGCTGGCTGCGGCGCTGCCCGTGATGTACTTCTGCATGCTCGGGGAAAAATACGTGCTTCTGTTTTATCTGATCTCGGGCGCCTGCGGGCTTCTGTTCCGGCTGGGAGGTGAAAGGAAATGACGTTCAATTCCCTGTCCTTTCTGATCTTCTTCCCCGTCGTCACCGTTCTGTATTTCCTGCTTCCGCAGCGCTGGCGCTGGGTGTGGCTGCTTGCGGCCAGCTACTATTTCTACATGAGCTGGAACCCGGCGCTCGTGTTCCTGATCCTGTTCACGACGCTGGTATCCTACTGGGCCGGCATCCGCATCGAGGCGACGCAGGATAAAAAGCAGCGGCACGCCTATCTGCTCATAACGCTGATTGCCAGTCTCGGCGTGCTGTTTTTCTTCAAGTATTTCAACTTCCTCTCCCTGTCGGTCACGGGGCTGCTGCGGGCGTTTTCGCTGGATGTGGACGATCTGGTCCTCAAGCTTATCCTGCCGGTCGGCATCAGCTTCTACACCTTCCAGACGCTCTCTTACGTCATCGACGTTTACCACGGCACGATCCCGGCCGAGCGTCATTTCGGCTATTACGCGCTGTTCGTCTCCTTCTTCCCGCAGCTGGTCGCCGGCCCCATCGAGCGGCCGGAGAATCTGCTGCCGCAGCTGCGCGCCGAGCATAAATTCAACCGGGACGATTTCTACGTCGGCGTCAAGCGCATGCTGTGCGGCTTTTTCAAAAAGGTCGTCGTGGCCGACGGTCTGGCCGGCTTTGTAAACGCCGTTTACAACGACAATCCCGGCGCCTCCGCCCCGGCCGTCATCCTGGCCACGTTCCTGTTCACCTTCCAGGTCTACTGCGACTTCTCCGGCTACACCGACATCGCCGTCGGCGCGGGGCGCATCATGGGCATCCGCCTGATGCAGAACTTCCGCCTCCCCTTCACGGCGCGCAGCATCCATGAATTCTGGGAACGCTGGCACATCAGCCTGACGAGCTGGTTCCGCGATTACGTGTTCTATCCCATCGCCACGAACAAAAAGCTCAGCCGCCGCGCGCGGGACTGGGGCAAGCGCACCGGCCGCCGCAGCCTCGGCGCGATGATCCCGCAGTGTCTGGCCCTGTTCGTCACGTTCCTGCTGTCCGGCCTGTGGCACGGCGCGGCCTGGACCTTCGTCCTCTGGGGCGCGATACACGGCGTGTATCAGGTCATCGAGCGCCTGACGGACAAGGGCCGCAAAAAATTCTGGACCAGGCTGCACGTCAACATGGACTCCCGGGGCTTTGCCCTCTGGCAGCGGATCGTCACGTTCCTGCTGTGCAACTTCGCGCTCATCTTCTTCCGCGCGAACTCCGTCGCCGATCTCGGCACGCTTCTCGGAAGCCTGTTCACCAACTGGCGCTTCACCGGCGTGCTCGCCGAGCTGAATATGACAGGAAGGGACGTGCTCATCGTGCTGACGTCGCTTCTGATGATGAGCCTGCTCGACCGGCTGTTCATTCAGGACTGGCCCATGCGGCAGCCGAACGGCGGTCTGCTCGTCAAGGGCGAGGGCTGCGCGCTGCTGGTCATGTGCATCGTGTGCGCGTGGATCATGCTTCTCGCCGGCGACGGCGCGGCGGCGTTCATCTACTTCCAGTTTTAAGGGGGCAAACGCATGAAACAGACAATCCGCATCATCGTTGCCCTCGCGCTGGCGCTCGTGCTCGGAATAACGGTCATCGTCGCCGCCGTGCTCATCATGCCGGAGCGCTTTGACGAGGTATATTTCGGCGAAATGGCCGACAAATACGAGCGGCTGCGCACGGTGGAGGGCGAAAAGGTCGTCATCATCGGCGGCAGCAGCGTGGCCTTCGGCGTCAACTCCGAGAGGATGGAGCGCTATCTCGGCAGGCCGGTCGTGAACTTCGGCCTGTACGGCCCGCTCGGCACGACCATCATGCTCGATCTGACCCGCGGCCATATCCACGAGGGCGACATCGTCGTCATCGCCGCCGAGCCGGATCACCAGACCATGTCCATGACCTTCAACGGCGAGGGCTTCTGGCAGTGCTGCGACTCCGACTTCACCATGCTGTTCAAGCTGCGCGGCGACAAGATCGGCCAGATGCTCGGCTCGTTCTGGATCTACGCGCAGAAAAAGCTCAACTTCTACCGCTACGGCAAGGCGCAGCCCAACGACGTCTACAGCCACAGCTCCTTCAACGAGCGCGGCGACATGGTGTTCCGCCGCAACGACGTGGACATGGACGACTGGTTCGACGACGAGGTGCTCATCGATCTCGACCCGTCCATCATCGACGACGAGTTCATCGACTATGTCAACGACTATGTCGCCTACTGCCGGCGGCAGGGCGCGACCGTTTACTGGTCGTATCCGCCGATGAACATTCTCGCCGTGCAGCAGGATTACGAGGAGCGGCTGGTCTATGCCACTTACCTGCGCGAGCATCTCGACTGCGAGGTCATCTCCAATCTGGACGACTACATCCTCTGGCCCGGCTATTTCTACGACACGAACTACCACGTCAACACCCGCGGCATGTCCGTGCATACGGCGAATCTGACGCAGGATCTGGTCAACATGATCGGCGGCGGCGAGCGGGTCGATATGACGCTGGACGCGCCGCTCACCCGCCCCGGCGGCACCTCCCTGGAGCCGTCCTACGACCCGAGCGGAGAGCCGAGCGGCGATCCCCCCGCCCAGACCGGGGAGGAGACGGAGGAAACGACCGAGGCCGTCGAGGCCACGCCCGTCCCCGTGGAAAATGGCTCGAGCGCCGACGCGGCGTACTTCCTCACGGAGATCTGCGACACGGGTCTGCGCATCACCGGCGTGACGGAGGAGGGCAAGGCGCGCAAGGAGCTGGAGGTTCCCTGGGAGATCGGCGGAACGACCGTCACGGAGCTTGGTGAGGGCAGCTTTGACGGCTGCGCCAAGCTGACGACCATTACCATCCAGTCGAACATCACGCGCATCGTCATGGGCGCGTTTGACGGCGCCCCGGCGCTGACCGGCATCTACATCGATGCCGAGGGACAGAACGTCCTCATCCCCGGCAAGGACCTGTTCGACAACGTCCCCACGCGCTGCAAGGTGTATGTCTCCCGCCAGCATTACGGTTCGTTCATCGCGGACTATTTCTGGGGCAACTATAACGACCGCATCAAGATATCCGACAAATAACGGAATAAACAAAACGGGCGTCCCGGAAGGCAAAGCCTTCCGGGACGCCTTTCTCTGTCCGCCGCAGGGCGGTCAGTACGCCGTGATATCGATTTTTTCCGCCCTCTCCGGCCAGGGGCCCGGCAGAAAGACGCGCCGCTGCGCGTCGAAGGGCGCCGGATCGCCGCTGACGAAGAATTCCGCCTTCGGGATCTCTTTTCCCGGCTGGCAGCCCATCGCGCGCGCCAGCTCCACGCCGCTGTCGATCAGCGTCACGTCCGGCCCCAGCGCTCTCCGGATCGCCGGCTCAATGACCGGGAAATGCGTGCAGGCCATCACGACCGTGTCGCAGCCGGCCGCATGGACCGGCGCGAGATAATGCTCGCAGGCCGCCGCCGTGACGGGGTCTCCCGGCTCCGTGAAGCCGTATTCCACCAGCGTCACGAACAGCGGGCAGGCGATCTCCGTCAGCGCAGCAGACGGGGCGAACGCGCGCAGAGAGCGCGCATAAACGCCGCTGCGGAGCGTGGCGTCCGTGGCCAGGACGGCGATCCGGCCGTTTTTCGTGGCGGCGGCCGCCGCGGCCGCCGCCGGCCCGACGACGCCGTGCACCGGGACGCCGGCGGCGCTGCGCACCGTGTCGAGCGCGACCGCCGTGATCGTGTTGCAGGCGATAACGATCTCATCGACCCCCTGCGCCAGCAGAAAGCGCATATCCTCAAGCGCAAAGGCCCGTATCGTCTCCGCGCTGCGCGTCCCGTAGGGCACGCGGCCGGTGTCGCCGAAATAGACGAAGCGGTCGAACCGCCCGTCCTTCAGCAGCTCCCGCAGCACGGTAAGCCCGCCGAAGCCGCTGTCAAAAACGCCAAGGCTTTTCCCCATGTCCTATTCCCTCAGAAAACGTTTTTCTCCCTCCGGAAGATCCAGTCCGATCGTCCCGCCGGGATTCATGCAGTAACCCGGGTCGAAATAATCCTTCAGCGCGCGCACCGCGCCGTATTCAGTCCGGCCCAGATAACCCTCGAGCCAGGGCGCGAACATCTTTCCGATGCCGTGATGATGGCTGATGGCCGCGCCGGAGCGCTGAATGGCGTCGAGAATGGAATCGACGTAGCGCTTGAAGCTGTCCGCGTCGGCCAGCCGGTTGATGAAGATGAAGTACAGGTTCGCCCCCTGCGGATAGCAGTGGGACATATGCGTTGTGACGATGCAGTCCGGCAGCGCGTGGCACACCTTCCTGACCTCGTCGTGCACCTTCGCCATGTCCGACCAGTTGACGGCGCATTCCAGCGTGTCGGTGACGACGCCGAAATCCATCATCGTGTCGCGCAGATAGGGGTCGTTGAAGCGGCCCTTTTCCCAGCTTCGGCACACGAAGCCGCCCAGCGGCAGCGCGCCGAAGCGGCGGGCGATACGGCGGATATTGCGCGCCACGTTCCGGCTGTAGCCGCGCTCGCCGTCGGTAAAGCCGAGGAACAGGCAACGCTGCATATCCCGGTAGCCGAGCCGGTCGAGCAGCGGATGCAGCGGCGTGTCGTCCACGTTGTAAAGCCGGAGCATCAGGCTCGTCTCCTCCGGGTCGGACAGGCGGAACACGCTCGCGTGGCCGCACTCGGCCTGCATCATCTCGCGCGCGGCTTCCATCGCCGTGGGCCAGTCCCTGAAGATGTAAGAGAAGCGCACGCGGTTTTCCGGCATGTAGCGGAATACCTTGAGCGTCACCTCCGTCAAAACGCCGAACGTCCCCTCCGAGCCCATCATGATCTGGTTGAGATCGGGGCCGGTGGCCTGCCGGGGACAGTGCGGCGTGCGGATGACGCCGGCCGGCGTGGCATAGCGCTGCGACAGAACGATGTCGGCGATGGTGCCGTAATAGGTGGAGTTCTGTCCCGCGCCGCGCGTGACGACCCAGCCGCCGACGCTGGAGTATTCAAAGCTCTGCGGAAAATGGCCGCAGGTGTACGCCCGCTTCGCACCGAAGCGCGCCGGCGCGTCGTTGAGCGCCGCCTCCAGATCCGGGCCGGAGATGCCGGCCTGCACCGTGATGGTCTGATCCGTTTCGTTGAAGGAGAGGACCTTGTTGAACCGCCGTCGCATATCGAGCGAAACGCCGCCGCACACCGGCTCCACGCCGCGCGTGACGGACGAGCCGCCGCCGTATACATACAGCGGCTTTTTATGCTCCGCACACCACGCGACGATCCGCTCGACCTGCTCCGTCGTCTCCGGGTACAAAACCGCGTCGGGCAGCGATTGGAAGCGATGCTCCCGCGCGCGGAGCATATCGTAGCCCGTCTTTCCGTAGGCAACGGAAAAGCGCTCGTAGTCCCCGGTGGACACGCCGTCCTCCCCCACGAGGACGCGAAGCTGCGCCAGCTCCTCCTCCGTCATGGCGGACGGCCGGTCGAGCACGACCGGCTCAAAGCCGGTGTTCACGGCATAATCCCGGAAATCGTCGTCCGTCAGATGGAAGGTCTGCTTCATCATCCGGAAAAGCGACTCCTTCGGATATTTTACAAAATCGGGATCGCCCCAGCGGAACACGCTCCGCAGCGAATCCGCCGGCGCTCTCTCCCGGACCCACTTCGGCTCAAAGCCCTTGTACGGCTTCGTCACTTCTGCACCCTCCTTGTCAGCGCCGCGAGCCGCCGGTGAAGCGGATACAGCGTTTTGTAATACTTTGCAAACACGTCGTCGTACAGACGCCGGTAAAGCGCGTGCTCCGTCCCGTCCGGCGTGAACACGTCCTTAACATGCACCATGGCGGAAACGGCCTCGTCGTAATCCGCAAATTCCCCCTGCGCCACGAACGCGCACATGGCCGCGCCAAGGGAGCACGCCTCGTTCGTCTGGATGCGGTGCACCGGCAGCCCGAACATATTGGCCGTGATCTGAAGGATCTCGTCCGAGCGGGAGCCGCCGCCGCCCGCGTAAAGGCGGGCGATCTTCTGGCCGGAGGACTTCTGCATGGCGTAAAGCCCCTCCATGAGCCCGAAGTTGATCCCCTCGATGATCGCGCGGTAGACATGATATTTCGTGTGCGCGTCAGAGTAGCCGATCATTGCGCCGCGCGCGCCCGGCGTGGAAAGGCCCGGTGTCCAGTGCGGCAGCACGAGCAGACCGTCCGAGCCCGCCGGCACGTCCGCCAGATGGCGGTTGAGCAGCTCCTCCGCGCTGCACCCCAGCTTTTCCGCCTGAAGGCATTCGATCTCGGCGAAATTCCGCTTGAACCAGGTCAGCATCCAGTAGCCGCGCAGAAGCTGTATCTCGCCGTTGTAAAGCCCGTTCGGAACGGCGGGATACGCCGGCATGAAGGGCGTCGGCTCAAAATACCGGGGCGAAGCGAACTGGATCGTGGCAGACGTGCCGAACGACAGCGCCGCCTGATCCTCATGAAGCACGGACAGCCCCAGCGTCTCGCAGCCCTTGTCCGAGCCCGTCGCGATCAGCGGCAGCCCCGCCGGGATGCCGGAGAAGGCCGCGACCGATTCCGGGATGCGGCCGAGCACCTCGCCGGCGGGCACGATCTCGCAGAGCTTGTCCTGCGGGACATCGTACAGGCAGCGGGTCAGGCCGTTTTTGTCCCAGACACGGTTTTTGTAGTCAAACGGGATGTGCCCGATCATGGACGCGACCGAATCGGCCATGCGTCCCGTGAGCCGGAAGCTGAGATAGGTCGAGAGCATGACGTATTTGTCCATCTTCCCCCACATCTCCGGCTCGTTTTCCGCCAGCCAGTTGCAGATGGCCGTATGCGTGAGCATGTCGATTGTATCGGTCATGCCGGCGGCGGCGAACAGAAGCTTTTTCGCCTTCGGCAGCGGCTTCGGCTGCCGGACGCGGCGCTGGTCCATCCACAAGATCGCATCGCGCAGCGGCCGCCCCTGCGCATCCACGCACACGACCGTGTCGCGGAACACCGTCAGCGCCGCGGCGATGACGCGCCGGAACGCCTCCGGCTGCGCCGCGCGCAGCTGCGACGACAGCGAGCACAGCGTTTCAAAATACATATCCGGCCGCTGCTCGGCCCAGTTCGGGTTCCGGGAGTAATACGGCTCGTCGTATATCTGCTGCAGCGCGGCGCACACCGCCCCGCTTTTATCCACCAGCAGCGCGCGCATGCTCTGCGTGCCGACGTCAAAGGCCAGGATCAGCGGATCGTTCATACGGTCTTCTCCCCTTCCGGGTCATACGACCGCGTCGCCACCAGATCGACGCCAAGGCCGCCGATGTTCCCGGCGATGATCTGCCCCACCTCGACCGCATGGTCGAGCACGAGCGCGTCGACCGCCCGCATCACATCGCGCACGCGCGCCTTCGGCACCTCGCCGTCCGTGCGCACCGGCAGCGCCGGAAGCCCGGGAAACACCGTGCGCACCGTGGTCGTGACACTCCGTGTCGGGGCCGTGCGTTCGCGCGCGGCAAAGGCCGCGCCGCGCGGGCAGCGGTTGCCGCTGACGGTCCCGTCCTCTCCGGCGTGCATGATGCAGCCGTTGGGGCACACGATGCAGACGATGTCGCCGTCGCCGATGGGCTTTTTGACCGCCTCGGCGTTCTTCGGCTGGCGGAATATCTCCGCCTCTCCCTGTCCCAGCGCCAGCACAGCGGCGTTGTGGCCGGCGGTGTCGCCGGACTTCGACACCCAGTCCACAACGTCAAAGTCGCGCTGGGCGTTGCCGCAGACGAACACGCCCGGCATGGAGCATTCCAGCGTCGGCGAGCAGACCGGCGCCGTCCCCTTTTCGTTCATGGCGCAGCCGATCTTCTTGGCCAGCTCGTTTTCCGGGATGAGCCCCACGGACAGCAGCAGCGTGTCGCATTCCACGCGCTCGGCCGTTGAGGCGATGGGCTGAAGCCGCTCGTCCACGGCGCATATCTCCACGGCCTCCAGCCGCTCCGTGCCGAACACGCGCGTGACCGTTCTGGACAGATGCAGCGGGATGCCGAAGTCGTTGAGGCACTGGCTGATGTTGCGCGCCAGCCCGGACGGATACGGCAGTATCTCATACACGCCCAGGACCTTTGCCCCCTCGAGCGTGAGCCGCCGCGCCATAATGAGCCCGATGTCCCCCGAGCCGAGGATCACGGCCCGGCGCGCGGGCATGACGCCCATAAGGTTTACATAATGCTGCGCCGCCCCAGCCGTGATAACGCCGGACGGGCGCGTGCCGTGGATAGACACCTGCTTGCCGGTGCGCTCGCGGCAGCCCGTAGCCAGAACGATGGTCTTCGTATCGACCGTCTGAATGCCCGCGCGCGTCACGACGGCCAGCTCATAGCCCTCCTCCGTCCGCTCCACGGACGTTACAAAGCCCAGCGTGATGCAGTCGATATCCAGCGAGCGGAACAGCCGGATGAAGCGCTCGGCGTATTCCGGCCCGGCCAGGCGCTCGCCGAAGCGCTGAAGGCCGAAGCCGTCGTGGACGCACTGCTTGAGCATGCCGCCGAGCGACGCCTCCCGCTCGATGAGCAGCACGGAAGCACCCGCGCGCTTCGCTTCGATCGCCGCAGCCAGCCCGCCGGGCCCGCCGCCGATGACCGTCACATCGTAATTCATACTTCCTCCGCCTCCCCGCCGCGGCCCTTCGCAGGGCCGAAATTGATGATGGAGCGGCCGCCGTCCTTCGTGACGGCCTGCACCGGCTCATGCATGTAATCGGCGATGATCTGTGTCACGAGCGGCCCGCAGAAGCCGCCCTGGCAGCGCCCCGAGCCGGGGCGCACGCGGCGCTTGACCGCGTCGACCGTCGGCACGCAGATCGGCGCGCGCAGCGCGTCGAGTATCTCGCCCTTCGAAACCTCCTCGCAGCGGCAGACGATCACGCCGTAATCCGGGTCCTTCGCGATCAGCGTCTCCCGCTCGTTCCGGCTCATCCCGGCCACGCGGCCGTACCCCCGGCGGTGCGGATCGAAAGCCGGGTTCTCCGGCGCGCCGCCCAGGATCTGCACGCACAACTTCGCCATATCCGCGGCAAACGCGGGCGCAGCCGTCAGACCGGGCGACTGGATGGCGGCGACATGGACAAGATTTTCCGTCTTGCGGCCGCGCTCAAGGATAAAGTCCTCCTCAAAGCTTGGCGCGCGCACGCCGGTGAAGCAGGTTATCATGTCCCGCTCCGTCAGCGACGGCACCGTGCGCTTCTGGCGCTCAAAGCTCCACTGCACGCTCTCGCGCGTGGTGGCGTAGTTTTCCTTTTCCCATGTCTCCATCGCATCCGGCCCGACCAGAATGTTTCCGTGCGCCGTGGGCGCGATGCAGCCGCCCTTGGTATGCGCGCGCACGTTCGAGCGGTCAAGCGCGCCGGAGGCCACGCCGGAAATAAGCCCCCGGTCGGCCTTGTCAACGATGGAATTCGTCCCCCGGCGGGGATGGATGGAGAAAAAGCGGTCGCCGGCCATGCGCGCGATCTCCTCGCAGAACGTCCCGGCCGCGTTGACCACGACGCGGGGATACACCGTGCCGCGGTTGGTATGTACGGCGGTGATGCGGCCGTTTTCCAGCTCCATGCCCTCGCACTCCGTGTTCAGGCTGACGGCCGCGCCGTTCGTGACGGCGTTTTCCGCCATGGCGATGGTCAGCCCGTAGGGACACACGACGCCGGCCGACCAGTCGTAAACGGCAAATTTATAGCCCGGCGCGAGATGCGGATTGCGCTCGTACAGCTCCTTTTTCCCCATGATGCGCGTGCCGCGCGTGCCGCACACAACGCGCCGGTACAGGCACAGCAGACTCAGCAGCGGCCGCAGCGCGCCCATGCGCACGCAGGCATACTGCCCCGAGCGCTCAAAGGGCACGTCCAGCTCCTGACACAGCGTGTCAAAAAGGTGGTTGCCCAGTATCTCATAATGCTGCTTGAGCGACCCGCGGTTGAGATCGACGCCGGGATGCACCTCGCCGGTGTTGCGGCTCGAGGCGCCCGCCGCCAGATCGCTTCCCTTTTCGATCAGCAGCGCGTCCAGCTTCCACTTTGTCAGCTCGCGCAAAATCGACGCGCCCGAGATGCCGCCGCCGATGACGAGCACATCCGGCCGCCGCCCCTCCAGCGCGCTGTCGCGCAGCGACGGATGGCGCACGGACGTATCCGTCCCGCCGGTGAAGTGTATATCGTTGACAACATGGGTCTTTGAGAATTTCTCCGCGCACATATAGCACGCGGCCACGACGTCGTTCCAGTCGTCCAGCTCGCCCGTCACGCGGCGCGCGCCGTCCTCCTCCCGGACCCGGACGCGCCCGCCGAACCGGGCGTCAAGCTTCTTCTGCAGCTTTCGGATATTCACGTTCCGCCTCCGTTTGACAAAAAATCAGACCATACGGCAAAAAATATTATACCATATCTTGTCCCCTTGTAAATCACCGTTCGGGTATATTGACAAACATTTTCGTTCAAGATAAAATAATTTAGATATAGTCCTTTATGTAAAATACGCAGAGAAGAAGGCAGGATCATATTATGCTGACCGACCAACTGAAAGACTTTTACCGCAAGCTCCGTCTCGTCCACTACCGGGAGCTTTTCGGCCGCATCCGCGAGCGCGACGGCTCGCTGAGCGCGACGGAGGCTTTTGCCGTGGACGTTGTGTATCTTCTCGGCAATCCCACCGTCTCCGCGCTGGCCGACGCGCTGGGGATCAGCCAGCCGAACGCCACCTACAAGATCAACAACCTCTCCGCCAAGGGCTACGTTGTGCGCACGGCCTCCGAGGAGGACAAGCGCGAATGCCACGTCTCCGTGGGCGAGCGCTTCTACCGCTACTACGACACCAGCTGCGACTTTCTCACCAAAGCCGCCGACAAGCTCCGCGAGCGCTTTTCCGACGAGGAGCTGGCCACGTTTGAAAAGGTCCTCGGCGCGCTCGACGAAGCCATTGAATAAGCGGAAGGGGGCGTAACGCTGTGACGACCGGTATGCACTTCTGGGACGCGGACGTGTGGCGCTTCGTGATATCGCTGGCGGCGCTGCTGCTGGCCATGATGGCGGCCAACATCCTGCACAACACCATCCGGCCCCTGCGCCGGCTGATGATCCCAAGCTCCGTGCTGGGCGGCTTTCTGCTGCTGGGGGCGCTGTGGCTCTGGCGGCGGCTCGGCGGCCCGGAGATCGTGACGACCTCCCTGCTGGAGATGCTCACCTATCACGGTCTCGGCCTGGGCTTCGCGGCCATGGCGCTGCGCAATATGGACAAAAAGCAGGACCGGCGCTCGCGCACCGGCGCGTTCGACTGCGGCATCGCCGTCGTCAACGGCTATCTGATGCAGGCCGTCGTCGGTCTGGCGGCGACGCTGCTGCTGTACCGGCTGCTCGGCAGCTTCTTTGCCTCGGGCATACTTCTGCCCATGGGCTACGGCCAGGGCCCCGGCCAGGCCTATAACTGGGGCCACACCTACGAGGTGCAGTACGGCTTTACAAACGGCACGAGCTTCGGGCTCACCGTCGCCGCGATGGGCTTTGTGTCCGCGAGCGTCGGCGGCGTCATTTTCCTCAACCATCTGCGCCGCAGGGGCGTTCTCCGCCGCGAGCCCGGCGGCGAGGTCCGCGAGACGCTGACCCTCGCGGATTACGAAGGCGAAAACGAGGTGCCGCTGAGCGAGTCGATGGACAAATTCACCATCCAGATGGCGCTTGTGTTCGGCAGCTATCTGATCGCGTATCTGTTCATGTACGGCTTCAACCGCATCGTTGAGACCGGCATCTTCGGCGGCTTCGGCTCCACGCTGCAAAGCCTCGTATGGGGCTTCCAGTTCCTGTTTTCCACGCTGGCGGCCATCGCGGTCAAAAGCGTGCTGCGGGCGCTGAAGAGCCGGGGCGTCATCCGCCGCGAGTATACGAGCAACTATCTGCAAAACCGCATCGCCGGCTTCATGTTCGATATTATGGTCGTCGCCTCCATCGCCGCGATCGACCTGTCCGCCTTCCGGGAGCCGGGCTTCTTCATCCCGCTGACGGTCATCTGCGTTCTCGGCGCCGCCGCCACCTATGCGTATCACCGCTTCATCTGCCGGCGGGTGTTCCCCCTGTATGAATACGAAGCGTTTGCCTCGCTGTACGGAATGCAGACCGGCACGGCCTCGACCGGCGCGATCCTTCTGCGCGAGCTGGATCCGCAGTTTCAGACGCAGGCCGCCGACAACCTTGTCTACCATCAGCTCTGGGCCATCGTGTTCGGCTTTCCGATCATGCTGCTCATGGGCGTCGCGCCGCAGAGCGTCGGCAAGGCCGTCGCCACGCTTCTTATATGCCTGGGCCTGTTCCTCGTGTTCAACGTCCTTCTCCTGCGCCGCACGCTCTTCGGCCGGGAGCGGCCAAAGGAATAACGCCGCCCGAAAGCAATGCCCCCGGCTCGTTTGAGCCGGGGGCATTGCCAGCGCGTTATTTCACCGGCTCGAGAAGCGGGCCGGTGCCGGTCTCCTCCCACTTCACGTCTCCGCCGGTATAGAATATCTCAAATTCGCCCGTGCACAAAAGCCGGTCCCGGTCGTCGTACACCTCCGCGCCGAACAGCGCCGTGCGCCGGCCGACACGGATCAGCCGGCTCCTCGCCGTCAGCAGGCCGGTGGCCGCCGGACGCAGATAATGGATGCTGGCCGACTGGGTGAGCATGTTGCGGCCGAAGCTGGCCGAGGCCGCGCCCGTAACGCAGTCGCAAAGCTGGAACAGAAGGCTCCCGTGGGCGACGCCCTGCGGGTTGCGGCCATCCTGCGTCAGCTCCACCTGACATTCGCAGTAGCCCTCCTCCAGCACCGTGAACCGAATATTGTTCCAGCGGTTGAAGCCAGGGAGGGTGTTGAGAACTTCTTTGAATTTTACCAGATCCATTTTTCTTTTTTCCCTTTCCGCAAGTGCGCCTTCCTGTGGACAAGCGCGAAAAATGATGCTATACTTTTACCGGCGATGTTCCGAATACAAGACAGGAGGATATGATATATGCTCATTGGCAAGGTTTTGGAGAAGACCCAGGCCGAGCAGGCCTGGCACGTCTGTGCCGACAAGCTGGCGGATAACATCCGCAACATCTGGCAGACCAACACGACGCTCGGTCTGAGCCAGTGGGAGGAAGCGCTGTCCGAGGATCCCAACGCGCTGGCCGGTCTGCGCGAGGAGGGCTTTACCAACCTCGTCGGCGTGGACTACATCTTCAAATGGTGGGGCGCCGAGGACTCCGAGGAGCTGGCCGGCGAGATCAACGTGATCTGGAAGGTCGGCACGCCCGACGGCATCAACTGCTACCGCAGCTGGCTGAAGATCGCCGACCGCGACTTCGTCCTTGGCCTGTACAGAACCGAGCGCGAAAAGCGCGAGGCCAACCGCGCCGCCTTCCGCGACGCTTTCGCCGTCTGGCAGGAGCTGTTCACCCAGCTTTGACCCCCCTTGGCGCCGGTCTCAGCCCAGCTTTGCCTTCACGGCGGCAAGCAGCCCGGAGGCCCGGCCGGCAAGCTTGAGCACGAGCGATTTGCACGCCCCCAGCACCAGGACGGCCGCGACTGTCATTACGACCGCAAAGATCAGGCATTTCCACCACTCCCAGTTCCAGGCATAGGCCTGCAGAAACATCAGCACGCCAAAGATCAGGCCGATCCCCCAGAAAATCAACGTCAAAACGCTCATACTCCCGCTCCTTCTCGCTTTTATCCGCAAAAGTCCCGGGGCTTCGCCGCTTCGGGACTTTTCCGCGCCGGCCGCTCCGGCGCTTTTTTTCTCATTATACGACAGCAAACGCCGGATTACAAGCCGAAGCTCCGCTTGCTCTTTTCCCCCATCTGCGCTATGGTATAGACACAGCGTCCGCGCGCAGCGCGAAAACAAGGGAGGATAACCATGGAATACAGACGCTTTGGGAGCATCGTTCTCGCCCGCCTCGACCGCGGCGAGGAAATACTGACGCAGGTGAAAAAGCTGGCGCTGGCGGAAAACATAGAGCTGGCCGGCGTGCAGGCCATCGGCGCGGTCGATCATTTTACCGTCGGCGTATACCGCGTCGCGGAGCAGAAATACTACGCGAACGAATTTACCGGCAGCTATGAGATCGTCTCGCTGTCCGGGACGATCGACCGTATGAACGGCGAATACTACTGCCATCTGCATATGAGCGCCGGCAACGAGCGCGGCGAGGTGTTCGGCGGCCATCTCAACGAAGCGCGCGTGAGCGCGACGTGCGAAATGCGCATCACCGTCATCGACGGCGCCGTCGACCGCATCCGCGACGGCGAGACCGGATTGAATCTGTTCAAATTTTTATAAACCAGTTCCGACAAAAGCACCCCCGCGCGGCGTCCGGCCGCGCGGGGGCGTCTTTTTTCCCGCCGTCTCAGAACAGGCTCATCTGGCTTTCCTCCGGCATGGAGCCGAAGGCGCCAAGCTCCCGCAAAACGGCAAAGTGGCTCTGGCTGACCTTCGGGCAGGCCGCCGCGATCTCCTCGATGGACACGAAATCGCTCCGCTGGCTGCGCGCGCGGGCCAGATCGACCGCCGCCGTCTCCCCGAGACCGGCCACCGCCACGAAGGGCACGCGCAGCAGCCGGTCCCCCACGGGGAGAAATTTGGCCGCATCCGATTCGTACAGATCGACCGGCGCGAAATCAAAGCCGCGCATGTAAAACTCATACACCATCTCCAGCGTCGTGACAAGGTCCTCTTCCTTGGCGGTGGCGTTGGGGTTGGCGTTGATCTCCTTGATCTTGTTTTTGACCTTATTGATCCCCTGCGTCATCATCACCGCGTCGAACGAATCCTTCTGGCTGCGGCGGTAAAACAGCGCCGAATAAAACGCCAGCGGATAATGCACCTTGTACCACGCGATGCGGAACGCCATCAGCACGTAAGCCACGGCGTGCGCCTTGGGGAACAGGTATTCGATCTTGTGGCACGAGTCGATGTACCAGTCCGGGACATGGTGCTCGCGCATGGTCTGCTCCTGCTCGTCCGTGAGCTGCTTGTTTTTCTTGCGGACGTTTTCCATGGACTTGAACGCCGTGTTCGCGTCGATGCCCATGCTCATCAGATACAGCATGATGTCGTCGCGGCAGCCGATGGTCTCGCTGACGGCGGCCGTACCGGATTTGATGAGATCCTGCGCGTTGCCGAGCCACACGCCGGTGCCGTGGGAATAGCCGGACAGCCGCACGAGCATGTCGAATTTGTCCGGCTGCGTGTCCACGAGCATCTGGCGCGTGAAGCCCGTTCCGAACTCGGGGATGCCGAGCGAGCCGGTCTGGCCGATGATGGGGTCGTCGTCCGGCACGCCGAGCGCCTTTGGCGACTTGAACAGGCTCATCGTCTCCGCATCGTCGAGCCGGATGGTCTTGGCGTCCGTCCCCGTGAGATGCTCGAGCATATTGATCATGGTGGGGTTATCGTGGCCTAGCTCGTCGAGCTTGAGCAGATAATCCTCCATGAAGTGGTATTCCAGATGGGTCGTGATGATGCCGGAGCCGGCGTCGTCCGCGGGATGCTGCACGGGACAGAAATCCGTCACGTCCATATCCTGCGGGATAATGACCAGCCCGCCGGGATGCTGGCCGGTGGTGCGCTTGACGCCCACAAGGCCCTGCGCCAGCCGGTTCATCTCCGCCTGGTTGAAGTGCAGCCCCTTCTCCTCGGCGTATTTCTTGACGTAGCCGTAGGCCGTCTTTTCCGCGATCGTGCCGACGGTGCCGGCCTTGAACACGTGATCGGCGCCGAAGAGCGTCTTGGTATACTCGTGCGCTTTGGCCTGATATTCGCCGGAGAAGTTCAGATCGATATCGGGCACCTTGTCGCCCTTGATGCCGAGGAACGTGGCAAAGGGGATGTCAAAGCCCTCTTTTTTCATCTCCACGCCGCAGTCCGGGCACAGCTTGTCCGGCATATCCGCGCCGCAGCCGTAGCCCTTGCCGGATTCAAAATCCGTCCGGAAGCACTTCGGGCAGAGATAATGCGCCGGCAGGGAGTTCACCTCCGTGATGCCGGACAGATACGCCACGAGCGACGATCCGACGCTGCCGCGGCTGCCGACAAGATAGCCGTGGGCGTTGGAATCAGCCACCAGCTTCTGCGCCGACATGTAGATCACGTCGAAATGGCGCGACAGGATCGTGTCCATCTCCAGCTCCACGCGGTCGGTGATGATCTTTTCGGGATGCTCGCCGTAAAGCTCGCGCAGGCGGCCGTAGACCAGATCCTTGAGCTGGCCGTCGGAGTTTTCGATGACCGGCGGGTAAAGATGGTGCTCCGGCAGCAGCGCGATCTGCCCCTCGACCCGGTCGGCGATGGCGCGCGTGTTCGTGACGACGACCTCGTAGGCCTTTTCCTCGCCGAGATACGAAAATTCCTCCAGCATCTCGTCCGTCGTGCGCAGGTACAGCGGCATATCCTGATCGGCGTCGGAAAAGCCCTTGGAATTGAGCAGGATGTGGCGGTATATCTCGTCCTCGGGGTCTATGAAATGCGAGTCGCCCGTGGCGCACACGGGGATGCCCAGCTCCTCGCCAAGCGCGACGACGCGCCGGTTGAAGCCGCGCAGCTCCTCCTCCGTCTCCGCCGAGCCGTTCTGCAGCATGAACATATTGTTCGCCAGCGGCATGATCTCCAGATAGTCGTAAAACGACGCGATGCGCCGCAGCTCCGCCTCGCTCCGGTGGCGCACCACGGCCTGAAACAGCTCGCCCGCCTCGCAGGCCGAGCCGACGATCAGCCCCTCCCGATGCTGCATGAGCAGGCTTTTCGGAATGATCGGGTTTTTGCGGAAATGCTCCAGATGGCTCTTTGAGACAAGCTCGTAAAGGTTTTTCAGCCCCGTCCGGTTTTTCACCAGGATGGATATGTGCCGCGTGCGCGGCGGGCGTCCCTTCTTGCGCAGCGCGACGCAAAGCTCGTTCGCCTCCGAAAGCGTCGTCACGCCCCGCTCCGACAGCCGCCGCAGAAACGCCTCCAGCAGCCGCGCGCACACCGTCGCGTCGTCCACGGCGCGGTGGTGATTGAACGGCGGCAGCCCCAGATGGTCGGAAACAACGTCGAGCTTATAGCGCTTTAGCCCGGGAAGCAGGCTCTGCGCCAGCGCCAGCGTGTCGCAGTAGAGCGGGTGGAAGGGCCGTCCCATGCGCCCGGCCGCCGCCGTGATGAAGCCGACGTCAAAGTCGGCGTTGTGCGCGCACAGGGGCCGGCCGCCGGCAAAGTCCAGGAATTTTCCCACGACCTCCGCCTCATCCGGCGCGTCGAACACGTCCTTGTCGCGGATGCCGGTCAGGCGCTGTATCGCCGGCGGGATGGGCCGCCCGGGATTGACAAAGCTCTGAAAATGATCGATCATGCGGCCGTCCTTATAGATGACCGCGCCGATCTCCGTGATGCGGTCGTCCACATCGGAAAGGCCCGTCGTTTCAATATCGAACACGCAGAACTCCCCGTCCAGCGGCGCGTCCCCCTCGCCGCGGACGGCGGCGAATTCGTCCACGTCGTTCGACAGATAGCCCTCGACGCCGTATATGACCTTCACGCCGGTCTTCGCGGCGGCGGAGCCGGCATCCGGGAACGCCTGCACCACGCCGTGATCCGTCACGGCGATGGCGTCCATGCCCCATGCGGCCGCGCGCCGGACCAGATCGCCGGGGTCGCTGAGCGCGTCCATGGACGAAAAGCGGGTATGCGCGTGCAGCTCCACGCGCTTTTCCTTCGCGCGGTCCTGCCGTATCGCCGGCTTGTCCGCCGTCTGTATATGCCGCGGCTCGAGCTCCAGCTCCTTATCGTAGCTGTTGAATTTCATCGCGCCGGACACAAGCAGATACATGCCCGGCTTCACCTTATCGATGACGCTGCTGTCGTCCTCCCGGCTGAAAAACTTCGACACGCGCACCGAGCCGGTGCCGTCGGTCATGTCAAACTGCAGCACATGCGCGCCCAGCCGCTGTATCTCGCGGCTGTCCACGGCGAACACGCGCCCCTCCACGTTGACGCGGCTGAGATCGGACGTGAGCGCGTCCATCGGCGTGACAGCGCCCTTGACCGCCTTTCCGAACAGCACCTGCGCCGATTTTTTTCCGCCGGCCGCCGGCGCCGGCGCGCGCTCCTCGCGCGGAAAATCCGCCTCGATGCTCACGCCGGCCAGACCAAAGTCGGCCGCGATGGCGCCCTCCAGCGCGCTGATATCCGCCGGGGCGGGCCGGGCGGCAAAATGCGCCGCCACGCGCAGCGTCATGCTCCCGCGCCGCAGCGCCGCCTCCGTGACATAGGCCTTATCCAATCCGCCCGCCACGCCGCCCAGCGCCGCGCAGCAGGGGAACATCTCCAAAAATGCAGTCTTATCCAATGTTACCGATCCCTTATGTATGTGTTGCGTCCGATTCGATCAGCGCCGCCAGCTCGTCGAGAAGGCGCGCCTCCGGTATCTTTGTTTTCACGACCTCGCCCCGGATGAACAGGCTTCCGAAGCCGTTGCCGCCGGCCACGCCGAAATCCGCCTCCCGCGCCTCGCCGGGGCCGTTGACCTCGCAGCCCATGACCGCCACGGTGATATCCCGGTCCAGCGACGCGAAGCGCTCCTCCACGGCGTTGGCCAGCGCGATCAGATCGATGCGCGTGCGTCCGCAGGTCGGGCACGACACGAAGCGCACGCCCCCCCCCCGCAGACCGCAGGCCTTCAGAATGGCGATCCCGGCCTTTACCTCCTCCAGCGGGTCGGCCGTGAGCGAAACGCGGATGGTGTCGCCGATGCCCTCGTTGAGCAGCGTACCGATGCCCGCGGCGGACGCCACGAGCCCGGCATAGCTCGTCCCCGCCTCGGTCACGCCCAGATGCAGCGGGCAGTCGAAGCGCTCCGCCGCCAGCCGGTAGGCCGCGACGCATTTCGTGACCTCCGACGCCTTGACCGACAGCGCCGCGTCCTCAAATCCGACCTCGCGCAGCGCCTGCAGCTCCCCGGCCGCCGATTCCACCAGCGCCTCGGCCGTCGGCCCGCCGTATTTCTCCAGCAGCCGCCTTTCCACCGAGCCGGTATTGACACCGACACGGATGGGGATGCGCGCCGCGGCGCAGGCTCTCGCCACCTCCGCCACGCGCTCCTTCGGGCCGATGTTCCCGGGATTGATCCGCACGGCGTTCACGCCGGCGTCCGCCGCCATAAGCGCAAGACGGTAATCAAAATGGATGTCCGCCACCACCGGCATGGGCGCCTCGCGCATGATCGCCGGCAGCGCGCGCGCCGCCTCCTCGTTCGGGACCGCCACGCGGATGATATCGCAGCCGGCCGCCTTGAGCGCGCGCATCTGCGCCAGCGTCGCGGCCGCGTCCTGCGTTTTCGTGTTGCACATCGACTGCACCGTCACCGGCGCGCCGCCGCCGACGGGGATCCCGCCGACGTATATGCGCTTTGTTTCCTTCCGTGTCATCGCTTGTATCCTCCCGCGCCCGTCAGCCCGCGACGATGCGCACGATATCGTTGAACATGACGTACACCATCAGCCCCATGAGCAGCACGAGCCCCGCGGCGTTGATATACCCTTCGTATTTCGGATCGACGCGCCGGCGCGTCAGCCGCTCCAGGCACAGCGTCACCAGCAGGAAAAACACACGCCCGCCGTCCAGCGCCGGCAGCGGCAGCATGTTCATCACGGCCAGATTGATGGCAATGAAGGCCGCGAGATACGCGATGTTCAGAAACGCATCGTAGGCCGTGGGCGACGCCTCGCCCGTCTGGGCGATCACGTCCACGATCCCGATCACGCCGCTCATCTGCTTCACGCCGACCGCGCCCGTGATCAGATCGCGCAGTCCCTGCCACACCATGCGGACAAAATCCAGCGCCTCGTACCAGCTGTATTTCAGCTGCGCGGCCAGGCCCGTTTCATGCACGCCGAAATAAAAGCCGTATTTCATCTCCGTCTCGCCGGTCTCGGCGTTGACATACGCGCGCTTTGGCATATAAAAGCCCTCGAGCTTCACCTTTTTCCCGCCGCGCACGACCGTGATATTCTGATAATCGCCGTCGCCGCGGGCCAGAGCGCCGGAAACGTCAGAGGAGAAATAGATGCGGCTGCCGTTGATGCGCCAGAACACGTCGCCCTCCATGAGCGCCTGCTCTCCCTCGTAGGGACAGCCGTCCATAAAGGCGGTGATCTGCGGCGTGGCAAAGGAATCGAGCTGGGAAAAGCACACGATGATGAGCACAAAGCCCAGCAGGAAATTCATAAACGCGCCGGCGCATAAGATCACGACGCGCTTCCATGCCGCCGCGTTCGTGAACGCGTGCGGGTCGCCGCTCGCCTCGTCCTCGCCCTCCATGGCGCAGAAGCCGCCGATGGGCAGGCAGCGCAGCGACAGCTTCGTGCCGCTTTTCGTCTGCTTCGTCCACAGGACGGGCCCCATGCCCATTGCAAATTCCAGCACCGTCACGCCGCAGGCGCGCGCCGCCAGAAAGTGGCCCAGCTCATGGATGCCGATGAGTACGCCGAAAATGAAAACGGCGACGAGGATATAAAGGACTGTGCTCATGTGATCTCCTTATTGATAAAGCGCGTATACGAATTCCCTTGCGGCCGCATCCGCCTCCAGGATCTGCGAAAGCGCAGGCTGCTCGATAAAATCTATGCCGTCCACCGCCGCAGCAACACTGTCGTATATTTCATTATACCCGATCCGGCGCGCCAGAAACAGGCCGACCGCCGCTTCGTTCGCCGCCGACAGGACCGCCGGCGCGCTTCCGCCGGTGCGGGCGCATTCGATGGCCAGCGCCAGACAGGGCGTTTTTTCGAAGTCCGGCTTTTCAAAGCTGAAGTCCCGCATGGCCGTCCAGTCGAGCCGCTCATACGGCGAGGGCACGCGCTCCGGCCAGCTCATGGCGTACTGGATGGGCAGCCCCATATCCGGCACGGCAAGCTGCGCCAGCACCGTCCCGTCCGCCAGCTCCACCATGGAATGGATAACGCTCTGCGGATGCACCACGACCTCGATATCATCCGGCGAAACGGAAAACAGATGCATCGCCTCGATGAATTCCAGGCCCTTGTTCATCATGGTCGAGCTGTCCACGGATATCTTGGCGCCCATGCTCCAGTTCGGATGCTTCACGGCCTGCTCCGGCATCACATCCGCGGTCTCGGCGCGGCTTTTGCCCCGGAAGGGGCCGCCGGAGCCGGTCAGCAGAATGCGCCTGAGCTGTTCCCGCCGCCCCTCCAGACACTGGAAAATGGCCGAATGCTCGGAATCGACGGGCACGATCTCGGCGCCCGCCTCCGCCGCCGCCCGCATCACGAGCCGCCCGGCGCACACCAGCGTTTCCTTGTTGGCCAGACAGATGCGCTTTTTCTGCGCGATGGCGTCGAGCGTCGGCAGCAGCCCCACCGAGCCGGACACCGCCGTCACGACCGCGTCGCAGTCCGCCATCACGGCGGCCTCGCGCAGCGACTGCATGCCCCCGCCGACGCGGACGGGCGTATCGGCCAGCGCCAGACGCAGCCGCGCCGCCGCCCCCTCGTCGAACACGGAGACAAACTCAGGTTTATATTTCCGCGCCTGCTCCTCCAGCCGGGCGATATCGCGGTGGGCGCTGATCGCCCGCACACGCACGCCGAGATGCTCCGCCGCCGCCAGCGACTGGCGGCCGATGGAGCCGGTCGAGCCGAGAATGGAAACAGTTTTTATCATTTTCCCGCGCCTCCCACGTCGCCGAACCGCCGCTCGCGCGACGCATAGGCCGCGATGGCCTGCTCCAGATCGCGCTCGGAAAAATCCGGCCACAGCGTATCGGTGAAATACAGCTCCGTATAGGCGAGCTGCCACAGAAGATAGTTGGATATCCGCTTTTCGCCGCCCGGACGGATGAGCAGATCGGGATCGGGCACGCCCGCCGACCACAGATAGGAGGAAAAGCCCGCCTCGTCCAGCTCCGGACAGCCGTCCGCCGCCCATCGCTTCGCCGCGCGGACGATCTCGTCGCGTCCGCCGTAATTGAGGCAGATGTTCACCTGCCCCTCGGCATAGACAGACGAGCGCTCCTCGCAGTCGCGGCATAGCTTCTGAAGCGACGGCGAAAGCGCCGAGATATCGCCGAAAAAGCGGATGCGCCGGTGATCGCGCTCAAGGTTTTCCAGCTCCTCGATCAGATGCTTTTCCAGCAGCGCCATGATCGCGGCCACCTCCGCAGCCGGCCGCCGCCAGTTCTCCGTGGAAAACGCGTACACCGTCAGATATTCCACGCCCAGCGCCTTGCAGTGGTTGGCGATCCGGCGGAACGCGCTCACGCCGGCGGCGTGCCCCGCCGTGCGCGGCAGCCCGCGCCGCTTCGCCCAGCGGCCGTTTCCGTCCATTATGATGGCGATATGGCGGGGGAGCCCGGAAGGCCCCTCCGCCGTCAGTGTCTTTTCGTTCATGGTGTCAGCCGATCTCGAACAGTTCTTTTTCCTTCGCGGCCGTCAGCCGGTCGATCTCCTTGATCGCGCCGTCCGTCAGCTTCTGCAGATCCTTTTCCAGCAGCTTCTGGTCGTCCTCGGTGATCTCCGCGGCCTTCTGCTGCTTTTTGAAGGAATCCATCGCGTCGCGGCGGATGTTCCGCACGGCGACCTTGGCCTCCTCCCCGTACTTGCGCACCTGCTTGGCCAGCTCCTTGCGGCGCTCCTCGGTCAGCTGCGGGAACACCAGCCGGATCACGCGCCCGTCGTTCTGGGGATTGATGCCCACATCGGACGACTGGATCGCCTTTTCAATGCCCTTGAGCACGCTGGAGTCCCAGGGGGTGATGACCAGCGTGCGCGGGTCGGGGTTGGAGATGGAGCCGACCTGGTTGATCGGCGTGGGCGTGCCGTAATAGTCGACGCTGATCCCCTTGAGCACGGCGGCGTTGGCGCGGCCGGCGCGCACGGATTCAAACTGGGAGACGAGGAACTCCTGCGCCTTCTTCATTTTACCTTCAAATTCCTGTAGTTCGGACATGGGGTCTTCCTCCTTGTCGTTATTGATTCACTGGTTTATCGTTTCCGGCCGCAGCACAGGGGCGGCCGACAGCATACGCAAAGCGCTCAGCGCACCATCGTTCCGGCCTTTTCGCCGCCGATCACGCGCCGGATATCCTCCGGCGAGAGCCGGAACAGCATCAGGGGCATGGCGTTGTCGCGCCCCATGCACGCCGCGGTGGAATCGACCACGCCGAGATGCTTTCCCAATATCTCGTCGTAGGCGATCTCGTCGTAGCGGACGGCCGTGGGGTCCGTGTGGGGATCGGCGGAATACACGCCGTCGATGTTCTTCGCCATCAGCACCACGTCCGCGCCAATCTCGACGCCCTTGAGCACGGCGGCCGTGTCCGTGGAGAAATACGGCGAGCCGGTACCGCAGCCGAAGATGACGACGCGCCCTTTTTCGAGATGGCGTATCGCCCGGTCATGCTCGTACAGCTCCGCCACGGGGCCGACGCCGATCATCGTCATCACGCGCGCCGGCTGGCCGAGCTGGATGAAGCAGTCCTGCAGCGCCAGGCAGTTCATGACCGTGGCCATCATGCCCATCTGATCGGCCCGCGTGCGCTCCATTTTTCCGCCGCCGTCCTTCACGCCGCGCCAGAAATTTCCGCCGCCGACCGTGATGGCGACCTGCGCGCCGCCCTTTACGCAGTCCATGACCGCGCCGCACACGCTTTTGAGAAAGTCAAAATCAATGCCCCGGCCGCTCTCGCCGCCAAGCGCCTCGCCGCTGATCTTCAGCAGCACGCGCCGGTAAGCCGCTTTGTTCGCGCTCATTTCCATTCCCCCCGTTCCGGCCTGCGCCGGTTTCTGTCAGATTCCATACACGATGAATTTTACCATAAGCGCCCGCCGATTTCAACCGGCTTCGCGTCCGCGCCGCGTTATATTTTTCCCATGAGCGTCGTATATGTGGATGAACTGTTTTTGCTGAATCTCGGCGTCGATTACTTCCTGCTGCTCGGCACGGCCCGGGTCTGCGCGCTGCCGCTGCGCCGCGTGCGCTTCGCGCTGGCGGCGGCGTTCGGCTCGCTGTGGTGCTGCGTGTCGCTGCTTCCGGGCTTCGTATGGCTCGGCACGGCGGCGATGAAAACCGTGCTGGCGCTGGCCATGTGTCTGACCGCCTTCGGGCGCGATGCGAAGCTCTGGCGGAGCTTCGCGGTGTTTCTGGGGCTGTCGGTGATGTTCGGCGGCGCGGTCTGGGCCGCGGGGCTCCGGCGCGGCGTGTGGCGCACGGACGGACGTCTCGTCCGGCTCGACATGCGCGTACTGCTGCTGTCGTTCGCGCTGTGCTGGGCGGGCGTGAGCCTTGTGTTCCGCCGCTCGGCCCGGAAGGCGGAGCGCGAGCTGCACGAGCTGACCGTGTGGCGCGGCAGACGCAGCGTACATATCCGCGCCCTGCGCGACACGGGCAACGAGCTTTACGACCCGCTCACGGGCCGGCGCGTGGTCGTGGCGGAGGCGGATGCGCTGGCGGAGCTGTTTGAGCCGGCGGAGCGCGCGGCGCTGAAAAAGCCCGCGGCGGAGGCCGTCCGGGCGCTGAAGGGCTTTCGGCTCATCCCCTATTCCTCGCTCGGCGGAAGCGGGCTTCTGCTCTGCTTCCGCCCGGAACGTGTGACCGTGGACCGGAAGGAACGGGACGATCTGGCCGTGGCCGTCAGCGCCGCTTCGCTCGGCGACGGCCAATACCGGGCCGTCCTGTAAGGAGGAAAGGAGAATCCATGCTTCGGAAACTGATTTTGCGGCTGCGGCTGCTTCTGGCCGCGCGCGGCCAGCGCATTCTGTACATCGGCGGCGGCGACTATCTGCCTCCGCCGCTCGACCGCGCGGCGGAGGCAGAGGCCGTTCAGGCGCTCGCGCAGGGCGAGGCGCTGGCCCGCCAGACGCTCATCGAGCACAATCTGCGTCTCGTGGTCTACATCGCCCGCCGCTTTGAAAACACCGGCGTCAATCTTGAGGATCTCATCTCCATCGGCACCATCGGGCTGATCAAGGCGGTCGAGACCTTCCGCAGCGACAAAAACATAAAGCTGGCGACCTACGCCTCGCGCTGCATCGAAAACGAGATCCTCATGTACCTGCGCAAGCTGTCGTCGCGGCGGGGCGAGGTGAGCTTTGACGAGCCGCTGAACACCGATTGGGACGGCAATGAGCTGCTTTTGTCGGACGTGCTCGGGACGGACGGCGACGAGGTCTCGCGCCCGATGGAGGACGACGTGGAAAAGCAGCTTCTCATGCAGGCCGTCTCGCAGCTGAGCGAGCGCGAGCGCAGCATCATCCTCATGCGCTTCGGTCTCGACGGCTGCACGGAACAGACCCAGAAGGAGGTCGCCGACCAGCTCGGCATCAGCCAAAGCTACATCAGCCGTCTGGAGAAGCGCATTATCGCCCGCCTCCGGCGCGAGCTGGTGCGCCAGTTCTGAAAAGCCCCGTCTTATACCCGAAACGCGGCGCGGCCGGGCAGACCCAAGAGTCTGCCCGGCCGTTTTTTGAGCCGCGCTCAGATAAATTCCCGCGGCAGATGCCGCACCATCAGCGGATTGCACAGCAAAATGGCCCGGTCGCCCACGGTGCAGCCGCAGTCCGTCACGTCCAGCATCGTGTTCTGCATGGCGACGCGGCCGAGAACGGGCGCCTGCCGTCCCCGCACGAGCGCCGCCGGACGGCGGCCGCGCAGCAGCGCGCGCACCGGCCGCACCAGCGCCCGCAGATAATCGCCCGGACACACGGGCTCGCTGCCGTGATCGGTGTCGAAGCCATGGTAATATCCCACGTTCAGGACCGCGACCTGCCGGTCCTCCCGCGCGCGCCAGACCGAGCCGTAGCCAAGCGTCTGTCCGGCCGCCACCGGACGGATGGCGGCGATCTGCGCGTCGATATAGCCGACCGGGCGCAGTCCCAGCTCCCGGCCCTCCGGCCCTTCCGTCCGGCCAAGCAGCGCGCTCCCCAGCCGCACCGCGTCCAGCCGCATATCCGTGAAGCGAAGCGCGGCGACGGAGGCGGCGCAGTGCGCGATACCCGTCCAGCCCGACGCGCGGACGGCGCCGACTGTCTGCATAAAGGCCGCAAAGCGGCGGCGCGTGCTTCTCTCCGGGCCGGCCGCGTTCGGAAAATGCGTGTACAGCCCCGAAACGAAAAGGCTGTCGTTCCCGCGGCAGAGCGCGGCGAGCCGCTCCCGCTCGCGCAGCGAAAAGCCCTCGCGCCCCATGCCGCAGTCCATATAAAGATGCGCCTCGGCGCGGCATCCCAGCATGCGCGCTGTGTCCGTCAGCGCCGTATAGCCGCGGACGCTGCCCACCGTGCACACCGTCCCGGCGTGCACGAGCTGCTTCAGCTCCTGCGGGTCGGATGTCGCGCGCAGCATCAGTATCTCCCCGCCAAAGCCGTCCAGCCGCAGCGTTTCGGCCTCCCGCGGCTCCGTCACGGCAAAGCGCTTCAGGCCGCACGCGCGCAGGAAGCGGCTGTATTCCAAAAGTCCAAGCCCATAGCCGTCGCCCTTGACCACGGCGTATATGTTCTCCCGGCCCATTTCCCGGCTGCACAGCTCCACGTTCGAGCGCAGCGCCGCGCTGTCGATCACATAGGCGTCCATATTCTCACCCTCTCCTGTTATCGCCTTTATGGTAGCAAACGCCGTTTTAAGATACCAGCGGCCTTCGTTTTAAGAATTTATAAATCCATCCCCTTCCATACAGACGCACAGACCGCCTTTTTTGTGACTTTTTTGTTGCCGGACTGTAACTATTATGTGTTTTATCTTGCCCTTTACACACATACTATGGTATAATGTTTTTGTCGGAAGCAGCAGCCTCCGACCCATTGCACCGAAGTTCCCGCGCCCGGCGCGGGTATTCCGTTAACCAAAAAGACAAGGAGGTCACATCATGGGTTTTTTCAAAAAGCTGCTTGGGCTCGGCGTTGCCGCCGGAGCCGCGGCCGCCGTCGTGAAGGTCGCTGAGAAGGTGAAGGAAAACAATCCCGCAGGCTTTGCCGGCGCGGATGGAAAGACCGATCCGAAAACCGTCGTCAACGAGGTCGTCCGCGCCGCCGGCGAGTTTTATCACGAGACGGCCGACGCCGTGAAGGAAAAGGCGCCGGAGGTCGTGGAAAAGGTCAAGGGCTTTGCCGGCGGCTTCGCCGCGGCGGACGGGGGCGTCGGAGAGGACAGCCCCGCCGAAGACCCCGAAGCTTAAACCAGACACCAAGCGCCCGGCTATGGCCGGGCGCTCTCTTTTTGTCCTCTGGCAGGCCCGCCGGGGCAAAAGGCCGCCAGCTTTTTCACATTTCTTTTTCAAATGTTCTGGTATTTGCAAAAGATGTGTGCTATCATAGTTTCAGTTTGTAATTTAGCTAGCTAATTTCAAGGAGAGGCCGCTATGAACGAGGTCCTGACGGGCGACATCCGCAAGGTCTGGAAAAAATATCTTTTTGCCGCGCTCGGCAGCGCGATCATCAGCTGCATATACGCCACGGTCGATCTGATCATCGTCGGCCAGTACGAGGGGCCGAACGGCGCGGCGGCCATGGCCGTCATCCAGCCGATGTGGAGCGTCATCATGGCCATCGGCATCATGTTCGCCGTCGGCGGCAGCGTGATGCTGGGCGTGGCCCGCGGCGCGAAGGACAAGTCCGGCGAGAGCTATTTCTCCGTCACGCTCGTCGCCTCCATCGCCGCCTCGGCGCTGCTCGTGCTCATCTTCCGGCTGTTTCGCTTCCCGCTGTACCGGCTGTTCGGCGCAAGCGATGAGCTGATGCCGCTCGTGGAGGCCTACGCTGGGTGGCTGAGCTTTTTCCTGCCGTTTTTCCTTGTCGGCCAGGTGCTCATCTTCTTCCTGCGCAACGACGGCGCGCCCATGCTGGCCACCGTCGCCGTCAGCTCCTGCGGCGTGCTGAACATCGCCGGCGACCTTATCCTTGTGTTCGTGTGCGACATGGGCATGGAGGGCGCCGCCATCGCCACGGTGCTGTGCCAGACGCTGGCCGTTCTTATCCTGTGCACGCACTTCCTGCGGAAAAAATGCACGCTCCGCTTCGTCTGGCCGGAGCATTTCGGCGAGGCCCTCGCCGACGTCCTGCGCACGGGCGTCTCGCCCTTTATCGTGGACATCTCCGTTTTCGTCAGCTCCATTTTGTTCAACAACCGCATCATGCGTCTGGCCGGCGCGACAGAGCTGGCCGTTTACGGCACCTGCTCGAATATCGTCGTGCTGACGCTCAGCCTTCTGTACGGCGTGGGCGGCGCGCTGCAGCCCATCGCCTCCGCCAGCCGCGGCGCCAGGGACTGGAAGCGCATGACCGGCGCGCTGCGTCTGGCGCTTGGGAGCGCGTTTTGCATCACGATCCTGTTCACGGCGATCGTGGAGCTGTTCCCGGCGCCGATCCTGCGCGCCTATATGTCCGTGACGCCGGAGGTGCTGGCCGTCGGGCCGCGCATCCTGCGCATCATCGGCACGAGCTTTGTTTTCCTGTCCGTAAACATCACCGCCAGCTACTATCTCCAGTCCGTCCTGCGCACACGGGAATCGCTGGCCGTGTCGCTGCTGCGCGGCATCATCCTGACCTGCCCGCTGCTGTTCGCGCTGCCGGCCGCGTTCGGCTTTGACGTGATCTGGTGGACGACGCCTGTCACCGAGTTCATCACCGCCGTTGCCGCGGCGGTCCTGATAAAAAAACAAATTCAAAAAGATAAGGAGATATAAACACCATGAATCATGAAGCTGTTGTCGTGGCCTATGGCCGCAGCCCCTGCTGCCGCGCCCGTAAGGGCGGGCTGGCCCAGATGCATCCCATTGAGTACGCCGCGCAGACCCTCAAGGGCGTGCTGGCGAAGATCCCCCAGCTCGATCCCGCCGACATTGACGACGTGATCACCGGCTGCGCCTCCCCCACCAACGAGATGAGCATGAACGCCTCGCGTCTGATCGTCAACCGCGCCGAGCTGCCCGAGTGCGTCTCCGCGCAGACCATCAACCGTTTCTGCTCCTCCGGCCTTCAGGCCATCGCCACGGCCAACAACGCCATCGTGGCCGGCCAGATGCGCTGCGTCGTCGCCGGCGGCGTCGAGTGCATGACCAAGTGCTTCGCCCCCTATCCCGACGAGCAGAAGGACCCCTGGTTCGATGAAAACTACATCGGCGGCTACATGTCCATGGGCGAAACGGCGGAGCGCGTGGTCGACCGCTACGGCATCAGCCGCGAGCGCATGGAGGAAATGGCGCTGCGCAGCCATACCCTCGCCGCCAAGGCCCGCAAGGACGGCAAGCTCAACAAGTGCATCATCCCCATCGAGGACCAGGACGGCAACATGGTCGAGTATGACGACGGCATTCTCGCCGACATGGACGGCAATCTCAAGACCTCCATGGAGAAGATGGCTTCCATGAAGCCCTGCTTCCGCGAAAACGGCACCGTGACCGCCGCCACCTCCTCCCAGACCACCGACGCAGCGGCCTATGTCGTGCTGATGGACCGCGCCTTCGCCGAGGAGCTCGGCATCAAGCCCATCGCCCGCCTTCTCGGCTTCGCCGTGGCCGGCTGCGACGCGACCGTCATGGGCATCGGCCCCATCTACGCCGTTCCCAAGGTCATGAAGCAGATCGGCATGACCGTCGACCAGATGGACGTCGTGGAGCTCAATGAGGCGTTCGCCAGCCAGTCTCTGGCCGTCATCGACACGCTGGGCCTCGACTGGAACAAGACCAACCCCTACGGCGGCGCGATGGCGCTCGGCCATCCCATGGGCGCCACCGGCGCGTTTCTGACCATGAAGGCGCTGGACTACCTGCAGGACCCCGAGACCGCAGGCAAGTATGCGCTCGTGACCATGTGCATCGGCGGCGGCATGGGCGCGGCCGGCGTGTTCGAGCTGTGCGAGTAAAATATCCCGTTTGAAGATCATTCCCCGTCCGGGCCAAGGCCCGGACGGGGAAACCTTTTGGGGCGATAAAAATCCCCCTGCGCAGCGTTTTTCTGCGCAGGGGGATATCGTTTCGTGGGCCGGCGGTCAGGCCGCTGCGCCGCTGCGCACGCGGTCGAATTCCTCCTCCACGGCCGCACCGGGCCTTCTGGTGCACAGAGACACTGCCACGATCACCAGCGAGCTGAACACGAAAGCGGGCAGCAGCTCATAGATGGCAAACACGCCGCCGAGGGGCTTGATCGCCAGTTTCCAGACGAACACCATCACGCCGCCGGACAGCATGCCGGCAATGGCCGCGGGATACGTGGTGCGCTTCCAGAACAGCGAAAACAGCATCAGGGGGCCGAAGGCCGCGCCGAACCCGGCCCACGCGAAGGACGTGATGCCGAAGATGGTGGAATTTGTGTTCCACGCCACGGCGATGGCGATGAGCGTGATGACCACGAGCGTGATGCGCGAGCACCACATGACCTGCTTTTCCGTCGCATCCTTCTTGATGATGCTGCGGTAGATGTTCTGGCTGACCGCGCTGGCGGAGATGAGCAGATAGGAGTCCGACGAGGAAATGGCGGCGGCCAGCACGCCGGCGCAGGCAAAGCCCGCGAGGATGGGCGGCAGGAAATGCGTGGCCGCGTCGATGAACACATTTTCCGCCGCGGCGTTGGACAGATAGTCAAGCCCCGCAACGCTCCGGGCGACGACGCCGATCAGAATGGCGGCCGCCATGGAGATCACGACCCAGGTGATGGCCACGCGGCGGGAGCGGCCAAGCTCCTTTTCCGAGCGGATGCCCATGAAGCGCAGCAGCACCTGCGGCATGCCGAAATAGCCGAGGCCCCACGCCAGGCAAGATGCGATGGACAGCGCGCCGTAGCTCTTGCCCGCGCCAAATACGTTTACCTCCGTCTCCGAGGGCGTGGACGTGGTGAAAAAGGAGAAGTAGCCGTCGAAGCTTTTGGCGTTCTCGATCACAACGGACATGCCGCCGGCGGCGCTGACGGAAAGAATGAGAATAAGGATGAGGACCGTGATCATAACGACCGCCTGCATGAAGTCCGATGCACTCTCGGCCAGATAGCCGCCGAGGAAGGTGTACGCCAGAACGAACACGGAGGCCACGATCATCATGCCGCCGTAGGGAAGGCCGAAAAGATTGGCGAAAAGCTTGCCGCAGGAGCTCAGGCACTGCGCGGCATAGACGCAGAAGAACACGATGATGATGAGCGACGAGATCGTCATCAGCAGCTTTTTCTTTTCATGGAAGCGGCGCGAGAAATAATCCGGGATCGTGAATGCATCCACTGCGACGCTGTAGCGTCGCAGGCGGCGGGACACGACCAGGAAGTTGAGATAAGTGCCCACGGCCAGGCCGACGCACGTCCAGCCGACGTCCGCAAGGCCCGTCCAGTAGGCAAGGCCGGGCAATCCCATCAGAAGATAGCCGGACATATCCGACGCCTCCGCGCTGAAGGCCGTCACCCAGGGGCCGAGGCTGCGCCCACCGAGGAAATACGCCTCCGCGCTGCCGTTGGCGCGCTTGGCGAAATAAACGCCGATACCGACCACGGCCGCCATGTAGAGCACCATGGCCAACAAATGCTGTAAATTCGCTCCGATCATTTTTCCAAACCTCCGCTTGACATTCTACGAATTAAGAATTATAATGTTTAACATTACGATTCTTGAATCAACATGGCGGTATATTACCACCATTGAACGACAATTGCAAGAGGTTTTTTACAATGGATACAAAAAAATACGCCGTTTTTGTAAAAACAGTCGAGCTTTCCTCGCTGACAAAGGCCGCGGAGGAGCTTGGGCTGACGCAGTCGGGCGTCAGCCATATCATCGCGGCGCTGGAGAGCGATCTCGGTCTGACGCTGCTGCGCCGCACGCGCACCGGCGCACACCTGACGGCGGACGGCGAACGCCTCCTCCCCATCATCCGTGAGATCGTCCGCCAGGACGAGCGGCTCCACCGCGAGGCCGCCGAGCTGACCGATCTCGTCGCCGGCCCGATCCGCCTCGGCACGTTCACCAGCGTAGCCACGCACTGGCTTCCGGCCATGATGATGCAGTTTGAGCAGGAGCATCCGCAGGTGGAGTTCCGGCTGTTCAACGGCGATTACCACGATGTGGATCAGTGGCTGGCCGACGGAAGCGTGGAGCTTGGCTTCGTTACGCTGCCGACCGAGCTGAAATGCGAGTGCATCCCGCTGTATGAGGACGAGCTGGAGGCCATTTTCCCCGTGGGGCACCCCCTCGCCGCGCAGGAGCGCTGCCGCGTGGAGGACGTGGCCCGCGAGCCGTTCATCTCCCTTCTCAAATCCTCCGACCACGACGCGCGGCGCGCGCTCGAGAGCGTCGGCGTGCGGCCGAACGTCCGCCTGCACAGCAAGGACGATTACGCCGTCATCGCCATGGTCCGGCAGGGTCTCGGCGTGAGCATCATGCCGTCGCTCCTTCTGCGCGGCAACAGCAGCGGCGTCGAGGCGCGGCCGATCGTCCCTCCGTCGAGCCGGACGATCGCGCTGGCCGTCCGCGACGAGGCCGGCCCCGCGGCCCGGCGCTTCGCCGCCTTCGCCGCCGGCTGGGTCCGCCGCTGGGCCGACGAAAACAAAGCTTCCCCCTCCGAGGGCTGACCGGGGAGCTTTCCTGCGCTTTGACACAAGCACGGCCGGAACGGATTCGTTCCGGCCGTGTTTTATGGTTGTTCATCCTGTCCCAGATACAGCCGGCACAGGCGAAGCTGCTCCTCGCTGTCCGCATAGCCGCCGCGCGGCGTCAGCTCCGTATCTCCCGATACGCGCCCATCCGGCACTGCACGCTGCGCAGACCGGTATGCCGGACGCCCAGCAGCGCGTCCATTTCCCGCGCCGCGTTCTCATAGCGCCCGCCGGTATGGTGGACGAGTATGTAATCCGCCTCGGCGATCCTGCCGGCCGCCTGCCCGCAGAAGCTGCGCACCGGCGCGGCGAGAGCAAACACCCAGATCGGCGAGCAGATCGTCACATGGTCATAGCGCGAAAGCGCCGCGCTCACCGGCTCGATGGGCATGGCCCAGCGATGCATCCCGTAGCGGCCGCACCACCAGAAGCCCAGCGTTCCCTCCGTCCGCTCCGCGGCGCGTATCTCATACACCTCCGCGCCCGTCCGCTCCGCCTCCTCATAGGCCAGCTTCCGCCCATAGCCCATGCGGGAGAAATAGACGACCAGACGCTTCGGATCGGTTCCGATGCGGGGATAATCGGCCCGCTCGACAGAAAACGCCTCCTGCTTTTGAAACACCCACGCCGCATACCCCGCGGTGGCCTGGGCAAAGCCGAAAATAAAATAGATCGTGGACATGAAATTCGGCGGAAAGATATAAAACTGGATGCCGATCCACAGCATCAGCGTCACACCGAACACGCCGCCCAGCGTCACGCCCGCCCGCCTGCCGGCCAGCAGCAGCCCCGCCGCCGTCAGATTGGACAGGCCGTTTACGATCAGCAGCGCCCAGCCGGAAAAGGTCAGGTCCTGAAACAGAACGCCGGCAAACGGGAGCACCTGAAAATACGGCAGCATGGCGTCCATGCCCATGAGGCGTCCGCTCGGATCGAGCAGCATCGCGGCCGCTCCCGCCACCGCGCCCAGGCCGATGAACAGCGTCCAGAAGATCAGAATACGCCGCGCCGTCCGGAATCTGGATTTGGTTTTCATGAAAATTGCCCCTTCTTTCCCCGCTTCACGCCCGCCTGCCGCGGCCGCTCACGGACGCAGGCCCTCTGCGGCGCAAGGCGCAGAGGACCCGATCGTCTCAAGGCGCGACAACGCGCGCCGCGGCGTTTTGCGTCAGCGCTGTTCGTACCAGCCGCAGCTCTGGCGCTCCGACAGGTGATAATACGAACCGTAATGATTAATTTTAGATAGAGCCGTCAAGAACTGGGAATCTCTGTAGCTGCGGGTTTTTCTTAATGTAATTGTGAATGTTGCTTACAACAACAACATCGTCATCGTCCCGGAAACCTTCAAAAATGACCTTAGCAAGCTGATAGTGGTTAAAGTACGCTATCTGATCACCGGTCAATCCTTCCGGATACGGAACACCGCCATAATCGAAGAAATATTGTTTTCCCTCGTTATTTACATTCAGTGCTCTGGCGATGACAAGAAGCTTTTGAATGCCACCTTTTAATTGGACAACGCTTCCCAGCGGGAGATAGTCAATTGCATTCATCACAAATCATTTCCTTTCTATAAAATCTCCGAGCATCTCTCGGAATTGTTGAAATGAATGAGCAATGAAATACGCATTTGAATTATCCTTAGACTCCTCGAAACTGTATGAAGCATCCCAGTAGTATATCCCTGCATCTTCTCCTGATTCAAGCATAACTATCAAATTATTCAACAAATCACATCCGATAATGAGCGCATTTTCTGGAAGTTCTGACGCATATTTCCCCATCCATGTCTTAACATCCAGCCAGCTTTGTTGTAAATTTATCCCAAAAAGTGAATCAATCTCAATTTCCTGTTCCAAAATTGCAACCTTAATGGTTGTATCATCTTGTGAAACAACGCCATTCATTGTTAATAAAAAATCAATATAATCAGCGGAAAGGCTTAAATTAAATTTCTTTTGAAATTCACAAATAGCTTGTAAATTTCCATTTCCTAATGCAGTAACTACCATTGAATCAGCCTCCTTTCGCCAGCGAGAAACCGCCTCTGTGTCTGAATTGCTCGTGGTACTCTCTCGGAACAAGTTGCAACGTTTTTCCATCTTCGTTGTGATGCCATGTCATATTTGAACCCTTGGTGCCCTTCCCTGTCGCACTTTGGGCCTGCTTTATATCAACAGAGTGGTTGGAAGTGTTAAATCCATCATCAATTACCTCCAGCTCAATAGTCTCGCCAAACACCTCTAACATCCGTACTTCCAAGGCTGAAAGATACTCTGTATCAGCATCTACCAACACTATTCTTGGTTTTGCCATACTTAGCCTCCCTGCAGTTCAAACGTGCTGTTTGCCAGCTTAATTCGATCTCCAACTTGTATAGGAACCGCCTGTCCGCCCTGAAGACGTTGTCCATTCACATAAGTTCCGTTTGAACTACCCAAATCAGAGATATATGCTTTCATTCCGTTCTGGATGATTTTGCAGTGGATACGGCTGATAGCCGCGTTGCAGGAAATAGTTCCATCGACGCCATTAACACTCTTCCCAATAACAAAATCCGGCTTATTAATAACAATATCAACATTGATCGGCGTATCTATTCCAACAAGTCGCAACTGCTGCCCGGTAAGCAGCTTACTGCAAGCAGGCTCTTGAACCGGGTTTCTAGCTTTATTATCGGTCATTTGGATTATCCTTTTTGCTCTTGAAAAGGTAGCATTCGGCCGAGAACATTCATCTATCAAAACGCGCAGCGAATCGCTGGAGGCCTTTGAGTGATCCACAACCAAAGATCGAATAGCGAAAAGAATTTCCGCTTCGAATCGCTCTTTTCCGTTTCCTTCGCCGCCATTATTAAGCGGCAAAAATACAAACGAGCACTCCATCGTTTGCATATCTGCAAAAATGGAATCCAGGCTTCGCTCAACATTATCGAGATTAATAAAACCCGGCGCACATAACTGTTCAGCAGCAGAGAGAATGGCGTCAATTAAACAAATGAGGGTTGCTTCATCCAAAATTCCCACTGCTGATAACGCTTTTTTCTCCCCGGCTAAATACATCAACTTGGGTTTTCCGTTATAATGATAGGCGACACAAGGTAATAATCCTGATTCCAGCATGCCCTGCATCATCTTGTAACGCACCGATGAGAACGCGCCAGTGCCAGACAGCAAATAGCATAGATTCTTTCCTGCCAGGGTTTTAGCTTCTATCAAATTTGACAGCCGATTCACGTACAACACTCCGGATTATTTGTAGATTCTTACACTTCGATCGTGGTATAATAAAAAAAAGGATGTGAATTGCTTGTGCCAAGAAAACTGACAAAGCTGGTGCTTTTAATGTTGATCAGCTTTGTGACACTTTTTATAATCTACCCGCTGCTTCATGAACTGGGCCATGCCCTTGCCACAATGCTCTTGGGTGGCCGCATCAGCGGCTTTTCTCTATCCCCGCTTCCTCATGTAGAGAGCGCGCTTCCCTACAACTCACCCCCCATTAAAACAGCCGTGATAAGTCTATCCGGGATGCTTTTCCCTGTATTGCTGTGCATTCCTTTTTTAAAGCTTCAGCGCTTTGGTGGCTATGTTGTAGTTCTAATCCTGCTTATCTCCGCCATTGCATGTGTAGTAGAGTTATGTATCGCAATTCAGTACGCCGCGGGCGATATCGTCGAGAACGACGATATCGTAGTATTCCTAGAAGCTACGGCGCCCGCCATGCGTTTGTCGTACCTTTTTACGGGTGGACTCGCCCTCATCTGCTTTATACTAATGGCGATTTCAAACCCGCTCACGAAATTGGAACAAATCGCTCGGCCAATAAAGTCGTCAAGCCGCAAATACAGCGGGAAGAACAGCTGATCAACACTGTGTCAATTCCAATCGGATATGACCAAGCTCAATCTCATCCCCATGCATGATCTCCTGCCCGGAGATGCCGTCAGCCTGATAACGAAGGCCATTACTAATAACAAAGGTGCCATTATGAGAGTCGCAGTCCTTCACATATAACCGCCCACCATCGCGTATTATCTCGCAATGCGTTCCTGAGACAGCGGAATCGCGAAGAACAATATCATTGATACCATCACGTCTTCCGATAGTTATTCTATCCTTGCTCTTCACGGTGTAGGAGCGTCCCTGGGATTGATCTGTCAGTACGATCGTACCGCCCCCCATATACCCATCCAGCGGCATGGTTCCGGTTTCGCCGGAATCGCCCAACGACACAGTACCAGCCTCGCCGTATCCGCCGCCATATCCATAGCCATCATCCAAATCCGACGGCTTCGCTTTTTTTGCCTTTCTCTTTTTCAAGAGTAAAAGCAAGAAGATGCCTGCTCCCATAACCACAGCGACTGCGCAGCCGATATAGATATACAGGACATAGCTTCCTCCACGCTCGGTTTCGGCATCCTCATTTTCTCCGACTTCCCCAGAGGAAGTCTCTTCCGAAGACAGTTCCTGCGTGGACGGCTCTTCCTCTGTTTTTTCGACGCTTACAGCCTCCGCCATAGCAGGTTCAGCATCATCTGCACCCGCCCCGGCATCCTCAGTATGTGTTTCCTCGGTTTCTTCCGTCGTTTTACTGTCAACAACGGCATCCGATATGTTCTTTATCCGAAAGTCAACACTGTCATCTACCGTAAAGCCGCCGTTGGTGATTGTAAGGACAACAGCCTTCTCGGACCCATCTGCCAAATCTGCCGGGATAGCAGCGGAAGCAGCGTAGCCGCCGGAAATATAAGATCGCAAGCTGTTAAATCCATCGGCGATCTCATCTTCACTGCGGCTGAAAATAGCGCCGCCCGTTGACCTTGCGACCGCTCCCAGCGCCGCCAGGCCTTCAGAGTTACTTCCGGTGTTGATTCCAATAGCGCAGATCGAAATTCCCGCCGCAGATGCATTTTTTTTGACTTCCTGAATATTGGATTCATCCGCCCAATCTTCACCATCCGATACGACCACAACTACCCGACGCATCGGCAGTTGACTGTTCTGCCGCTTTGCCAAATCAATTGCGCGGAGCATGCCCGCATACAAGGTCGTCGCACCGCTCACACTCTCCAAGCCGTTTACAACTGCATTAAGTGTATTCTTATTGTCTGTAAAATCCGAAACCGTCACAACCTCCGTGCCGAAGGTAACGATGGCCATCTTATCCTGGCTGCTCATATTGTTTACATATGTCTGAACGCCGGACTTGACACTGGAAAACTGTTCTGCGCTGAGCGAGCCGGAAATATCAATCGCAAACACAAATGCCGTCCCATCGCCCGTTGATTGCAGTTCCGGCGCAAGCACCTGGTTTGATAACTCCAACTTGATCTGACTGCTTTCAATGCCGCTCAAACACTCGGAATTTTCATCCAGCGCGTGGAAAAACACATACAGCTGATCGCCATTTTGAACGATCTGGTTAATGTCAACCGTTGTCAACGAGGCCGCAAACGCCGTTGAGCTCAGGAGCATCGCAAGGCATATAAATAAAACGCAAAATTTCTTCATGTTTGATTACTCCCGCTGATAACCGAAAAGGGCCGCCTGTATATGGCGGCCCTTTTGTTTTACTTAGTGCAAATGAGAGGCCGTCTTTTTCTTGCTTTCTTCATCCTTGCTGCGGAAAATTATGAACCCGGCAACGATAAGCAGGGCAAACACGCCGCCGATGGAGCCATAAAACAGGGGCTTATTTGCATAGTAACGAATCCAAAGGCTGCTTGAGATCGTGAAGTCCAGAATTTCCTGTTCCACATTCTGGTTGCCGGCCTTATCAGTGCAGACGACCAAGACGCTTTGCTTGGAAGTCGCAGCACTCGTTCCTTCCTTCAGCTCAAAGGTGTAGCTGTCGCCGTCCTGTGTAACGTTCAATTCTTCGGCAAGCCATGTCACCTTACCGGCGGCATCCGTCTCATACCAAATGTAATTTCCATTGGCGTCCTTCTCCGCCGTGCTGTCAAGGTGGTACACATGAACCGTATCCAACGCAATATTATCGCTGCAATTGAGCGTCACAACACGAGTCTCCTCGTTGTAGATCTTGCCGGCTTCCAGATTCATTGCGACAAAGATAGGCGGCGTCTTGTCAACGATAAAGGTGATCTCAAAGTTCTTCTCAGCCGTATTGTTCTGAGAAATGTTCCCGGCAGCGTCAACGGAGTAGACCGTTATGGTATAAACGCCGTCCTCCTCGAACAGGCTCTTGTTGAGAACGTACTCATATACATTCCAGCCCGATTCGTTCTTCTCGGGGGGCACCTGATAGAAGTAGTCCTTTCCATTTACCAGATCGCGGCTGTTGTTATCATGGGTCAGCGTAAGGTGGATGGATGGTACCACAAAGCCAGAAAAACCGAACTTATACTATTTTTATTCTGCAAACACAAAATAGCTTTCTATTGCGGCGATGTGTCGCTTGGCTCAAAGCTCCTCACACTTTCTCACGTTGGCCTATGCGCTGACGGTTCACAAAAGTCAGGGCAGCCAGTGTGATTCCGTGATCATGTCGGCCAGCACGGATCGCCAAAAGATGCTCCGGTGAAATCTCTTTTACACAGCAATTTCAAGGGCAAAAAGCAAGTCATCCTTGTCGGCTGCAAAGAGGCGCTGCACATCAACCGCAATTCGATTGCAGATACCGAAATGGGTACGATAGGAAAAGAAAAAACCTTGAAACCGTAATGGTTTCAAGGTTTTTATGGTGCGCGAGGCGGGACTTGAACCCGCACGCCCGGAGTGAGCACTAGAACCTGAATCTAGCGAGTCTGCCAATTCCACCACTCGCGCATATCGGGCGTCTTGTTTGACGCCCGATTATAATAGCATTGAATGCGCGTATTGTCAAGCGGATTTTCCCGCTTTATGCAAGATTTTTCTCCAGCGTATCCAGACATCCGGCCAGCTCCCGCGGAAGCTTATCGCCGAATTTCTTATAAAACGTCCGGATGCCGGCCGCCTCCTCGCGCCACAGCGCCGTGTCCACATCCAGAAGCCCCTTCAGCGCCTCGCGCGACACGCCGGAGCCCTCCAGATCGATGTCCTCCGCCTTCGGCAGCCAGCCGATGGCCGTCTCCCGGGCGTCCGCCTCGCCATAGCAGCGCTTGAGCACCCATTCGACCACGCGCAGATTGTCGCCGAAGCCCGGCCAGATGAACTCGCCCCGATCGTCGGTGCGGAACCAGTTGACGTTAAATATTTTCGGCGGATTGGTCAGCTTCTTCTCCATGTCGAGCCAGTGCTGCCAGTAATCGGCCATGTGATAGCCGCAGAACGGCAGCATCGCCATCGGGTCGCGGCGCACCTCGCCCACCTGCCCCTCGGCGGCGGCGGTCTTTTCCGAGGCCATCACGGAGCCGACGAACACGCCGTGCGTCCAGTCGCGGCTCTGATACACCAGCGGGGCCGTTTTGGCGCGGCGGCCGCCGAACAGGATCGCGTCGATGGGCACGCCCATGGGGTTGTCGAATTCGGGGCTGATGCACGGGCAGTTCTTCGCCGGCGCGGTGAAGCGGGAGTTCGGGTGCGCGCCCTTGGAGCCGTCCGAGGGATCCCACGGCTCGCCCTTCCAGTTGAGCGCGTCCGTCGGGGGATTTTTGTCCATGCCCTCCCACCAGACGGTGCCGTCCGGCTTGAGAACGACGTTGGTGAAGATGGAGTCCCGGGCGCAGGAGGCCAGCGCGTTGGGATTGGACTTGGCGCTCGTGCCGGGCGCCACGCCAAAGAAGCCGTATTCGGGGTTGACGGCCCAGAGCCGTCCGTCCGGGCCGGGGCGCAGCCACGCAATGTCGTCGCCCACGGTCCAGCATTTCCACCCCTTCTCCCGATAGACCTCCGGGGGAATAAGCATGGCGAGATTCGTCTTGCCGCAGGCGGACGGGAACGCGCCGCAGACATAGCGCGTCTCGCCCTGCGGGTTCTGCACGCCGAGAATGAGCATATGCTCGGCGAGCCAGCCCTCGTCGCGCGCCAGGCACGACGCGATGCGCAGCGCGAAGCATTTCTTCCCCAGCAGGACGTTCCCGCCGTAGCCGGAGTTGACGGACATGATGTAGTTTTCCTGCGGGAAATGGACAATGTAGCGCTTGGACTCGTCCAGCTCCGCCTTGGAGTGAAGGCCCTTTATGTAGTCGGCGCTGTCACCCAGCGCCTCAAAGACCTGGTTGCCCACGCGGGTCATGATGGCCATGGACACAACGACATAGATGCTGTCGGTCAGCTCCACGCCGTACTTGGCAAAGGGCGAGCCGACGATGGACATGGAGTACGGGATGACATACATCGTCCGGCCCTTCATGCAGCCGTCGTAAATGCCGCGCAGCAGATGCTTCATATCGGCCGGCGCCATCCAGTTGTTCGTCGGGCCGGCGTCCTCCTCCCGCTCGCAGCAGATGAACGTGCGCGCCTCCACGCGGGCCACGTCGTTCACCGCGCTGCGGTGGTACACGCAGCCGGGCAGCTTTTCCTCGTTGAGCTTGATAAGCTCGCCGGTAATGAACGCCTCGCGGCGCAGCTCGGCAAGCTGCTGCTCGCTTCCGTCGATCCACACGATCCGTTCGGGCCTGCACAGCTCCGCGCAGCGCTCGACCCAGTGGATAACGTGCTGATTGTTTGTGTTCGGCATAATGGTTCCTCCGTCGGTCTATTTTAATTTTTCGATCGCATTGGTCAAAGCGGCAAAATCCGCAAGGGAAAGCGCTTCCCCGCGCACGCGCTCGTCAAAGCCGCACGCCCGGACCGCCGCAAGCGCCGTTTCCCGGCCGCAAAGGCCGTCCAGCGCGTTTATCAGCGTTTTCCGCCGCATATTAAAGGCTGCGCGGACAACGCGGAAAAAGCTTTTTTCCTCCGTCTCGACCGGCGGCGCCGGCCGTCCTTTCAGCCGCACCACCGCGCTTGTCACCTTCGGCCGCGGAACAAAGCACTCCGCGCCCACCGTGAACAGCAGCTCCGGCTCGGCGTACCACTGCGCCAGAATGGAAAACGCGCCGTACTGCGGCGTGGCCGGCCGGGCCGCGATGCGCTCGGCCACTTCCTTCTGCACCATGACCGTCAGCGCTTCGAAGCAGCCCGACTCCAGCAGCTTTGTGAGCACGGGGCTCGTGATATTATAGGGCAGATTCGCGCACAGCAGCGGCCTCAGCCCCGGCAGACGCTCCCGGATATCCGCCGCCAGATCGCGGCGCATGACGTCGTCAAAGACGATCTCGACGTTATCCCGGCCGGCCAGCGTTTCCGCCAGCACGGGGCGCAGCGCGCCGTCCACCTCATAGGCCAGCACGCGCCCGGCGCGCAGCGAAAGCTGCTCCGTCAGACAGCCGAAGCCCGGCCCGATCTCCACGACGCCGCACGAGCGGTCCGCGCCGCAGCTTTCGGCGATACGCTCCGGCACCCATGCCGCCGTCAGAAAATTCTGCCCCTTGGATTTTGAAAAATGAAAGCCGTGGCGCGAAAGCAGCGCCTCGACCTGCCGCACGTCGCACAGATCCATATCACAAAAGCCCCCAGCACACCAGCGGTATCGTCAGCGTGGACAGGACGGTCGAAACGAACACCGTCCGGGACGCCAGCTCGGAATTGCGCCCGTATTGCAGCGCCAGCATCGCCGCCACCGCCGCCACCGGCATCCCGGCCTGCACCGTCATGGTCCCGAGCACCAGCCCGCTGCGGACGAACATCCCCATGACAAAGTGGACCGCCGCCGGCACGGCCAGCAGCCGGAACGCCGAAAACGCATAGCAGCGCCAGTCCCCCAGCGCCTGTTTCAGCGGCATGTCGCCCAGCGACGCGCCGACGATGATCATCGACAGCGGCACGATCATATCGCCCATGGCGTCCACGGCTCTTTCAACCGGCGCCGGAACCGGCACGCGAAGAAACAGCAGCGCCACGGCCGCGTAGGTCGCTATCATCGGCGGGCTGAGCAGTATCTTCCAGTCAAAGCGCACGCCGCCGCGCAGCTCGCCCTTTATCATCATGACGCCGACGGAATAAGCCAGCAGATTGAACGGCACGAGCAGCAGCGACGCGTACAGCAGCGCCTCGCCCCCAAGCAGCGCGCCGACCACGGGAAAGCCCATGAAGCCGACGTTTCCGAACACCGTCATGAACGCGTACAGCTCCCGCTGCGCGTTCTTCTTTCCCAGCGCCAGCCACACCAGCGCGCCGAGCGCGATCAGCACGGCATACATGACAAAGCCCGAGAAAAACACGGCGGCCAGCTTCGCCGCATTGATCTCGAACTCTATATTGATGGCGCTGGCCAGTATCATGCAGCTTTGCGGCACGGCCAGCGTAAAACGTGTTATCTTCCGGTTCCCGTCCGCGTCGATCACGCCGGTCCTGGCGCATACGACGCCGACGATCAGCATAATGAGCATAACGAGCATCTGCTCGAGCGTCAGCATAATATCCATGGTTGTATCTTATCATCGGCCGCGGGCAAATACAACCGCAAAAATCCCTTTTCCGATAAACAAACGAAATCGGAAAAGGGATTTCTCATAAATCAAAACAAAACGCCTGCAAAGCGCACCGCGAGCCAGGCGATCAGCGCGGCCGCCGCGCCCGCCGCCGCATAGACCGGGCGGAAAATACGCCGCCGGTACGGCCCGCGCGCCCGCGCGGCATAGGCCGCCGCCGCGCGTCTGGCCTCCTCCAGAAGCCGCTTGGAGCCCTCCTGCTCCGTTTGCAGATAATCGTCGCGGATGATGAATATCGCCTGCTCGAAAATACGCTCGTCCGGCGAGCGCACCACCACGACGCGGCGGTTCGTTCCCTTGACCACATCTCTCGCCTCCCCGGTCGGTTTACAGAGAAATTCTAACCGCCGGTGCTTTTTCTTATGCAGCGGGGACGCGATTTTCCGGCACTGTCTGTCCGTCATGGCCGTTCCTCCACCCGGATGGCCATGGCCGTCATGTCGTCGGAGCTGCCGAAGCGCTCGCGCGCAGCCTGCAGCGCGTGCAGCGAAAGCGTTTTCATGTCCTGTCCGTCCGAACCGGCGAGAACATCGCGCAGCCACTGGTCGTTGTCCTCGGCCAGAACGCCGTCCGACGCGATGAGCGCCACGTTGCCCGGCCGCAGCTTCATGCGCACGACGTCCGGCGCGCCCCCCTCGCCCGTCATCAGCCCCGCCGCCATGGATTTTCCCTTGATGCGGCGGATGGCGCGGCCGGTTTTGATATAGCTCGGCGCGGCGCCGTATTTATAGAAGCTGGTCTGCCCCGTGAACAGATCCACACAGCACAGATCGACCGTGGCGTAGCCCCATTCGTCGCCGTTTTTGAGCATGACGACCGCGTTGAGCAGCCGCATGGCCGTTTCCGGCTCCACGCCCGAGCGAAGGAATTCCTCCAGTATCTTCACGGCGGCCGAGCTTTCCACGGCGGCCTCCGGCCCGGTGCCCATGCCGTCGGACAGTATCACGCACAGAAATCCCGCGTCGGTCTTGAAATAGCAGCTGCGGTCTCCGGATATGCTCTCGCCGTCCTTTTTCACGGCCGCTATGCCCACCGAAACGGCCAGCGGCTCCGCCTCGATCAGAAGCAGCCGCTCGCTGTCGCCCCCGGCCAGCCGGGCCAGGCGCACGCCGACCACGGCCGAAAGCTTTTCGAGCCAGCCCTCCGTCTGCATGAACGCCTCCGCGTCCGCGCTTTCGATCACGACCCGGATGCGTCCGCGGCCGTCGCGGAACACGGAGCAGCCACCCTCCATCTCCGCGCTTGACAGAAAGCGCCCCAGCCGCCGTTCCAGACGCATATCCGGCCCGGCCGCGCCGCAGAACTCCCCGGCGACGCTGTGCATGACCGCCGATATGTCGGCAAACTGGCCGTAGGCCGCGGTCTTCACCTCGTCGAGCCGGGAAATGAACTGCTTCCGGTACAGCATCCCGCGCAGCTCGGAGTTGACCGCACAGAGAAACTCGTCCTTGTGCAGGCAGCGCATACGGAAGCGTTCGGACAGATCGTCCCAGCGCATATAGCCACGCCGCCGCATGGCCTCCGCCGCCTCCGTAAGCGTAGCGAGCGTCTGCTGCGCCTCCGTGTGCCAGCACAGCTCCTTGCCCGGACAGTCGCGGCACACGGCGTCCGAGCTGCGGTCGAACACCGCCTCCATGTCCGGCCGCGCATCCTCGCGGCTGGCCGCGGCGCATACGACCTCATACAGCCGCCGGAACGCCTCGGACAGGCGCTCCATCCGCGCCGCCTGATAACGGCGGAAGGCCGCTTCCCCGTTCCCTCCCTCGTTTTTCAGATACGCGCACATGGGATCGACAAGCGCCGGCGGCAGGATCATGAAGATCACCGACGCGGCGAAGCATTCGTACAGCGCCGCCACCTCCATCCGGCCGTTCCAGCCGAACAGCACGCACAGCGCGTTGGCCGCGCAGTAAAACATGGCAAAGGGGAAGCGTCCCCGGCGGTACACGGCCCCCGCCGTCAGCGCCGACAGCGCGTAGCATGCGCTGCGGAAGATCACGGCGTCCTCGGCCATGTCCATGCACAGGCCGAACAGCGCGCCCGCCGCGCCGCCGAGCATCGGCCCGCCGCCGTAGGCCGCCAGCATCACGATCAGCAGCGAGAAGAAGGGCCCCAGGTAAACCGCGCCGAAAAGCCCCACCGGCCGCAGGCTCATCAGCGCGCACCCGGCCGTCACCGCCGCGCACAGTCCCCGCAGCCGTTCGTTTTTTTCCGTGGCCTCGCCGCCGTCCGCGATCAGTCCCGTAAACGCAAGGCAGCACCCGCCGGCCAGCACCGTTTCCGCCACGAGCCGCAGCGAATACGGCACATAGCCGTTGTCGCCCGCCGTATAGAATATCCCCGTGGCGCAGGTGAAAAACATCGCGCACACCGGCATGAACCACACGCTCCCCGTCAGCCGCATGTCCCGGCAGACCAGCTTGAGCGTGAACAGAAGGAACATGGCGGCGATGAAGCGCACGCCGGCGACGAGCCCGCCGGACAGAAGATAGCCCGCCAGCGTCCCCATCAGACACAAAAGCCCCTCCAGCTCCGTGCCCGCGGCGCCGATCATCGCGACGCCGAACGGCCCACAGCCGGAAAACAGCCGCGCCGCGCCAAGCGCCGCGCCGAGAAGAAAGCTTGCCGAATACCGCAGCGCGTTTTTCAGCGCCGGCCTGTCCGCCAGCGCCGTGCGCAGCCCCTCCGCCGCGCGCAGCCGCTCCATTTTGACCGCCATGATCGACCTCCGAACAATTGTTTACATAATTATATGTTATGCAAATTAACGAATGCAGTCGGAACACTGCGGCGGGAAAGATAAATCTGCGCAGCGAAACGAACGGCCCCGGTATGGCTCCCATTGTATATCCCCGGCAGCGCACAGAAGCGGGAAACGCGGCGAACGTCCGCCGAAAAAAACAAAGCGGCCCGCTTCCCCGTCAATTGCGGCGAAACGGGCGAGCGCCCGGCACGGCGGCGCATTTTTCCCGCCGTTTCGCAAATTTTCTGTTGATTTCCGGCGCGGATATGATAACATAGATAAAATACATTGAACCGAGGTGTGCCATGGCCTTTTATTTTGAAGAACCCTCCCGCACGTTCAGCGAATACCTGCTCGTTCCCGGCTATTCCTCTGCCGAGAACATTCCCGAAAACGTCTCGCTCCGCACCCCCGTGGTCAAATTCCGCTGCGGCGAGGAAAGCGAGCTTTCCATGAACGTCCCCATGGTCTCCGCCGTGATGCAGTCCGTATCCGGCGAGAAGATGGGCGTCGCGCTCGCCCGCGAGGGCGGCATCGCCTTCATTTACGTCTCGCAGCCCATCGAGCAGCAGGCGGAAATGGTCCGCCGCGTGAAAAATCACAAGGCCGGCTTCGTCTTCAGCGATTCCAATCTGCGCGTGACCGACCGGCTGTACGACGTGCTCGCGCTCAAAGAGCGCACGGGCCATTCCACCATGGCCGTCACGGACGACGGCACCGGCACCGGAAAGCTTCTCGGCATCGTGACCAGCCGTGACTACCGCGTCAGCCGCATGGACCCGGCCACGCCGGTCAGCGAGTTCATGACCCCCGCCGAAAAGGTCATCTCCGCGCCCGAGGGCACGAGTCTGCGCGAGGCCAACGACATCATCTGGGAGCACAAGCTCAACGCCCTGCCCATCGTCGACGCGCAGGGGCATCTTGTCTCCTTCGTTTTCCGCAAGGACTACGACGCGCACAAGACCAACCAGCTCGAGCTGCTCGACAGCCAGAAGCGCTATGTCGTCGGCGCGGGCATCAACACCCGCGACTATGCGCAGCGCGTGCCGGCGCTGGTGGAGGCCGGCGTGGACGTGCTGGTCATCGACTCGTCCGAGGGCTATTCCGAATGGCAGAAGCGCACGCTCGACTGGATCCGCGAGCACTACGGCGACCGCGTCAAGGTCGGCGCGGGCAACGTGGTCGACGGCGAGGGCTTCCGCTTCCTGGCCGAGGCCGGCGCGGATTTCGTGAAGATCGGCATCGGCGGCGGCTCCATCTGCATCACGCGCGAGACGAAGGGCATCGGCCGCGGCCAGGCCACCGCCGTGATCGACGTGGCGCGCGAGCGCGACAAGTATTTTGAGGAAACCGGCGTTTACATCCCCATCTGCGCCGACGGCGGCATCGTGCAGGACTACCACATCACGCTTGCGCTCGCCATGGGCGCGGACTTCTGCATGCTTGGCCGCTATTTCTCCCGCTTCGACGAATCTCCCTCCGCCAAGGTGCTCATCGGCGGCAGCTATATGAAGGAATACTGGGGCGAGGGCAGCGCCCGCGCGCGCAACTGGCAGCGCTACGATCTCGGCGGCGCCAAGGACAAGCTGTCCTTTGAAGAGGGCGTGGACTCCTATGTTCCCTACGCCGGCTCGCTGGCCGACGGCATGGCCTCCACGCTGCTGAAGATCCGCTCGACCATGTGCAACTGCGGCGCCAACACCATCGCCGAGCTGCGCGACAAGGCGAAGCTCACGCTCGTGTCCTCCGTTTCCATCGTGGAGGGCGGCGCGCACGACGTGCTGCTCAAGGACACCACGAAGTCCGGCAGCCGGAGCTGACGGCCGGACGGAAAGCGTCTGACCATGACCGACCAACGGATCGGCGAATTCCTTCGCCGCACCGGCATGGACGCCGGCCGGATCGACCCGGACGCCGCGCTGGAGGAATTCATCCGCCAGATGCGCGCGGGGCTGGCCGGCCGCCCCGCCTCGCTTCGGATGCTGCCGAGCTTTCTCACCGTATCGGCCGCGCCGAAAAACCGGCGCGTTCTGGCGATCGACGCCGGCGGCACCAATCTGCGCACCGCCTCCGTCCGCTTTGACGCGCAGGGCCGCCCGGCCATCGAGCGGCTCGAACGGCGGCCGATGCCCGGCCGCGCCGGCGCTCTGGACGGCGAAGGATTCTTTGCCGCGCTGGCCGACGCGCTCGAGCCGTTCGCGGACGACGGCGGGCCGGCGGGCTTCTGCTTCTCGTTCGTGATGGACGTTCTGCCCGACCGGGACGGACGCATCGGCGCGTTCTGTAAGGAGCTCCGCATCCGGGGCGCGGAGGGCGCCGTCATCGGCGCGTCGCTCAACCGCGAGCTCGCCCGCCGCGGACGCAGGCCCCGGCGCTTCACGCTCCTCAACGACACCGTCGCCGCGCTGCTGGCCGGCGCGGACGGGCCGGAGCCCTGCGACGGGCACATCGGCTTTATTCTCGGCACCGGCACGAACAGCTGCTATGTGGAAAACGCCCGGAACATAACAAAGCTGCCCGGCCAGGACGGCAGCATGATCGTCAATCTGGAATCCGGTCTTTACGACGGCTTCCCACGCGGCGAATTCGACCGCGCGCTCGACGCCGCCTCGGAGATACCGGGCGACCATCCCGCGGAGAAGATGATGGGCGGGGCTTATATGGGCGAGCTGGTTTTCCGCACGGCGCAGGGCGCGTGCCGGGCCGGTCTGTTCACAGAGCGCTTTTCCGCCGCCATCGAGCACATCGGCGCCTTTACGGCCGAACAGCTCAGCGCCTTCTGCGCCGGAACGCCGGACAGCGCGCTGGCGGCTCTCACGGCCGCCGATCCCGGCGACGCCGGGGCGCTGCGCGCCATCATCGATGAGACTTACGAGCGCGCCGCGCGCATGGCCGCCGTCACGCTGACCGCCATCGCCGTCCATACGGACACGGGCCGCAGCAGCGCGCGTCCCTGCTGCGTGAGCGCGGAGGGCTCCTCCTTTTACGGCTCGCCGCTGTTCCGGCCGAAGCTGCTGCGCCTGCTGGAGGGCTGGGCCGCCGGACACGGGCGTCATTTCCGCTTCGTCCGCCGCAGCGACGCGGCCATACTCGGCGCCGCCATAGCCGCGGCGCAGCCATAGCACAAAGACCGGGACAGCCCCAAAAGGCTGTCCCGGTCTTTCGTTTGTCCAAAAGCAGGCTTTGAAAGGCGCGCTCAGCGCTCCCGCTCCGCCACATCCTCGCAGCAAAGCACCTTCTTCACCGTGGCAAGCACGATCCTGACGTCCTGGCGGAAGCCGAAGTCCCGCAGATACGCCGCGTCCCACCGCGCCTTTTCCTCCGGGCCGACAAGGTCGCGGCCGTGTATCTGCGCAAGGCCGGTCATTCCCGGCCGCAGAACGTACACGCCGGCCGCCTCGCGCAGGGCGTGTATCCTCCGCTCCTGCGGTATGAGCGGCCGCGGCCCCACCAGACTCATGTCGCCCCTCAGCACGTTCCACAGCTGCGGGAGCTCGTCCAGAGAGGTGCGCCGCAGCACGCGGCCCACCGCCGTGATCCGCTCCCCGCCGCGCCCGTCCGTCTGGGTGCGCATGGTGCGTATTTTATATAGTACGAACAGTCGGCCGCCGCGCCCGACGCGCTCCTGCCGGAACAGCACCGGCCCCGGGTCGCTGCAATAAACGGCGGCGCAGGCGATGCACACCGGCAGAAGGCCAAGCGCGATCAGCGGAAGCGAGAGCAGCACGTCCAGCGCGCGCTTCACGGCGCAGTAAGCCCGGCGCTCACGCATCGCCGGCCGCCTCTCCGTCTCCGTGCCCCGCCGGGCCCGCGGCGCACGGGATGAAAAAGAGAGCGAAAGCGCCGCTGTACGGCGCATCGCACCGGCGCAGCCGCTTTTCCGTTTTTCGTGTCCGAACCATGGCGAAACACCCTCCTTTTCAAAATTGCCGCGACGGAAACCGTCGCGGCAATGATACGTTATCGTGTTGATCAGCCGATCATCTTGGCGACTTCGTCGGCCAGATTATCCTCGCGCTTTTCGATGCCCTCACCCTTGGCATAGCGGATGAAGGACTTGACGGCGATGGGCGCGCCGACCGCCTTGGAGACCTCCGCGACATGGGCCGCGACGTCCTCGCCGGCGCCCTTGACGTAGGCCTGCTGCAGCAGGCAGATCTCCTTGAAATACTTGTTGATGCCGCCCATGACAATCTTCTCGATGATCGCGTCGGGCTTTTTGGCGTTGGAGGGGTCCTGCTTGGCCTGCGCCAGACGGATCTCCTTTTCCTTTTCAATGAAGCCCTCGTCCACGTCGGACTTGTCGAGGAACTGGGGGTTCATGGCCGCGATCTGCATGGCGATGTCCTTGCCGAGCTCCACAACGCGCTCGTCGGTGGACTCGGTGTCGAGCTGCACCAGAACGGCGACGGTGCCCTTCATGTGGACATAGGGAACGCACAGCCCGGAATCGACGCGGGCAAAGCGGCGGATCTTCATGTTCTCGCGCACGGACAGGAACAGCTCGTTCTTCGCGTCGGCGACGGTCTGCTTTCCGTCGGTCCACTTGCACTCGAGCAGCGCGTTATCGGACGCGGGATCCTCCTTGGCGACGACCTCGGCCACGCCCTTGACGAAGCTGACGAACAGCTCGTTGCCGGCGACGAAGTCGGACTCGCAGTTGACCTCGACGATGGAGCCGACGCCGCCGGACACCGCGGCGTAAGCCATACCCTCGGCGGCCACGCGGGCAGCCTTCTTCTCGGCGCCGGCGAGACCCTTCTCGCGCAGATAGACGACGGCCTTTTCCATATCGCCGTCGCACTCGACAAGCGCCTTCTTGCAGTCCATCAGGCCGCAGCCGGTGGCCTGGCGCAGTTCATTGACAGCAGCAGCAGTAACAGCCATTATTCTTCCTCCTTCGCTTCTTCAGCGGCCTCGGCGGCCACGTCGGCGTCCTCGCCCTGACGGCCTTCCTGCACGGCGTTGGCCATGGTGGAGGAGATCAGGCGGATGGCGCGGATAGCGTCGTCGTTGCCGGGGATAACGTAATCGACCTCATCGGGGTCGCAGTTGGTGTCCACGATCGCCACGATGGGGATGTGCAGCTTGCGGGCCTCGGCGATGGCGTTGTGCTCCTTGCGCGGGTCGATGACGAACAGAGCGCCGGGAAGCCGCTTCATGTCCTTGACGCCGCCCAGATACTTCTCAAGCTTGGCCATCTCGCCCATGAGTTTGATGACTTCCTTCTTCGGAAGCATGTCGAAGGTGCCGTCTTCCTGCATCTTCTTCAGCTGCTCCAGACGATCCACGCGGGTACGCATGGTCTTGAAGTTGGTGAGCATGCCGCCGAGCCAGCGGGCGTTGACGTAGTACATGCCGACGCGGGAGGCCTCCTCGCGGACGGCGTCCTGCGCCTGCTTCTTCGTGCCGACGAACAGGATGGTCTTGCCCTGCTCGGACAGGCTGCGCACGAAGTCGTAAGCCTCCTCGAGCTTCTTGACCGTCTTCTGAAGGTCGATGATATAGATGCCGTTGCGCTCCATGTAGATGTATTCCGCCATCTTGGGGTTCCAGCGGCGGGTCTGGTGACCGAAGTGGACACCCGCTTCCAGGAGCTGCTTCATAGATACTACTGCCATTACGTTTGTTCCTCCTTGTTTAATCAGTTTTTACCCTCCGGATGCTTCATCCTTGCGACCAGCACTTTTCACATCAAATGCACCGGGTCGTGCGTCCGCATCCGTGCGTAATTGGCAAGCCCTATGATTATAGCAAACCGCCTGCCTCATTTCAAGTACTTTTTCTCAAAAAAACCTTACAGCCACGGCCTTTTCGGCCGTTTTCCGCGGCGGATCCCATGCTCGCCCTCGACCAGTATGATGTCCTGTCCCACGCGGCTGATGCACTCCCACGGAAGAACGTAGTCGTCCTCGCGTCCGAACAGCCCCAGAAAGCGGCTCGGCCCCGGCACGATCAGCGCCGTGATGCGTCCCTCCGGCGCCTGAAATTCCGCGTCGCACACATAGCCGAGCCGGCTTCCCGTGCGCACGTTGATGACCTCTTTATACCGAAAATCGGAGAATCTTCCCAACATATACATCCCTCCGACCGAGTATATGCGGATTTTGGCGTTTTCATGACTTTTTATCGTTTTTCGATAATTTTTTCTTGACTTTCATGAACGCATATGCTATTGTCAGGGCGAAAGGATGTGTTGTCAATGAAACAGAAGGAGCTTTCCCGCTGGCTGCGCGCCGTCGTGGCCGTCGGATGGGGTCTGTGCGCGCTGCTGGCGTTTGTGGTCGGCCCGCTGCTGGCGCAGGAATGCGCGCTGGGCGAGCCGCGGCTCGCCTGGCTCGAGTGGCCGTGCCTCGGCGTGCTCTGGCTCGGCATCGGCCTGGTCGCCGCGGCGCTCGGCTTTGCCTGGCAGATCTTTGCGGAGATCGGCCGGGACAACAGCTTCTGTATGGAAAACGCGCGGCGTCTGCGGGCGATCAGCATACTGGCGCTGGCGGACACGCTGCTGTGCGCCGCCGTCATGCTGGCCCTGCTTTTCCTGCGCGCGCTGCATCCGGGACTGTTTCTGCTCCTGCTGCTCATCTCCGCCGTCGGCGCCGGCATCACGATCGCCTCCGCCGCGCTGAGCCATCTGACGGTCAAGGCCGCGCAGATGCAGGACGAAAACGATCTGACGATCTGAGGGACGCGGCCATGATCGTTGTAAATCTTGACGTGATGCTCGCCAGGCGGAAAATGAGCCTGACGGAGCTTTCGGAGCGGGTAGGGCTCACCATGGCCAATCTCTCCGTGCTCAAAACCGGAAAGGCCAAGGCCGTCCGCTTTTCCACGCTCAACGCGATATGCGCCGCGCTCGGCTGCCAGCCGGGCGACATACTGGAATACACGGAGGACTGACATGGACGAAAAAACGATACAAAACCCGGATACGCCGCAGACGCGGGAGACGCTCCCCCTGAGCTGGCGCGACTGGGCCGGGCCGCTGGCCGCGCTGGTCATGGCGGCGCTGTGGTTTTCGGTGTTCGGTCTCGGCCATCTGGCGGGATACAACTATATGCCCGGCGTGAGCGTGACCGTTCTCGTGGCGGTGCACTTCGCGGCGGTGCTGCTGTTCCGCCGGCGCGGCCGGCCTCTCGACCGCGCCGGGCTGGGGCTGATGGCGGCGGCTCTGGTGCTGGCGGTGTGCGTGGGACTGTACGCCGCGTGGCGCATGGGGCTGTACGTCCGGGCCTTCGGCCTGTCCCTGCTGCGGCTGATAACGCTGTGGGTCATGCTGTTCATCGCCGTGCTCCTCGTGACGGCCGCCGTCCGCCTGCTGCGGCCGGGCACGCGCTTCGGGCGCGTTTTCATCGGCTTCGGACTGACCGCCTGGTGCCTGTTCTGTCTGGCCAACCCCGCCGCTCTCGCCGCGCGCTGGAACGTGCGCGCCTACAGCGAGGGCCGTCTCGCCGAGCTGGACACGGCCTATCTGGAGGAATTATACCCCGACGCCCGCGCCGCCCGCGGCGCGCTGGACGCCGACAGGCAGGCCGAATGGCCGGATGGGAGCCACCCCGCCCCCTCGTGGGCCGAATGGCACGTCAGCTTTCTGTTCTGACGCTTGCCAAACGCCGCCGGGCATGATACGATGGTGCAAAACAATCGGAAACAGGAGGATCCAAATGTCCAGGATCGTCATTGCCCTCGGCGGAAACGCCCTCGGAAGCACGCCGCAGGAGCAGCTTGCGCTCGTCTGCCGGACGGCGCAGCCGCTCGCCTCCCTTCTGGCCGCCGGCCACCAGCTCGTCGTCACCCACGGGAACGGCCCGCAGGTCGGCATGATACAGCTCGGCATGTCCGCGGCGGCCGGGGCCGGCGTCATCGCCGGCGAGATGCCCTTCCCCGAATGCGGCGCCATGAGCCAGGGCTACATCGGCTACCATCTGCAAAACGCGCTGCGCAACGAGCTGCACGCGCGCGGGATGCGGCAGGAGGTCGCCTCCATCGTGACGCAGGTGCTCGTCTCGGCGGACGATCCCGCCTTTTCCCATCCGACAAAGCCCATCGGCGCGTTTTACAGCGAGGAGACGGCCCGGCGGCTCATGGCCGAGCGCGGCTGGGCCATGGCGGAGGACGCCGGGCGCGGCTGGCGGCAGGTCGTGCCGTCGCCCATGCCGCTGGACGTGGTGGAGCTTGAAAGCATCCGAAGCTTTCTCGACGCCGGCCACACGGTCATCGCCTGCGGAGGCGGCGGCATCCCCGTCGTGCTGGAGGACGGCGCTCTGCGCGGCGTGGCCGCCGTGATCGACAAGGATTTCGCTTCGGAGAAGCTCGCCGAGCTTCTCGGCGCGGATCAGCTCGTCATCCTCACCGCCGTGGACCGCGTTGTTCTCCATTTCGGCACGCCGGACGCGCGCCCCATTGAGCGCATGAGCGCCGGCGAGGCGGAGAAATACTGCGCCGATGGCCATTTCGCCCCCGGCAGCATGCTCCCGAAGGTACAGGCCGCCCTGTGCTTCGCCCGCGCCGGAGGCCGCGCCGTCATCACGTCGCTGGAACGGGCAGCCGAGGCGCTGGACGGACGCTGCGGCACCGTGATTGAGGGCTGACAGGCCCAAAATATAACGCGCTCCCCCGCCGGGCAGATACCCGGGCGGGGGAGCGTTTGCTTTATCTTCTATTTCCGCTTCAGCCGCGAAGCTCGGCCATGAAGTTCGGATCCTCCGGCCAGCCGGACATGGCGAGGATCTCATCGTAGTCGATGCCGCTGCCCGGCGTGACCTCAGCCGTCACCGTTCCGTCCGTGCCGAAATGCAGCACGGCCGAATCCTTCGCCGTCATGGGCACATTCGTGTCGATGTAGTCGAGCGTCACGTCCACGCCGTTCTCCCCGCGCAGCACCTCGGCGATCACGCCGTAGCTGTCGCCGCGGCAGAACGAGCCGTAGTTGGCGTAGATGAAGTTGATCTCCGCCTTGTCGTCCGGGTCGTCATAGCTCCAGGTCATCTTCGAGCCGGCCGGGCAGATCGTGCCGTAGCGGGGATCCTGGAAGGTGTGGTTGTGGCCCCAGAGGAAAACAACGTTGGGGTGGCGGTTGAGTATCTCGATCAGCGCGCCGTTATTTTCCGTCTGGCGGTGATCCGTGCCGGGGATGCCGTGGCTGGCCGTGGCGCAGGCCAGATGCAGGGGGTAGTGGCTGAGAACGAAGATGGGGATGTTCTCGGGCGCCGCGTTGAGATAGTCGTCAATGGCCTCCAGCTCGGACGTCGGGAACAGATAGGTCTCGGTCGTCGCGCCGATGTTGTAGACGATGTAGTCGTCCGTGCGGGCGACCTCGCCGCAGACCGTAAAGCCCTCGCCGATCGCGTCCCAGTCCGGGCCGGGCGCGCCGGCCTTGAATTCCTGGTTGCCGGTCGTGACGTTATACCGTCCGGGCACCAGCTCGTCGAGCACGGCCTTCCAGTCGTCGAACACATCCTGCACCCACGACTTTTCGCAGATATCGCCGGAATAGCTCAGCAGGGAAAGCTGGTCGCCGTAGACCAGCAGCTGATCCTCCAGCCACACGCGGTAGCCCGGCGTTTCGCCATGCTGGTCGCCGGTAAAGGCCAGATAGCTCGCGCCCTCGTCCAGTTCGGCCTCGATGGGCTCGGCATGGTCGGGGACCTTCTGGTTCGCCGCGCTGATCGGCGCGTCCGAGGCGCTGCCGGACGGCTCAGACGAAGCTTCGCCGGAGGGCTCGCCGCTCCCAGCCTCCTCCGCCGCCGGCTGCGCCGGTTCCGCGGCCGTCTCCGCCGTCGCTTCGGCCGTTGTCTCCGGGGCTTCCTCCGTCTGCACGGACACGTCCGCTTCGCCGCAGGCGCACAGAGCCAGGAGCATTCCAAGCGCCAGCAGCAGGCAAATCAACTTTTTCATCCATTTTCTCCTTTTTCCAATATGTTGCCATTATAACAATTTTTTGCCCGCGCGCAAGCGGAAATTTCCAGAACGTGAACCGGCCGCCAAATCTGTAACCAAATTGAGGTTGCCCGCCGGACGGCCGTGGAGTATGATAACTGTAACTAATAAATATTTTATGCTGGGAGAATAGCAATGAAACATCTTGATAAGCCTTTGTTCATATTCCTCCTGACGCTCGCGGCCGCGCTTTGCCTGAGCGCCTTCGCGCTGGCCGCGCCCGCCGAGCCTCTGGACGGCGCGCCCGCGGAGGAGACCGCCGCAGAGGAGGCGGAGCCTGCGTCGGCCCAGTTTGCCGACCTGTCCTATTCGGAAAACGAAAGCGCCCTTTCCTTCATGATCGACCGGGGCTTCATCGCCGGCTACACCGACGGGACCTTCCGTCCCGGCCGCGGCTACACGCGCCTTGAGCTGGCGCAGCTCGTCACAGCCCTGTGCGGCCTTGATACGGCGGACGGCAGGGAAAGCGGCTTTTACGACTGCGAGCTCGCCGGCGCGGACGCCATCGAGGCGGCCGTGTCGAACGGCCTGATGACCGGGCGCAGCGCGCAGAGCTTCGACCCCTACGGCAGCGTCCTGAAGGCCGAAATGCTCGGCACGCTGGAAAAGGCGGCCGCCTATCTGGAGCTTGACGGCTTCTACGACCACGCCGGCAGCTATACCGACTGGCGCACGGATTACACCATCTGCACGGCGGACGAGGCCATGCAGTCGGCCTATCCTCTCGCGCAGGCGCTGGAGCTGCGGGCGGAAGCGGAGGCGAAGGCCGCCGAGACCGAGGCCGCCGCCAGAGCCGTCGCCGCGCTGAACGGCGAGGACGCCCCTTCGGCCGAACCGGCCCCCTCCGGGGAAATGACGGAACCGGCGGAGACGGCCGCCGCGCCTTCTGGCGAGCCGGAGACCGCCGCACAGACGGACGGCGAGCCTGCGTCCGAGACGGTCGAAACGGAAGCCGCCGGCGGCCAGCAGGCCTCCGCCGAGCCGGGACAGAGCTCGTCCGAGCCCTCGGAGGAGCCGGACAGCGCGTCGAGCAGCACGTCGGCCGAGCCCTCCGCGGAGCCCGCTGCGGATACGGCGCCGCCCGCCGGTGTGACTGCGCCCGCCCCCGCCGCACAGCCGTCCGCCTCCGCCCCCGCGGAGCCTGTTCCCACGGCCGCTCCGGAGCCGGACGATGAGTCCGACGCGCTGCGCAACGAGGTCAAGGACAAATACAGCGACATCCGCGACAGCATCATCCGCTTCCTGCGCGGACTGTTCGGAGGCTGAACGCAAAAAACATCCGCCGTGCCCGCTGCGGGCACGGCGTTTTTTATGAAGGAGACAAACCAATGACTGAGATAAGCATTGACATCCGCTACCCGGACTGCGACCCGATGGGCGTGGTGCACCACGCCGTATACCCCGTCTGGTACGAGATCGCGCGCATGGATTTCTTCGCCAAAAACGGTTTCCCGTGGCAGGAAATGAACGAGCGCGGCATCGACCCCGCCATGGTGAATCTCGACCTGAACTATCTGGCGCCGCTGTATTACCCCGGAAGCGTGACGGTGCGCACGACGCTGCTGCAGCTCGAGGGGAAAAAGCTCAAGCTGCAGTACGAATGCTTCTCCGGCGGCGCGTGCGTGAACCGGGCGACGAGCTTCCACATCTGGACGCGCCGCGGCGCCGGAGGCATGCGTGAGCTGAAAAGCATCCGGCTGGACGAGGCGCTGCCGGAAAAATGCGCACGGCTGGAGCAGGTGCTGGGCGAGTGAGAGCGGTCACTCGCCGCCCTCTTCCCCGTCCTCCGGCTCCTCCCGCAGCAGAAGCTCCTCGGCCGCGGCCTGCCCCTCGCTGAGAACGCGGATGGCGTTTTCGGCGGCCCGAAACAGTGTCAGATACATTTCTTTGTAATTCGGCATAGAAAGACCTCTTTTTTTCATGTATTAACCTGAAACAGGTTGAAAATCAATAATCTGTTTCAGGTTATGCAATACTGTCACCGAGGTAACAGCCATGTATGAACGACTGCGGGATCTGCGCGAGGACGCCGACATGAACCAGACGCAGCTCGCCCGCTATCTCGGCATGAGCCAGACCGGGTATTCCAAGTATGAGACCGGCGAAAACGACATCCCCACGCAGGTGCTCATCAAGCTGGCGCTCCTTTACGATGTAAGCACCGATTATATCCTGGGCCTGAGCAGCACGCGCACGCGGCTGAAATAAACCCGGAAACAGGGACGGAGGACCGACAGGCGTCGATCCTCCGTCCCTGTTTTCATTCCCAGCCTTTCCACACGTCCGGGCAGTAGCCGACCGTCGCCTGCTTTCCGTTGCGCACGACCGGCGTTTTTATCAGCTCCGGGTATTCAAAAAGCTTTTCCAGCTTATCCGCGTCGAACGCGAGATAGCCGACCTCCGGGGCGTCCGAAAGCGCGGCTAGCCCGACCGCGTTTTTCACGCTCTCCAGCTCCCGCCGGCTCATGCCGTAGCGCGGAAGGTCGATGTACTGGTATTTGATGCGCCGTTCCTTGAAATAGCGCTCGGCCTTTTTCGTGTCAAAGCATTTTGAACGTCCGAATATCTGTATGTTCATGAAAAAAGCCTTTCAAAATTGTAATAGAATATATCCTGCACGAGCGATTCCGCCCAGTTGCGGCGCAGCATGGCGTTATACAGCGCCTCCAGGCCGCGCAAGTCCGCCAGCCCCTCCGCCGTTTCGCAGCCGTCAAAATCCGAGCCGAGACCAACGCTTTTTTCGCCGCCGAGCGCCAGAAAATGCTCCGCATGATCCACCGCCGCCTCCACATCGCGGCCGCGGCCGAGAAAATCGGCGCAGAAATTGATCCCCACGCAGCCGCCGGTCTGCGCGACGGCCCGGAACATTTTGTCCGTGAGATTGCGCGCCCAGGGGCACAGCGTCCGGCTGTTGGAATGGCTCGCAATCACGGGCCGCTCCGCCATTTCGATCAGATCCCAGAACGCCGTGTCGGACATATGGCTGACGTCGGCGTAAATACCGAGCCGTTCCATCGCCCGCACAAAGCTCCGGCCCGCTTCGGTCAGCCCCGACGCGCCGTCCATGGCCGAGCCGCACAGCGCGTTGTCACGGTTCCAGCACAGATTGATCGCGCGCACGCCGTCCGCATACGCCTGCGGCAGAAAGCTCTCATCACAGCTGATCCCCTCCGCGCCCTCCACGGAGAAAACGCAGCGGTGCCGCACGTTCGCCAGCTCGCGGCGGGCGATGGCCATCATGGCGTCGTAGCCCGCGCGCCCGGCCCGGTCCGTAAACACCGCGTACACCTGCGTGTACGGCTCCAGACCGGCCATATGGCCGAAGGAGACGGCCAGCGCCCCGTCGTCCATGCTCCGTCCCTCGCGCCAGCAGCGGAACAGCGTGTCGCAGTGCGCGTCGAAAAGCGGTATCATATCAAACCTCGATAATGACCGGCAGGATCATGGGACTGTTGTGCGTGGCCTTATACAGATAGCCGGAGAGATTGGTCTTGACCTTTCCCTTGATGCCGGCCCAGTCCGTGATGTGCTGCCGCTCGCACGACTCGATGGACTCGCGCACCACGCGGCGCACCTCGTCCATGAGCGTGGAGTTGTCCTTCATGTACACAAAGCCGCGGGAGATGATCTCCGGCTCGGAAACGATGCTGCCGTCCTCGTCGTCCACCGTGAGGATCACAACGAGCATGCCGTCCGTGGCAAGATGCTGGCGGTCGCGCAGCACGACGCTCCCGACGCCCTCTGTGTCCGTTCCGTCCACAAGAACGCGGCCGGCCGTGACCTTCCCGTTTTTCTTCACGCTCTTTTCCGTCAGCTCGATCACGTCGCCGCACTGCGCCACGACGCAGTTTTTTGCCTCGATGCCCATCTCCTTGGCCAGCTCCGCATGGCGGCAGAGCATACGGTGCTCGCCGTGGACGGGAATGAAGAATCTGGGCTTCGTCAGCGCCATCATGGTCTTCTGCTCCTGTTGGCAGGCGTGGCCGGAAACATGGATATCGGCCGAGCGGTCGTAAATGACCTCCGCACCCTTCCAGAACAGCTCGTCGATGACCTTGGTGACGGTGCGCTCGTTGCCGGGGATGGCCGAGGCGGAAATGATCACGCGGTCGCCCGCCGTGATCTTGACCTGCCGGTGCTCGGAAAACGCCATGCGGTACAGCGCCGACATGTTCTCGCCCTGCGAGCCGGTCGTGATGATAACGACCTTGTGCGGGGGAAGGCCGTTGAGCTTGGACATCTCCACAAGCGTGTCCTTCGGCACCTTGAGATAGCCGTCCTCGATGGCGAGCTTGACCACGTTTTCCATGCTCCGCCCCGTGATGCCGACCTTGCGCTTGTAGCGCGCGGCGCAGTCGATGACCTGCTGGATGCGGTGGACGTTCGAGGCGAAGGTCGTCACGATGATGCGCTTGGAGCAGTCCTTGAACAGCGCGTCAAAGCGCTCGCCGACGTGGTGCTCGGAATCGGAATAGCCGGGACGCTCCACATTCGTCGAATCCGACAGCAGCGCCAGAACGCCCTCGCGCCCAAGCTCGGCGAAGCGCGCGAAATCGAAAACCTCGCCCTCGATGGGGTTGAGGTCGATCTTGAAGTCGCCCGTGTGAACGACCGTGCCGACCGGCGTGTGGATCGCAACGGCGACGGAATCGGCGATGGAATGGTTTACATGCACCAGCTCGCAGTCAAAGCACCCGCATTTGACGCGGTCGCCGGCCGAGAGCGTAACGACCTTCACCTTGTCGGCCAGACCGTGCTCCTGCAGCTTCAGCCCCACGAGCCCCGCCGTCAGGCGCGTGGCATAGATCGGGCAGCTGATCTGCTGCATCACATAGGGCACGGCGCCGATATGGTCCTCGTGGCCGTGCGTCAGGATCATGCCGCGCACGCGCTCCTTGTTTTCCACGAGATAGCTCACGTCCGGGATGACCACGTCGATGCCGTACATGTCCTCATCGGGAAAGCCCATGCCGCAATCAACGACAAGGATATCCCTGCCGTACTCGTAAACGTACAGGTTCTTGCCGATCTCGTCGAGACCGCCAAGAGCCATGATCTTCAGTTTTTTTGCCATATTCTGATTATTAACTCCTGTTCTTTCCGTAATATATCGCAGAGCCTCGGCTCTGACAGTATCCCCATTCCGGCGGGGATCAAATCCGAAATCAGCCGGTCACATATCCCGGCGCCCCTCCAGCGCGCGCAGCAGCGTCGCATCGTCGGCGAACTCAAGATTCGAGCCGACCGGCACGCCGTAGGCCAGGCGCGTCACCTTCACGTCGAAGGGCTTGAGCAGCCGCGCGATATACATGGCGGTGGCGTCGCCCTCGGTATCGGGGTTGGTGGCCATGATGACCTCCTCCACGCCGCCCTCCGCCACGCGGCCGACCAGCTCCCGGATGCACAGATCGTCCGGGCCGATGCGGCTCATGGGCGAAAGCACGCCGTGCAGCACATGGTAAGAGCCATTATACTCGCGTCCGCGCTCGATGCTTGCCACATCGCGCGGTTCGGCCACGACGCAGATGGTCGAACGGTCGCGCCGCGCGTCCGCGCACACGGAGCACAGCTCCCCGTCCGTCAGATTCTGACACACCGGGCAGCGGTGCACGTTCTTCCGCGCGTCCAGAATGGCCGCGGCGAATTCCTCCGCCGCCCCCTCCGGCAGCGAAAGGATATGGAACGCCAGACGCTGGGCGCTTTTGCGCCCCACGCCGGGCAAAGAGGCAAATTTGTCGATCAGCGTCTCGAACGACGCGGGAAAAAACGCCATGGCCGTCAGACCCCGCGCAGCGCCCGGATAACGGAGGCGTAGTCGCTCTTTCCGAAAACGGCGCTCCCGGCCACGAGCACATCCGCGCCCGCCGCGATCACGAGCGGCGCCGTGTCCGGCGCGATGCCGCCGTCCACCTCCAGCTCGCAGGCGGGGTTCTCCCGCTCGATCATCGCGCGCAGCGCCTCGATCTTGGGCAGCGTTTCCGGCATGAAGCCCTGGCCGCCGAAGCCCGGCTCCACCGTCATCTCCAGCACAAGCTCCAGCTCGCGTATCCACGGCGCCGCCGCCTCGGCCGGCGTGCCCGGCCGCAGAGCCAGACCGGCCCTGCACCCGTGCGCGTGCACGTCGCGGATGGCCGCCGTGATGTTCTCCGGCGTATCGGCCTCGACGTGCATCGTGAACAGATCGGCCCCCGCGTCGCAGAAGGGCGCCGTGAAACGTCCCGGCTGCGTGATCATCAGATGGACGTCCAGAAACGCGTCCGGGAACGCCCGGCGCAGCGACCGGACGACCGGCACGCCGATGGTGATATTGGGAACGAACACGCCGTCCATCACGTCCACATGGATATAGTCCGCCTTTGCCTGCAGAACGGCGGCCACTTCTTCTCCCAGCCGCGTGAAATCGGCCGATAAAATGGAGGGCGCGATCTTTATCATCTTTGTCACCTGCCGCATAGAATGTTCCAGCCCTGCCGCGCGCGGCCGGCTTTCATATAGGGGCGGCACGGTACGCGGAGCTCCGCCGCCGTGCTTCCCCATCGCCCCGGAGGGCGCACCATATAATAATTGCTCTGCGGCCATTATACCACCGATGGGGATTTCTGCGCAAGTACCGCTTGACGTTTAGCTCCGCGTGGCATAAAATATTTCTGTTCAATATAAGATAAGGGGGGGCCGCCATGCATGAGGTCCGCCGCCGGCGCGCGCTGCCGGTCTATATCGCCGCGCTCGTGTTCGCGCTGTACGCGCTGTTCGCGCCGCTTTACACGCTGTGGCACTTTCTGCTCGCCGCGCTCGTCACGGCGGCGGCCTGGCTGATCGCCGACGCGCTGATAAAGCCCGCCGTGGAATACGTCGCCGACCCGGTCGAGCCGGAGCCGAGCTACGGCGAGGAGGCGGACGCGATACTGGCACGGGCCCGGCAGTTCCGCGCCCATACCGCCGCCTGCGGCGCATCCGCGGACGGCGCGGCGGAAAAGCTCGCGGCGCTGGCGGATATCTCGGACAAGATTGCCGGGAAGGCCAAGGAGCCGCTGACCGACCTTGCCCGCATCCGCCGCTTTCAGGGCTACTACCTCGCCACGACCGAAAAGCTGGCCGACGCGCTCGTCCGGCTGGACGCGCAGGGCGTGGAGGGCGAAAACATCGCCGACGCGCGCCGAAGGATACTCGCTCTTCTCGACACGGAGCAGGAGGCCTTCGTCCGCTTCCTCGACGGCCTGTTCGGCGCGGAAGCCATGGACATCGAAAGCGAGATACAGGTCATGCATATGCGCATGCAGGCCGAAGGTCTTTCCGCGCAGGACGGGCCGGACGCCGGAAGCGCAGAATACGCCGCGGCCGAGGACGCCATGCGCCGCGCCGCGCAGACAGACAAGCCCAAAACCGATCCCAAACGATCATAACCGATACAGAAAGGAATCATAACCATGGCCGACGAAGAAAAGACTGTCGATTTCAACCTTACGCTCGACCCCGGCGGCGCTTCCGCCGCCGCAGCCGCCGCCGAGGCGGTCCCCGCGCTGGTGCTCGGCAACGAGCCGCCCGCCGCCGCGCAGGACGAAGCGGCGCAGGACGTTCCCGTCGAAAAACTCGACATAGACTCCCTTTCCCCGGCGGAACAGGCCGCCGTGCGCGAATTCTCCGCAAAGATCGACGTTACCGATTCCACCCAGATACTCAGCTACGGCTCCAACGCCCAGAAAAACATTTCCGATTTCTCGGCCGACGCGCTGGCCAAGGTCCGCACGAAGGATCTCGGCGAGGTCGGCAATATGCTCACCGATCTCGTCTCCGAGCTCAAGGGCCTGAGCTACGAGGAAGCGCCCGCCAAGGGCCTGAAGGGTCTGTTCAAAAAGACCAGCCGCAGCATCGCCGATCTGAAGAACCGCTACGACAAGGCCGAAGTGAACGTGGACAAGATCACCGCCGCTCTCGACGGCCACTGGGTCACTCTCAACAAGGATATCGTGACCATGGACAAGATGTACGAGATGAATCAGCAGTATTTCAAGGAGCTGAGCATGTACATCATCGCCGGAAAGCTGCGCCTGCAGGAGCTGCGCGAAACGGAGCTGCCCAAGTATATCCAGAAGGCGCAGGAATCGAATCTGCCCGAGGATGTGCAGGCCGCCAACGACTACGCGAATCTTCTCGGCCGCTTTGAAAAGAAGCTGCACGATCTGGAGCTGACGCGGATTATCTCCATCCAGATGGCCCCGCAGATCCGTCTGATCCAGAACAACGACTCGCTCATGGCGGAAAAGATACAGACGGCCATCGTCAACACCATCCCCCTGTGGAAGCAGCAGATGGTGCTCGCGCTGAGCATGTACCACAGCCAGCAGGCCATGGAGGCCACGCACGAGGTCTCGGAGATGACGAACGCGCTTCTGAAAAAGAACGCCGAGGCGCTGCACACCGGCTCCATCGCCGTCGCGAAGGAATCCGAGCGCGGCATCGTCGATATCGAAACGCTCAAGCAGACCAACCAGGAGCTCATCAGCACGCTGGAGGAGGTCCGCCAGATCCAGGAGGACGGGCGCGCCCGCCGCGCCGAGGCCGAGGTGGAGCTTGGCCGCATCGAGGGCGAGCTGAAGCAGAAGCTGCTGCAGATGAAGGGCTGACGGGTCATGGACGCGCTGAAGAGCCGCAAGGCCGCCATCGCCGTTTTCGTTGCGGTCGTTCTCGTTTTCAGCCTGCTCGGCTTCCGGCTTTCCCTGGACCGCCGCTGCCGTGCGATCGAGCGGGCGTTCTTCGCCGACACGCTGACCAGCCCCGGCACGCAGCTCGGCGAGTGCGCCAAATACGCCAACCGCATCCTGTCGGTCATCCGCGGCCAGCTTGACGATTCCCTGTACGCCGCCGTCAGTTCCAGCCGCGGCGCGCTGGTAGAGGCGCTTGAGGCGCAGGATATCGCCGCCGCCGCGTCCGCCAACCGGGCGCTCGTTTCCGCGGTGGACGCCGCGGCGCAGGCCGCCGAGGGCCGCAGCTTTGATACGACGGAAAACTTTCCGCAGCTGCTGAGCGACTTTGCCGGCGCCGAGCGCGTCGCCGCATCCTCCGATTACAACGAAACGGTCGAACGCTTTGTGAAAAACACGGCGGAACGCTTTCCCGCCGATCTGCTGCGGCGCATCGTCCCGGTGGATATGCCCGAAAAATTTGAATGAATACAATGATCAAAACAAATATGAAAACTTTGAAAAAAACACTTCTTGTTCTTCTGGCGGCGGCGCTGCTGCTGAGCGGAAGCGCGCTTGCGATCGAGCTGTCCCCCGGCTCGGGCGACGACTTTTACGTTCTCGACCAGGCCAACGCGCTCTCCTCCTCGACCAGGCAGACTATCGTCGATTACAACGCTCAGCTTGAGCAGTCCTGCGACGAGGCGCAGCTCGTGGTCGTGACGGTGAACTATCTGGACGAGGATTCCGAAGTCGCCGCCACGCAGCTTATGAACGACTGGGGCGTCGGCAGCGCCAGCCAGTCCAACGGCATGCTCCTGCTGTACGTCGTCAAGGAGGCGCGTGGCTGGCTCGCCGTCGGCGACGGCATCGACGGCGACTTTACCGACCGTCTCGCCACGCGCTATATGGATGACTACTTCTGGAAATACGCCGATAAAAACCAGCCCGACAAAGCCGTCGTCACGCTGGCGGAGAAGCTTGTCGCCTGGTATGAGGATCATTACGGCGTCCGCCTTGACAGCGCCGCCGGGAACAGCGGCGCGTCGTATGTCTCCGAGCCCTATTCCGGCTCCTACGCCGAGCCGTACTCCTACTATGAGCCGGCCCCGGCCCGGCCGGGCGGCGGTCTGTTTACGCTGCTGGCCGTCGTTCTGATCGTCTGGCTGCTCGTGTCCCTGTCCCGTATGGGACGGATGCGCCGCTGGGGATACACGGGCAGCTTCTGGCCAGTGTTCTGGATGTTCAGCGGCCCGCGGCTGTGGCGCGACTGGCGCCGGCGCAGCCCCGGCTATCGTCCCGGTCCCGGGCCTGGTCCCCGTCCCGGCTATCGGCCGGGCCCCGGCCCGCGTCCCGGTCCCCGCTCCGGCCCGTCCAATTTCCGCAGCTCGCCCCCGCGCGGCAGCGGCTTCGGCGGTCACAGCCGCGGAGGCGGCGGAGGACGCAGCGGCGGCTTTGGCGGAGGTGGTTTCGGCGGAGGCCGCGGAGGCGGCTTCGGCGGCCACAGCGGCGGTGGCGGCGGCGGCCGGCACTGACGCTTTGCGGAGCCCGCAAAATGCCCCTGTGCGATTTTTTCGCACAGGGGCATTCCCGTTCCGGTCCTTATTCCTCCGCCGGGCCGTACACCGCCTCGTACCAGACGCGGCGGTTCCGTTCCAGATCCACGCCCAAAACCATCATGCCGTCCACGACCATATCGGTCATGCTCCCGTCGCACGGGATGCGGCAGCTTTCCGTTTCATACTGCATATACTCGCCCGCGCCCAGCACCAGCGACAGCAGCTGCGCGCGGCTTATATTCGTCCGTATCTGCGGCAGCAGCGTTTCCGCCAGCTCGTCCAGCTCCGTCAGCGACAGCCCGCGTGCCTTTTCGATCAGCTCCGTCAGAACGTATCGCTGCCGCGCCGTGCGCTCGTAGTCGGCGTTTCCCACATAGCGCATCCGCGCGTATTCCAGCGCCGTCCAGCCGTCCAGCCGGTTCACGCCCTCCGTCAGCCCGTCCGCGCAAAAGGCGTTCAGATAATCCGCCTCCGCCTGCGACAGCCGGATGTCCACGCCGCCGACCGTATTCACCACCGAGCGAAAGCTTTCAAAATCGACCTGCACATAATTCGTCAGGGGTATTTTGAAATTCTCGCCGATCGTCTCCATCAGCAGCTCCGGCCCGCCCCACGCATAGGCATGGTTGAGCCGCGAATAGCCGCAGCCGGGGATGGCGCAGTATATATCGCGCATGAACGAGCTCATCACGAGCCGCCGCTGCGCCCGGTTGACGGACAGAAGGATCATGGAGTCGCTGCGTCCGGCCTCGTCTCCGTCGCTTTCGTCGGTGCCGATGAGCAGGACGCTGTACACGTCCTTTTCGTCAAAGGGCAGCGGCTGCGCCTCGCTTTCAAGATTCTCCCGCAGATACGATTCATACGACCGCCGCTGCTCCGCCGGCGAATCCTCCAGCGTCCCGCGCTCCGTTTCCCCGCGCATGGGCTCCGCCGCCGGAACCGGCGCCGTTCCCAGCTTGCCGGCGTAGTGGTCGAACACCGCGTAAGCCGCGATCGTGAACAGCCCCAGCGCGCTCACCACGACCGCCAGCGAAACAACGAAGCTCCGCCGCCTCCGCCCCGCGACCACGTCATACTTTCTTCTCCTGCGCCCCATATCGCACGCCACCCTTTCCTCCGTCCGCCTGTTCGTCCGGCGGCATACGGGACTATTGTGCGCAGAAGCGGCCGTTCCATCCATAAAAAAGCGTTTTTTCCGCCAGACGGTGCATAAGCCTGTGCACCGCCGCGCGCTCGCCAACAGGCCCCGCGGCGCTCCGGACGCAAAAAACAGGAATTTTTGTGAAAAGCACTTGATTTCATATTTATTATATGATATATTTGCCTATGCGATAATTTGAAAAGGGTGAATGAAACGATGCAAATTGCTTTGACCATACTCCAGCTTCTCTCCGGCCTCGCCGTGACCATCGTCGTCCTGTTCCAGAGCGGCAAGCGCTCGGGCCTCTCCGGCGCCATCGCCGGCGGCGCGGACACCTTTATGACCAAGACCAAGGCCAAGACCTGGGACGCCAAGCTCGCCAAAATGACCAAGTGGTTCGCCATCGCTTTCGTCATTCTGACGTTGGTCCTCAATCTCATCTGATCTGACAGGCACAGACAGGCCGTCCGTCCGGGCGGCCTGTTTTCTTTGCCCAAAGCTGTAAAAGGCGTTGACAAGCCTCCGATCGTGTGGTAATATATCAAAGCCGCTTTGAAAGGGGTCATTACAAGTCGGCCGTCGGCCGCCCCCGGGACAGCGAGCCCGAAAGGAAGGAATTATCTCACTATGCATGCAATCATCGAGACCGGCGGTAAGCAGTACCGCGTGGCCGAGGGCGACGTGATCTTCGTCGAAAAGCTGGACGCCGAGGAAGGCGCCGAGGTCAAGTTCGACAAGGTTCTGGCTCTCATCGGCGACGAAGCGAGCTTCGGCGCTCCCTACATCGACGGCGCGGCCGTTACCGGCAAGGTCGTCAAGCAGGGCAAGGACAAAAAGATCCGTGTTTACAAAATGAAGCCCAAAAAGGGCTATCGCAACACCAAGGGCCATCGTCAGCCTTACACCAAGGTTGAGATCGGCGCCATCGGTTGATTGCCGAAAGATTGGGAGGTGTAACAGATGGCACATAAAAAAGGTATGGGCTCGACCAAGAACGGTCGCGACAGTAAATCCAAGCGTCTCGGCGCGAAGCGTGCGGACGGCCAGTACGTCCTCGCCGGCAACATCCTCGTCCGGCAGCGCGGCACCAAGATCCACCCCGGCACCAACGTCGGCATCGGCGGCGACGACACCCTGTTCGCCAAGGTCAACGGCACCGTGAAATTCGAGCGCCGCGGCAAGGATCGCAAGCAGGTCAGCGTCTACGAGGTTCAGGAGTAAAACAAGCAAGCGGGGACGGATTCCATTCCGCCCCGCTTTTTATTTTAGGCGGCGTCCAGCGCGGCGCTTCCTCTGTTGTTCCTATTTCACGCAAAGGCAGGTCAGATATGAGCACAAATTTTGTCGATAAGGTCACGATCCACGTCAAGGCCGGCGACGGCGGCGACGGCGCGATCGCCTTCCACCGCGAAAAATTCATGGCCGCCGGCGGCCCGGACGGCGGCGACGGCGGCAACGGCGGCGACGTGATCGCCGTGGCCGATCCGAACCAGTCCACGCTGCTGGACTTCCGCTTCAAGCGCAAGTTCGTCGCCGCCAACGGCGCGATGGGCCAGGGCAAGCGATGCAGCGGCAAATCCGGCGCGGATGTGATCCTGCGCGTGCCGAAGGGCACGCTCATCCGCGATAAGGAGACCGGCGCCATTATGCGCGATATGAGCCAGTCGGACGAGCCGTTCGTCATTGCCAGAGGCGGCCGCGGCGGCTGGGGAAACAAGCACTTCGCCACGCCCACGCGCCAGACGCCGCATTTTGCCAAGCCGGGCCTGCCCGGCGAGGAGCGCGACGTTGTGCTGGAGCTGAAAATGCTGGCGGACGTCGGCCTTGTCGGCTTTCCGAGCGTCGGCAAATCCACGCTTCTGTCCGTGGTCAGCCGCGCCAATCCCAAGATCGCGGCCTACCATTTCACCACGCTGTTCCCCAATCTGGGCGTCGTGTGGCTGGACGAGGGCGTCAGCTTCGTAATGGCGGATATCCCCGGCATCATCGAGGGCGCGAGCGAGGGCGCGGGGCTCGGCCATGATTTCCTCCGCCACGTCGACCGCTGCCGGCTGCTGATCCATGTGGTCGACGTGGCCGGGAGCGAGGGGCGCGACCCCATCGAGGACTTCGAGGCCATCAACGCAGAGCTTGCCGAATACGATCCCGCGCTGGCGTCCCGGCCGCAGATCGTCGCGGCGAACAAGGCCGATCTTCTCGGCGCCGACCGCGAGGCGGCTGACCGCTTCCGCGCCTACATCGAGGAAAAGGGCCTGCCCTACTTCGAGATATCCGCCGCCGCGCATCAGGGCACGCGCGAGCTGGTGCAGGCCGCGGGAGCCATGCTGCGCACGCTCCCGCCGGTCCAGGTCTACGAGGCGGACTATGTGGCGCCGGAGGTCGTGCTCGGCACGGCGGACGATCTGGTCATCGAAAAGCACGACGGCGTATGGACGCTGCGCGGCGACTGGCTTGACCGGCTCGTTTCGCGCGTCAACTTCTCCGATTACGAAAGCCGGATGTATATGGACCGCAAGCTGCGCGAGGCGGGCGTCTACTCCCGCATGGAGCAGATGGGGCTGGACGACGGCGACACGATCTCCATCGCGGAGATGCGGTTTGAATATTACAGCTGAAAACACCGAAAGCGGGCAGAGGAGCTTATCTCCCCTGCCCGCTTTTTTTCAGCGCAGTGTTTTGGGATAGGCGCCGGCGGCGTGAAGCTTTTCCAGCGCCAGCATGGCCTTTTCCCGGTCGTCCCGGTAGGTCACGCCGAACCATTCCGCGTCCGTGCTCAGCACGCTCACGCGGAGCGTCCCGGCGTGGATCATGTCGTCCACCATGTTCGGCAGCACGCATTCCTTCTTCGTCTCGTCCGGCGCGAGCGAGCGCAAAAACGCGTTGAAATACTCGCGCATCGACGGGATGATCGACGGCATAAAGCCCCAGAAATTCATCGACACGAGCGCCTCCGGGTCAAGCTCGCGGCCCTTTTCGTCGCGGATCGACGAGCCGGAAATGGCGATCCCGTACGTCTCCTCCACGCGGCAAAGCTCGCCGCCCTGCGACTGGCACACGCCGCGCGTGACCGTGCCGTAGCGGCTGACGGTGTTTTTCAGCCGGTAGCCGACCATGTTGGCCGCGCCCTGCTGCGGCAGCACTTTCAGCCCCTCGTATATCTTCTTGAAGGCGTCCTTGCCATAATAGTCGTCGGCGTTGACAACGGCGAAGGGACGGTCTATGTGCTCCGCCGCGGACAGCACCGCCTGCACCGTGCCATACGGCTTCGTCCGCCCGGCCGGCGGCACGAAGAAATACGGCAGATCGTCCATGCTCTGAATGGCGTAGCGCAGATCGGTCAGCTTGGCGATCCGGTCCCCGCAAAGCCGCTTGACGTCGTCCAGTATCTCATCCTTGACGACCAGGACAATGCGGTCGAAGCCCGCCTCCAGCGCGTCATACACGGCGTATTCCATAAGTATCTCGCCGGCGGGGCCAAGCCCTGCGATCTGTTTGATGCCGCCGTAACGGCTTCCAAGCCCGGCGGCCATAACCACAAGCGCAGCGTTCATAGCTTCTCCTTAAAAATCACATTTTTTCGTGTTGATTCCACACGTTATATATGTTTATTATAGCACACAGACGCAAGCGGCGCAAGAGCCAAAGCGGTCGAAGCCGCACGGACGGCAGACCGCCTTCCTCCCCGGGGCAAACGTGCGCGAAAAACTGACGGGAGCGGCGGCGGACGGGCCGCCCGGTTTCGGCGCTTTCAACATTGTGTTTTGGCGAAAAAAGTGATACGATGGAGCATAAAATACCGGAAGGAGAGTTCCGCCATGAAAGCTATTGAAAGTTCCGATAAATTGAAGATCGTTCACAGCGATATCCGCGGCCCCGTTTTTGAAAAGGCGCAGGAGATGTCCCGCGCGGGGATCAGCGTTCTCAAGCTCAACACGGGCAATCCCGCCACCTTCGGCTTCACGATGCCCGCGAGCGTGAAAAACGCGCTGCTGGCCAACACGGACAAGGCCGTGGCCTACTGCGACGCCAAGGGCATGCCGGAGGCGCGCGAGGCGCTGTGCGCCTATCACCGCTCGCGCGGGCTTCAGGATATCACGGCGGACGATATTTATATCGGCAACGGCGTAAGCGAGCTTGCGCCCATGCTCGTCAGCAGCATCCTGTCCGCGGGGGACGAGCTTCTCATGCCCGCGCCGAGCTACAGCCTGTGGTCGAACGCCTGCTATCTGGCGGGCGGCAAGCCCGTTTTCTATCTCTGCGACGAGAAGGCCGACTGGTATCCCGACCTGGCGGACATGGAGAAAAAAGTGACCGACCGCACGCGCGCCGTGCTGCTCATCAACCCCAACAACCCCACCGGCCAGGTGTACGACCCGGAGCTGGTGAAGCAGGTGACGGAATTTGCCCGGCGGCACGATCTGCTCGTCATCTCCGACGAGATCTACGACCGGCTCATCATCGACGACGTGCCCTTCCGCTCCACGGCGGCCATCGCGCCGGACGTGCCCGTGGTGACGCTCAACGGCCTGTCCAAGAGCCACATCATCTGCGGCTTCCGCTGCGGCTGGGCCGTCGTGAGCGGGCCGCGGGAGCTGACGGCGCATCTGCGAGAAAATCTCGGCAAGCTGTGCGCCATGCGTCTTTGCGGCAACGCACTGACGCAGCTGGTCATCCCCGCCGCGATGAACGACCCCGAGAGCACCCGCGCCATGCTGGTCCCCGGCGGCCGCATCTATGAGCAGCGGGAAGCCGCCTGCCGCGCGCTCGATCAGCTCGCGGACGCAGGGCTTCTCACTTACCGCCGGCCGCACGCCGCCTTTTATGTGTTCCCGCGCCTGTCGGAAAAGCTGGGCATCCGCGACGACCGGCAGCTATGCTTCGATCTGCTGGCGGAAAAGCATATCCTCATGGTCGCCGGCAGCGGCTTTGACTGGCCCGAACCGAACCATTTCCGTCTGGTGCTTCTGCCCGAGCCGGAAACGCTGTACCGCGCCGTTCTGGACATCGGCGATTTCCTCCAGCATTATCACCAGTGATCTCTTTTCCCGGACAGCGGGCGCGAAAGGCGCCCGCTGTTTTTTCATGCGCAGACAGAAACGGCGGCTCCGAAGAGCCGCCGTTTCTTTGCTTTTCTGAATTTAAACGCACCCGCTTATCGGACGCTTTTCCGTTTCCGGGGCAGCAGCACGCCGCCAAGCGCGAGACCGCTCGCCAGCAGCAGGGCGATCCACAGCGGCAGAACGCTGCGATCCCCGGTCGGAGGCGTATGGCTGTCTGCGCCGCCCGTGGCGGGAACCGCCGCGGTCTCCTTGTACTGGCAGACCTCGCAAACGTGTTCCTTCTCTCCCGCCCGGCTCGACGTCGGCTTTTTGGTAACGGTCCACTCGCCAAACTTGTGCGAAGCTTTCGCAACGATCTCGCGGCCGCAGAGCGAATACTTCTGCTCGTGTCCGCTTTCGGTGATCGTCCATTCGGGCTTGCAGCCCTCGGCATGGTTATCCGGGTCCTTTTCGCCGTATTCGGCCTTGCAATCGTCGCAGACGGCCTTCGCCGTGCACGTCGCCGTGCCGCCGCGGCAGTCGTTCGTTTCCGTATGACTTTCGTCACGTTTGCAGGTACGGGTGTGGGTGCCGTTCCCGTTGGAGACCCATGCGTTCCAGTCGTGGCCCAGCACATCGCCGGCTTCAAAGGTCGCCTCGCCTGCCGCGCCCTTGGAGCTCAGGCCGCAGGCCGCGCAGGACTTGTAGTAGACCGCCTTTTCCGTGCACGTCGCCGCGGATTTCAGATACTGTTCCTCCGCTTTTTCCGCCGTGAAGCGGTGCGCCGCCAGCTCGCCGTATTCGGCCTTGCAATCGTCGCAGACGGCCTTCGCCGTGCACGTCGCCGTACCGCCGTGGCAGTCATTCGTTTGCGTATGACTTTCGTCACGTTTGCAGGTACGGGTGTGGGTGCCGTTCCCGTTGGAGACCCATGCGTTCCAGTCGTGGCCCAGCACATCGCCGGCTTCAAAGGTCGCCTCGCCTGCCGCGCCCTTGGAGCTCAGGCCGCAGGCCGCGCAGGACTTGTAGTAGACCGCCTTTTCCGTGCACGTCGCCGCGGATTTCAGATACTGTTCCTCCGCTTTTTCCGCCGTGAAGCGGTGCGCCGCCAGCTCGCCGTATTCGGCCTTGCAATCGTCGCAGACGGCCTTCGCCGTGCAGGTCGCCGTGCCGCCGTGGCAGTCCTTCGTTTCCGTATGACTTTCGTCGCGCTTGCAGGTACGGGTATGTGTCTTGCCGTCGCTATTCTGCGTCCATGCGCCCCATTCATGGCCCAGAACGCTGCCGGATTCAAAGGTAGCCTCGCTGGCCGTACCCTTGGAGCTCAGGCCGCAAACCGTGCAGGACTTGTAGTAGACCGCTTTCTCCGTGCAGCTGGAGCCGGATTTCAGGTACTGCTCCTCTGCCGTTTCTGCCGTGAAGTCGTGGGGCAGCTTTTCGCCATACTCGGCATTGCAGGTACTACACTTTGCCTTGGCGGTGCAGGTGGCCGTGCCGCCGGAACAATTATCGGTTTCGGTGGCATTGCAGTTCTCACGCCGGCATGTCCGCGTGTGCGTACCGTTGCCATTGGACGTCCAACTCCACAGATGGCCCAGCGCCGTGCCCGGCTCCTCATACAGATGATTGTCATTGTATTCGATCTCACCGCACACACATCTCCAGTAGTAAACAGCATCGTGGGTGCAGTCCGCAGGCGTTTTCAGTGTTCCGGGATAACCGTTGGTCCAGGTATTGAATTCGTGCTGGTGCCACTGCGCTATAATGTGGATAGAACTCACCGTGTCGCTTCCTGCCAGATCGCCATAGGTCATGTCCTCAGTAACGGTGACATCACCGTATTTCCAGCCGGTGAATACCCAATCGCGATATGTGGGATTTTGGGGCAGATATTTAAACACCTTGTCTCCCCACACGACGATGCGGGCACTTCCGCCGGAAACTCCCTCCAAGGTGTAACTGATGGTATAATTTTTCACAGTAAACTTTGCCTGAATGGTCAGATCCTCGGCGGGCATTGTGAAGGTCAGCACCGGATTGACCCGGCCGCCGCCCTCCGGCTTGTTGAGGAAAACCCACTCCAGAAACTGATTGCCCGTTGTCGGTGTTGCCGTCAGCGTGACCGTTTCGCCCGCCTTGGCCTTTGTGCTCATAGGTGTTACCGAGCCCCACTCCGGCATACCGATCTTAACTACCGTGACGGTGTACTCGTGCTCCGTCCAATGGGCGTAGAGAGTCTGCGTACCGAACACCGTCACGGTGGTGTCTTCCCTGATCTGCGTGCCGGCGTTCTTTTCCGTGTACCAGCCGGCGAAATCGTATCCCGCATAGCTGGGAACCGGAAGCGTGCCGTAGGTATCGCCGGTCATCAGCGATCTGGTCTTGTCCGCATCGGCCAGCGTACCGCCGTTGGGGTCAAAGGTCACCGTAAGGGGCTTTGCGACCATGCCGGAGACGAGGTACAGCTTCTGGTCATCCTTATACTCCACATGGGCATTTACGTCGTCCGCGAAGAAACACCCCTCGTAATTCGTGCTGTAAGCATTGGAAAACGCCACGGGATAGCTGGTGTTTGCGGTGGTAACGCCGATAGACGCGCCAGTGGACATGCCGATGTCGATGGTCAGCGTCTTGCCGGAGGGCAGATACACATTGTTGGCCTTGCCGGAAACCGTGTTGTTCTGCACGAGGGGCTTGTTTCCGACCTTCAGCTGGCCGCTGTTGCTGGGGTTGATATAAATGCCGCCGCCATTGCCGCCGGCTTTGTTGTTCTCGATCTTGCCGCCATAGAGTTGGCAGACCGAGCCGGAGCGGTAAATATACACGCCGCCGCCGTTGCCGGTGGCCGTATTGCCGGAGATCTCGCCGCCTTGCATGATCAGCCACGACGGCTCCTGATTCAGATAGACGGCGCCGCCGTCCCCGCTGGTGTTTCCGGTGATCTTGCCGTCATAGAGGTAGAACTGGCACTGCTTGTCAAGCACATGAACCGCGCCGCCTTCCTTCACGGCCGTATTGCCGGAGATCTCGCCGCCCCGCATGTTGAGCGTCGTCGACTGATTTGCATCCTGGCGCAGGCAGATGGCGCCGCCCCAGCGGCTGGCGGTATTATTGTTGATCTTCACGCTGCCGGAAATATTGATGGTGCCCCAGCCCATCAGAATGGCGCCGCCGTCCAGACTGGAGGAATTGCCGGTGATCTGCGCGCTGCCGGAAAGGTTGATCGTGCCATTGCCGCGCATATAGATGGCGCCGCCGCCGGCATCGTTGCTGCTTTGGGTCGCTTTATTGCCGGAGATGGTGCCGCCGGTCATATTAATGGTGCCGCCGGTGGTGGAGAAGAACGCGCCGCCGTTCTTGGCCGAGTTGTTCTTGATAACGCCGCCGTACATATTGAAGGCACCGCCGGTGGTGTTCGGTACGTTTGTATTGAATTTCCGGAAAATGGCGCCGCCGTAGTTCCCGCCATAGTTGTCGGAGATCTCACCGCCGTACATGTTGAATATGCACTGCTGATCATCCATGGCGATGGCGCCGCCGCCGCCACCCTTGGTAACTACGCCGCCGGTAAGCTTGCCGCCGAACATATCCAGTCTGCTGGTATAGAGGTAAATACAGGCGCCGCCCCAGACGTTTTTCGTCGCGCCCTTGAAGGTGCCGCCGCCCTGGCAGTCGCACAGGACAAGGCGGCCGCCGTTTTTGACCTGGATCTTGGCTTCGCCGTTGCTGGAAAGGGTCTTGCCGTTCAGGCACAGATAAAGCGTTTTGCCATCCACCGTCAGATGGCCGCCGATAGTGGCGTTGCCTGTCAGATAGACATAGGCCACATTGCCCGTGTATGTAATGCCGCTCGTGCCGTTCCACGCCGTATAGTTCACATCGGAGTGGCTGGCATGATCGCCCGCAATGACATTGCCGCCGCAGATGCAGTGCGTATGCGCCGCCTGCGCCGCGGCGTCGCCGTCCAGCGCCGCCGACTCCTCCTCCGGCTCCGGCGTCTCCGTGCTCTCCTCGGTATTCTCCTCGGTGTCGGTATCGTCCTCGCCGGCATCCTCGGAAGGCTCCTCGGAGCTGTCCTCACCGGGATCGTCCGGATCGTCCGCATCGCCGGGATCGTCCACGTTCTCCGTATACAGCGCGCAGTCGTGCGCGTGCGCGCCCTCCGCGCCGCAGACCGGGCACTCCACGTTCATCTCCTCCGCCGTGCAGGCGGTCTCGCAGATGCACAGGGGCGCGCCCTCCGCTTCTTCCCCCTCGGCCAGAGCCGCCGCCGGCAGCAGGGTCAGGACCATGCAGCACAGAAGCAGACAGGTGAGCAATCGTTTTTTCATGGATTTTCCTCCCTTTCATTTTCCCCTTGTTCCCGGCAAAAGGCCCGGCCGCATCGCAGCGGAACACAGGCCGGCGCTTGCTTTCTTGGTGTGCGCACCAGTATTATAACACAGATGCGGCGCGAGTGCAACAGAAAACCGAAGAAGAAGCCGCCCTGTTTTTCCCCCGCAGTCCGCGCGGGCAGTCCTGCGGAAAAAAGCGACGCTCCGCCGCCCGTCTCATACTTTGGCATGATTTACTTTGGGGAAACGGTTATGCATAATAGTATCGACTTGGTATGCCCCCGCAGAAAACGTCGGCGCGGCGGCCTTGCCATGCCTGCGCAAAGGAGGGATGCGCGTGAGCGGGAACATCGTTATAAAGCCCTCGGTCCAGCAGCGCTTCGACGGCTTTATGCAGAGCGGCCGGGTCCTGTTTTTCAGCGCGCCCTGCGGCTTCGGCGAGAGCACGCTGGCGTCCGCGCTGCTCGCCGGCCGGAACGTGCTGCGGCAAAGCGCGGGCGCGGCGGACTTTTCCCTTCCCGCCCCGGCAGACGGCTGGGATGTTCTTCTTCTCGACGATCTGCAGACGATGCAGGACGAGCGCGGCTGGCAGGCACTGTGCGAGCTGATCCGTTCGGAGCCGGCAAAGCGCTTCGTGCTCCTGTCCCGGGGCGTGCCGCCCGGATGCCTGACGGCGTTTCAGTATTCGGGCCTGATGACCACGCTGGAGGCGGACGATCTGCTTTTTGACCGCGAGGATATCCGGAAATTTTTCGCGGCCGCCGGGCTCGCCGTGACGGACAGCGAGATCAGCGGTATTTTGAAGGAATCCATCGGCTACCCGCTGGGCGTCGCCGCCGCTGCGTGGTGGGCAGATCGGCGTGAAGGGCACGCTGTCCTTCGGCGGCGACAGTCTGACCATCACCGGCACGGACAAGGCCGTCTCGCTGACCGCCGCCGCAGAGCCTTCCAGCCGGACGCTCTTCGGCTCCGCCGCTGTGGACGGAAATACCGCCGAGGAAGCGGCGTTTGCGGACGGCACCTACACCGTCGGCGGCGCGGCCGCCAGAAAGCTCAGCGACAAGCAGGCGGGCGGCTCCGCCCCCGTGCCGCCGGCGATGCTCACGCTGACGCCGGAGGATGTGTCCATACTGGCGGGCAAGACAGCCGTATTCCGCGCCGAGTACAGCGGCACGGACACGCTGACGGCCTATATCCAGAAAAACGGGCTTGACGAGAACTTCACCGTGACCACGGCCGACAACCACGACGGCACATGGTCGGTCACGGTCGCGACCAGCATGGAAATGCCCGCCGCGCGCAACGCCGCGGGAGAGGAGGTCGGCTACAAGCTGATCGTCCGCGAAACAAACAATGCGGACCTGAGTGCGATCGCCATCATCCACATCACGGAGCTGCCGCGCGTGGCCGAGGTGAACGGCACGCAGTACGCTTCTCTGAAAAACGCCTTCGCCGCCGCGCTCGCGGACGACACGGTGAAGCTGCTGACGGACACGGACGAGAGCTGCATCATCGGCGGCGCCGCCGCGCTCGATCTGAACGGAAACGCTCTGACGGGCAGCCTCAAGATCACGGACGGCGGCCTGCTGACGCTGACCGGCAGCGGAAGGGTGTCGAGCGTGCAGCTCGGCGGCATGGACTGCGCCGTCGGCGGCCGGCTGGATGTGCAGAGCGACGGCGCGGTGGTGGCGACGCTGAGCGTTGTGACGGCGCCCTCCCCCAAAATGGCCCTGCGCCACGGTATATTTGAAACCATCCAGCTGTACGGCAGCCGGGAGATCACCGCGGCCGACCTGCTGGCGGACGGCGCCGCCTATGCCTCCACGCTGGACGGCGTCGTGCTGAACAGCTATGTGACCGTGCTGACAAATGTAAAGTTCGTTCCCCACAGCCACAGCATGGACGAAAACGGCACCTGCCCCTGCGGCTTCGTCTGCGACCATGAGGGCCTCGTCGGCGAGGACGGCGTGTGCAGCCGGCGCGGTGAAGTCCTATACCTTTGAAAACGTCCAGAGCGAGCATACCATCGAGGTCACCTTTGCAAAGACCGGCGGCCGCTCGCCCCGGACGGGCGGCAGCGGCCGCGCGGCGGCGTGGCTCGCCCTGCTGTTTGCGGGCGCCTTCGGTCTGGCCGGCACGGCCCTCTACGGAAGGAAAAGACGCGGAGAGCATCCGGTCTGACCCGTCTGACGGGGCGACGCCCCGCTGAGAAAGCACGGAACGGCGCGGCGTCCGGGCCCTGACGCCCGGCGGCCGCGCCGCTTTCTCTTCAAAAATCACGCCAAAAAGCGCTCCGGGCGCCATGCATCTGCAAGGTGCCCGGAGTCTGTTGTCCGGCCGCTTACACGAGCAGCAGCCCGATCAGCAGCAGGTGCAGTGGATAATAGAGATAGAAAAGCCACTTCATAAAGCGGTTCACGGCCGGATTTTTCCCCCGCAGACCGTTGTACTGCCGGAGAATGGGCAGCGAGAGAACGACGCCCATCTGCAAAAGGCCGTAGACCTTATCCAGCGCGAAGAAATAGACCGCGGCGTATAGCGCAACGTAGAACACGAGCCAGAAGGCCTGCTTCTTCCCGTCGCCCCGGTTCGTCCCGAACGCCATCACGCACAAAGCCGCGATGCAGCTCCAGTCGCCCGGGAAGCTGACGAGACAGATCAGAAGGATCAGCAGTACCTTCACGCCGCCGCTCAGCTTTTCGCTGTTGGCCGTCCGCAGCATGACAAGCCCCCAGGCCAGCGGCCACATGACGCTCGTCTGGTTGAGGACGCTTCCGTAATAAAACGGAATGAACGAGTGCCAGTCCACAAAATCCGTCGAGGCGAAAATATAGCAGAAGTGCGAAAGGACCGCGAACAGAAACAGCCGCGCCGTGTATTTCCGCACGTCGTGGGTATAGTGATAGCCCTCGGCGATGAAATAGCACATGATCGGGCAGGTGATCCGGCCGATCAGATGCATGAGCAGCGGCAGCGCCGCACGCGGATAGCCCGGAAAAACCGCCCAGGCGACATGATCGACCGTCATCGCCGCGATGGCGATCAGCTTTATGGCATTGGAGCTGAGCGTTTTCTTCATTTTCTCCTCCTCCGGCGCGCCCCGTCCGCCGGTGCTTCGCCGCCTTTCACACTATACGCAGGCCGCGCCGCTTTGTCAAGCGCCGTCCCGGACGCAGACAACCGCCGTGCAGCCCCATGAAGGGCGCACGGCGGTTCCCGTTTGCTCCGCGCGGAGCGGAGGCTTATTCGTTATTCCCCTTGAGGATGCTCATGAACTGCTCGCCGGTGATCGTTTCCTTCTCGTACAGGTACTTCGCCAGCTCGTCCAGCTTTTCGCGGTTCGCCTGCAGGATATCGAGCGCCTTGCGGTGCTGCGTGCGGACAAGCTCCATGACCTTCTTGTCGACCGCCGCCTGCGTTTCCGCGGAGCAGGCCAGCGTGGCGTCGCCGCCGAGATACTGGTTCGTCACCGTTTCCAGCGCGACCATGTCGAATTCGTCGCTCATGCCGTAGCGCGTGAGCATGGCGCGGGCAAGCTTCGTGGCCTGCTCGATGTCGTTCGACGCGCCGGTGGTAACGCTGCCGAACACGACCTCCTCCGCGGCGCGGCCGCCGGTGAGCGTGGCGATCTTGTTTTCCAGCTCCGTCCGGCTCATCAGATAATGCTCGCCCTCGTCCACCTGCATGGTGTAGCCAAGCGCGCCCGACGTGCGCGGGACGATGGTGATCTTCTGCACGGGCGCGGAATCGCTCTGCATGGCGGCGACGAGCGCGTGGCCGATCTCGTGGTAGGCGACGATCCGCTTTTCCTGATCCGTGAGAATGGCGTTTTTCTTCTGGTAGCCCGCGATGACGACCTCGATGCTCTCCTCGAGATCGGCCTGCGTGGCGAAGCGCCGGCCGTCGCGCACGGCGCGCAGCGCCGCCTCGTTGACGATGTTGGCCAGCTCTGCGCCGGACGCGCCCGCCGCCATGCGCGCGATCTTTTCAAAATCCACGTCCTCGGCCAGCTTGATTTTCCGGGCGTGGACCTTCAGGATCTCCACGCGGCCCCGGAGATCCGGCAGCTCCACCGGCACGCGGCGGTCAAAGCGTCCCGGACGGGTCAGCGCCGGGTCGAGCGACTCGGGCCGGTTCGTCGCGGCGAGAATGATGACGCCGTTGTTGCTTTCAAAGCCGTCCATCTCCGTGAGCAGCTGATTGAGCGTCTGCTCGCGCTCGTCGTTCGTGGAAAGCGCGTTGTCACGCTTTTTTCCGATGGCGTCGATCTCGTCGATGAACACGATGCACGGCGCCTTTTCCTTGGCCTGCCGGAACAGGTCGCGCACCTTGCTCGCGCCCATGCCCACGAACATCTCCACGAATTCAGAGCCCGACATGGAGAAAAACGGAACGTTCGCCTCGCCGGCGACCGCCTTGGCCAGCATGGTCTTGCCGGTGCCCGGAGGGCCGACGAGCAGCACGCCCTTGGGCATGGACGCGCCGATCTCCTGATATTTTGTCGGGTCGTGCAGATATTCGACGATCTCGGCCAGATTTTCCTTGGCCTCGTCCTCGCCGGCCACGTCCGCGAAGCGGATGCCATCGGAGGATTTGACGTAAACCTTCGCGCCGGAGCTGCCGCCGCGGCCGAAGATCATGGAATTGGCGCCGCCGGCCTTGTCCATCAGACGCTTGGACAGAAGCTGCCCGGCGACGACGAAAATGATCACGGGCAGCACCCACGTCAGCAGGATGCTTACCAGTGGGCTCATCTCGCGGACGATCTCGCTGGAAAATTCCGCGCCGTTGTCGTACAGCCGCTGCGTCAGATCGGGGTCGTTCATCACGCCGGTCTTATAGACGTTTTTCTGCTCCTTATCCGTAAAGACGATCTGGTTGTCCTCGATCTCCACAAGGCCGATGTTGCCGTCGTAGGTCATGGACATGAACTTGCCGTAGTCCACCTCCTGCACCTGTGCCGACACGATCGCCGGCATGATGAAGGCGTTGAACAGCAGCATCACCGCCAGCACGATCAGATAATAAAAGGCAAGCGGCCGCTTCGGGGTCTTGACCTCCTTCATCGCTTCTCACCCGCCCTTCGCGCGATTTGGTCCGTCCCAGTGATCATAGTAAATCTCCTTTATGCTCCATCTGCACCCGGCGCTTCCGAGCCGCGGCCGGGCGCGGTTTTCCTTTGTTCATTTTATATCATGATTTTACGGCAAAAACATGAACTGAATCAAAACTTTTCGGATTTCTGTCGAAAATGAAAAAGCAGCCGCCGATATGAATATAGATCCACACCGGCAGCCCGTTTTCGCCATGTGCCCTGTGCGAACACATTTTTGATTTTTATTTATATTTTGTCGAATCTCCTGAATGATTCAGGTAAAATTTCATCCATCTCTGAATTTTATTGCATTTCAAACCGTTTTATCCGCGCCGGCGGCCGCGATCTCCCGTTCCGTCACGCATTCATTTTTGATCGTGCCTACCAGCGTCTCCAGCGCCGTCAGGACGTGCGGCCGTATGTCGCCGCCGACCAGAACGAGCATGATATCGTCGCCGACGGACAGCTCGCCCTCGTTGACCCAGACGCGGACGTGGAATATCCCCTCCATGCCACGGGCGGACGCGACCGCCGCGGCAAGCTTGTCCGCGTCGCAGGAAAACAGCATCCCGCCGACCGGCGCCGCCTGCGCGTCGCCGCCGCGAACGGCGGCTCTGGCCGTGGCGCGCACGACGCCGTTGTGAAACAGATACATGCCGCAGCGCTCCGCGCCGGCCTCGGCCTTCGCCTGCTTCAGCCACTCGTCCATGGACGGCGCGGCCTTTTTGTCATCGTGATGATGGTGCTCATGCTCGCCGCAGTTGGCGCTGCCCTCGCCAAGCAGCATTTCCACGCCGTGCTCCACCGGCCCGATGACGGCGGCGAAGTTTTCCGTGGACGCCTTCTCGCTGCCGGGCAGATTGATAATGAGCGTGCGGCCGCGTATGCCGGCCAGCTCCCGCGACAGGCAGCCCTTGGGCGTGATCGCCATGCTGGCCGCGCGCATCGCCTCGCCGATGCCGGGGCACTCGCGCTCCAGGACCGTCCGCGTGGCCTCGGGCGTGATATCGCGGGGCGAAAAGCCCGTCCCGCCCGTCGTCAGCACGAGTGCCGCGCCAAGCTCATCGGCGCAGTAAAACAGCTCGCGCCGGATCGCCTCCGCCTCGTCCGGGACGACGGCCGTGTAAACGACCCTCCAGCCCGCCTTATCCAGCATCGCGCACAGCGCCGGGCCGCTGGTGTCCTTCCGCTGGCCGCGCGCGCCCTTGTCGCTGACCGTGATGACCGCCGCCGTATAGCTCATGTCCGTTCCTCCCTGTGAAAATCTCCGTGGACGCCGCCGCTTTTCTCCAGCAGCCGTATGTCCGTGATGACCATATCCCTCTGCACCGCCTTGCACATGTCGTACACCGTCAGGCAGGCGGTCGACGCCGCCGTCAGCGCCTCCATCTCCACGCCGGTCCGCCCGGCGCAGCTCACGCGCGCCTCGACCTCGACGCTGCAGCGCTCCTCATCCAGCCGCAGGGACAGGTCGATCCCGTCCACCAGCGTCGGATGGCACATGGGTATCAGCTGCGGCGTGGCCTTGGCGCCCATGACGCCGGCGATCTGCGCCACCGTGAGCACGTCGCCCTTTTTCATCCCGCCGCTGCGGATGAGCGCGAGCGTCTCCGGGCTTACCAGCACACGCCCGGCCGCCACGGCCGTCCGCCGCGTCACATCCTTTTTGCCGACGTCCACCATCCGGGCGCGTCCCTCGGCGTTGAAATGGGTAAAATCCTTCAAATTCTGCATAACAAACTCCGCAAGTCCCGCAATGTCGTCCAGCGCAAAGCGGGGAATTTCCGTATCCGCCGGCTCGTCCGTCACCAGCGCGGCATAGGTCTCCGGCGGCGCGGGAAGCCCCTTGCCGTTGTCCCGGCGGGTCACGCCGATGCGCGTGATGGGCGCGTTTTTGAACCCCTCGACCAGCAGGATGTCCACACCCGTGATCTGCGCCATCCGCGCCTCCAGCCCCGGGTCGCCGGGGCCGCTGACCAGCACGGGGCTTGCCCCGGCCGCGCGCAGCCGCGCGGAATCCTTGCCCGTGTCGTCATCGGACAGGCCGTGCGCGTCGTGCTTGACGGCGGCGACGCGAAGGCCGCGCGCCGTGAGCGCGGGGATAAGCCGCTCCAGCAGCGTCGTCTTCCCGGCGCCGGACCAGCCGGCAAAGCCCAGCACAGCGTATCCCACCGTCTCAGCCTCCGATCTGGCTCATGCCGCGGCGCGCGTCCGTGTGTTCTGTGGCCGAAAGCGCCTTGTGGCGCGCGGGCTTGGCCATGACCGCACGTTCAAACTGCGCGCGCATACCGTCGCGGTCCAGCCCCTTGATGGAAAACTCCTCCGCCGAATGCAGGCAGGGCTTGAGCTTTCCGTCCGCCGTCAGCCGCAGCCGGTTGCAAAGCGCGCAGAAGTGCGCCGATACCGGGCTTATCAGCCCGACGCGCCCGGCAGCCCCCGGCAGCCGGTACAGCCGCGCCACGCCGCCGTCCGGCGGCAGCGCCTCCAGCGCCGGCAGCGCGTCCGTCACCGCCGCCGCCGGGCGGTACGCCTCCGGCCCGAAGCCCTTGTCGAGCATCGGCATAAGCTCAATAAAGCGCACGTCCACGCCCCATGTGCGCGTCAGCGCCGCCAGCGCCGGTATCTCATCGTCGTTGAATCCGCCGATGAGCACCGCGTTTATCTTCACGCGCGCAAAGCCGGCCTCCAGCGCCGCCTCCATGCCGCGCAGCGCGTCGGAAAGCGCGCCGCCGCGCGTAATGTAAGCGTAGCGCGCCGGGTCGAGCGTGTCAAGACTGATGTTCACGCGCCCGACGCCCGCCTCGCGCAGCGGCCGCGCCAGCGCCGGAAGCAGCGTTCCGTTCGTCGTCAGACACAGCTCCTCGATGCCCTCCACCGCCGCCAGACGCCCGCACAGCGTCACGATGTCCCGCTTGACGAGCGGCTCGCCGCCGGTGACGCGCAGCTTGCGGATGCCGAGCGCGGCCGCCGTTTCCACCGCGGCGACCGTCTCCTCCTGCGTGAGCATCTCCTCATGGCGCTTTTTGCACACGCCCTCCGCCGGCATACAGTAGCGGCAGCGCAGATTGCACAGCTCCGTCACCGAAAGGCGCAGATAGCTGATCTCGCGCCCGAATCCGTCGGTCATCTCAGTATCTCCCGAAGCTGCAGTTCGGCCACTGGCAGCGCTCACAGGTCTGGCAAAGGCCGCCGTTTCCAAGCCGGACAAGATCGTCCTTCGTGATGCGCTCGCCGGCATAGACCGCCGGCAGCAGCACGTCGAGCATCGTCGTCGGCATGCTGATGGCCGCGCCGGGAACGCCCATGGCCGCTACGCCATCCAGATAGGCCACGAGCGTCATATTGCCCGGCTGGGCCGGCATACCGTGGCTGACGATCTGCGCGCCGAGGCGGCGGATCGCCGTCGGGGTCAGATCGTCCGGGTCAACGGACATGCCCCCGGTGAAAACGAGGAAGTCCGCCCCCTTGTCCAGCCAGCTCCGCGCCGCGGCCACGATCATGTCCAGATCGTCGTCGCAGACAGCCGCGCCCAGTATCTCTCCCGGATATTTCCCGAGCTTGGCGCGCAGCACCGGCTCAAACCTGTCCTGTATCCGCCCGGTGTAGATCTCCGAGCCGGTGATAACGATGCCGACGCGGCGCGCCTGATACGGCAGCAGCCGCAGCAGGGGCCGTCCGGCGCACAGACGCTCCGCCTCGGCAATATGCTCCTCCTTCGTCACCAGCGGGACGATGCGCATCGACGCCAGCCGTGCGCCGGGGCGCGCCGGATAATGATCCGGCAGCGTGCAGATCGTCACGTCCTCGATGGAATTGAGCTGCGCCAGAAGCGCCGTATCCACGCGCCACAGGCCCGCTTTGTCCGCCTTGAGCAGCATTTTTCCCTCGGACGGGCCCTCGTAATGCGCGCCCTCGACCGGCGCCATGGCCGCCATGCGCCGCGCGGCGTCCTCCTCATGGATCTCGCCGGCGCCTTCCTCCCAGACGAAAATATGCCGCTTGCCGAGATCCAGCAGCGCCGGAACGTCCTCCGGCGCGATCACATGGCCGCGGCGGAAGGCCGCGCCCTTGAAGCCGTCGCGCATGGCCGTGATGTCGTGGCACAGCGTCATGCCAACGGCTTTTTCAACGTCGATCTTCTTCACAGCAAAAATCCTTTCAGCTTTTCTCCCGCGGCGAGCGGGCCGCTCCCGCCCGGGATAACGGCCATGGCCTGTATCCCGATCATGGAGCTGAGGACCACGTTGCCCTGATTGGCGGGCAGACGCAGCAAAAGCCCGTCCTCCGCCAGCTCGAGCCGCCCGCGCACCAGCCGCGTCATGCGGCTTTTCTTCCCGAACGCCTCCGCGAGCGAAACGGTCAGCTCGCGTGGCCGGAAATCGCGCCGCCCGGCAAGCTTTTTCAGCGCTGGGGCGGCGATGGCGTAAAAATTCGTCAGCGCCGACGCCGGGTTGCCCGACAGGGCCGCAGCAAATTTTCCGTTCCGCATCCCGTAGCAGCAGGCGCCGCCGGGCTTGAGCCGAACGCCGCGCACCAGTATCTCACAGCCGGCCGCCTCCATGGCCGCCGGCGTCCGGTCGTAGTCGCCCACGGACACGCCCCCCGTCAGCACGGCCGCGTCGCACTCTTCCAGCGCCCGCTCCAGCCGCGCCGCGATATCCTCCGTGCGGTCGCCGGCGATGCCGTAATACACCGCCTCGCACCCGAGCGCGCCCAGCGCCGCCGTGAGCGTGTAGCGGTTGGAGTTGCGTATCATTCCGGGGCCGGGCTCCTCGTCGGCCTCCACCAGCTCGCTGCCGGTGGAAAGAAGCGCAACGCGGGGCCGCGCATACACGAGCGGCCGGGCGCAGCCCTGCGCCGCAAGCGTCCCGGCCAGCCCCGGGTCGATCGTCTCGCCGGCCTCCGCCAGATGCATACCCGCGCGCACGTCCTCCCCGGCGCGGATGATATTCTCGCCCGCCTTCCGAGGGGCAAAGAACGTGACCTTTTCCGCGTCAAACACGGTGTTTTCGTACATTTCCACGCAGTCGGCCCCCGGCGGGATGGGCGCGCCGGTCAGTATCTTGACGCAGGTACCCTCCGTCACCGGCACATGGCTCACGCCGCCGGCCGCGATCTCCTCCAGAATGCGCAGCGTGACCGGTGCTTCGCGGCCCGCCGCGCGCACATCCGCCGAACGCAGGGCGTAGCCGTCGTAGGGCGAGCGGTCAAAGGCCGGCACATTTTCCGCCGCGCACAGCGGCTCCGCCAGCACGCGCCCCGCCGCCTGCTCCAGCGGCACGCTCTCCCGGCCCACCGGCAAAACCCGCTCCAGCAGCAGACCACGCGCCTGCTCAAAGTCCATTTCCGTTCGCATTTTCTTCTCCCTTCAGCAGCAGCAGCTCCGCCGCCGGCATATGGACCGTCAGCTCCTGCGCGCCCTGCAGCGCGGCCCATTCGTCCTTTCCCGCCGTCCAGCCGAAGGCCGCCGCGTCCGGCCGACCGGCCGGGCGAAGCAGGATCGTATAGTCGAACGGGTTTTCGATCACGCCCGCCACGGCGCAGCGAACGGCATTCTCCCCGTCCCCGAAACGGACGGAGTGCATCCGCATCCCCACGGCCGCGATCTCCCCCGGGTCGCGGTCGAGCGTCAGCTCAACGCCCCAGTCGGAGGCATAGATGCGCCGGCCGTCCCGCTTTTCCGCGCGCGAGATGAACTTGCAGCCGGTCAGTCTCGCCCCGGCGACGGTTTTGGGGTCGCGGAATATCGCGTGCTTCGCGCCCGCGGCCTCCACGCGCCCGTTCTCGATGATAACGATGGCGTCGGCCAGCCGGAACACCTCGTCCCGGTCGTGCGACACGAGCAGGACGGTTTTGCCGAACTCCCGCATGACCTGCTGCATATCCCGCTCGAGCCGGAAGCGCAGATGGCTGTCCAGCGCGGAAAACGGCTCGTCGAGCAGCAGCACCCGCGGCCCGGAAACAAGCATGCGCGCCAGCGCCGTCCGCTGCTGCTGGCCGCCGGATATCTGCGAAGGATAACGCCCGGCCAGCGGCGCCAGGCCGAAGCGCTCCATAAGCTCCTGCGCCTGTGCGATGTCGCGCTTTCCTTCCCGCCGCGCGCCGGCCAGAATGTTCTGGCGCACGGTCATATTGGGAAACAGCGCGTAATTCTGGAACATAAGCCCCGTGCGCCGCTGCTGCGGCGTGAGATCGACATGCCGCTCGGAGTCAAACAGCGTCACGCCGTCCACCTCGATGTGCCCGCGGTCGGGCTTCACGATGCCGGCGACGCAGCGCAGCGTCATGCTCTTGCCGGAGCCGGACGCGCCCAGCAGCGCAAGGACCTCGTCCCCCGCCTCAAAGGCCGTCTTAAGCGTGAAATCGCCGAGGCGCTTTTCAATATCCACCCGGATCGACATGTCACGCGCCTCCCTTCCGGCGGCCCGACTGCCCGTTCCGCTTTTCCAGCATGTTCACTGCGAGCAGGACCACCGCCGAGATGGCCAGATTGATCATCACCCATTTCAGCGCCAGCGCGTCGTTGTCCGTGCGCCAGAGCTGATAGACCGTGGTGGAGATCGTAGCCGTGCGCCCGGGCGTGTAGCCGGCGATCATGCTCGTCGCGCCGTATTCGCCCAGCGCGCGCGCAAAGGCCAGGACCGTCCCGGCCAGTATGCCCTGCCGGCAGTAGGGCATACGGATGCGCCAGAAGATATAGGAATTCGACAGGCCCAGCGTCTGGCCGGACCAGGCGAGATTTTCATCAAAGGATTCAAAGGCTCCCCGCGCCGTCCGGTACATCAGCGGGAAGATCACGACCGTGGTGGCGAAGATCGCCGACCACCACGTCATCGTCAGACGGATGCCGAACAGGCTGAGAAACAGGCTGCCGACGGCACGCTTCGGCCCCAGAACGCGCAGCAGCAGATAGCCCACGACCGTGGGCGGCAGCACCAGCGGAAGCGTCAGAAAAACGTCCAGCACGCCCTTGACAAGGCGCGGCGCCTTTGCGATATAATACGCGGCAAAAATGCCGACAAAAAAGATGATGACCGTGCTGATCCCCGCGATGCGCAGGGAGTTTAACAGCGGATACCAGTCCATAGCAAGCCCCCCCTAAAGCTCCATCTGCCGGGGCGTCTCCGCCCGGCATAATTCAAAAAGCCTTGCAACGCAAGGCTTTTTGAATTTACGCCGCCCGCGGGCGGCTTTCATCTGACCGCCGGGAGGCGGGATGTCTCCCGGCGTCCGTTTCCGTTGTTCCGTCAGGAAAGAGCCGTGAAGCCGACGCCCTCAAAAACGGCGGAGGCCTCCGCGCCGGAGCAGAATTCCAGGAACGCGCGGGCCGCTTCCTCGTTCTGCGTGATGTTCAGAACGGCGGCGGGGTAAATGACCTGGCCGCACATATCGGCCGTCGCCTCGTCCACGATGGTCAGCCCGGCGGAGAAGGCGTCCGTGGCGTAGATGATGCCGCAGTCAACCGCCGCTTCCTTGACCTGCGTGGTGACTTCCTTCACGTTCGAGCCGTAGGTGATGCAGCCGGCGCCGGCAAGCTCCGCCTCGTCCAGCTCATAGTAGGCAAAGATCTTCTGCGTGTACTGGCCGACGGGCACGTCCTCGTTGCCCATGGCAAGGAACACGTCGTGCGCGGCGAGCATTTCCGCCAGCTGGTCATAGCTCTCGATGCCCTTGGGGTTGCCCTCGGGAACGGCCAGAACGACCTTGTTCTCCAGCAGATTGAAGCGCGTGCCCTCAAGCACGAAATCCAGTCCGTCGGTGTTGATCTCGGGGTCGGCCGTGATGTCGATCTGGTTCATCTGCTTGGGCGCGGCGGAAATGAACACGTCGCACTCGGCGCCTTCCTCGATCTGGGTCTTGAGCGTGCCGGAGGAGTCGAAGTTGAACACGACCTCCACATTCGGATGCGCCTCCATGAAGGTCTTGCCCAGTTTCTCGAGCGTCTCGGTCATGGACGCGGCGGCGAACACGATCAGCTTGCCGGACAGCGTGTCCTCGGCTTCGGCCGGGGCTTCCGTCTCGGTCTCGGCTTCGGCCGCGGCGGCCTCCATCTCGTCCAGCTGCGCCTCAACGGCGTCCAGACGCTCGCCGATGCCGTCGATGCGGGCAAGGGTCTCGTCGTCGAGCTTGGCCGAGCAGCCGGCAAACAGGCACAGCATCAGGCCAAGCGCAAGGATCCGTGCAAGGGAACGTTTCATGGGAATTTTCCTCCTTAAAAAAATAATCCGTCTTCTCCCAAAGACGGACCAGGTAAAACGCGAGGACGCTCCCATGAATTCCGCCTTCTTTTCAATAATGGAAGGCCGGCCGGTTTCCCGACTGACCCCGTGCCCGCTTCCCACGGCGGGCAGGCCGAAGTCCCATGGCAAAACGCTTTAGGGCGCAGCGGCTCGAAGACATTTCTATTGTTAGCACAAATCCGAAAATATGTCAACAGAAAAACAGGAAACACCGCTCATTTCCCGTCGAAGGCGCAAAAATCTCCCGCGGCCTTCGGGCCGCGGGAGACGCAAATGCTTCAGAATAGCGGTCAGCCCGCAAAGTCCTCATAGGGTGTCGCGTCGTAAAGGTTGGCGAACACGCCGAAGACCGTCCCGTCGAGCATGCCCTTGTAGTCCGCTTCCGTGGCCGCCTCCAGATCGCGCTTGACCATATCGTAGATGTCGAGCGTGGGGTCCTGGTCAAGCAGACCGTTGAGATAGGCGATCCAGGCGTCCCAGTTTCCGCCGTCCGCCGTCTCGCCGGCCGCGGCACCGCCCTGCGCCTCATACATGGCCTTGGCCTCGGCAATGATGGCGTCGTCCACGAAGTCGGAGCCTTCCATGATCCACGCCCCGTCCACGATGGAGCAGTCGATCTGCTTGGCCGTGTCGGGAATGAGGAGCGAAACGGTGCCGTCGCCGAAGGCGTACTGCACGCAGCTGAATTCCAGGACCATGCCGTCGCCGACCGTCACGTTGAAGGGCGCGAGCTCCAGATCGGCCTGGAACGCCTCGGCCGCCTCGACCTCCAGCTCGGCCGCCTCGCCGATGACGGGGGCCTTGAGCTCGGGGCCGCCCTCGCCGCGGCTGGGCGCTTCGCCCGCCGTGAGAACGATCTCGCCCTCGTAGCTGCCGGGCAGGATCTCGGTCTTGACGCCGTTGACGGTCATCTCAAGGCCCATGCCCTTGATCTGGGACGTCTCGTCGATGGTCAGGCCGGACAGATAGTTCGCGCCCGTGACCATCCAGACCGAGCCGTTGGTCATGGTAAGATAAACGGGGTTGCAGCGGGTCTCGGCCGGCTCGCAGGCCAGGCGCAGATACATCGTGTTGTCCCAGGCTCCGCTGGAGCCGTCGGGCGTGCCGGTGAAGCAGTCGCAGTAGAACTCGGTCTCGTCAAGCGTGTTGCCCTCGGCGTCCACATGATGGGACCAGGCGGAGGATATCTCGCCGTCGAGCTCGGAGTTATCGAGCGTCAGCACGACGCCCGCGCCGCCGGTGGCGCTGTTGTAAACGTTGCCCTGCACATGGGAGTCCTTGATGGACAGCGTGCTGGCGACGATCTCGCCGGAGGCTTCGAGCACGGTCGGCTCAAGCGAGGCGTACTGCTCGCGGGTGATGTCCGTGAGCGTGTTCGACGTATCGCCGGGGGAGCCGGAATGGTCGTCCGTGTCGCACTGCAGGAACAGGATGTCGCTGCCCTCGTTGGCCAGCGCGATGTCCACATTCGTCAGGCTGATATCGGAGGTATAGGTGCCGGCCGACTGGCTGACGGCAAAGATGTTGCGGATGTTGAAGCTCGAGTCGGCCACGCTGAGCGTGCCGGTGCCGGACGTGCCGCCGCCGGCGTGCAGCATGAAGCCGATGCGGTCGCTCCAGCCATAGCAGCCGTCCGCCATGGTGAGCGTGCCGGAGGTGACGATGCCGAGATAGTCGGGGCTGTACCAGGCGGAGCCGTAGGCATAGTCCAGAACGCCGGAATCGGCATAGGCAATGTAGCCGCTCTGCTCGCCGTAGCGGCCGACGCGGGCGTACCAGGTCTCGCCGTTGACGTCATAGGTGAAATCGTAGTCCGGCATCTCCTCGGAGGAGTCGGACACCTCGCCGAGCACCGCGACCATGGAATTGGCCACGAGCGCCGTCGCGCCGGCGCGGCCGGAGTCGGTCGAAAGCACGGCCCAGCCGTTGGAGGCGACAAGGGAGTTGGTGAAGATGTTGCAGCCGGCGCCGCAGGCAAGCGAGGCGCGAATGTTGCCCAGAATACCCATGGCGAACGGGCACTGCTGCATCATGGGAACGGCGTAGTTATCGCCGGTATCATAGGCGACAAAGCCCTCCTCGTTCTCCGTGATGATGACGCTGTCGCTGACCGTCACCTGCGCGTTGCCGGACGTGAACAGGCCCGAGCGCAGCACGCCCGTGCCGTAGATCTTCGAGCGGTTGATCGCCACGTTGGAATCGCCGAGCACCACGATGCCCGCGCCCCAGCCGTTGAAATCGTCGCCGCCCTTGCCGGAAAGATAGATGTCGGCGTCATTGACGGTATAATCGGAATCGGTGATGTACATGGCGGAGAAATAATCGCCCTCGGAGCGGACGGACAGTCCGTTCGTCTCGGTGTCGCTGATCTCGCCGGAAAGCTGCGCGGCCGTGACGGATTTCGCCTCGTCGTACGCGCCGGCCGAGATATACACCGCGGGCGTGTAATGGAACGCGCCGAACAGCGCGTCGGCCTTGTCCGCGCCGAAGGGGGCGCCGGCGTTGACCTGCGTGTCGCCGAGCTCCGCGAGCGTGATGACCACGTCGCCGGTGAAGGTCGTGGGCGCGTCGATATTGAACAGATCCTTCTGCACGCCGTCGACCGTGAGCACGGCGGTGTACTTCGTGTCGTCCACGGCGATCTCGCCGCCCTGATAGAATATCTTCGAGACCGCGCCGAACAGCGTGGAATCGACATAGCTCTTGCCGTCCTGATCGGCGTAGGCCCCGTCGTATTCAACGCCGGTGATCGTCACGGACGAGCCGGCCCAATGGGTCTTGTCGATCTGGGCGAACTGCTCGCCGCTGGGCTCGCCGGAGGGTTCGCCGGAGGCCGCCAGCGCGCCGCCGCACAGACTGCACGCCAGGCACAGCACCATCAGCAGCGCCAGTATCTTTCCGCTTTTTTTCATGGATTCACCTTTCCTTTCGATGTTGGCTTTTCAAATGCAAAGCGCTTGCCCCTATAATAAGTGCGCCGGCGGTATTTGTAAAGCTAAATCCGCACTGTTTTTTCCATTTTTGCCGCGCGCGGCGGCCGCCGCGCTTGCAATGGCCGCGCGTTTGTACTATCATTCACTTATGTTCTCTTACGGATCAACCATGGATCAACAGGAAAGGCGGAAAAAAACTATGACCGTTTTACTTACCGGCGGCGCGGGCTACATCGGCTCGCACAGCGCCGTGGAGCTTCTGGCCGCGGGCCACGAGGCCGTGATCGCGGACGATCTGTCCAACGCCAGCGAAAAGGCCGTCGCGCGCGTCGAGCAGATCAGCGGAAAAGCCGTCCGCTTCTATCGGATCGATATCAACGACCGCAGCGCCCTGCGCCGCGTCTTCGCCGAAAACCGGATCGACGCCGTCATGCACTTCGCCGGCTTCAAGGCCGTGGGCGAATCCGTGCGCGAGCCGCTGAAGTACTACCGCAACAATCTCGGCTCCACGCTCTCGCTTCTTCAGTGCATGGACGAGGCGGGCTGCCGCCGCATCATCTTCTCCTCGTCCGCCACGGTGTACGGCACGCCGAAAGCCCTGCCGCTGACGGAGGACAGCCCCGTCGGCCCCTGCTCCAACCCCTACGGCTGGACGAAGCTGATGATCGAGCAGATCCTGCGCGACTGGGCCGCGACGGACCCGGAGACCTCGGTCGTGCTCCTGCGGTATTTCAACCCCGTCGGCGCGCATCCGTCCGGCCTCATCGGCGAAGCGCCCAACGGCATCCCCAACAACCTCATGCCCTACATCAGCCAGGTCGCCGTCGGCCGGCGGGAGCGGCTGAGCGTGTTCGGAAACGACTATCCCACGCCGGACGGCACCGGCGTGCGCGACTATATCCACGTCGTCGATCTGGCCCGGGGCCACGTCGCCGCGCTTGGCTGGGCCGCCGCGCACCGCGGGACGGAGGTGTTCAATCTCGGCACCGGCCGCGGCAGCAGCGTGCTGCAGCTCGTGGCGGCGTTCGAGCGGGCGGCCGGCGTTCCCATTCCCTATGTCATCGCCCCGCGGCGCGAGGGAGACGTTCCCGAATGCTGGGCGGACCCCGGCAAGGCGGAGCGGCTGCTCGGCTGGCGGGCGGAGCTCGGACTGGACGAAATGTGCCGCGACAGCTGGAACTGGCAGCAGAAAAATCCGAACGGATACGAATAAGGACGCGCGCGAACCGGAAGGGAATCCTCTCTGCCGGTTCGCTTCTTTTTTGGGTTTTGTGGGCATACGTTTTTGTTATCGTGTGAATTCGTAAGATTCATCGTTAATTTGGTGATTATTCTTTACAAATCAAAATCAGCCCATTATGCTTATATATGTTGTATGATGGCTTGTACAGCCATCCGGAGGAGAAGGAAAATTTTATATATTCAGAAAGTGTAGGTGACACTCCATGAGCCGGCTTGACCTGAAAAGCTTCGGCAAGTCCCAGAAGGACGCCGAGCGGATCTACAGCGATATGGCGCGGCGTCTGGCCGCCAGCCCTCCGGGCATCTGTCCCGTTGACCTCACGCTCAGCTTCATCACCATGTGTCTGACCCAGTCCTGCGGCAAGTGCGTTCCCTGCCGCATCGGCCTGAGCCAGCTCAAAAGGCTGCTGACCGAGGTCCTGGACGGCCGCGCGACACCCGACACCATCGACCTGATCCGCGAGACCTCCTACGCCATCCTTGAAAGCGCCGACTGCGCCATCGGCTACGAACCGGCGCAGATGGTGCTGTCCAATCTGGAGAACAACCGCGCCGACTTTGCCGAGCACATCGACAAGCACCGCTGCCTCGGCTCGTTCTCCGCGCCGGTCCCCTGCGTTACGCTGTGCCCGGCGAGCGTGGACGTGCCCGGCTATATCTCCCTGATCCGCAAGGGCCGCTATGCCGACGCCGTCAAGCTCATCCGCAAGGACAATCCCATGCCCGTCGCCTGCGGCTACATATGCGAGCACCCCTGCGAAACGCACTGCCGCCGCAACATGATCGACGACGCGGTCAACATCCGCGGCCTCAAGCGCTACGCCGTCGACAAGGCCGACGAGGTGCCCGTGCCCGCCTGCGCGCCCGACACCGGCAAAAAAGTCGCCGTCATCGGCGGCGGCCCCTGCGGCCTGTCCGCGGCGTACTATCTGCGCCTGATGGGCCATCAGGTCACGATCTACGAGCGGCACAAAAAGCTTGGCGGCATGCTGCGCTACGGCATTCCCGCCTACCGCTTCCCCCGCGATCTGCTCGACCGCGACATCCGCGCCATCCTGTCTACCGGCATCGAGGTCCACACCGACTACAACATCGGCACGGAGATGAGCTTCACGGAGCTGGCCGACCGGAACGACGCGGTCTACATCGCCGTCGGCGCGCAGGGACACTCCAGCGCCCGCATCCCGAACGAGGGCGCCGAGGGCGTTATCTCCGCCGTGGAGCTGCTCGGCGGCATCGGCGATGAAAACTATCCCGATCTGAAGGGCAAGACCGTCTGCGTCATCGGCGGCGGCAACGTGGCCATGGACGTCACGCGCACCGCCATCCGCTGCGGCGCGAAAAATGTCTACTGCGTCTACCGCCGCCGCCAGATCGACATGACCGCCGCGGCCGAGGAGGTCGAAGGCGCGCTGGCGGAGGGCGCGGAGCTCGTGTGCCTCAAGGCCCCCGACCACATCGAGGTCGACGAAAACGGCAGGGCCGCGGCGCTTTGGGTGCGTCCGCAGATGTCCACCAAGCTTGACGATTCCGGCCGTCCCACGCCCAAGGACGCCGATCTGCCCCAGGAGCGCATCGCGGCGGACGTGTTCGTGCTGGCCGTCGGCCAGCGGGTCGAGACCGGCATCCTGAAGGAGGGCGGTCTGGCCATCGAGCGCGGCAAGCTCGTGGCGAAGTCCACCGGCGTCATCGCGCCGGGCAGCAAGATCTTCGCCGGCGGCGAATGCGTCACCGGCCCCGCCACCGCCGTGCGCGCGATCGCCGGCGGCAAGGTGGCCGCGGCGAACATCGACGAGTTCCTCGGCTTCCATCACGACATCTCCGTGGACGTGCAGGTGCCCGACGCCCCGGCCAACAACACGCCCGCCTGGGGCCGCATCAACACGACCTTCCGCACCGCCTTTGAGCGCAAGTGCGATTTCGACTGCATCGAGCACGGGCTGACCGATCAGGGCGCGCTGAGCGAAACGTTCCGCTGCCTGCGCTGCGATCATTACGGCTACGGCGCGTTCCGCGGAGGGAGGGAAGATAAATGGTAACCGTGAATATCGACGGCAAGACCGTCTCTGTCCCGGAGGGGACCACCATACTCGACGCCGCGCGCAAGGCCGGCATCGTCATTCCCACGCTCTGCTATCTCAAGGAGCTCAACGAGATCGGCGCATGCCGCGTGTGCGTGGTGGAGGTCGAGGGCTACGACCGGCTGATGGCCGCCTGCAACACGCAGGTGCTCGAGGGCATGGTCATCCGCACCGACTCCACGCGCGCCCGCCGCACCCGCCGCACGAACCTTCAGCTCATCCTCAGCCAGCACGACTGCCAGTGCCCCACCTGCGCGCGCAGCGGCAACTGCTCGCTGCAGCGCATGGCCAACAGCCTCAACATCCTGGACCAGCCCTACAAGACCCGCTACGACGAGGGCGAGTGGGACCGGACGGCTCCGCTTATCCGCAACGAGTCCAAGTGCATCAAGTGCATGCGCTGCATCCAGGTGTGCGAAAAGATACAGGGGCTCGGCATCTGGGATCTGGCCAACACCGGCGGCCGCACCACCGTGGACGTGTCCGGCAACCGCACCATCAAGGGCTCCGACTGCGCCTACTGCGGCCAGTGCATCACGCATTGCCCCGTCGGCGCGCTGCAGGCGCGCGACGACACGCAGCGCGTGCTCGACGCGATCGACGACAAGGAGACCGTCACCGTTGTGCAGGTCGCGCCCGCCGTCCGCGCCGCCTGGGCGGAGAGCTTCGGCGTCAGCCGCGAGTTCGCCAGCCCCCGGCGCATGGCCGCCGCGCTGCGCCGGCTCGGCTTCGATTATGTATTCGACACCAACTTCTCGGCCGACCTGACCATCATGGAGGAAGGCAGCGAGTTCGTCGAGCGCTTCACCCACCGGGATCAGTATTCCTGGCCGATGTTCACATCCTGCTGCCCCGGCTGGGTCCGCTTCCTCAAGGGCCAGTACCCGGAGCTGACGGACAATCTGTCCACAGCCAAAAGCCCTCAGCAGATGTTCGGCGCCGTGACCAAAAGCTATTTCGCCCAGAGCATCGGCGTGGATCCGCACAAGATCTGCTGCGTGTCCGTCATGCCCTGCTCGTCCAAAAAATCCGAGTGCGAGCTGCCCACCATGCATGACGCCTGCGGCGACCCGGATGTGGACGTGGTCATCACAACGCGGGAATTTGCCCGCATGCTCCACGCCAAGAGCATCCGCCCGGCCACGCTGCCGGAGGAGGATTTCGACTCGCCTCTCGGCACCGGCACCGGCGCGGCCGTCATCTTCGGCGCGACCGGCGGCGTGATGGACGCGGCGCTTCGCTCGGCCTACTATCTCGTGACCGGCAGCAACCCCGATCCGGACGCCTTCACCGCCGTGCGCGGCATGAAGGGCTGGAAGGAAGCCACCTTCCCCATCCCCGGCGCCGGCGACGTGCGCGTGGCCGTCACGAGCGGCCTTGCCAACACCCGCCGTCTCATCGAGGCTATCAAGGCCGGCGCGGCGGAATACGATTTCGTGGAGGTCATGGCCTGCCCCGGCGGCTGTGCCGGAGGCGGCGGCCAGCCCATTGTGGACGGGCAGGAGCTTGCCGCCGAACGCGGCGACGAGCTCTGGCGGCTGGACAAAAAGTCCGCCGTTCGCTACAGCCACGAAAACGCGGATGTGAAGCTGCTGTACGAGAGATACCTCGACAAGCCGCTCGGCGAGAGATCGCACCGCCTGCTGCACACGGATCACCATGCGTGGAGCATGCCGAACCAGCCGCTGTGACGCACGGCGCATGCGCACCGCGTACAATTAATATTGCATAAAACCCGCTTTGAAAACGGATCTGTCTTTTCGGAAAGGCAGATTCGTTTTTTATTTGACAGCGGCCGCGCATACGCTTACAATAGCGGGGTAAGAAAATCGGAAAAGGAGAGTTGATACATGCCAGATTACCCAACCCCACACATCGACGCGAGCCCGGGCGATTTCGCGCCGACCGTTCTGATGCCCGGCGACCCGCTGCGCTCGAAGTTCATCGCGGAAAACTTTCTGACCGAGCCGCGGCTGGTCAATAACGTCCGCGGCGTGCAGGGCTACACCGGAAGCTACCGCGGCGTGCCCGTGAGCGTGATGGCCAGCGGCATGGGGATGCCCTCCATCGGCATCTACAGCCACGAGCTGTTCAACGTCTTCGGCGTGGAAAATATCCTGCGCGTCGGCTCGGCCGGAGCCATCGGCGCCGACATCCGCGTGCGCGATCTCGTGTTCGGCGAGGGCGCGTGCACCAACTCCAACTACGCCCACAGCTTCAGTCTGCCCGGCGCCTTCGCCCCCATCGCGAGCTGGAGGCTCCTGTCCGGCGCGGTGAAGCTGGCCGAGGAGATGGGCCTGCGCTATCACGTCGGCAACCTGCTTTCGAGCGACACGTTCTATACGGACATGTCCGACCTTGAGCCGCGCGAGTACGCCGCCGCCCGCTGGGGCAAGATGGGCGTCATGGCCATCGAGATGGAGGCCGCCGCCCTTTACATGAACGCCGCGCGCGCCGGCCGGCAGGCGCTGGCCATCTGCACCGTCTCCGACCATGTGATCACGGGCGAGGCGCTGGACGCGGCGGCGCGCCAGACGAGCTTTACGGAAATGATGGAGCTGAGCCTGCGTCTGGCCGCCTCTCTCTGAGCCAACAGGGAAATTTTGAATTGGATGGATATGGTTATATAAAGTAACCAAAATGTAACGCGAAATTATCTTGGCAAATCATCAAACTTGTGATAAAATTCTTTCCAGCATATTGCATTTCTAATTTGTAAAGGAGAATCAGAGATGAAAAAGCTACTCGTTTTCGTTCTGGCTTGCATGCTGCTCCTCAGCACGGCTGCCTTCGCCGCCTCCGCGGAACCCGCGGATACGACCTGCAGCCACACGCATCTTGAGAGAGTCATCGTCAAGGCGGCCAGCTGCGAAGAAAAGGGCGAAGAAGAGCTCGTCTGCCTCGACTGCGGCGAGACGGTCCAGACCATTGTGACCCCTGCCACCGGCCACAATTACGTCGAGTCCGTCGTTGCTCCGACCTGCACCTCGGCCGGCTACACGCAGATGACCTGCGTCAACTGCGGCGACAGCTACGCCGTCAAGGGCAGCGAGACCCCCGCGCTCGGCCATGAGTTCACCGAGACGGTCGTGGAAGCGACCTGCGCGCACGACGGCAGCATCACCCGCACCTGCGCCCGCTGCGGCCTCGTTGAGCAGGACGTCATCCTCGCCCCCGAGCATCAGTACGTCTACCAGAACGACTCCGTCGTCGGGCAGGACGGCTCCATCATCAGCTACGGCACGAAGGTCTGCGCCGTCTGCGGCGCCATAGCCCCCGCCTCCGCGGAGGATTACGCCGCGGTCAGCACGCCGGCCGCCTCCGGCGAGCCTTCCGGGGAAGCTTCCGGCGAGCCCTCCGGTGAAGCCAGCGGCGAACCCGCCGCGGCCGAGACCGAGGTCGCCAACCCCAACTACGACCCCAACGCCTACAACTGGACCTCCATGTGCCTCACACTCGTGGTCGTCATTATCGTTGTCGGCGCCATCCTCATGCTTTCCTTCGGGAAAAAGAAGAAGGACGAAGTCCATACCGATCCCCTCAACTGAGAGAAAACCGCTCCACTGCAACGAAATAATTAGGAGGAAAGCGTAATGTTCAAGAACAAAAAGTTTGGCGCGTACGCGATCGCGTTCAACATTCTCGGCATCATCTTCATGTTCATGTACTCCGGCCTGCAGAACGACCACTACAACATCATCACGGCTTACAGCGGCTGGACGGCTTCTCAGATCCAGATCGGCCGCACCGTCGGTGAGTTCGCCTGCATCGTTCTGACCTTTATCTACGGCACGCTCTTCATGAAGCACGGCGTGCGCAAGACCCTCATCCCCTGCATCATGCTCTGCGCCCTGGGCTGCGTGGGCATCGTGGGCGCGAACGGTCTGGCCATCAACGGCGGCCAGGGCAACTTCCTGCTGTTCAGCCTTTCCAGCCTCGTGCTTCGCTGCTGCTGCATGTGCTTCCAGATGGCCGGCTTCCAGCTTGCCGCCAGCTGGTTCATCAAATACCGCGGCCGTGTCCTCGGCATCGTCACCCTCGGCTCCCCCCTGTTCTCCGTCATCGGCGTCGGCGGCATCTCCAACCTCATCGCTACCCAGTGGAACGGCGACTACCGTCTGTTCTACGTCGGCGTCGCGGTCGTTCTCGTGGCCATCGCCATCTGCACCCGCTTCTTCCTGCGCGATACGCCGGAGGAAGTCGGCCTGTTCCCCGACGGCGCGGATTCCGCCCCGAAGTCCGAGGGCGACGGCGCTCCCGAGGTCCATCTGACTGTCAAGCAGGTTCTTTCCGAGAAGCGCGCGTGGCTGCTCATCGTCTCCTACGGCGCGTTCCAGTTCATCATCAACTGCTGCATGAGCTCCATGGCCGTGCGCTTCATGAGCCTTGACCCTGCCTTTATGTCCGGCGCGTCCCCCGCGCCCACCGTGTGGCTGGCCGCCACCAAGTGGCTGTCCGTCGGCGCTATCCTCGGCATCTTCATGAGCTATGTCTTCGGCTGGATCGACGATAAGTTCGGCACCATCAAGGCCTCCCTGCTTCTCGGCCTGACCGAGCTGATCCCCGTCCTGATGCTCATGCTCATGCCCGAAGGCGGCAATGTCGCCATGGAGATCGCCTGGGGCTTCGGCGTTGCCTGCATGACCGGCGGCGTGCCCACCATGCACCCCGCTTCCATGACCTACGCCTACGGCCGCCGCGAGTATCAGTCCGCCAACCGCATCATCATGGCCATTCAGCTCGTTCCCTCGGCGCTGTCCGCTTACATGATGGCCGCCCTGATCCAGAGCGGCAAGGGCGTCCTGGCCTACGGCATCTGCATTATCGTTATCGCCATCGGCCTGATCGCCACCTGGATGATGCGCAAGATCCCCGACGCGATGGCCGCCGACCGCGCCTTCGCCAACAACACCGAGCCCGCTGCTGAATAATTCTGGAGGTTAATCATGGGTCTGTTTGGTAAAAAGAAAAAAGAAGAAGAAACGCCCGTTGCTCCGGCTCCCGTGACCGAGGAAGCCGCTCCCGCCGCGGAGGAGACCGCGCCGGCCGAGCCCGTCGCCGCGGAAGAGACCGCGCCCGTTGAGGCCGCTCCGGCCGAAGCGCCCGCCGAGGAGGAAAAGAAGGAGCCCGAGCTGACCGCCAAGGAGCACGGCGAGGTCTTCCATGCCCGCATGAACTATCACGCCGGCTACGGCGTTTACAAAACCTGGCCGAACGGCGGTCTGACCATCCACTCCGGCATCGGCTGGTTCCATCCCTTTGGCCCCAGCGAATACTACGGCATGGCCTGCCCTCCCGACAACATGTGCGAGGAAGCCAAGCAGTTCCCGCTTGACAAGTTCTTCACCGACGACTGGATGGAGAACTTCGAGACGGATCTGTTCTGCATCTACCGTATGCCCGACGGCGATATCTACGCCTGGGACGGCATGTTCGCCGTGCGCGGCAAGGATCCCGGCAAGTGCATCGTCTACAATTCCGAGTACACCCGTCAGGACGTTCTGGTCAACGTCATCGTCGGCGGCACCGGCCGCTACGAGGGCGCCCGCGGTCTGATGATCGGCACCGCCGAGGGCGGCGGCAAGACCCAGGTCGTCGGCAAGATGCCCGACGGCTCCGATCTGGAGCTGCCCGAGACGATCATGAAGGATCTCGACGGCTACATCCGCATCGACACCAAGGAGTAAACCCATAACGGAGATGGTCCGGCCACAGGCCGGACCGTTTCCCATGTAAACATTTCTGGAGGAAAATTACAAACTATGAAGCACCTTGAATGTGACATCTGCGTTATCGGCGGCGGCCTTTCCGGCATGACCGCTGCGACCCAGGCCGCCGAAAAAGGCGCGTCTGTCGTCGTCTTTGAAAAGAGCGGCACCACCGGCGGCGCCGCCAACATGGGCATGGCCTTCTTCGCCGTGGAATCGAAATATCAGCGCGACCAGATGTATGAGTGGTCGAAGGACGACGCCTTCAAGTTCACCATGGAGTACAACCACTGGAAGGCCGACGCGCAGACCGTCCGCCGCTGGTTCAACATGTCCGCCTCCACCGTCGACTGGGTCGAGAACTTCGGCGTGGAATTTCTGGGCGTGTACAAGTACTTCTGCGACAGCCACTGCACGCAGCACATGATCAAGCTCCCCGGCGTCAACAAGCCCACGGAGCGTCAGGCCAGCCACATGGTCAAGCTCATGACCGACTACGCCACCAGCCTCGGCGTGGACTTCCACTTCCGCACCCCGGCCAAGAAGCTCATTCAGGGCGACAAGGGCCAGATCCTGGGCGTCATCGCCGAGGATGAAAACGGCGAGGAGATCCAGTGCGACTGCTCCGCCTGCATCATCGGCACCGGCGGCATCGGCAACAACGTCGAAATGATCAAGGAATACCTCGGCTTCACCTGGGGCAAGGATATGTTCACGTTCCGCATCCCCGGCCTGGACGGCGACGGCATCAATCTCGCCTGGACGGCCGGCGGCGCGAAGGCCCCCATCTCCATGGAAGTCACCTACAACACCCCCGGCACCACCGACGTGTTCAAGACCCTGTCCGAAGCCATGCGCCAGCCCTCCACCATCATGGTCAACATCCACGGCGAGCGTATCATCAACGAGCAGATCATGAACAACACCACCTACACCGGCAACGCCATCAACGCGCAGACCGGCCACCGCGCCTTCTCCATCATCGGCCAGGACGGCATCGACTACATGAAGAAGCACGGCCTTGACTACATCACCTACCACCACGCCATCAAGACCCTCGACAAGTGGGATTACGAGAAGGACCTGTTCTTCTCCGGCGCGAAGAGCGCCGCCGAGAACTCCGTCTTTGACGGCGTGATCGACGTCAAGTACGACGACGACAGTCAGCCCATGGAGCAGAACTTCTATGAGTGCAGCTCTCTGGAGGAGGTCGCGAAGGTCACCGGCATCAACTACAAGAACCTCGTCAAGACCATTGAGCGCTACAACAGCTTCGCCGGCGGCTACGACGCCGACTTCTGCAAGCCCTCCAAGTGGCTGCGCCCGATCACCGGCGAGAAGTTCTATGTCGCCCGCCACTTCCCCTCCGGCTACGGCTCTCTCGGCGGCATCAAGGTCAACCACAACATGCAGGTCCTCAAGGCCGAGACCGAGGAGCCCATCCCCGGCCTGTATGCCTGCGGCACCGACACCGCGAACGTGGTCTTCGGCGGTGAGTACTGCTTCTATAACCCCGGCTCCACGATGAGCTGGGCGCTCAACTCCGGCCGTATGGCCGGCATGGAAGCCGACGCCTACACCCAGTCCGACGACTTCGTCGAGTAATATTGCCCCAATCAAAAACTCCGAGGATCAGATGATCCCCGGAGTTTTTTATGCGGGACGCACTCCCTTATTCCTCCGGCGCAGTCTTCGCCGGATTGACGTGCACCATGCAGTGGCGGACGGACGGCTCCGCCGCCTCCACCGCGTCGTGCACGCGCTCGGCGATCGCGTGCGCCTGCCGCAGATCCAGCGCGCCGTCTACCGCGATCTCCGCATCAACGTACAGGCCGCTGCCGAACTGGCGCGTGTGCAGCAGGTCGATCCCGCACACACCCGGCTGCTCCCCGATCACGCGGCGCAGCCGCGCCTCCGTTTCCGCGCCGCAGGCCTGATCGACCGTTTTGGCCACCGCCTCGCGGAATATATCCGCCGCCGCCTTGACGATGAACAGGCAGATCAGCAGACTGGCCAGGCGCTCGAGCAGCGGGCAGCCAAGTCTCGCGCCCGCAACGCCGATGAGCACGCCGGCCGAGCTGATAACGTCGCTTCGGTGATCCCACGCGCTCGCGCGCAGCGCCACGCTGTTCAGCCGCCGTGCCGCCGCGATCGTATAGCGGTACAGGCATTCCTTGACCACGATGCACACCAGCGCCGCCGCCAGCGCCAGCACGCCCGGCGCCTCGGACTGCGCATACGCGCCGGTGATGATATCGCGCAGCGCCCGATAGCCGATGAGCGCGCCGGTGTCGAACAGGATGAACGCCAGCAGAAGACTCGCCACGCACTCAAAACGGTCGTGGCCATAGGGATGCTCGCGGTCCGCGCTCCGTCCCGCGACGGCCAGCCCCGCCATGACGATCAGATTGGACAGCACGTCGGAGGCCGAGTTGACCGCGTCGGATATCATCGCGCCGCTGTGCGCCAGTATCCCGGCCAGCAGCTTCATCACGGCCAGCCCCGCGTTGGCGATCAGCCCCACCAGCGACACGCGCCGCGCAAGCCCCTCCTGTTTCATTCCGATCTCTCCTTCCTGAACCGCCGGGCCGATCCGCTCCGCCCGGCCTCAAAGCACTCTTGATAGACAAAGCGGGACAGTCGAAGCTGTCCCGCCGTTTTTTCAAACCGCTGCCATACGGCCCGGCGCACGGCACTGCCGCCGCCTGTTCGCTGTATTTCTGTATTCTATGCCGCCCATGGCCGTTCGGTGCCGGGTCAGGCCGCTTCAGCTCTGGATGGCATGAAGTCCGTCGATGTAGCCGCGGATGATGTTGCGGCGGCTGTTCTCGGCGTCAAAATTCAGTATGCTCCCCAGATGCTCCGACGGCTCGATGTACACGATGTTCGCGTCGTCGGGTATCTCAATGCGCTTTTCCACGCCGAAGCCGTGCAGACGGATGGCGATGATATCGCGGTATCCCGCATCGAGCAGCGCGTCCAGCGGAAGAACGTCCGCCACACCGCCGTCCATATAGCGCTTGCCGCCCAGCGGCTCCTTGTGGAACACCGGCAGATAGGCGCTGGCCAGCAGCATATCGTAAAGCTGCTCCTCCGTCAGATCCCGCGCCCGCAGCACCAGCTCCTTCCGGTCGGTCAGCGAAAAGGTCGTGATGAACAGCTCCGTGGGCGAATGCGCGATCCGCTCCGCGTCCACCACCTCGCGTATCCACCGGCGGAGAGGCTGCACGTCGATGCCGCGGTTGAGCGCCGTGTTCAGAAGCATTTTCTGCACCTGTGCCAGATCGGTCTTTTCGATCCGCCGCTCCACGATGCGCGACAGCAGCTCCTCGTCCACGTTCATGACCTTGGAAAAGGCGATATTCTGCCATATATCCATCGCCTTGTCCAGCTCGCCCATGGCGAACATGGCGCCGTTGAGCGCGCCGACGGAGGTGCCGGAGACCGCGTTGAAGCCGATCCCCTTTTCCGCCAGCGCCTTCCACACGCCTACCTGATACGCGCCGCGCGCGCCGCCGCCCTCCAGCGCCAGGGCGTAGGTTTTTGTGTTATCCAGCATCTTTGATCCCCTTTTCCGTAAGATTGTTGACCCATATCTTCCTGCGAACAAGGATAAGCCCGATGGCCGCCTTGAGCAGATCGGTGGAGTTGGACGCGGCATAGACCAGCAGAATGTTCCAGTCCGTCAGATGCGACGCGCACCAGGCCGCCGGAATGTTCACCAGCCACATGAAGCCGCTGTCGAAAATGAAGGTTATCGCCGTCTTTCCGCCGGAGCGCAGCGTGAAATACCCGGCGTGGGCCAGCGTTCCGAACGGCAGCACCGCCGCCATCACCAGCACCAGCCGGCAGGCCAGCGCCCGCACCTCCTCGGTCGTGTTGTAAAGCTGCGGGAACAGCGGCGCAATCAGACACATCAGTCCCGCCAGAATCAGCGCCACAAGCAGGCCGAAAGCAATGAGCTTGCGGTCCGTATCCACCGCGCGGTCCAGTTCCCCTGCGCCGAGCTGCTGGCCGACGATGATGCCGATGGTGTTGCCCGTGGAGAAGGCCGCCATCTGGAACAGGTCGGAGATGACGTAGGCGATGTTCAGCGCGGCCACGACGACCAGCCCGCGGCTGCAATATACCTGCATGACGACGGAGCAGCCCGTCGACCAGAGGAATTCATTGAAAAACAGCGGCAGGCTGCGCTTGAGGATATGGCCGAACAGCCCCGGATGCACCGGCAGCCGGCCGAAGAAGCCCTTGCTGAACAGCAGCCGGTCGCGGCGGCAGTGACTGTAGATCACGTTGATGGCGGCCTCCGCCACGCGCGAGGCCACCGTGGCCCAGGCCGCGCCCACCACGCCAAGCTCCGGCGCGCCGAGCTTTCCGAAGATCAGGACCCAGTTGAGAAACAGGTTGATGATCACCGCCGCGATCGACGCGGCCATCGGCACGACGGTCTGCCCCGTTTCACGCAGCGTGGACGAATAGGCGCTGGCCACGGCGAAGGGGATCATCATCCAGACGATGACCTTCGCATAGTCCATGGCATAGGCCATGACCTCGGCGCGCGCCGCCTCCTCGCCGTTGAGGAAAAGGCCCGCCAGCTCGCCGCCCCAAAGGGAGATCACACCCATGCACACGAGCGCGACCGCCAGCGACATACCAAGCTTGCAGCGGAACGCCGCGCGCAGGCTTCCCTCGTCCCGCGCGCCGAAGTACTGCGCGCAGAAAATGCCCGGCCCGGCCACCGTCCCGAAGATGATGACCATGTAATTGAACATGAGCTGCCCCACCACGGCCACGCCGCTCATCGCCGCCGTGCCGCACTGGCCGACCATGATGTTGTCGAGCAGCGACACAAAGCTCGTGATGAGATTTTGCAGGATGATGGGCAGCATAACGCCCAGCGCCAGGCGGTAAAACGCCCGGTCGCCTATGTATTTTCGGATACCTCTTGTCTGTTCCATAAAAATATTACAAATTCCGTTTCTCTATGCTATACTGAAAAAAAGGGGGTATCGGTATGTTTCTGCGCAGTCTGACGCCGGAGGAGCGCCGCGAGGTATACGACGGCCACATCCTCCGCGACATCCCGCCGACCGAACCGAAAAGCTTTGCCTGTCTGGAACGGCTGCACAGCGAGGGAATATGCCGCATGCTGGGCGCGTTTGAAGACGGCGAGTTGGCCGGCTATGCCTATATCCAGCACCCGCCGGCGCTCTCGATCGAGCTTCTGGATTTTTTCGCCGTGCCCGGCGGCCGGCGCGGCCGCGGTCTCGGCCGCCGCTTTCTGACGCTGCTGACCGAAAAGGAGCGCTTTGGCCCCACGCTCGTCGCCGAGGTGGAGGACCCGGAGGCGGCCGGCGGCGAAGCGGCCGTCCTGTGCGCGCGCCGCGCGGCCTTTTATGAGCGCTGCGGCTGGCACGACACCGGTCTTCGCACACGGGTGGGAGACTATCGCTGCCGCCTGTATTCCCCCGCGCCGGCGCTCAATGAGGGCCTGCTGCGCCGGGAGCTCCGCGCGCTTTACGACGCCGTGTTCGGCGAATGGGCGCGGGAGCACACGGATATATTCTGACCGCGATCGCGGGCGTGCCGGGCACGCCCGTGTTTTTTACGGTTCGCCGTCCCCGTTCCCGTCCGTTCCGCCGCCCGTCAGGGATTCGCCGCAGCCGGGGCAGGTATTGAGCGTCCGCCAGGTACCCAGACGCATCCCGCAGTGCGGGCAGCGGTTCCATTTCAGACTGACCATCGTGCACAGGACCATGAGCACAATGCCCGCCGCGAGCCACAGCTTGCTGTAGCCGATGCAGCCGGCCGCCATCATGACAAAGCCGACGACCGCCAGCGCATAATACAGTACCATCGCTTTCTTCCGATCCATCTTATCCCTCCGCGTAAAGAGCCGTGAGCTGCCGGAGTATCTCCAGAGCCTTCTCCATGCCCTCGACCGTTATATGCTCCAGCGGCCCATGATAGCACCAGCCGCCGGTGCCCAGATTCGGGCAGGGCAGTCCCATGAACGACAGCGCCGCGCCGTCCGTTCCGCCGCGCACCGGGAGAACGATCGGACGGACGCCCGCCCGCTTGGCTGCCTTTTTCGCGTTTTCCACCAGATGCTCGTGTCCCGCCAGCGCCTCGCGCATATTGCGGTACTGCTCGCGGATGGTGACCGACGCGCACTCCTCGCCGCAGCGCTCGTTGATCGTTTTGACGATGTGGCGCAGCGTGTCGAGCTTTTCGTCGAAGCGTCCGGCATCATGGTCGCGCACGATGTAATCCAGCGACGCGCGCTCCACGGAGCCCTCCATGTGCATCAGACCGAAAAAGCCCTCGCGCCCCTCGGTCAGCTCTGGCCGCTCGGCCGCCGGAAGCATGGCGTTTATCTCCATGGCGATGAGCGACGCATTGCGCAGCCGCCCCTTGGCCTCGCCGGGGTGGATGGACTTTCCCATAACCTCAACGTGCGCGGCGGCGGCGTTGAAGCATTCCCAGCTGATCTCGCCCTCCTCGCCGCCGTCTACGGTATAGGCGTAATCCGCGCCGAATTTCTCCAGATCGAACTTCGCCGTGCCGCGGCCGGTCTCCTCGTCCGGGCAGAAGCCGATGCAGATGCGGCCGTGCGGCCGGTCGGACGCGGTCAGCTCCTGCGCCAGCTCCATGATCTCCGCGACGCCGGCCTTGTCGTCCGCGCCGAGAAGCGTGTCGCCCTGCGTCACGATGATCGTGCGGCCCTTCAGCCGCCGCAGATGGCTGAATTCCCGCGGGTCGAGCACGAGACCGTTCGGATACGTCAGCTTTTTCCCGTCGTAATTTTCGATCACGCGCGGCTGCACGCCGCGGCCGTTGAAATCCGCCGTGTCCATATGGGCGATAAAGCCCAGGCGCGGCGCTTTTTCGCAGCCCGGCGTCGCGGGGATGTGGCCGTAGACATAGCAGTGCTCGTCGCACACGGCGTCCGCCACGCCCATTTCGCGCAGCTCCTCCGCCAGCATCCGCGCCAGATCGAACTGACGCTGCGTGGACGGTGTCTGCTCGCAGTCCTCGTCGCTTGTCGTCCACACCTTCACATAGCGCTCAAAGCGCTCCAGCAGTCCCATTTATTCCGCCTCCCCGCACAGCGACGCGATGACGCCGGCATAGATCTCCGTGCAGCGCAGAAGCTCGTCGAGCGGGATGCGCTCGTTCGCCCCGTGCATGCGCGTGTCAAAATCGGGCGGCTCCGTGCCGAAGGCCACGCCGCCGGGAATGTGATGGACGTAGGTGCCGCCGCCCATGGAATAGCAGTAGCCCTTTTTGCCGCTGTACAGCTCATAGTTGCGCAGAAGCGTCTGGATAAACTCGCCCTCGGCCGGCGTATAGTGGCCCGGCAGCATCTCGCCCGACACCTCAAAGCCCAGCGGCACGAGCTTTTCCTCAAAGCGCCGGCGGCAGTTTTCGTCGTCCGCGCACAGCGGCACGCGGCAGTCGCACACGCCCCAAAGCTTTTCCTCGTCGCATTCAAGCTGCGTGAACGAGCAGGTCAGCTCGCCGGAAAGCTCGTCGCTCTGGGCGATCCCGGCTGCCCGGCCCGACCAGTCGCCGTGCGGCAGGACGGCGTTGAGCGCCGCCAGCGCGCGCGTGCAGGCGCAGTCGGCCAGCGGAAGCTCGCACAAAAGCCGGAGGAGCGCGGTGTTTCCGTTGTTGCCCGTCTCCGGCATCGCCGCGTGGCAGCCGCGTCCGTGGACCGTCAGCCGCAGGCCCTTCGCACAGGGCTCCACGTCGAAGCTCACATCCAGCTCCGCCGCCAGCGGAAGCAGCGCCGTGCGCAGCGCCAGCTCGTCCATGCCGGCGATCACGGCCGAGGCGTCCGTCGGAACGACGTTGATTCGGAAGCCGCCGCGGTATTCCACCACGCGCGGGCTCGCCGTCTCCGGCGCGAAGCTCATGCAAAATTCCGGCCGGTAAAAGCCCTTTTCCACGTTGCACACCGGCCAGTTGGCGTCCGGCGTGGTCGTGCAGGGGGCCGGCTTGTTTTTCAGATAGTAGTGGCGCGTGTCCTCCATATCCGTCTCCTCGTCGCAGCCGAGGATGAGCCGGCAGTTGTGCCGCAGCGGAAGGCCCAGCTCCCGCACGCAGCGCATGGCGTAGGCCGCGGCCAGCAGACCGCCCTTGTCGTCGGACACGCCGCGGCCGTACAGGCAGCCGTCGTTCTTGAGCACCATCGTATAGGGATCCGTGTCCCAGCCGTCGCCCTCGCCGACCACGTCCAGATGCGCCAGTATGTCCAGCATGGGGGGCTTATCCGCCGCCAGATCGGCGGAGCCGGCATAATTTTCGTAATTCTTCACGGCCAGACCGTAGCTCTCGCACAGCGCCAGACCGACCCGCAGCGCCTCGGCCGGGCCGGGGCCGAAGGGCATGCCGTCCTGCGCCTCGCCGCGCACGCTGCGCACGGCGATCAGCTTTCCGAGATCGGCGGCGAATTCCTCTCTGTGCGCCTGCGTCCATTCAATGATCCGCTCCCTGAGCATAGCAATCACCTCATACGAAAAATTCTTATAACTATATTGTAGCAGGAATTGAAAAACTTGTCCATGTTATGATATACTGAAAATATCCTTGTTTCAGGAGGCGCCTGTATATGACCACTGTCCAGCTCGTCCTCTATATGGTCCTGACCGTCCTCATCGTTTATTTCGGTCTGGCCAACGCCATCATCCATCTCGTCAGCTATTTCCGTTTCTACCGGCCCTTCAGCAAAAAGCTCCTGCAGTACGGCGTGTTCGAGGACCCGGCCTATGCCAACACCGTCCGCGGCCGCCTTGTCGGAACACTCATCGTCCTCCTGCTCACGCTTGCGGCCACGGTTTTCGCCGCCCTCCGGCTCATGGAGCCGAGCCACGGCGTCGTCGTCCCGGCCATCATCGTTTCGCTGCTGTTCGGGCTGCTGCTGTACGGCAAGAAGCTGCGGTATGAGCTTTGGAACGTGCAGCAGTTCGTCAAGCAGTACCGGAACTGTCTCGACAAGGAGAAGTTCTCCCGCTTTCTGCGCCGGGAATATGACATTTCGCTGGAAAAGCTTTCGGACGACCGCTTCGTGATGCAGCGGCTCGTGCGAAAGGGAAAATAAAGCCGGACGGGCAGGGCTTATCGCGCCCTGCCTTTTCCGCACGCCGCAGCCAGCGCTGCAAACAGCCGCCCGTCGTCCAGACGCTCCGGGTGCCACTGCACGCCGAGAACAAAGCGTTCGCCCGCAAGCTCGATCGCCTCGGCCACGCCGTTTTCATCCCGCGCCGCCACGGTCAGGCGCGTCGTTTCCACGCACTGGTGGTGGTTTGAATTGACGCTCAGCGGCCCCGCGCCGAATATCGAGGCCAGACGCGTTCCGGGCTGCACCGTTACCGTGTGCGCCGGACCGTAATGGCCGGGGCTGTGCACCTTTGCCGGCAGCGCCAGCCGGCTTTCGATATCCTGCACCAGCGTCCCGCCGTAATACACATTCATTATCTGCGCGCCGCGGCATATGCCGAGCACCGGCATCGCCCGCCGCTCCGCCAGCGCCAGCAGCGTCAGCTCAAAGTCGTCCCGCTCGCGGCACACCGCGCCGCACGCCGGCTCCTTCTGCGCGCCGTACAGCGCCGGGTCCGGGTCCTCGCCGCCGGAGAGCAAAAGCGCGTCGCAGCGCGCGAGCAGCTCCTCCGCCGCCTCCCGCGGCGAAAACGGCAGTATGACCGGGACGCAGCCGGCTTCCAGCAGCTTTTCGCAATAGCCTCGGCCAAGCTCATAGCGCCCGCCGCCCTCGTCCCGCAGCCGGGACGACACACAAACGACCGGTTTCACCGGCACCACTCCCTTCCCCCGCAGTCTACCACAGCCGCCGCGCTTTGACAAGCGCGCCCGCCCGACCATACTATGCCGCCGACAAAGGAGGGTCCCCCCCATGGAGCACGAAATTCGCATCGATCCCGAAAAATGCCGCCGCTGCGGCCGCTGCGCCGCAGGCTGCAGCACCGGCTTCATCCGCATGCGCGACGGCGCGCCCGTGACGGGCGGCCGCATCCGCTGCATCGCCTGCGGCCACTGTGTCGCCGCCTGCCCTGCCGGCGCCGTGACGCTGGACGGCGAGGGGGCCGTCCCCGTGCCGGACGATACGCTGGAGGCGCTGTTTATGCGGCGGCGCTCCATCCGCAAATTCAAGCCCGAGCCGCCCGCCCGCGCGCTGATCCAGCGCGCGCTCGACTGCGCCCAGTACGCCCCCAGCGGGAAAAACCGCCATGCGAACCGCTGGACCGTGATCTACGGGCCGGAAAGCTGCCGGAAGGTCGCGGACAGCGCGCTGGATTTCTGCCGCGAGAGCGGCCAGAACCCGGAGCTTCTGTATCTGGCGGAAAAGGGCCTCGATCTTCTCACGGGGCACGCGCCGCTGGTGCTCATCGGCTGGAGCCCGGACAACGCGCTCAACCCCTGCGTCGATACCGTCATCGCCATGCACACCGTGCAGATGCTGCTGGAGGAGCAGGGACTTGGCTGCTGCTGGGGCGGCTATCTGCGCAGCATCACGAACCAGTCCCCGGCGCTGCGCGCGCTTCTCGGCATTCCGGACGGCAGCTCCATGCAGTGCTGCATGATGGCCGGCTGGCCCGATGGAGAGCGCTATCCGAACATCCCCCCGCGGCCGAAGGCGGAAGCGCTCTGGATATAACAAAGCCGAAAGAGGCGCGTCCCGGTTTTTTCCGGGACGCGCCTCTTTTCTTGTTTTCTTATTTCACCAGGATCACAACGCCGGTGTATTCGCCCGGCGCGAGCGTTTCCACGCGCGTGCCGCCGGTATGGTCGTAGAACAGATCCTCGTTGTCCATCTCGCAGTCCACATAGATCTCCAGCTCATGGCCGGCCGGTGCGCGCAGCTGCGCGCCGTCCGCCAGCGTCAGACTGTACAGACTCGAATTGCCCGCCACGGTCCAGCTCGAATCGCCGTCCATGCTCATGCGCACGCCCCATACCGTCTCGTACTGCTCGTTGTAGCACAGCGCGGAAACGATGGCCTCGCGGGAGTGGCCGAGCGCCTCGTCCTCCTCGCTCCACTGCTCGTCGACCAGCGTCTCGATCCCGTTCTGCCACGCCGCGCGCGTGCCGGAAACGACCGCGCCGCAAAGCTCGGCGTCCTCCAGGCTCAGAACCATCTTGCGCTGGTAGTCCTCGTGCAGGATATCGCCCGTCAGCGCCATGTCGCGGATCGTCACGTTCTGGCCGTAATACTCCGTCCCGTCGGGCACGCGGATGCCGTTGGCCATGTCGTCGTAGCCCACGACGGTCTGGATGGCGCGGTCGTTCGCGGAAAACACAAGGCAGTCGTCCAGCGTCAGATCCACGTTCTCGCTGCGCACGCAGATGGCCGCGCCGTGGATGTAGTTGAGGAAGTAGTGCGCCGCGCCGATGGCCGCGTCGTCCTTGTAATCGTAAATGTCCATCGTGTCGATGAACGGCTCGCCGTCGCGGTCAAGCACGGCGGTGGTGTCGAAAACGGTGTGCTTCGCATCCAGCACGCCCACGGTGGACGCGCCGGAGATATCCGCCTGCATCGTCACGGCGTTCGTGCGCCCGCCGAGATAGCTCCAGCCGTTGTACATCGTCGCCGGGCGGAGCTCCCGTCCGTCAAGCCGCGCCAGCGCCTCCTCCGGCGCATCGGACAGCGCGCCCGTGTAAATGCGCCCGGCGGCGCAGACGATCGCGCCGAACTGCGCCGAGGCCGCGTAAGAGCCGTAGAACCAGCAGGTGTTCTCCTGGCCGGGTGTCGCGCCGAGCGTGTACATGCTGTAGCCGCCGTAGGTATTCTCGGAATAGCAGTCCACGATGTAAACGTTCGAGCCGTAGCAGCCGTCCAGCGAATAGACGCCCCAGTCGGAGCTGATGAGATCGCTGTTGTAGAAATAGACCCGGCCGCTCGATTCGCTCAGCACCGGGCGGGAGCTGGCGAACATGCAGATGACGCCGGGCGCGGAGGAATCGACGCCGTTGGAGCCGGTGGCGATGATGGTCGAATCGTGCACGACCGCCTCCTGCACGTCCTTCGTCAGATGCAGCGCGCTGCGGCCGTAGCCGTCGGTGGAGACATAGATGTGGTCAAACTCCATGCTGGGCATATCGGCGTAGATGCCGGCGCCCTCCGCGCCTTCCTTGGCGTTCTTGTCGTCGCGCAGCTCGCTTCCGCCGCCCGCGTTTTTCTCGTTCCGATCGGCCGCGCCGAGAATGAACACGCTGTTGTAGGCGCTTCCGTCCACCTCATACGGCGTCTCGCTCCCGCCGACAATGAACGGCGTTTCGTCCTCGCCGGAAAGGACCATGCCGAAGCGGCCGAAGCTCTCCGCGCCGTCCCAGTCGCCGATCTCATCGTAGCGGACGTCGGCGCCGCGGACGGCGTTTGCCGTCACCTCGGCCGCGCGGACCGCCGTTTTATCCTGCGCCGCCGCGCCGGCCACGATGGATATGCCGGCAAAGTTTGCCATGTCCTCCACGTTCTGCGCCAGCGTGCTCGTGGGCGCCGGGCGGAAGCCGCTGGCCGAGCCGGCTTCTCCGGAGCCGGCGAACGCGCCGACGCCAAGCAGCATGACCGCCGCCGTCAGCAGCGCCAGAATCTTGTGAAATTTCTTCATTTTGGTCCCTTCCTGTTCATATTTTTTGGCAATTTTTATTATAAATCCATTCTCTCCCTTTTGTAAAGCGTCAATATGCCCGGAAGCGAAAAAACGGGCGTCTCCGTGGAGACGCCCGCCTTCGTTCATGCGGTTTTGCTCATGCGTTTGAGATCACGCGTTGTTCCAGTCCACGGTGCGCACGACCACGGAGCCGGTGTTCGGGGAATCAAAGTAGCCGGTCCCGGGCATGGACTGCTGCATCACATAGGATCTCACATCGCGGGTCTGGGTCGTGTCCTGAATGATCTCGGGCAGCTCGGTGCCGGGCGCCGCCTCCACGATCAGCTCGCAGCCGGGCGCGACATAGACCTTCAGCGCGCGGGAGAAGGTGGTGCCGTCCAGACGCAGGCGCAGGGAGCTGTAGGTCCCGAATTCCGCGCCCTCGATCGTGATGTCGTAGCCACTCGGCAGCGTGTCGCCCAGTTCGATCTCGCCGCAGTCGATGAAGCGGCCGTCCACGCGGGCCTCCTTGACCAGCGTGCAGATGCCGGCGCCGAAGCGGACGTCGCTGTCGTAAACGACGAAGGACGTCACGTCGGTCAGCTCGGAGGTGTTGTTCGTGAAGCTGAAGGGCGTCGCGTCGAGCGTGCTGTTTTCCACATAGGCCGTCGCCACGCCGGTCATGCAGCCGAAGCCGTCGCCGTAGTACGGGCAGTTGACGATGTACAGGCTCGCCGCCTCGTCGTTGAAGGCGGTGGGTGCCATTTCGCCGGAGCCGTCCGCCGACGCCTCGGGCATGCCGTTTTTGTTCATGGTGCAGCCGTCGTACACGGTCACGCCGGAGAAGAAGTCGGAGCTGTGGCTGCGGCCGGTGCGGGTGCCCTCCGTGGTCAGATCGCAGTCCTTATAGATCAGCGTCCCGTTGTAGCACATGCCGCTCGACTGGCGCGAGACCTCGGAATCCTCCACGATGATGGTCGCGCCGCAGGTCGGGAACAGGCCGCCGTGCTGGCGCTCGACGGTGTCGAGCCAGTTGAAGGTGCAGTTTTCAAAGTGCAGGCGCGTGCCCTCGCCGTAGGCCACCACGGCCATGGAATCGCCCCAGCGGTAGGCAAGCTGATAGCCGCTGCCCTCCGTGACGTGGTCGGTGGTTATGGTCGAATCGGAGATCGTGACCTGCGCGCCGTCGTGCGCCGCAATCAGGGTCGTCCCGGCGATCTCGTTGTCCTCGGACTCGCCGATCAGCTCAAAGTCCTCGCCGGATATCTCGGCGTCCTTCGCATAGTCGTTTATCACCGTGGCGCTGCCGAACAGCGCCCACTTGTCGCCCGTGCGCGCGCCGGTGCCCTGGCAGATCGTGTAAAGCAGCTCGATGGCGTCGAGCTTGCCGAGATGAAGCTGCGGGTCAAAGCCCTCGGGCGCTTCGTACAGCCCGGCCGAAACAAAGAACGCCACGGCCTCCCGCGCCCAGTCGGACACGTCGTGCCCCTCCAGCGTATCCAGCGACGCAATAACCTTGTCCGTATCGACCGTCCCGACCTTCGCCTTGAGCTCGGCGGGGAAGTTTTCGCAGACATAGGTCGTCGTTTCGGTATAGCTCTTGCCGGTCTGCGCCTCGATCTCCGCCTTCACGTCGTCCGGCAGCATTTCCGGGCTCCAGGACAGCACGCGGTACAGCGACGTGAGGATCAGCTCCGTATCCACCGAGCCGAGGGGATCGAAGCGGTTGTTGTCCGTGCCGCCGAGCACGCCCGACCAGCGGCAGGCATAGACCGCGTCGGTAAATTTCCAGTTCGTCTCGCCGGACAGCGGGTTGTGGGAGAAATCGTCGTACAGCCACAGGCCGTCGTCGTTCGTGATGTTGTAGAAGCGGTACAGGAAGAAGGCCAGCTCGTTGCGCAGGAAGGGCGAATCGACCCCGAAATAATCCCAGGTCTCGCCGCCGTTCGTCACGCCGCAGGACAGCCACCAGTTCACCGCATCGCGGTAGGACTCATACTGTCCGCCGGCCAGATCGGCAAAGTCGTCATAGGTAAACAGAGAAAAGTTTCCTCCTATGCAGGAGGCTTCCTTGCTTTGGACGGGAGCATACTCGCTGAGATTCATTTCGTAGCCGCTCGGCTCAAGCGTCACGGCGCCTGCCGCAGACGAGAGCGCAAACAGCATACATGCCGCAAGCGCCAGGGATGCCATTTTTTTCAGCAGTTTCATCGGGGATCTCCTTCCAAAATTTTTTCGGCAGCTTTACCTGTCGTCTTCCATTGTAAGTAAACCTGCTCAAAAATTCAAGAGCTTCCCGCTTGTTCGTTGTAGAATTTGCCCGGTTATTTTGTCATTTTTCCACAAAGCGCCGCGTTTTCACCGCCGCGGCCGCCTTGACAGGGCCGCGCCGGCATTGTATCCTTGAAGTCGTATGCCCCGCGCGCATGGCCGCGCAGGGCGCAGGGAGGACTTATGGACGTATTCATCGCGGGCAGCGGCGCCTGGGCCACGGCGCTGGCGATCCGCCTTTCAGACAATGGCCACCGCGCGGTCCTGTGGACGCGCAGCGGGGAAAAAGCCTCGCTCATCCGGAAAAGCGGGGAAAATCCCGCGCTGCCCGGCGTTCCGCTTCCGGACACGATCTCCGTCACCTGCGACCCCGCGCAGGCGGAGGGCGCGCGCGTGCTCCTGTACGCCGTCGCATCCGAGGCGCTGCGCCGGACGGCCGCGCTTTTCGGGCCGCTGCCAGCGCCGGACGGGCTTTGCATCTCCGCCGTCAAGGGGCTGGAGGCCGACAGCCGTCTGCGCATGAGCCAGATCATCGCCGAATACGCGCCGGCGGGGTGTTCCGTCGCCGTTTTGTCCGGCCCCTCGCACGCGGAGGAGGTCTCGCGCGCCATGCCCACGGGCTGCGTGGCCGCGAGCGAAGACGCGCACGCGGCCGACGCCGTGCGGGAGCTGTTCCAGAGTCCCTGCTTCCACATCCGGACCAGCGGAGACGTCGCCGGTGTGGAGAGCTGCGCGGCGTGGAAGAACGTCGCGGCGCTCGGCATGGGCATCATCGAGGGCGCCGGCATGGGCGACAATCTCCGCGCGCTGTATTTCACGGCCGTCATGGCCGAAATGGAGCTTGTATGCCGCAGTCTCGGCGGGCAGCCGGATACCAGCCGCGGCCCGGCGGGGCTGGGCGATCTGGTCGTGACCTGCTTTTCCGGCCACAGCCGCAACCGCCGCGCCGGAGAGCTGATCGGCGCGGGCGTCCCCGTCCCGGAGGCTCTGCGGCAGGTCGGCGCCGTGGTCGAGGGCTACCACACCGCCGCCGGCGTTCTGGATTTCGTGGAGCTTCCGATCCCCGTGCTGCGCGCCGTATACCGGGTGCTGTACGAAAACGCCCCGCCCGCGGCGATACGGGCCGCCTGCTTCCAGAATTAAAAAGGATACGGCCGGAGCGCTGTCTGCTCCGGCCGTATTCTTTTTTTCAGGCCCCCCGCCGATCGACCGCTCGGCGGATGACCGGCGCAATGCTCACGCCGACAAGACCGCCGATGAGCGCCGTGACGAGCTGCGGCCAGGTGAACGTCGCCGTCATGGCGGCCGCCTTCTGCTCCGGCAGTCCGGCCAGCGGGATCAGCAGCTTCGTCACAACGAGCCACAGCGTCGCAAACTTGGCCGCCGCCGCGCCGACGGCCGCCGCATAGCGCAGCGCCGTCTTTCCCGCGCCGCCGACAAGCCTGTACGCCGCGAAATACAGCACGAGCACCAGCACCAGATTGCCGCACGCGACGCCCGGCACCAGCAGGATAGGCATGGGCGCGATCTGGAGCAGGAACGCGAAAAAGGGACTGAGCGCCGCGACCACGACGCCGCACCACAGGCCGCCGCACAGCGCGGCCACCGCGAGCACCAGATTGACGCAGCTTCCCGTGACGAACTGACCGAGCGGCTTCGTGACGAACTGTAGCACCAGCAGCACCGCCAGCAGCACCGCCGTGCGCGCGACCCAGAGCGTTGTTTTCTTCATAAGCTTTTCCTCCGCTTGCATTTTTCTTCATTATAGCGTATTCTATCCCCGGATATGTTGCACACGCAACATTTTGAAGGAGGCCCGCATGAATACGGAAGTTCTGACAAAATGCCGTCTGTTTTCCTCCATCGAGCCGGCGGAGGCCGCGCGCCTGTGCCGCCGGCTGGGTGCTTATACCCGCCGCTACGGCGCCGGCCAGAGCGTATGGCTGACGGGCGATCCCGTCACGGCCGCCGGGCTGATCCTCGTCGGCTCCGTGCGCGCCGAGGTCCTCTCGCCGGACGGCTCGCGCGACCTTGCCGCCCAGCAGGGCGCCGGCGGTCTGGTGGGCGACGTGCTGATGACGGAGGGGCGCGCCAGCCCCGTGGACGTGCTGGCCGCGCGGGACGGCGCCGAGCTTCTCTTTCTGCCGTTCGACGCGATCATGGACGGTGGGGACGATCCCGCGCGGGCGCAGCTGCGGCGCAATCTGCTGCAGGAGATCGCGTCGAAATACTGGCTTCTGCGCCGGCGCGTCGTGTGCCTGCGCGCGCCCGATCTGCGCGGAAAGATACGCATCTACCTCACCCACTGCGCCGAGGACTCCGGAGCGGACACCTTCCTCGTCCCGCTCGACCGGCAGGCCATGGCCGATTATCTCGCCGCCAACCGCAGCGCCCTCTGCCGCGAGCTTTCCGCCATGCGCCGTGACGGGCTCATCGATTACTACGGCGCGTCGTTCCGCCTGCTGTTCCGCTCCCGCACCCCTTGAAAAGTCGAATAAAGTATGATTTAATGTGAAAATGTAGATGCAGCGCGCCGGGCACGCTTTTTCATCGCAATAAGGAAAAAAGGCATGGAAAGAGAACATCTTGGCAGCCGTCTCGGCTTCATTCTTCTGTCGGCCGGCTGTGCCATCGGCGTGGGCAACGTGTGGAAATTCCCCTGGATGACGGGACAGAACGGCGGCGGCGCCTTCGTTCTGGTCTATCTGCTGTTCCTCGTCATTCTGGGCCTTCCCGTGATGACGATGGAGTTTTCCATCGGCCGCGCGGCGCAGGCCAGCCCCGTCCGCATGTATCAGAAGCTCGAGCCGGCGGGAACGAAATGGCATCTGCACGGCTACGCGGCGCTGGCCGGGTGCGTGCTGCTGATGATGTTTTACACGTCGGTCACCGGCTGGATCGTGTACTATTTCGTCCATTCCCTGTCCGGCGATCTGGTCGGGCTGAGCGCGGCGCAGGTCTCGGATACCTTCTCCGGGATGATGGCCGATCCCGGCGTCATGGTCGGATACATGGCCGTCGTCGTCGTTCTGGGCTTTCTGATCCTGTCCTTCGGGCTTCAGAAGGGCCTTGAGCGCGTGACAAAATACATGATGGCCGCGCTGCTGGCGCTCATGGTGATCCTGGCCGTCCACAGCTTCACGCTTTCCGGCGCGGGCGAGGGTCTGCGCTTCTATCTCGTCCCCGACTTCTCCCGGATCGATCTGGGCGTCGTCGTCGCGGCCATGAACCAGGCCTTTTTCACGCTCAGCCTCGGCGTCGGCGCCATGGCCATCTTCGGCAGCTACATCGGCAAGGAGCACACGCTGCTGGGCGAGAGCGTCCATGTGATCCTGCTCGACACCTTTGTGGCCATCGTGGCCGGTCTGATCATTTTCCCGTCCTGCTTCACCTACGATGTCGAGCCGACCGCGGGGCCGAGCCTTCTGTTCGTCGCCATGGCGAACGTGTTCGCCAACATGGGCGGCGGGCGCTGGTGGGGCTCCCTGTTCTTCCTGTTCATGAGCTTCGCCGCACTCAGCACGGTTCTGGCCGTGTTTGAGAACATTCTCGCCTGCGTGCGGGAGATGACGGGCTGGAGCCGCCGCAAGGCCTGCCTGATCTGCGCGGGCGGCATTCTTCTGCTGTCCGTCCCCTGCGCGCTCGGATACAATCTCTGGTCCGGCTTCCACCCCTTCGGCAAGGAGGGGCTTCAGATCCTCGATCTGGAGGATTTCGCCGTTTCCAACTGCCTGCTCCCGCTCGGCTCGCTGATGTTCGTTTTGTTCTGCACGCAGAAAAACGGCTTCGGCTGGAAGCGCTTCACGGCCGAGGCCAACAGCGGCCGGGGCCCGAAGATCGGCGACTGGATGCAGCCCTACTGCCGCTTTGTCCTGCCCGCCATCATTCTTGTGATCTTCGTCGTCGGCCTCGTCAGCTTCTTTGGCTGACCGCACGGCCGGAGACGCCGCATCGGATATAAGGAGATCATTCAAAGCTTTAAGGGAGGTCTATCTATGAATTTCACCCAGGCCATTGAAAGCGTTTTCAACCAGTATACCGGCTTTTCCGGCCGCGCCCGCCGCTCGGAATACTGGTACTTCTTCCTTCTCACCTGGATTGTCGGAATCGCGATCCATCTGGTCGTCCGCCTGCTTCACATGAGCGATACCACGCAGAAGGTCCTCACCACCGTCTGGGAGCTTGCCGTCCTGCTGCCGTCCCTTGCCGTATCCGTCCGACGGCTGCACGACATCGGCAAATCCGGCTGGAACATCCTGTTCGGGCTGATCCCCATCGCCGGACAGATCATTCTCCTCGTGTTCTTCCTGCGCGACAGCCAGCCCGGCACGAACGAGTACGGCACGAGCGAAAAATACCCGCACGGCATTCCCTTCGTCCGCACGGCGGGCGGAACGCAGGGCAGCTATTACGCTCCCTACTCCAACCACACGCCCACCAGCCGCACGGCAAGCTATCAGCCGCCGCAGTATCACGCCCCGCAGCAGACGCCTCCGGGATATACCGGCGCGCCGGACGGCTTTGTCAACCGGGAATACGACGCGCCGGAGGACGCCGGCGTCGTCTGCCCCTTCTGCGGGGCCAGAAACGTCGCGCGCAGCAAGTTCTGCACCAGCTGCGGCGCGTCCCTGAATCCGTGATCCCATCCGGGCTGCCGCAATTCCGGCAGCCCTTTTTATGGAGGAACCATTATGAAACGAAGCGAGATCAACGCAGCCATCCGCGAGATGGAGCAGGCCGTCCGCGCGCAGGGACTTTATCTGCCGCCCTTCTGCGCGTTCACGCCGGAGCAGTGGCAAACGCTCGGGCACGAGTGGGACGAGGTGCGCCGCTGCGGTCTCGGCTGGGACATCACGGACTACGGCGGAGGCGATTTCGCCCGTCTCGGTTTTTCGCTGGTCACACTGCGCAACGGCTGCGCGGACGCGCCGGAGCGCTATGGCAAGAGCTACGCGGAAAAGCTTCTGTATCTCCGGCCCGGCCAGTATGCGCCCATGCACTTCCACTGGCACAAGACCGAGGACATCATCCACCGCGGCGGCGGCCGCGTCCTCATCCGCCTTTACCGCGCCGCGCCCGACGAATCGCCGGACCGGACGTCCCCCGTCGCCTTTTCGGCCGACGGCTGTCTTCGGACGCTTCCGGCCGGCGCCCAATACGCGCTTATGCCCGGCGGCAGCATCACGATCACGCCCGGACTGTATCACGATTTCTCCCTGGCGGAGGGGGCCGGCCCGGTTCTGCTCGGCGAGGTCAGCCAGGTCAACGACGACCGGACGGACAACCGCTTCTGGCCGCCGATGGGCCGCTTTCCCGCCGTGGAGGAGGACGAGCCGCCGTACCGGCTGCTGTGCGGCGAATATCCGGCGGCCCGCTGAGCCGCGGCTGGAGAGAGACGCATGGACGCCGATGAGCTGAAGCTTCGGCAGCTGGCCGGGCAATTCCTGCTCGCCCCGTCCGCCCCCGTCACGGTCGGGCGCGCCCTGTGCGGGCTGCAGGCGCAATTCATGAAAAATGCGCTGCACGCGCTGGCCATCCGCTCCGGAGGGCCGGATCCGGCGCTCGTGCGCCGCCTGTTCTGTAAAAGCTGGACGCTGCGCGGGACGGTGCATATATTCCCGGCGGACGAGCTGCCGCTGTATCTCGACGAGCGCCTCTTCCGCGACGACGGGTGGGACGCCCCCTCCTTCTGGAACCAGCGCCCCGACTGGCCGCTGACGCCGGCCCGCCAGCAGGAGCTGAGCGCGCTTATCCGGCGGCTGCTGGCCGCCGGACCGCTCCCCCGCGAGGCATTAAAGCGCCTTTGCCGGGAAAACGGCATGACCGCCGCCGAGGAGGCCGGCATGTTCCATCCCTGGGGCGGCGGCGTCCGGGAACTTTGCGAGCGCGGCTTTGTGCACTACCTGGCGCAGGAGGAAAAGGTGCTCGCCCTCTCCCCCGCCGTCCGTCCGCTGCCGGAGGCGGAGCGGGAGACCATCCTCGCCCGCCGCTATTTCACGCACTACGCCCCCGCGACGATACACGACGCGATGTATTTCTTCCATACTGGCGCCGGACGGGTAAAGAGCTGGCTGGCGAAGCTTCCCGTCCGCGAAACGGTCTTCGGCGGCCGGACCTACTTCTCGCTCGATGGACCCGAGCCCGCAGGCGATCTGCCGGAGTGCCTGTTCCTGGCGGGCTTTGACCCGCTCCTGCTCGGCCATGAAAAGCGCGAGAGCCTGTTTCTGGAGCCGGACGACCGGCGCGCCGTATTCACGCTTTCGGGGCTCGTGCGCCCGGTCCTGCTGCTGCACGGCCGCACGGCCGGCGTATGGAAGCAGAGCGGAAAGCAGCTTCGCGTAACGCCGTTCCGCCCGCTCGGAGACGCGGAGCGCGCGGCGGTCCGCCGGGCGGCCGACGCGCTCTGGCCGCAGCTGCGCACGCTGACCATCGAATAAGCCGCCGCCGATCATCAAAGCCGTCCGGGAAGACCCGGACGGCTTTTGCATTCTTAATCAAATTCTAATCCCCCGCTAATGCGGCCGCAAGGGTGACTGTGCTATGCTTGCAGACGACAAAGGACGAACCGTGTCCGAACAGGGGGGCTGGAGCCATGCAGACCGTTGAGACGATCAACCGCATCGTCATGCTGCTTTTTTTCATCTGCTATTCGTATCAGTTTTTTTACGTCGCCGTTTCGCTGCTGCGGCGGCCGAAGGCCGCGCCGGAGACGGAACCGAAGCACCGGCTGGCCGTGCTGATTGCCGCGCGCAACGAGCAGGCCGTGCTCGGCGCACTGCTCGACAGCATCGCCGCGCAGACCTACCCGGCGGAACTTCTGGACGTGTTCGTATGCGCCGACAACTGCACGGACGAAACGGCGGCCGTGGCGCGCGCACACGGCGCGCTGGTATACGAGCGCCGCAACCTCGCCCGCACGGGCAAGGGCTACGCGCTGGATTATCTTCTGAAAAACATACAGGGACGCGACCGTGCGGCCTATGACGCCTACGTCGTTCTGGACGCGGACAACGTGCTCGATCCCGACTTCATCCGCCAGATCGACCGCCGCCATGCCGACGGCTACGAGATCGTGACCTGCTGCCGCAATTCGAAAAACTACGGCGACAACTGGATATCCGCGGGCTACGCGCTGTGGTTTCTGCGCGAATCGCGCTATCTCAACGAGGCGCGGATGACGCTCGGGACAAGCTGCGCCGTTTCGGGCACCGGCTTTCTGTTCTCCGACGCCGTTCTTCGCCGCTGCGGCGGCTGGAAGTACTTCCTGCTGACGGAGGACATCGAGTTCACGGTCGACAACGTGATACGCGGCGAAAAGGTCGGTTATGCGGAAAAGGCCGTTTTGTACGACGAGCAGCCCACGAGCTTCCACCAGTCCTGGCGGCAGCGGCTGCGCTGGTCGAAGGGCTATCTGCAGGTGTTCCGCCGCTACGGCGGCGCGCTGCTGCGCGGCATATTCCGCGCCAGCTTCTCCTGCTACGACATGGCCATGAATATCCTGCCGGCCGCCGTTCTGACCGGCGTGAGCGCGGCGGTCAATCTCGGCGCGGCGGTGTGGGGCTTCGCCGGCGGCGGCTCGCTGGCCCAGCTCGGGCTCTCCGTTCTGCGGGTCCTGATCGGGCTGTACGCGACCGTGTTCGTGCTCGGCGCGATCACCACCGTGACCGAATGGAAGCAGATCGCCTGCCCCGCCGGGAAGAAGATACTCTACGCCTTCACCTTCCCCCTGTTCATGTTCACCTACATCCCCATCTGCGCCGCGTCGTTTTTCGCGCGCGCCGAATGGAAGCCCATCCGCCATGAGCGCTGTCTGACGCTGCGGCAGATATGCGCCGGCAGCGCCGCCCGGCCCCTTGACGACAGCCGCAGCGCCTGACGTCTTCAAACCGCACCGGACGTGCCTGCCGCGCCCGGGCCGATCGGCTCGCGCCGGTCGAAGCCGCTTTTGCACAAAAGAAAGACTCCGGGGCGTGCGCCCCGGAGCCTTTGCTTTTTTTACTTGAACCAGATATTTGTGCAAAACAGGATGAACAGAAGATAAACGACGCCGAACGCCGCCGCGACCAGAAAGGCCGCCGCCAGCACGCCCAGCAGCATACCGCGCCGGGCCCGGCGATCCAGCGGCTCCTCGCTCCCGCCGCTGCGCGGCAGGCGCTTATCCTCCGGGATATACCAGGGCATCCCGTCCACGTTCATCGGCGCGACGGTATGCCCGTCGTCCCCGTCAAAGGACTTCCGTTTCCTTCGGGCCATCGTCCTTCTCCGTTTCGCGGATGCGGGCCATCTCCGCTTCCGCCTCCGCCTGACGCTGCGCGTCGTTGTACAGATGGCAGGCGCAGAAGTGCTCCGGCTCGATCTCCGCATAGGCGGGCGCCGCGTAGCGGCACACGTCCATGCACCGGCTGCAGCGCGTATGGAACTTGCAGCCGCGCGGCGGGTTGGCCGGGCTGGGGATGCTCCCCTGCAGGACGATGCGGTTCATCTTTACATCCGGGTCGGGGATGGGGATGGCGGAAAACAGCGCCTCGGTGTAGGGATGGAGCGGATGATCGAATATCTTATCCGTCGGCGCGTATTCGACCATCGTGCCGAGATACATGACGCCGACCGTGTCGGAGATATGCTCAACGACGGACAGGTCATGGCTGATGAACAGATAGGTCAGGCCGAAATCGCGCTGAAGCTGCTTGAGCAGATTGATGATCTGCGCCTGGATCGACACGTCCAGCGCGCTGACCGGCTCGTCGCAGACGATGAAATCGGGGTTGAGCGCCAGAGCGCGCGCGATGCAGATGCGCTGGCGCTGGCCGCCGGAGAACTCATGCGGGTAGCGGTCCTTGTGATATTCCTGCAGGCCGCACGCGCGCATGATCCGGGAGATGTAGTCGTCAAACTCATCGTCGTCCACGATGTGATGCTCGCGCACGCCCTCGCCGATGATCTCGCCCACGGGAAGGCGCGGCGAAAGGCTGGAATACGGATCCTGAAAGATGATCTGCATCCGCGGACGCATACGGCGAAGCTCCTCGTGCGAAAGCGCCGATATGTCCTGCCCGTCGAACAGGATCTCGCCGGAGGTCTTTTCGATCAGGCGCAGGATTGTCCGTCCGGCCGTGGATTTGCCGCAGCCGGATTCGCCCACGAGTCCCATCGTCTGGCCGCGCTTGATGGAAAAGCTGATGCCGTCCACGGCGCGGACGTTGCCGATGGTGCGCTTGAAGAAGCTGGATTTGATGGGGAACCATTTGACCAGGTTTTTTACTTCGATCAGATTTTCACTCATCTCACAGTTCCTCCACATTCACGGAGCTGGGCCAGCCCACGATCGGGCCGTCCTTCTCATGGCGCCAGCAGGCGACGACATGCGTGTCGCTGACCTGGATCCAGGGCGGATAATGCCCCTCGCGGCACTTTTCCACGCACTGCTCGCAGCGGTCGCGGAAATAGCAGTAGTCGGGCATGTTGACCGGGTTCGGCACGGAGCCGGGGATGTTGTAAAGCGCGTCGACCTTTTTGCCGACCACGGGCTTGGACTTCATCAGTCCGATGGTGTAGGGGTGGCAGGGATGGTGGAACACCTCTTCCGTTGTCCCCTTCTCCACCACGCGCCCGGCATACATGACGACCACATAGTCCGCCATGTGCGCGATGACGCCGAGGTCATGCGTGATGAGCATGATGGAGGAGCTGATCTTATCCTTGAGCTCCTTGAGCAGATCGAGTATCTGCGCCTGAATGGTCACGTCCAGCGCCGTCGTCGGCTCGTCGGCAATGATGAGCTGCGGGCTGCACGCGAGTGCCATGGCGATCATAACGCGCTGGCGCATACCGCCGGACAGCTCGTGCGGGTACATGCCGTACACGCCCTCGGCGTTGGCAATGCCGACCGTGCGGATCATTTCGATGCTGCGCGCCTTGACCTCCTCGCGGGTCATTTCAGGGTTGTGCAGGGCGATGACCTCGTCGACCTGCGCGCCGCATTTGAACACGGGGTTGAGGCTCGTCATCGGCTCCTGGAAGATCATCGAGACCTTGTTGCCGCGTATCTTCGTCATTTCGCTGGTGGGGGTATTGACGATGTTATAGGCCTTGCCGTCGCCCATGTTCAGGCGGATCTCGCCGCCGACCGTCTGGCCCTGCGGCCGCTGCAGAAGCTGCATGAGCGACAGGCTCGTCACCGACTTGCCGCAGCCGGACTCGCCCACGACGCCCACGACCGAGCAGCGCGGGACCTCAAAGCTCACGCCGTCCACGGCCTTGACCGTGCCGATATCCGTGAAGAAATAGGTCGCGACGTTGTCAAATTCCACAACGTTGTTGTCGTCGTGCATGACGGTGACATACTTCGCCGGATCGGTGTTGGCGCGGGCGCGCTCCTTTTCGAGCCGGCGGGTCAGCTTGCGATTGAAGCGGCTGATCTCATGGCTTTCGCGGCCGGAAATATAGGATGTGTTTTTACGTTTTGCCATTTCTCTGCCTCCCTTACTGCTTCATCTTCGGGTCGAACGCGTCGCGCAGGCCGTCGCCCACGAAGTTGAACGCAATGACCGTCAGACAGATCAGCAGGCCCACCGGGATCCAGATATAGGCGTAGCGGACCAGATTTTCGTTGGAGGACGTGATGGCGTTTATCATCGTGCCCCAGGTAGCCAGCGGACGCTTGACGCCCAGGCCGAGGAAGCTGAGCGTGGACTCCGTGATGATGACGGAGCCGAGGCCCATGGTGGCCGAGACGATGAGCTGCGGCATGACGTTCGGGACAAGATGACGGAAGATGCGCCGCTTGGCGCGGATGCCGGTGGCCTCCGCCGCGACCATGAACTCCTGCTCGCGCAGCGACAGGATCTGGCCGCGCACAAGGCGCGCCACGCCTGCCCAGCCGAGCACGCCCAGTATCGCCATCATCCAGATCAGGCGCTGGTAGGAGCCAAGGCGCGCCGCGTCGAAATACGCGCCCATGATGATAAGGATGGGATACGTCGGGATGCAGTAGAAAATATCGACCAGACGCATGATGACCGTATCGACCCAGCCGCCGAAGAAGCCGGCTATGCCGCCGAGAATGACGCCCAGCACGGATTCAAGGATCACGACCACGAAGCCGACCATCAGCGACACGCGGCCGCCGTACATCATGCGGGCCAGGATATCCATGCCGTCGGCGTCCGTGCCGAAGGGGTGCTCGCGGCTCGGCGCGGCGTAGATATCAATGAGGTTGGTTATCATCTCGCACTTGAGAACGTACTGGCCGTTCTTGTTCTCCACGGTCAGCTCCGTCTCGCGGTAGCTCGGGTTGCCGTCCTCATCCAGGACATACACGCCCTCGGAATCCATCTCCGGCAGATCGAACACAAAGCTGCCCGTCAGGCGTCCCTCGTCCTCCATCTCCGCGATGAGCGAATCCGTCTCCTGCTTGAACGCGAGCGAAAGCGTATCCTCGCCGCTGTAGCGGCGCACGACGAAGTCCGAGATCATGGCGACCTCGCTTCCGTCCGCCGCGTAGATCATCCAGCTCTCGCCGTCGCGGCGAAGCTCATAATCCTGCCCGTCCTCGGTAAAGCGGCCGCCGCCGTAAAGCGCCTCGAGCGCCTCGGCCTTGAACGTGTCGGAAAAGCTCTTCCCCGACTCGTAGGCGTCGAACACGAAGATCGACGAGATCATGGCCGGGCTCTGCTCGCCGGGCAGCGTGACCGTATAGCCCTCGGCGCCGGAGAGGATGGAATACGCCGTGCCGTCAAAGGTGAACATGGTCTCGCCGGCGTCCCTGGCGGCAAAGAAGGCCGCGGAAAAGTCCGCGCCGAGATCGGCGCCGGTGTAGCTGAGCGTATCGCTCCCGGTGCGGTTGAGATAGCTGGTGGTCTTGTTCGGGCCGGCCGTCAGCGTATACTGCGCGCCGTCGAAGGAGAAGCTGTCCTGCCCGGCCTTTTTGGCCGCGGCCGCCGCCTCCTCCAGCCCCTCGGGCGCGTCGGAAACGTTTTTCAGCTTCCCGCTGAAGTTGTCGAACTCGCCGATGCGGGCCTCGGCGGCATAGGTCGCCACCGTTTCGGCCTCGCCCGCGCAAAGCTCATACACGCCCTCGCCGAGACGGTTGACCGTATAGGCGGAGCCGTCGTCGCCGGAGACGGCCATGGACTCCAGCCCCTGCGCGTTCATCGTGTTGATGAACGACGTCATTTTGTTTTTCACGGAATAATGGATGTCGAGCGTGGGATCGAGCACATAGCTCGTGTATTCCGTGCGGCGGGCCGCCGAGGCGTAGTTGATGTTGAGATAATCGTATTTGTAGAAGATCTCCGTCTGCCCGTAGGGATAAAACAGCGGGCACAGGAAGGAGAATACGAACATCAGGATCAGTATCCCGAGGCCCACCATCGCCAGCTTGTTACGGAAAAAGCGCTTGGCGACCAGACGGCCCGGGGACAGCACCTTGACGCGCTGCGTATCGTCGAGCTTCAGCGGCTCGTCGGCGTCGTTCTGCTCCGCGCGGCGCGCGGCCTCCTCCGCCTCGCGGCGCTTGATCTCCTCGTTGAGATAGTTGGTTCTCTTTTCCGTGTTTTTTGCCATGCTTCAGCGCCCCCCTTCAATGCACGCGCACGCGGGGATCGACCACGGCGTAAAGGATATCCGAGATCAGATTGCCCAGCAGCGTCAGTATGGAAAGGAAGGCGAGATAGAACATGGTGAACGGTATATCGCCCGCGATCATCGCCTGGTAGGAGACATAGCCGATGCCGTTGATGGCAAACAGCGTCTCCGTGATGAGCGCGCCGCCGAACAGACCCGGCAGGCTACCGCCCAGGATCGTCACCAGGGGGATCAGGGTGTTTCGGAAAGCATGGTAGTTGATGACCTTCCGCTCGGAAAGGCCCTTGGCGCGCGCCGTGCGGATATAGTCGGAGTTGAGCACCTCGAGCATATTCGTCCGGGTATAGCGCATCAGCGAGCCGATGCTTATTATCACCAATGTCAGTGCAGGAAGGAAGAAATGCTTGGCGAGGTCGAGGAACTTGCCCCAGTTGTTCAGCTGATTGAAATAGCGGCCCTGCATACCGCTGAGGTCGAACCAGCCAAGCTTAACGCTGAAGACCATCTTCAGCATCGTCGCCACGAAGAATGTCGGCAGACTCATGCCGACCAGCGCGACGACAGTCACGGCGTAGTCCGTGGTGGAATACTGCTTTCTCGCCGCCACGACGCCCAGCGGCACCGCGATGGCGATCTCCAGAATGAAGGCCACAAGGGCCAGAACAAAGCTGTACCAGATCACGTCCGAGAACTTCTCCGTGCACGGCACCGTCCAGTACCAGCTCTCGCCGAAATCGCCCTTAACGGCGTTTCCGAGCCAGATAAAATAGCCCTTCACGGGCCCTTTATCCATGCCGTATGTGGCATTTAGCTCCGCCAGCCATTCCTGCGCGCTTTTCTGTGACCCGGGCTTCTGCGACAGGTTCAGCGCGCGCATTTCCATATAGCTGGTGGGGAGCGAATACATGATGAGGTATACGAGGAACATTACAAAAAAGAGGATCAGGATGCACATCAGAATCCTCTTGATCAGAAATTCGGTCATATCATATTCTCCACCTGCGCGTAAGTATTTCGGCGCCGCCGGGCCGGCCGGCAAAGCCTGTTATTTTCTGCCGGGATGGAGAAAGGGCGCCGAAACGCCCTTTCCCCGGAAAAACAGATCAGCCGTTCATTTCGAGCAGCTCGACGTCGTTCATCCAGCCCCAATAGGTGGTGATGTCCGGAGTCACGGTGTCGATGTTCACGCGCTGCGTGGAAAGAAGGACGCAGTTCTTGCGCTGATAGGTCGGGATCTCAACGCTCCAGTCGAGGATGATGTCAAGGCACTGCTTGTAGGTGGCCTTGCGGTAGCTCTGGTCGGCGCTCGTGCGCGCGGCCATGATCAGCTCATCCAGCTCGGAGTCGGCGATGCGGTAGTGGTTGGACTTATCCTGGTTCTCGGAGTGATAGATCTGGTACATATCCGGGTCGGCCGTGGCCTGCCAGGCGGCGCACCACATGTTGACCGTGCCGGCGTCCAGACCGTCCCAAAGGGCGCTGGAATCGGACAGGTCGTTGATCTGAAGGTCGATGCCGACCGTCTTGAGAGCGTTGGAGGCGTTGGTCACGACGCCGAAGGCGGGGTGGTCGCCGGTGCCGTCGGCCGGGATCTGCAGCTCATAGCTCATGGAAGCGCCCTCGGGAGCCGCCGTGAAGGTGGAGGTGGCGTCGTCCCAGGTGTAGCCGGCGGCCTTGAGATAGCCGACAGCGGCGTCCAGAGCGGCGGCGTACTTCTCCTCGTCGGTCATGCCGTCGGTGTAGATGGGGTTGCCGTCCACATCGGTGGAGTAGGCCAGCTCATAGCCCTCGTCGGAAGGACGGGGAGCGGCCCAGGAGGTGTCGGAGATGGGGTACTGGATAACGCTGGCCAGCTCGCCGTAGTAGGAGTTGATGACGGAGTCGCGGTACACGGCGAACAGCGTCGCAAAGGCCTTGCGCAGATCCTTGGACTGCTCGGAGCCCTTGTCGCTGCCGACCAGAACGTTATCGGCACAGATGCCGATGTAGCCGTAGCCGAGGTTGTCGACCAGATCCGTGGTCAGAACGTCGCCGGTCAGCTCGCCGTTGGAGTTGTAGCTGCGGATATTCTCGGCGGTGGGGACGGAGATGGACGGGTCGGAAATGTCGAACGTGCCGCTGGCCACGCCGGTGAGCTTATCGGCGTCGGAGCATTCCTGGAACAGGATGTACTTGGTCTTGGGCTCGCCGTTGTAGTAGTTCTCGTTGGCCTCGAAGCTGACGATGCCGTTCTTGTAGGAAACGAACTTGTAGGGGCCGGCGCCGAGAGGCTCGGTCGTCTTGGAGCGGACGGTGCTCAGATCGCCCTTGGTGAAGCCGAACTGGTTGTTGTCGTAATCATAGGCGGCCGCGTCGCCGTAGTAATGCATCGGCGCAACGGGGAAAGCCAGCTGATAGATGGCGGTGGCGTCCACTCTGTCCAGATGGACGGTGAAGCTGTAGTCGCCGGTCTTCTTGATGCCCTCGATATTGGGCACGGAGTCGCCGGTGCTGACGCCGGCGGAATACTCCGACGCCTTGTCGCCGAGCTCGGCGTTGATGCAATCGGTGATGGAAATGTCGGCAATCTCCTTATTGATGCCGTCGTCGGACAGGTCGTAGCCGTAGTTGTCGATCATCTGCTGCCACATGGTGGCGGTGTCGGCCGCGTCATAGCCCCACATGCCGACGGCTTCGGTGAAGTCCGCCGCGCCGTAGTTGTTGATAACGTAGTCCGCGATGCTCTGGCAGAAGGCCTCGCCGCCGGCCTGGAACGCATCCCAGAAGGTGGTCTGCTGCTCTTCGGTCCAGTAGGTGAAGTCGGTGTTGTCCGGGCCGGCCGCCAGGATCAGGTTCATCAGAGGCTCCATGCCGGCGCGGTACGCTTCCAGACCGGCGATGGGCTGGGCATACAGGGTGATGCCGCCGTCATAGGTCGGGTCGCACAGAACGTACATCGAGAAGATGGCGTCGTCCGCGGTCATGGGCGTGCCGTCGGAGAAGACGATATCGTCGCGCATGGTGTAGTTGTAGTCGACGGAGCCGTCGTCATTTTCCACGACCTCGCAGTCGGCGATGCCCTTGTAGGTGTAATCCGTGCCGTTGTAGGGACGGACCTCGCCCTCGATGCCTTCGTAAACGATGGCGCCTTCACGGTCGGAATCGAGAATGTACTTCGAGACCAGATTGGCAACGTCCTGGTCATAGGCGCTCTCGGCGAAGAAGGGGCTGAACTTCTCGGAGAAGTTGGAATAGCCAACAACGAGCGTGTCGCTGCCGGCGGCGCGCTCCACGGTCTCCTCCGTGGCGGTCTCTTCGGTGCCGGTCGGCTCCTCCGCCGTAGCCGTCGGCTCTTCCGCCGTAGGCTCTTCGGTCTTGCTCTTGCCGCAGCCGGCCATCACGCTCATAAGCATGATGACAGCCAGAAGCAGTGCAAGCCACTTGGTCTGCTTGTTCATGATTTGTCCTCCTTATAAAAGATTTTTTGTCTTGTTTTATATAACAGCCAGCGGCTGATATATCGAAGAAAGGGCCTTCATCACGGCGTTCTGCCGTGATGCGGAAGGGGACGTCCCCTTCCCGCGCGGTATGCGCGATTTTTATGCGCGATCTGATATTTATTGGCCGTCCCGTCCGCACGGACGCATCTCCAGCCGTTTCCGCTCCGCGAGCATCCATACGCCCGCGCCGAGCAGGATCAGCGCCGCGGCGAGAAACACCGTGTCGCGCGCCGTCTCCCCGCAGCGGACCCAGTATACGGCGTGGCCGATCAGCGCCAGCGCCGCCAGGATCGCCAGCGCGCCCGCGGCGGCGGCATAGCGGCCGACGAGCTTATCCCGGTTCTCGCGCGTCACGCGCGGACCGGCCGACAAAAGCCGGACCAGCGCCGCCTCCACAAAGAACACCGGCAGCATCATCAGCGCGAACGGAAACATCGAATACCACTCATGCGCGCAGGGCGCGTTGACGCACAGCGCCGCGAGATACGCCGCCGCGCTCGCCACCGACAGACAGGCATACAGCCGCTTCGTCCGCCGCAGCGCCTCGCCGCCGGCCGCGAATTCATACCACTCGCCGCGGTATACGGCCCGGCGGACGATCCGTCCGCTTCGCGGATCGAGCTGTTCGTCCACGGCCCAGTCCGCCAGATACTTTTTCCCTGCCATAAGCGCCTCCGATTCAAAGTACAATATACCATGTGAGGGCTACATAATTCAAGTGGCAAATGGTACAGCTTTGACCAAATTTCCCATCGTTTCTGTCAAATGGATGACATTTTTCGTGTCCGCGAGGCAAAAACAGCGGCGTATTCCGGAAATCCGGAACACGCCGCCGCTTTGAAAACTTTTCGTCAGGGCATGAGCACGATCTGTCCGCTGTATTCACCGGGCGCCGGCTCGACCGCCGCGCCGTCCACCGTCATCGTTCCGCGCAGCTCGCAGCCCTCGCCGATCGTCAGCCCCATGAGCTCCGACCGCCCCGTGACCGTCCAGCTCGCGCCGTCCGCCAGCGTCATGTACAGGCCGTGCGGCGCGGCATAGTCCGCGTCAAGACAGTAGCTGTCAAAGCCCTCGGCCGCGCCCGCCGCGTTCCAGTGGGCGCAGTCATAGCCGTTCGCCGCGCCGGTGTAGGCGCAGTTTTCCAGCCGGATATACATGTCGCGCTGATAGTCCTCGTGGCTGATGCCGCCCTCGGCGCTCATGTTCCGCAGCGTCACCCGGATGCCGGGATACTGCTCGCCGTCCGGGACGGCGTTCATGAACATCGTGTCGTTGTTGTACACCGACTGGATGATATAGCCCGTGCCGGCGGGATCGGCGGCCAGCACGCTGTCCTCGACCGTCATGTCCACGTTCGTGGACTTGATGAGCACGACGCTGCCGGCGGTATGGTCGATGTACGCCTGCTTCTGCGGCTCATACGCAACGTTCCCGTCCAGAGACAGATCGGTCCGCAGAACCGAGCCGCGGACGGACACCGGCGTGCTGTAAAGCGGAAGCTCCGCCTGGGAATAGCCCTCGTAGGCCCAGTAGGGCGGAAGATTGACGCTGTGGATCATGAGCGCGTTGCGGCCGCCCTCGACCACGCTGCCCTGCGTCCCGTCGCTGTGCGCGGCCCGGTCGGCGTCCGTCAGGCGCGCCGCCAGCTCCGCATTTTCCTCGCCGTCGGCCAGCGTGCCGACCGTCACGGCGCCGTAGGTGCCGGAGATGATGCCGATCTCGGCGGCGCGGATGCGGCTGCCGAAGCAGTAAAGATTGCAGAACAGATCCGAATACGCGCCGTAGCCGCCGTCCTGCGTGACCGCGTCGCTGCCGTAGGCATACAGGCTCAGCTCCTTCTCCCCTTCCTCCAGCGCGGGTTCCGCGCCGTCGGTGGACAGCGCCGCCCAGTTGCGCGAGACGATGGTGGAGTTGATGTAATAGGCCTGGCTCTGGCCGAGAGCCAGCGTGGTGCGGATGGAGCCGGCCACGAGAAGATTGCCGGGGTTGCCGGCCAGCGGCTCCGTGGACGCCTCCGTGTCGCCGCGGATGTAGCTGTTGCGTACAACGATGGACGAGCGGCCGGAATCCTGCACGGCGCTGCCCTCCCAGTGGAATATCGCCGCGCCGTCCAGCTCCATCTCGCCCGTGGCCAGATTCACGGCGTCCGGCGAGGCCGTTTCCTCGTCGAATTCGCGCGTGCAGCCGTAAACGGCCTCCGGCTGCCGGCCGCCGCCGAGAAGCTCCCGCAGCGATTCGACCGGCACATACAGCTCGCCGCCGCGCTCCACGGCGCCCAGCGCCTCGTCCGCGCCGATCAGCACGACGTTTTCATAGCGGCCCGCCGTCAGCGCGTCCAGCCTCGTGCCCGTCGCGGGATCGAGATAACCGTCCGCCCCGAACGCGCAGCCGACATAAGCCTCCGCCGCCGCGACGGCGCCGCCGTCCTCGACCGTAAGGGACAGCAGGCTGCTCCGGCCCTCCACGGTCCAGACGCCGCCGTCCGAAACGGTCATGTACGCGCCCAGACGCGCCGTGTAGGCCGTCTCGTCCTCCTCGCGCACGAGGCAGGAGCGGATGTTCTGCACCGTCTCGCCGTCCAGCTCAAAATCGCGGCTGTGCCCGCCCTGTTCCAGCAGCGCGGCCAGATTCTCCGGGCTCCAAAGAGCGTTCCAGGCGGTGATCGAGCCGGTCGTGACGCGGCCGCGGTAATCCGAGGCGACGTTTATATGCATATCGCGCTGATAGTCCTGATGGAGGATATCGCCGGAAACGGGCGCGTCGATGCAGATCGTCACGTCCTTCAGCTCCCGGCTGTCCGCCGCGTCGCGGAAAATGTTGCCCACGCCGGGATCGTAGGCGATCATCGTCTGGACGAGCACGCCGTTGGCCGGCCGCAGCTCGCACCCCGGCTCAAAGCGGATGACCGCGCCGTGGCTGCGCGTCGTGATGAGCGAGCCGAGGCAGTTTTCCATATAGAACCAGCTCTCGCCGTATTTCACCGGACTGAGCAGATAGCTGTCCAGATCGAAATGCATCTCGCTGCCGTAGTCGGAGCTTATGTCCTCCGGCATGGTGGACAGCACCGCGCCGCGCACCGTCAGCTCGCCCGGCTCCATGATGTTTCCGTTGACGTGGAACACGACCGCGTTGCACGCGCCGGCCACGAGCGTCCGCCCGTCGGGCGTGAGCGTGTCGTCAAAGTCACAGCCGTCGGCCTGGGCCAGCGCGGCCTCGTCCGCCGCGTCCACGCGGTCGAGCAGGGCCATGCCCTGCCCCATGACGAACATGCCGTACTGCGCGGAGACGAATTTGCAGCCGTACAGATCGTTTTCAATGCCGTTGAGCGCGTAAAGCGCATAGCCGCCGCTGTAGCTCTCGGCGTAGTCGTTGACGGCGTACATATGGATGCCGACCGTATTGGCGTCGTGGCTGATCGCGCCCCAGTCGCGCGCGATGAACGCGGAGTTGTACAGCCAGATATCCTCGCCGAGCAGCAGCGTGTCGCGCGAGGAGCCGACGATGAGCTTGAAGTCCGGCATGAAGCCGCCCGGCTCGCCGTCGGCGCGCAGGACGCTGTTTTTGACGATCAGATTCGTCTCATGGTCACCGGAGGGCGTATACAGCGCGCTGGCGCGGTAGCCCTCGGTGCGGATGTAGACATTGTCGAGCGTGAGCCAGCCGCCGGCCAACGTGACGCCCACGCCGTACCAGCATTCCTTGTCCGGGTCGCTCGACGGGCCGCGCGTTTCCAGCACGGAATTGAACGAGCCGATGCCCTCGACCTCATAAAAATCCTCCGCGCCGCCGATGGTAAAGCGCGCGTCATCGTCGTCGGAGGCAATATAGATGGCGTTGGAGGCGTCGTCCGCGCCGGTCACGCGAACGCCGGAGATCGCGTCCGCGCGCAGCGTTCCGCCCTCCGCCAGCTCGATGCGGCCGAATTCGGGATGCTCGGTCAGCGTCCCGTTTTCCACAACGATGGCGCTGTTCGTCTCGTTTTCCAGTCCGTACTGCTGGTCGTTCGGCCGCGCCTCGCCCGAGGCGGCCAGAGCCGCGCCGCCGAGACTCAGGCACACGGCCATGCACAGGATGATCGCAAGCGCTTTTTTCATACTCCGTCCTCCGTTTATAATTCAGTTTTCGGTTCCGTCAAGCCATTCGTCCCGCACGGGCAGCGCGAAGCGCTCCGCCAGCGCCCGCAGTCCCTCGTCCGGGATCCCGTCCCCGTGCGGCAGTCCCGCGATGCGCAGATAAATGCCCGCCGCCTTGTCCGCCGTTTCCACAAGGCCGTAGGCGTCGTCCAGACTGCTTCCGGCGCCGTATACGCCGTGCATCGCCCAGACCACGAGCCGGCAGCGCGCCATTTTCTCTGCCGTCGCCGCGCCGATGGCCTGCGTGCCGCAGAGCATCCACGGAAGCACGGCCGCCCCCTCGGGCAGCGCGATGATCGCCTCCGTGCACATCTTCCACAGCGTGCGCGTGAAGCGCCGCTCGTCCAGCGGATGAACGTGCGTCATGGCGATGAGCGCGTCCGGATGACAGTGCAGCACGACGCGGTGCGCCGGGTCGGCCGCCAGCCGGGCGCTGTGGCTCATCAGATGGGCCGGCAGCTCCGATGTAAAGCTCCCGCCGTCCTCAAAGCCCCAGAGCAGCTCCGCCGCCCCGTCGTCCGCGATGCGGATCACGCCGAGATCGTCCTGCGGCCGGAATCGGACGTTTTTGAAATACTTTCCCGTCCCGGTGATGAGCAGGCACCGCCCGGCCAGAGTGGGGCAGGCGAAGCCCGTATCCATGCGCCGCCGCACCGCGTCCGCCGCCAGATAGGGCCGGAGCTGTTCCTCCTCCAGCAGAAGGCTCAGATTCCCGCCGTTTTTCTCATCCCAGCCATGGGCATACATATTCTCCATCGTGCGGATGAATTCCTGCAGAAATCCGGCCTGTCGGATATCCTCCATGCGCTCCCCCTCTTTCCGGGTCTTTTATGCCGCCGCGTGCGGTCAGCCCCGCCGCGCGCCCGTGCGTTCCTTCCGTCCCAGCTCCGCCACATAGCCGGCGCACAGGAAGAAAATAAGATCGAATATACCGTTCGAGGTCTGATCGAACGGCACGAACAGCGGGCTTTCCGCCATCGAATCGACGATCAGCAGCAGCAGCACGGTCGGCAGCAGCCTTTCCCACGCGCTCCGCTCCCGGTCGAACAGCAGCCGCAGCGAACCGATCAGCAGCCACACGCATATAGCCAGAACGAGCCCCAGCCCCGGCAGTCCCACCGTGGCAAGCGTCTGGAAAAACGAATTGTGCAGGCTCAGCTTCATGTTGGCAAGCCGCTCCTCCATCCCGTAGGAGGTCATCATCCGGATCGTGAAGTTATCCGCGCCGTGCAGCAGCACGGACGGCCTGTCCTTCAGATAGGCGAAAAAGCTTTTGTAGATATCCATGCGCCCGCTCGTATAAAAATCGCCCTGCCCGCGGCTTTCGATCTCCCTGACCGGCGCGGCCGCGCCGCTGTCTTCGTCCGTCTCCACGACGGCTTCGCGCCTGTCCCCATCCTGTCTGGCCAGCGCGTTTATCGTCCGCACGCCGACTCCGAAGCCGAAATAGCACAGCGCGGCCATCAGCGCCGCCGCGCACAGCGCGGCCATTGCCCGCAGCCAGGTCTTTTTCTTTACCAGCGCGAACGTGAGCGCCGCCGCGGCCGCACCCGCCGCCACGGAAAACGAGATCTCCGCCGTCCGGCTGTCCGTCGCCGCCAGCGCCCAGTAGTTGATCAGAGCCGCCGCCAGCGCCGGCGCCAGCCGCGCCGGCTTCCAGTGCCGCGCCAGCAGGTAAAAGCTCAGAAGGATGGCCAGCGCCATGAATACGCCGCAGCCGTTGGGGTTGACTCCCAATATCTCCAGCCGCAGATCTTCGTCCAGTCCGATCCGGTAGCCGCCGTTCCAGACCAGCCAGTCCCGGCTTCCGACGACCGCCCACAGCCCCACCAGAGACCCCGCCGTCACAAGCGCCGTGAAGGCGGCGGCAAAGCCGTCAAAAAAGCGCAGGCGCTCCGCGTCGCCGCTCGCGTGGGCGAAGGGAAATACAAAAGCATAAAGTATTCCTATCTCCACCAGAAAATAATACGGAGTACGATCCCTCGTGTCGCCGATGAGCAGGCGCGTGACCGCGAACCAGACGATAAACGCCAGCCCCAGCCAGTAGAGCGGCCGGCAGCGGAAATCGCCGCGCACGATCCAGCAGAGGACGAGCAGCGCGACCGGATAGGGCAGAACATCCAGAAACGGCGCCTTGAGCGCAAAGCGTATCTCCGTCAGCAGAAACTGCGCCGCGCACACCGCCATCAGAATGCAGGCCGCCGCCCGCAGCAGCCGCTCCGCCTTTTTCCCGTTTAACATCTGAAGCATGGCGCATTGTCCTCTCTTTCAAAATTGCCGCGACAGGATCCGTCGCGGCAATGGCTGTTTGTTCGGTGTATCTCCTCTTTGCCGGCGCGCGAGCCCATTTCCGCGACGGCGATGCGGATGCGGCGCGCCGCCGCCATCCGTTCCGCCCCGCCGGGGCCGACGTCCGATCTGCCGGCATTCAGCCGCATTTTACCACATATGCCCGCCAAATACAAGCGTCTTGCCGTATCCCGCCCGCCGCGAAAACGAAAGGCTCCGGATCGTCACGAGCGGGGGAGACGGAGACGCTTTCGTTCGGGACGGGACGGCATTGCCCCGGAAAAGACGCCGGGTACAAAAAAATCCATGAGGCGCACGGCCCCATGGATTTTTATTGTTCCTGTCTTACAGCTGCGCGAGGAGAGCGCGGCATATCGCGTCCACGGCCGCCTCATCGAGGTAGGGGTGCATCGGCAGGGAGAGGACCGTGCCACACAGACGCTCGGCGTTCGGGCACTCGCCGTTATACGCCAGCGCCGAAAACGCGCCCTGCTGGTGCATGCCGCGGGGATAGTAGATCATGGACGGGATATCCTGCGCCTTGAGCGCCGCCTGCACCGCATCGCGCTTTTCGCGCGTGGGAAGCTGGATGGTATACTGCGCCCAGCTCGAATAAAAGCCCTCCGGCACGACCGGCGTTATCACCTTTCCGGCCAAACGCTCGGTATACATCCGCGCCGCATTGTTCACCGCCTCCAGCTCATAGTCGGCAAAAGCCGTAAGCTTCACATCAAGCACCGCCGCCTGTATCGTGTCAAGGCGGGAGTTCATACCAAGCTGGATGTTGTTGTATTTGTCGCTGCCGCTTTTGCCGTGCACGCACAAAGAGCGAATCTGGGCCGCGAGCGCGTCGTCGTCCGTAAAGACCGCCCCGCCGTCGCCGTAGCAGCCGAGAGGCTTTGCAGGGAAGAACGAGGTCGTGGACACATCGCCGAACGAGCAGGCGCGCTTGCCGCCGATCATGCCGCCGAAGCCCTGCGCGCCGTCCTCGACGATGAGCAGGCCATGCCGCTGCGCAATGGCGCGTATCGCCGGATGGTCGGCGCACAGGCCGAAAAGGTCAACCGGCACGACTGCCCGCGCGCGGAGCTTTCCCTCCGCCTCGACCTTTTCCACCGCAGCCTCCAGCGCCGCCGGAGAGAGGTTGTAGCTGTGCGCGTCCACGTCCACGAATACCGGCGTCGCGCCGAGATCCGCCACCGTCTCCGCCGAGGAGAAGAAGGTGAAGTCGGGAACGAACACGGCGTCGCCGGGGCCGATGCCCAGCGCCATCTCCGCCAGCTTCAGCGCGTCCGTGCCGTTGCCGCAGCTGATGCAGTGCTTCACGCCCACATACTCCGCCAGCCGCCCTTCAAGCTGCCCCACCTGTGCGCCGGAGATAAAGTTTGCGTCCGTCATCACGCGGGTGACAGCCTCGTCCATCTGGGGCTTGAGCATCTGATATTGTTTTTTCAAATCACGAAATTGCATGACAGATATCCTCCTATACGCCGTTTCCGGCTTCGTGCCGCGCTGCGCGGCACATGCTTCAGTATAGCATGTTCGACAGAATAATCAAGCCGTGCGGCTATATGTTTTCCGTGCGGCGCGCAGGCGCTTTTCCCGGCCGGCTCCTTTCAACGGCTTCCGGCCGCCTGCCGAAGCGGGCCGCGCCTTCCCACGCCGTATTCCTCCGCCGGCCGACACGCTTTACTTCTTCTCCCGCAGCCCCGCGTCACATTCCTCATACTCGCGCCCGCATACCGGGCAGCGCAGCCCGTCGCGCATGACGGCGCCGCACTCGCACACCCACGCGATGCGCACGGCCGGTACGCCGGCGACCAGCGCGTGATCCGGCACGTTTTTTGTGACGACCGCGCCGGAGGCGATCATCGCCCAGCGTCCGACCTCATGGCCGCACACGACGGTAGCGTTCGCGCCGATGGACGCGCCCTCATGGACGACCGTCCTTTTATACCCCGCGCTCCCCTTGGGATATTTCGCGCGCGGCGTCAGGTCGTTCGTGAACACGCAGGACGGCCCGCAGAATACATAGTCCTCCAGCTCCACGCCCTCATAGACCGAGACATTGTTCTGCAGCTTGCAGCCGTCGCCGATATGGACGTTGTTGCCGACGTTCACATTCTGCCCCAGCGAGCAGTTTTTTCCGATGCGCGCTCCGCGCAGGATATGGCTGAAATGCCAGACCTTCGTGCCCGCGCCGATCTCCACATCGTCGTCCACATAGCTGCTCTCATGCACAAAATAATCACTCATGGTCAAACCTCCCGATAAAATCCGTTGTCGCGCAGCCGGTCAGCGGAAGCTGCACCGGCTTCCCCTCCGCCGCGGATTTATAGAACGCGAGCACAAGCTCCAGCGCCCGCCGTCCCTCCTCGCCGCTGCACAGCGGCTCGCGCCCCTGCTCCAGCGCGGACTTCATGTCGGCATACAGCGGGGTGTGCCCGCTTCCCATATCCTCGATGCCATAGGCCGCAAGCGCCTCGTCCCGGCTCTGCGGCCCCTCCGCGAAGCGCCACGCCTGCACATTTTCAAGGCTCTTATCGTCCAGCACGACGCAGCCGTTTTCCCCGAACAGGCTCATCCCGTCGCTGAGATTTTTGGGGTAGGTATCGATGCTCCCCTCGATCAGCCCATACGCGCCGTTGGCAAAGCGAACCAGCCCCAGTCCCATATCCTCCGCCTCCGTATAGGGGTGGAGGCAGTTGTCCGTATAGGCGAACACCTCCGTAACGGGGCTGCCCATGAACCATTGGAGCAGGTCCGTATAGTGGATGCACTGGTTCATCAGCGTCCCGCCGTCCTGCGCCCATGTGCCGCGCCATTTCGCCGCATCAAAATACGCCTTGTTGCGGTTGCGCCGCACCTGTACCGTGCCGTACAGCAGGCGGCCAAACTGCCCCTCCCGCGCCTGTTTCCAGACGGCGCGGACGGTTTTTCCGAAGCGGAGCTGATGGTTGACGCAGAGCTTCACGCCGTATTTTCCGGCTGCCGCTATCATCTCATCCGCCTCTGCCAGAGAAAGTGCAATCGGCTTTTCCACGATAACGCTGCTCCCGGCTGCCATGCAGTCGCACGCGAGGCGCTTTTTCTGCCCGCTGCCCAGCGCGATGGCCACGAGCTGCGGATGGAGCTCGTCAAGCATCTCCCGGTGGTCGGCGTAAAGCCGCACACCCGCCCGCTTTTCCTCCGGGATGAGCGCCAGTGCCCTCTGCCGGTTTTCCTCCACCACGTCGCACAGCGCGATGATTTCAAGGCCGTTGTCGAGCGCCGCCTTTATGTGGTTTGGCGATATCATCCCGCAGCCGATCAGTCCATAAGTCATAGTTTTTTCCCTTCCTCCGGCGTACCATCCCGGGACGCCTCATTTCGTATAAACACCGTTCCCTGCGCCAGGAAATAGACGAGCGTAGCGGGGAAGGTGTATATCACCTCCATACTCGTCAGCATTGCCATAGCGCCGAAGGCTATCGACATCGTGAGCGTAAAAAGATACTCGGGCGCGCTCTTGCGCCGGACGGTCTCCACAAGCGTCAGTATCCCCGCATAAACGAGCAGCATAAGCGAGATGAGCCCCGCCGGTATCCCATGCGAGACCGCCTGCTGTAAAAAATAGTTGTGCGCCGTAGCGTATACCTGCCCGCGCGACGGCACATAGACGCCGAAGCCCGTCTCATGTCCCGTCCAGTTCAGGCTTCGCAGAAATTCCGCCCACAGCGCGATCCGCCCCGATGAGATATTGTCCGCGCTCAGGCCGCTCACCTGCATTTTTTCCTTTGCCACCCTGAATATCTGCCCCCACTGAACGTCGGCCATGCTGAGAAGACGAAACCGGTTATCTTCGTCAAAGGCCATGCGCGGAACGTACAGCGTGACCGCCAGCAGGGGGAACAGAAGCAGGCAGAGCAAAACGCACGCCACGGCCAGGATGAGCAGCCGCAGCAGCTGCTTTTTCCGCATCCGCCCGGCCTTCCACTCCATCGCCAGAAATACCGCAAGCGCCACCAGAGAAGCAAGCTGTCCGGAGCGCGAGTTGGAGTAATAAAGCAGCGCCGCGCATATACCCTCCAGAACGATAAAGCCCGCACATTTTTTCGATTTTTCCTCCGAAAAAACGCAGGGCAGAAGGCAGACGAACACCGCCGTCAGATAAAACGCAAAGCCGTTCTCATTGGCGAACAGGCCGTTGTAATGCGCCCCGGTCATCGGAAACAGCACCGCGTTGATCGGCAGCATGACAATAAACGAGTAAATGACCGCCCGCCGCAGCAGCCTGAAGGCATGGTCAAAGCCCATGCTCCCCCACGCCGCGTACACGATCGGAAAGCCCGCAAGGAACATAACGGCGTCCGCCAGATAGTCCACGCTGTTTATAAAAGCGGACACGACCTGAAGCAGGCCGAACAGCATCCAGATATAAACCAGCGGCCGCCGGAAGCGCACCGCTGCGATCTCGCCGCGCAGGCTGGCCAGCACCGTCACGCCGAGGCACAGGCAGCCGAAGCTGTAGCAGTACAGATAACGCATGGGCACCAGCCCGCTGCTGTCCGCGAACATCATCAGAAACAGCAGCAGCAGGGACACGGTGAACACCTTGTCCTTCGCCCGGTTCCCCATTTTGGGCATCGCTCGATATATGCCGTTGAGCAGCTTTGCAACAGCCGTCTCCATGCTTCCCCTTTCTTCCGATTCAACGGATATACAGCCGGAACATCGCCAGCACGGACAGCGCCATGAGCTTATCGCCTGTCACATCGCTGGCGTACATCCTGCGCAGCAGCGCCTCGATCGCGGGATAAGCGCGGCAGGCGTCCAGATTTTCCTCCCAGTACGTCCCGACCATATGGCGGAAGCGCCCGTTATGCCGGTACCAGTAGGAAATGTCGTTCATCCCCTGCGGTCTGTCCGGGTGCAGCCGGCCGCCTATCTCCTCCCGCAGCCGGTCGTAATAGTGCGCGAGCCGCGCCCAGCGGCCGCTGCTCCACTTCAGCGGCACCGCGCTCTCCCCGTAGGGATAACGTCCCGCAGCCGGATAGCACCGCAGCAGCCATTTTTTCAGAAGCTGCGTCCGAACGCGGTGCATACGCGGAATACGGAGATATACCCGCAGAAATTCGGGATCGCCGAACGGCGTGGCCGCCTCCATAAAATTCTGCCGCAGAAAATAAGAGCTCATCCCGAACAGACAGCCGCGGGTGTAAAACCAGAAGCGGTCGTTGACCTGCCAGCGGAAGCGCCCGTCCGCCGAGTCAGGACATACAAAATCCCCCCCATATTCCAGAAGATGACTATTCCGAAAGCGGAGGTAGTTTTTATCGATCTTGTCCCCGTCGTATTCTTCGTCATAAAAGGCGCTCGCGCCCACGTCGCCCAGCAGTCCCGTGCATTCCAGGCCGAAGCCCCCCCGGTCGAGCATTTTCAGCATGGCGACGCCCCCGGTAATGTGGTAGTACGACGCGCTGCCGCTGTTCATGCACATATTGTCCTCAATATGCATCATGCAGTCGGCGTTGTCCAGCGTGCGGCACACGAAATCGAAGCCCAGCTCCGCGCTTATCTTCTCCGCGATGCGGATATCCGCGCAGCCGCTCTGGCCATAGCTCTGCACCAGCACGTTCTCAGCGCCCAGCGCCGCCGCCGCATAACATACCATCCGGCTGTCCAGCCCGGCGGAGCAATCCAGCACCGTCGTATAGCCGTACTCCTTATCCTTGTCGAGTATCTTCTGCATCGCGGCACGGAAGCTGCCGTCCAGGGCGCGGATAAGCTCTTCCTCCGTTCCCTCAAGCTCCTCCGGCCAATCGGCCAGATAGTAGCTCCCGACCGTAAGGCCGCCGCTCGCCGGGTCAAAGCGGAGACAGCTTCCCGGATACAGCCGCTTCACGCCGCAGAGGCAGGTGGACTCGTCGGCATAGCAGCCGTAGCCCAGAAACTGGCGCAGCGCCGTCTCGTCCGCCCGGCGCTCCACACCGTTTACCCGCAGCGCGTCGGCCACATAGTCAAGCTGCGAGCCGCACACGAAGCGCCGCCCGTCCTGCCAGTAAAACACGGCCTTTTCCCCCAGCCGGGAGGTGAAGACGAGCCAGCAGCCGTTCCGCGCAAAACGCACCGCGCCGGACACCGGGCCGTCCAGCGCCTCCATAAAGCGCTCGCCGCGCTCGTCCAGCAGCGCGCGCACCGTCTCCCGCCAGTCCGTTTTTCCATAGCCATGCATCAGCGCTGCTTTGTTGTAGACCACGCCCTCCAGGCACACGGTATAGTCCGCGTCCTCAAACAGGAGCTTGTCGTCCATGAACTTGTCCAGCGTGTTGCGGCACAGCGCGAAGCCGTCCCCGCGCAGCGCACCCCGGCGGCAGCGGGTATCGTCGTAGTTTTTCAGAGTCGGCGTTTCCATGTCGAGCGCCAGAAAAAAGCCGGGCATAGCAGCCTCCTTTTTTTAGGTGCCTGAGCAGGCACCGGTTCAGCGATGGGGAAAATAGCTTTTCACGAGAGCAAGCATATAATCAAAGCTGTCGAAGTGCAGCAGTATCGAGCCGAGGATGTAGATACCCGCGCCGAGCGGGACCTGGATACACAGCGTCGCAAGATCGCCCAGGCCGAGAAGCTGGACAGCCATGACGCACGCGCCCATACACGCCGCCAGAAGCAGGCTGGGAGCGATGTCCCGCAGCTGTGCGAAGCAGCCGTAATCAAGCAGCTTTTTGTTGGCACAGGTGTCAAGGACCAGCCCCAACAGGAAGCTCACCAACGTGGCGAAGGCGATGGCGAGCGGCCCAAAACGCAGCGCAGCCAGGATCAGCAGCAGCCCTATGACCTTTTTGATTATCTCCAGCCGCAGCAGCACCCCGCTGTAACCCAGCGCCTTGATCGCGTTGAGATTGGAGGTGTGCAGCGGATAAAGGACATACATGGCACAGAAGACACGCAGGAACGACACGCAGGGCAGCCATTTTTCCGTCAGCAGCAGCCGGACGAGCGGCTCGGCCACACAGGCGAGCCCCACCATCATCGGCGCCATGATATAGACGCTCACACGAATTGTGCGCCGGGTCATATCACGCACACGCTCCCGGTCATCCTGAACATTCGCCATCGTCGGGAGAATGACGGTATCAATGGAGGAATTGATGTTCGTGACAATAAGGCTCGGAAAGGTGTCGCCTTTGTTGTAGTAGGCGAGATCGTCCGTCGTGTACAGCTTGCCCACAAAAAGCTGCTGAAGCTGGCTGTATATCGTCTCCAGGAGACCAGCAGCCAATATCTTCCATCCGTAAGAAAATAACCCCTTCAGACGCTGGAAGGAGAACTGCGCCCGCGGCCGCCATTTCACCATGAGCCACAGGATCACCGTGTCCGCGAACTGGTTGAACAGGCTCTGCGCGACCGGCGCCCACACGCCGTAGCCGCGGTAGGCCATCCAGATACCAAGCAGAGCAGCCAGCAGCGTGCTTCCCAGCGTGGCAAAAAAGAAGTTCTTGAACAGCAGATGCTTGGTGACATACGCCTGTAAAACGTTTATCATCCCGGAAATGAGCAAAGTCAGACTCATGACCCGGATGATGGGGACGAGCGTCGGCAGTTCATAAAAATCTGCAATAGGTCCAGCCGCGAAAAACATCAGCAGATAAAACAGCACGGAGGACACGATGTTGAATATAAAGACGGTGGAATAATCCAACTCGTCCGCATCCTTTTTCTGAATGAGCGCGCTGCCGAAGCCGCTGCTCACAAAGACCTGCAATATCGAGATAAAGACCGTGACAAGTGCCAGCTCGCCATAGGCGGACGGGTCAAGCAGACGCGCCAGTATAATGGAGACGACAAAGGTAAGGAGCTGGTCGCCGCAGCGCTCCGCGAAGCGCCATATCATATTGGAAAAGACTGTTCTTTGTTCTTCCATAAACTCTCCGTCTGTCGGGATCGCACCAACGCTTTTGCGGCTATTATAGCCTATCGCCCGTTTTTTTCAAGTCACGCGCCGTGCCGCCGCCCTTTACAGCGCCTGCAGCCTGTCGTAAAAGCGTTTGAAATTTGTCTCGGCACAGAAGCTATCCTCCCAGTGGCGGCGGGCGCCCTCGCGCAGCGCCTCATACGCCGCGCTGTCCATGCGGACAAACGAGCCTATCTCGTCAGCCAGCGCCCGCTCCGTCACCTCCGGCGGGACGAGCCTGCCGCTGAGACCGCCGCGCACGATCTCCCCCGTGCCGCCGACATCCGTCGCCAGAACGGGGATGCCGAACGAGGCCGCCTCCATAATGGACACCGGCACCCCCCCCTCCGAACTGCTCACGCTCATAAACAGATGGACGGGCGTTTCGCGGTAGTAGCGGAGGATGTCCTCATGCGGCGTGTTGCCGCGGAGAATGCATTTCACGTTCGGCGGAAGCTTTTTAATTTCCGCCTCCACGGCGGCGCGCTCGCTTCCGTCGCCGAAGTGTACCCACTCGATCTCGGCGTCGTCCACCAGCGCAAGCGCCCGCGCCAGCAGCGGGACACGCTTGACCGGCGAGAGAAAGGCGCAGGACACGATACGGAACGGCGGCTCGCGTTTCCATGGAGCGGGCTTTTCCGGTCCCTCCGAGCCGAGGTGCATCGCCGTGATCTTATCGCCGAAGCCAAAGCGCTCACACATATACCTCGCTCCGGCCTCCGAAGCGGGATAAACGCCCCGCAGCAGATTCAGCATATACCCGCGCAGGGGAAGATAGCCGCCGCTTCGCTCCTCATAAATATCAATGCCGTGCGCGCGGCTCACTGCCGGGCAGCCGTACTTCTCCGCGAGGCGGGCCGCCGCATATGCGCCCTCGCGCAGCCAGTAGGAATAGAGAATGATATCCGACGGCGCTTCCTTCAGCCTACGTCCATAGCGCCGCTCCAGCGCCCGCATGATGCGCTCGCCCTCGATCACGAAGGCCATCAGCGTATGGAGCCGCTCGCGGGTCAGCCGTCCGCTCGCCCGCAGCGAGCGCAGCTCCCGCCAAAACTCCGGACGCAGGAAGCAAAGCGGCGCACGCAGCATGAGCTGCCGGCGCGGCAGCGGCGCTTCAAACAGTGCCTCGCATCCCACGCCCTCCGGGGTCGTTCTCGCCTTGCGCCCGTTCCGCGCCTCGATGGGATGCACCCGAAGCTGCACGCGTTTCGCCGCGTAAGGAAGCTCCGTTTCCACAAAGCTCTCGCCGGTTCCGTAGGGGTAGGACGCCGTCAGCAGGACGCAGGTCTTTTCGTTCACTGCGTATCCTCCGTCAGCTCGCGGACGATGCGATCCACGCGATGCACCCAGAGATGCCGCTCCCGCAGCGCCCGCACGGCGCGTTCACGGGCAGACGCCAGGCGCTCGTCGTCGTCCAGCAGCGAGCGTATCGCCGCGGCATAGCTCTCGGGGTCACCGGCGGCGGTCAGTCCCAGCCCGTCCGCCTCGATCAGCTCCCGCATGGCCTCCACATCCGTGGACAGCACAGGCAGACCGTAGCTCAGATACTGAAACAGCTTCGTCCCGACCGCAAAATTATTATACTCGTTGTCCACAAGGGACAGCAGCCCGACATCCGCCTGTGCATACAGCGGCTCCAGCGCCGCGCCGGAGGCGTGGCAGACCGTGAGCCACTCATGCTCGCCAATGCGCTCCCGCTCCCGCTCATATTCTCCCTCGCGGCACACGAGGATAAGGCGGTAGCGGCAGCCGCCGGCGTTCAGAAGGCGGAAACTGTCAATCAGCAGACCGATGCCGTAGCTGGCCGACACGCCGCCGACATAGATACAGGTCCTGTTGTTCGGGTGCGGCGACGGCACATGATCCTCGCCCGCGGGCGGCAGGGGCAGCATACGGCGGTAGGAAAACATTTTCGTGCAGGCGGCGCTGGGGAAATAGACGATGTCCACCCGCCGCAGCAGCCGGTCCGTCCGTCCTTGCATAAAGTCCAGATACAGCTCCTTGAGCCGCCCCAGCGCGTCGGTGCGGCGCGGGAACAGCGCGGGAAAGCGCCGGTAGAAGTCGCGGTAGAAATACGCCGTCGGTATCTTCATGGCGCACAGCCGCCGGATGAGGGCGTAGTCGCACTCATGCAGCAGCGGATAGGTCGGCGACTCGATATAGCAGAGGTCGGGACGTTCTCCGTCCAGCCACGCCAGAATGCGGTCGACCGCCTCTTTTCTCGTCCTGCCGCAGCCGCGCCCGATCCTCCCGCTGAGCAGCGTCACCTCGTGGCCGCGCTCAACAAAGGCACGGTACATCTGCTGCGGCCGGACGGCGCTGCCCGACTCCACCGCGCCAAAATCCACATAGCTGATAAAAAGGACTTTCATTTCACATTCTCCTTAACGACACGCTCAAACAGCGCCGTAAGCTGTCCGGCGACCGAGGCGGGAGAAAACCGCGTCCCGGCTTCTCCGGCGATCGCCGCCGGATCATAGCGGTCAATGTGCTCCGTCATACAGCGCATGGCCTCCGTCAAGGCGGCCGCGTCGTCCACGGGCACAAGCAGACCGTTTCGTTCGTTCACAAAATCCTCCGGCCCGCCGCAGCGGGTCGCTATCACCGGGCGTCCGCAGGCCAGAGCCTCCGCGTATACGACGCCGAAGGTCTCGCCCCGGCTGGCCAGCACAAAGGCGTCGCTCTCCGCCAGCGCCCGCGAAAAGTCAGGCCGCCGGTACGCCCCGGAAAAACGGACCGCCTCCGCAACGCCGAGCGACGCCGCCAACGCGTGCAGCGCGGTCTCCTCCTCGCCGCCGCCCATGACGAGCAGTCTCGCGTCAACGCCCCCGTCCCGCAGCGCCGCAAGCGCGCGCAGCAGCAGGTCAAAGCCCTTGCCGCGGTTCAGGTTCCCGGCCGAGACGAAACGGAACGCCCCTCCGTCCGTCCGCCTGGCGCAGCACGGAAACATGGAGAGGTCGATGATATCGGGAATAACGGCCGCACGGACGCCGGTATGCGCCTCGATGCGCTCTGCAAGCGCGGCGCTTACCGCCACGACCGCCGCCGCATGGGTATAGATATCGCGGTACATGGCGCGCACCAACGGCTTCAGGGCCGGGACGTTGACCGCCGAGGAATGCTCCGTCACCACGCAGGGAACAGCGTATTTTTCGCATACCCGGACAACGCAGCCGCCCAGATCGCCGAAGTGGACGTGAACGACGTCCGGCCTCCCGTCCTCGCGGATAACGCGCTTCATGAGACGGGAGAACACGCGCTCGCCCGCCGCCGCAAACAGGCGGAGGGGAAGCGGGCCGACCGGCGCGTCCGCCCGGTATACCGTCATACCGCCGTCCTCAAAGCGGCGGACGCCCCAGCGCCGCCAGCGCCGTATCGAACGCAGATCCAGCGCCGCGAATACGACCTTATGTCCCAGCTCCCGCAGGGCGCGGGCCTGATCGCGCTCGAATATCGCGCCGTCCGGGTCATTTTTATCGGGATAGGTGCGTCCAACCACCAGTATATACATACAGCTTCCTCCGGATAAAGCCTCAGAGCGAGGCGTACAGCTCCAGCAGCGCAGCCTCCTGCGTCGACCAGTTGAAGCGCTCCAGCGCGGCGCGGCGGCCGTTTTCGCCAAGCTTCCTCGCATAGTCCGGGTCGTCCAGCAGGCGGCGGATGGCCGCCTTGACCGCCTCCGTGTCGCGGGGATCGACGTACAGGCCGAATTGGTACTCGTCGATCATCCGTTTTTCAAACGGACTGTCCGAGACGAGCGCCGGTATCCCGGCCAGCATATACTCGTGCACCTTCGCGCCGAACGTGTCGCAGCTATAGTACTGTCCCTCGTCAAGCGAAATGCACGCGCCGATCTTCGTCCCGGCAAGAATACGGCGTATGGTCTGGCGGTCCACGCGTCCGAGATAGCGGATGCAGTCGGACTTCGCAAGCGTCTCCCGCTCCAGCTTCTCCGTTTCAAACCACCCGGCAAACAGCAGCCGCGCGCCCAGCGCCGCCGCCGCGTCCGACAGATAGACGATCCCGTTGTTCTCCGTGATGGAGCCGGTGTAGCACACGTCCGACTCGATGCGCTCCTCCGGCACGATGTCGTCCAGCGAGCCGAACTCGCTGAGTATCGGGTAGTTCTCGACAAACACCGTCCGGTGCGCCCGCCCCTCAAAAATATTCTTCCCGTCGAAGGTACAGGGTATGATCACCGCCGTAAAACGGCGGACGCAACGCGTCTCATAGGCCTTGTAGATCACACTGGCGAGCTTCGCCAGCCAGTGCGGCAGATAGGGCTTGCACGCAAGCTGCGCGACGCTGTTCTCGTGGCTGTCGAAGATGACCTTCTTCCCCCTCTTCGCCAGCTTCACGCCGTAGGGCAGAAGCTCCGGGTCGTGGAAGTGATACACGTCGCAGTCGAGCGACAGCGCCTTTTCATAGACGCGCCGTGCAAATTTCGTCATGCGCTCCACGCGTCCTTCAGGCTCAGCGCCCAGCCCGATCACACGGACGCCCGCCTCCTCGCGGCTCTCCCCGGCCGCGACCAGATATACCTCATACCCCGCCGCCGCCAGCGAGCGGCATTCTCTGTAAAAAATGCGCGTATCCGTGTTGTCGTGCGCACTCGTCATGTGACAAACTTTCATATATTCCCCTTCGGCTCAGCGCCCGCTTTCCGCCAGGCGGGTCAAAATATCGACCGTCTTCTGCGCCGCCGTACCATCGCCGAACGGCTGGAAGTCCGGGTCGATCTCCTGTCCCTGGGACAGCTTTTCCAGAATATCCGCCCGCTCGGGACGGACAAGGCGGTTTCGTCCGCCCACCATCGTATCCGGCCACAAAACCACCCGCAGGAGCGTGACGCACTGTTTCTGCGCGAAAAACGCCTCCCGCTGCAGGCCGCCGGAATCCGTTACTATCTTTTTCGCATGAGAGGTGAGGTAGACGCTCATCAGATAGCCGACCGGCTGGCACAGAACGATGTTGGTAAGACCAAGCTCCCGCCGCAGCCGCTGCGCCCGCTCCCGGTTCCTCGGATGCACCGGATAGACCGCCGGTGCGTCCAGCTCCTCCATGGCGAGCAGTATCTGGCGCAGAGGCTCGTCCTCCCGCGTGTTCTCCTCGCGGTGGCAGGTAAGGTAGTAAAAGCTGTCCGGCAGCGGCACGGGGTTTCCGTCGAAATCGAGAAGCGGCTCCGGCTGCCGGTCGCCCAGTCTGCGCGCATAGTGGGCAAAGGCATCGTACATGAGGTCGCCGGTAAAATAGACGTGCTCCGTCCGTCCTTCGCGCCGCAGCGATGCCACGTCCCGCTCCGTGCAGCACATCAGATAGGTGGAGATGCGGTCAGTCAGAACGCGGTTGATCTCCTCCGGGTTGGGAAAAACGCCGGGATGCTCCTCGTCCTTTCGGACGCCCGCTTCCATGTGGCACACGGGGATATACAGCTTCGCCGCCGCCAGCGCCGCCGCCAGCGTCGAGTTCGTGTCGCCATAGAGCATGACGAGCTCCGGCTTTTCTGCGAGCATCGTCTTTTCGAGCGCCACAAGCATACGGGCGGTCATCTCCGCATGGCTCCCGCCGCTGATACCGAGGTTATAGGCTGGCTTCGGGATATCCAACTCGGTGAAAAAGACCTCCGACATATTGTAGTCGTAGTGCTGCCCCGTGTGCACGAGCACCTCCTCGTGCCTGCCCTCCAACGCGTGCGACAGCATGGCCGCCTTGATGAATTGCGGTCTCGCGCCGACCACCGAAAGAATCTTCATTGACAAATTCACTCCCTATCTCATGCTCCCACCGCGTGGGGATCATTCCCGAATACCAGCCGTACCGCTCACCAGGCGATCGGGCGGTCGTCCGGGTCGAAAAAGCTCTCCTGCAAACGGCGGGACATCCGCGTCCCGTATTTTATCTCACACGCAGGAAGCTCCTCGCCCAGCAGCCGCTTGATGCCCAGATACGGCAGATTCACGCCCGCCGCGGCGCAGGCAACCACACCGGCGGTCAGTCTCGGATTGACCTCCAGCACATGCGGCTCCTTTTCCCCGGCGTCATACAGAAGGTCGAAGCCGAAGTTGCCGTCCATGCCGAATGCCGATACCACGCGCTCGCAAAGCTCCTGCACCTGCGGGTTTTCGGTGATGACCAGACTCATCATATTGCTTGTGACGACGCTCAGCCCCCGGCGGCACACCGCATATTTTGGCTTGCCGCGGTCAGCCAGAAAGTCTACGGTATATTCCGTCCCGCCAAGATACTCCATCACGAGCATCTCCGGTATCTCCGGCTTTTCACTGAGCGTGTCGATCAGCTCGTCGTAGCTGATGTACATGGAATTGGGCTTATCGTTAAAGAAAAGGTCATACTTGGAAATGAACGGGTCGACCATACGCACGCCGCGGCTTCCGTTGCCGACCGCGCCCTTGACGCACACCGCCTTATGCGGATAACCAAGCTCCGCGCAGGCGGCCTTGAGCTCCTCTACCGTATGAGCGACGCGAAAATCCGCCGTGGGTATGCCCTTATCGCGCATGGCGCTCAGAAGCGCCGCCTTGTTGTTCACAATGGCGAGCACATCCGGCTTCATCACCGCGACCTTCACGCCCAGCCGCTCGAATTCCGGGACGGCCAGCGAAAACTTCATCAACTCCCGCGTCACGATGGGTTCGACGACGTCCACCTTTTCCGTGCGGCATATTTCAAGGACGCGCGGGATAAAGGCGTCGTCCTTCGCCGCCGGTACGACATGAAAAGCGTCGGCCAGGCCGCGGGAAGCCGCGTTTTCGTTCATATCCACGCCAACAATACGCACATGGCGCTCCGTCACCTTCCGGAGGCACTGGATGATCCCCGGCGCGCCCGGCGCGCCGCAGCCTGTAAGCAAAACCGTAATGTCTTTCAATTCTTTCAATTTACGATACACCTCATTACTTCAAAAACTTCCGCCAGATCACATCCGGCCTGTACGCCGTGGACGCGGAGCTGCCCCTCCAGAAACGCAGGGTCCGAATAGGGACGTCCCTGCTGGGTCTTGTAGCACTCGATGGCCGCCCGCTTGCGCGCAAGCTGCTCCCGCGTGACACCGATGAACAGCTGGCTGTCAAAGCAGAAGTCGTTCCACGGCATCTCATAGCCCAGCAGCGTGACGCGCTTGAAGGCACGTCTCGCCTCCTGCGCGATGACCGTATGATCCTGATGGACGTCATGCAGCGACGGGGCAAAAACGATGTCCGGCTGTATCTCCCGTCCAAGCACGATCATATCGTCCAGTATCGCCTGCCGGTTTTCCGGGAAGCGCCGCACCGGGTAGTCGAAAATATGTACATTCTCCCGCGCAATGCCCAGCGTATGCGTCGCATCCAGCAGCTCCCATTTCAGCGTATCCTCCGCGTAGCCGGCGGGCACGGAATCCCGGCAGATGGAAAACGCGGCATAATGGACGCTGCCGCCCTCGTCCAAAAGACGGGCGAGCGTACCGCCGCAGCCGAATTCACCGTCGTCCGTATGCGGCGCGAGCACCAGCGCCGTTTTATCTTTCATCGTAAGCATGAGCTTCTCTCCTTACTCAAAGGAAAATTTGGAGAACAGATCGTCAAAGCTCTCGGCACGCATGATCTGCCTCACGGACCCGTCCGCGCGGCGTGCCACCATGGCGCAGTTCGGGTGGATAAAGGGCGGCTTGGACACGACCGAGTACCCGCCGACATTGCCGAATACAAGCCGGTCTCCCACGCCGAGCGCGCCCTTATAGCCGCGATACAGCACGTCGTTTTCAAGGCAGGTATAGCCGGTGATATCGACCGCGTCATAGACAGTGCGCTTCCCTTCTCCCGGTATCCACTCCAGCGGAAGCTGCTTTCCGCGGCATATCTCGCCCAGGTTATAGAAGCTCCCGTCCACCGTTGCGATATCGCGCCCCAGAATATTTTTGATATCGAGCACGGCCGTGAGAAAATAGACATACTTGGAGATAAGCGTCGCCCCCGGCTCGGTGAACACGATGGGCTGCTTCTCCTCCGGCAGTCCGCCATAGCGTCCGGCGAACGGCTTCAGAACAGCCTGCGCGTAGTCGCGGTAGCCGGGTATGTCGGCGTTGAACTGCGCGGCAAAGTCCGGCGCCATGCGGCCGAACATCCCGCTTCCCAGGCTGATGTACGCCGGCGGCCGCTCGCCAAACAGCTCGTCCGCCAGCCCCAGCATGATCTCCGTCCGGCGCGCCCATGCCGCCAGATCCCGCGAATGGCCGATGTGGCAGTGCAGCCCGCGCAGCGCAATATTGTCCCGCTGCGAGAGCATGCGCACGATCTCTTCCATCTCCGGGCTGTGCGGCGCCGTGCCGAAGCGGGAATAGTAGCCGCGCCCCAGATCGAGGTTGACACGCAGTCCGACCGCGAGCGTTTTGTCCCGGTTCGCGTCCGCCAGTGCGCATACCCGCGCGGCCTCCGCCACATTGTCGATGTTGCTGATCCCGCCGTTCAGAAGGTGCCTCTCCATCGCGGCGCCCTTGGCCGGGCCGTTATAGACAATGTGCGGCGCATCATAGCCAAGCCGTTCGGCCACCTCATATTCCATGTCGGAGACGACCTCCGCATATCCCCCCAGCCGCTTCACAAGCGCACAGATATACGGCGTATAATTGGTTTTGTAGGAATAGGACAGCCGGTATCGCGGGTAGACCGCCTGAAATGCGCCGACAAGCTCGCGGTAGTTATCCGTGAATTCCTCCTCGTCAAACACATACAGCGGCGTTCCGTATGTCTCCGCGAGCGCCTTGAAATCATCCGCGACCATGTTTCTCTCTCACCCTTTCAAAAACCGCGCATAGCTTATCCGTCAGCGCGTTGAAGTCGAATTCCTGCGCAAGGCGGCGTGCCGCGCCGCCCATCTGCCCGCAAAGCGACGGCGACTGCGCCAGCGTCAGCAGCGCCTCCGTCACAGCCTCCGGTTCATTCTCCACCGTGAAGCCGCAGCCGTGCGCCCCGATCAGATCGTAGCGCCCCGGCACCGGGAACACGATCGGCCTTCCGGCCGCGAGATATTCGAATATTTTATTCTGGCTCATTCCGAAGCGGGCGATCTCCGCGCCATCTCCTTCGCAGCCGTCGATGAAGCACACATCCGCGCGGGTCAGTATCGCCGGTATCGCGTTTTTCGCCACGCGCCCCATAAAGCGGACGTTGTCAAGCCCGGCGTATTTCGCCGCGAGTGCCGCCCGCTCGTCACCGTCGCCATAGACCAGTATGCGGCATTGCGGAGCCTTCTCCCGCAGCACCGCCGCCGAATCGAGCAGCGCGTGGATGTCGTTTACGCGCCGGATAGAGCCGGCGTAGACGATCTTGAATACGGAGGGGGCGGTGATATATGTGTCCTCCGGCGCCTGCGCCGCCTGTTCGTCAAAAAGCGCAAGGTCAACGCCATTGTTGATATAATATATCTTGTCAAGGTCAACAGGGCCGCCGTGCGCCGTGTCCCAGCCCTTTTCGAGGATGTAATCGCGTCCGCCCTCCATCGAGAAGATCAGCGCGTCCGCCTTCTTATATATCCAGCGCTCGCCGCTGTACAGCAGCCGCAGCAGCGGATTTTTCCGCGATATCAGCCCGTAGGCCACAAAGCTCTCCGGCCACAGATCTGTCACCTCACAGACGCAGGGAACGCCGAAGCGCCTAGCCAGACGGATACCGGCCAACAGTGTGAGCGTCTGCCCCGCCGAGGCGTATATTACGTCCGGCATTCCGTATTCATTGGTAAGCCGGGGACACAGCCGCTCCATCCGGCGCGCCACCTCAATATGGTTGATGACCCTGTCCTTGCCGCTCCCGGCATACGTCCGTCCCCGGAAAAGCACATAGCGAATGCCGTCGTCCTCCAGCTCCCGGTATTCCCGCCCGTCCTCGATGAGATTGACGTCCGAGTTGTGGACGGAACTGCCCGCAAAGACGGTGACACGATGTCCCCGCTCCATCAGCTTTTGGGCGAAATGATATGCCCTTGCAAGGTAATAGTATCGGGGTGGAACCGCATAATGGTTTAATATCCAGATATTCACAGCTTCTTCCTGTCTCCTGTCCAATGACCGCCGCAACGGCACGAAGCGGCGTTTTCCGCTCCGTCTGCCCCAGGGGAAAATCAGTGCTTTTGCGGTTATTATACCCTATCGCCTGTTTTTTTCAAGTCTCTTGCCCCATGGCAGCAAAAAGCGGCGAGACGGCCGCAGCCATCTCGCCGTAGTAAGCTGTTGTTTCAAGCCGGACGGGATAGGCCGGCCGCCGTCCCGCCGCGCTCCGTCCTCTGTCCGCAGGCGGTGCCTTCCTGCGCCCGCCGGCTTATTCCGGCCGCCAGCGTCCATGACGCCGCATGGCCGTTTTCCGGAATTACAGCCGCCAGAAGCGCATGCCGGAGGCCTTCAGCTCCGCCATCGGGTAAAGGCTCTTCACATCGAGCAGCACCTTTTCGCTGTCGGGAATATCCTGACGGAAGAGAGCCTTGAGGTCGTCCACCGTCAGCGAGCGGAATTCGCTGTGGCCCACCGCCACGATCACGCAGTCCGCATCATGTATCTCGCTGTAGGGCGTGAGCGTAACGCCGTATTCGTGCATGGCTTCCTCCGGGGCGCACCAGCCGTCCACAACGATGGGCTCCACGCCGTATTCCTCGAGACGCTTGATGATGTCGTTGATCTTGCTGTTGCGCACATCGGGGCAGTCCTCCTTGAAGGTCAGTCCCAGGATGACGACCTTGGAGTTCTTCGGGCTCTTGCCGACCTGCACCATGTTCCGTATCGCGGCATCCGCCACATAAGGACCCATGCTGTCGTTGATCTGGCGGCCGGCCAGTATCACAGGGCAGTGGTAGCCGAATTTTTCGGCCTGATAGGTGAAATAGTAGGGGTCGATGCCGATGCAGTGACCGCCCACCAGACCGGGCCTGAAGCCCAGGGCGTTCCACTTGGAATTCATGCCCTCCAAAACCTCGATCGTGTCAATGCCCATGAGATCAAAGACCTTGGCAAGCTCGTTCATAAACGCAATGTTGATGTCGCGCTGGCTGTTCTCCACGACCTTCACCGCTTCCGCCGTCTTGATGTTCGACACGGGGAAGGTACCCGCCGCGATGACAATATCGTAGACCTGCTTGACCACCGAGCAGGTCAGCTCGTCCATACCGGACACGACCTTGCGGATGGTGGTGAGCGTATGCTCACGGTCGCCGGGGTTGATGCGTTCCGGCGAATAGGCGATCTTGAAGTCCACGCCGCATTTCAGACCGGAGTCGCCCTCCAGAATGGGGATGCAGACCTCCTCCGTGCAGCCGGGGTAGACCGTCGATTCATAACACACGATGGAGCCGGGCGTAAGGTTGCGTCCAACGATATGCGAAGCATTGATGACCGGCTCAAGGTCGGGGATGTTGTCTTTTCCGACCGGCGTGGGCACCGCCACGATCAGGAATTTTGCCTCGCGCAGACGGGTTTCATCCGAGGTAAAATCGACCGTTGTTTTGCTGATGGCCTCGTTGCCGACCTCGTTGGTGGGATCGATGCCGGACTTGTACTGCTGAATGCGGTGCTCATTGTGGTTAAAGCCAATGACCTTGATGTGCTTGGCAAACTCCACCGCGATGGGCATTCCCACATAGCCGAGTCCGATCAGAGCCAGCTTTTCCTCACCAGCCATCAGTCGGTCATACAGTGTATCAAAGCGTACCGTTTCCATAGTTGATTCCTTTCCTTTATCGGCCGCGGGGTCCCCCCTGCTTTTCAGCTTGGCCGTTTTTTCTTTCCCGCGCCTCAGTCCGCGGCCTCGCGCATTTCCTCCGTATCCGCCGCCGCGGCGTTTACCTCCTCCGGCGGCCGGAAAGTCAGCACGGTCTCGCGCAGCGCCTGCTTTGCCGCCGCGTCGTCGCCCTCACAGGCCGCCCGGCGCAGCACCTCGAGCCGCCGGTAAAGCTCCTCCCGCTCAAGCGGCGTGTCCCTCTCGATGAATATGAGGCTGTTGTCCGTCTTGTTCAGCGTTTCGCTTTTGACCAGAAGCTCCTCGTAAAGCTTCTCGCCGGGGCGCAGCCCCGTTTCGACGATCTGGATATCGTGATACGGCTCATAGCCGGACAGGCGGATCATATTCTCGGCAAGCTCCAGTATCTTCACGGGCTTGCCCATGTCCAGCACGAACAGCTCGCCCGCCTTCGCCATCGCGCCGGACTGCAGCACGAGCTGGCTTGCCTCCGGGATGGTCATGAAATAGCGGATGATGCGCTTGTCCGTCACTGTCACCGGCCCGCCCGCCGCGATCTGACGGCGGAACAGCGGGATCACGGAACCGGCGCTGCCAAGGACGTTTCCGAAGCGCGTCGCGTTGAACACCGTGTCCGGCGAAAACCGGCTGTAGCACTGCACGATCATCTCGCACATGCGCTTTGTCGCGCCCATGACGTTCGTCGGATTGACAGCCTTGTCCGTAGAGACCATGATGAAGCGGCCGGTCTTGTATTTCACCGCCAGCTCCACGGTATTGAGCGTGCCGAACACATTGTTTTTCACGGCCTCACAGCAGTTGTGCTCCATCAGCGGCACATGCTTGTGCGCCGCGGCGTTGAGCACGACGTCCGGCCGGTAGGCCGCGAACACCTTTTCAAGTCCGTCCCGGTCGCACACCGAAACGATCTCCACCCGCAGATCGAGCGCGTCGCCGTAGTGCAGCTTCAGCTCCTGCTGGATATCGTAGGCCCCGTTTTCATATACGTCCAGCACGATAAGCTGCTTCGGACGCATTTTGGCGATCTGCCGGCACAGCTCCGAGCCGATGGAGCCGCCGCCGCCGGTGATAAGGATGACCTTTCCGCGGTAATACGCCTCCGTCCGCTCGCCGTCAAACTCGACCGGCTTGCGGAACAGAAGCTCCTCGATGTCGAACTCGCGCATGGTGCGCCGGCCGGGATTGGCCGACTGGACGGCCGGAAAATCGTATACCTTGATGCGGCAGCCGCTGCGGCGGTAGAAGTTGTAAAGCTCCTTGCGCTTTTCGGCGTCGATCTGCGGCAGCGCGAACACGATCTCCTGCACACCGAGATTCTCCAGCACGGGGAACGACGCCTCCTGCTCGGACAGAACCGGCACGCCGTAGATGTCGCGGCCGATCTTTTCCCGGTTGATCTCGATGAAGCACACCGGCACATAGGACGCGCGCGGGTTGTTCAAAAGCTCATCCGCCAGTCCCACGCCGGTCCGCCCCGCGCCCACGATGGCGATGCGGATGCGGCGCTCGGCCGCCTCCATCAGCTCCGGCTCGTCGGGGTTGACGTCCATCCCGCCGAACACGCGCAGAACGAAGCGAAGCATATCGCCCCACTTTCCGCGGCGGCTGGAGAAATGGTATATATACTGATAGATGATGCGCTCGGCCACACCCATCAGCAGCGTCATGCTGGCGATGGCCATAATGCGCAGGATCGACAGATAGCGCTCCGGGCGCAGAAGCTCGATCACGCAGCAGGCCACGCACGCGCAGCCGTCGGCCAGAAACAGGCGGATATACGCCTGCGTGCCGCCGTAGCGCCAGACCTGATTGTACACGCGCGCGATCAGGCGTGCGCCGATGATGCACACAAGGCCGGTCAGAAATTCCACGGCGAGCGCCCGCGGCGAAAAGGCCGTATCCATGCTCGGGTGCATATACAGCAGTACAAAATCGACCAGCAGATACGCGACCGCGTCATACAGAACCAACAGCCAGCGGATATGCTCCCGCGGCGACATGACCCCCAGCTCCGGCTGTTCTCCGTCCGGCTGTGAAGTTTTGGTTTTCTTTCTTTTCATTTTCATCCTGCCCGCCGCACACGGCGGTACATCCCGTTTCTGTAAGCCGGCCTCCGTTTCCCGCCGGTATTTAGAATCATTTTACTACATATGCCCGGCAAATGCAAGCGCCTTGCCGCGTCCCGGCCGCTCTCACGCGCCCAGGAACGCCGCGGCGTCTCCGGCGTCCTCCGCCGGAAGATAGGCCGCAAAGCCGTCCGCCGTGTGCGACGCCTCATAGACCCGGCCGCCGGCCCGGATATACACCGGCGCGGCCGTGCCGTCCGTTCCGCCGCTCACGAGCACATAGCCCGCCAGCGCCCCCGGCGCTTCCTGCGTCCGCAGCGGGCCGGGAAGCTCGGCCGCGCCGTCCAGCGCCGCCGCCGGCCGCTCCGGCGCCGGGAACACCGCCGTGTATTCTATCAGATAGCGCACGTTCCGTTGTCCCAGCTCCACGACCGCGTCCGTCGCGCCCAGCGCGCCGATGCGCACCAGATCGTAGCTGTTCTCGCGCGAGAACGCCGCCGTTTCAAACCGCTCGGCCAGATAGGGATACAGGCTGCGCCCGAACGAATCGCGGTACATCAGCAGCGTCCCTTCTCCATCGTCGCAGCGCGTTTCGATCTCCATATCGTTGACGGAGGTGAAGCGGCTTTCGTAGGTGAACGTGAAGCCCGCCGCCGGCGCGTAGTCCGGCTCGCGGTACGTCCCCGCGGGATACAGCATCTCATACAGGTCGCCCCGATGCTCCGGCGCCGCCGTGAATTCCCCGTCGAACCAGCCGCCCTCGCGCCCCAGCGAGGTCAGTATCCCGTCCGCCGCCAGCGCCGCGCCCCGGCCGTTCCAGTGGCTGTCCGTATGCCAGTACAAAACCTCGTCCTGCGCGGAAAACAGCGCGTACATATCGCAGTAAGCCACACCCATTTCCGCCAGCCGCGCCTGCAGCGCGTCCACGTTCCTCCCCTCGGCCACGCGGACGTAATCGCGCGTATACTGGGGATACAGATCGTATTTGGCGTTCGGCATCACGAACAGGAAACGCGCGCCCTGGCTTTCGGCGTATTCCTGCATCAGATACACATTGCGCGCGCAGCGCCATATCTCCGTCTCCGGCAGCAGACCGGCCCCGGCGCGGTCGTCCGCCGCCGTGAAATAAAACAGCCAGCCGTCCCGCCCGAGCACCACGTCGTCGTTCTCCGAAGCGCCGAACAGGCGCGCGCACACCGCGTCCCACGCCGTGATGCACCACAGACGCGGACGGAAGCCCCGGGACGCATACGCCGAAAGCTCCGACAAAAACGCCGTGTTCAGCGTCCCGCGGCGGATGAGCTTCGGCTTCGGCGCCGCGATCTCATTGGCCGCCGCCGGAGCCGGCCCGGCCAGGCACATCGCCGTCAGCGGCACGGAGCAGACAAGGAAAAACAGCGCGATGAACGCGCACAGCCAACGTTTTTTCATCCCCGTCCCTCCTTAAAACTGCGCGTAGATGAACGGACGGAAGCCGCCGCCCGCCATGGCCAGCACACACAGCGCGAACAGCGCCGCGCACAGGATATACGACGCGATCTCGCCCGCCCGGCCCGTCCGCTCCCGCAGCCACGGCAGCGCGCCGAGACTCCCGGCCGCGCCCACGGCGAAGGCCGCTGCCGTCAGACCGCTGAGCGATTTCTGCAGCAGCAGCGTCCCCTCCGCCGAGAAGGAGAAGCCGGCGAACATGGCGGCGAACATCCGTCCCGCCTGCGCCGGATCCGCGCTGCGGAACAGCACGGCTCCGAGCAGCGTGACCAGAAACGTATAGACGTGCAGCAGCGCGCGGCCGCCCGCCTTTTTCCCGATCCGGCGCGTGTCGATGACCTTCACGCCCTCGAGAATGTTGAACAGCCCGTGCCACACGCCCCAGAGGATATAGCACCAGCTCGGCCCGTGCCACAGGCCGGTCAGCAGCCACACCACCGCCAGCGCCGCCACGGACACGACGCGGCTCGCGGCCTTTTTCCGCCCCGCGGCGGACAGGCGCCTGCGCCAGCGATTGAGCGCGCGCGACATCGTGAGCGGATAATACAGATACGTCCGGAACCACGCCGTCAGGCTCATGTGCCAGCGGCTCCAGAATTCCGTCACCGAGGCGGCCAGATACGGCAGACGGAAGTTTTCCGGCAGTGTGAAGCCGAACAGCCCGCCCAATCCGATGGCCATGTCCGCGCAGCCGGAGAAGTCGAAATAGATCTGCACGGCGTAGCCGAGCGCCGCCAGCCAGGCCAGCCGCGCGTCCAGTACGGACGAGCCGTACACCACGTCCACAAAGCGCCCCAGCACATCGGCCACCAGCAGCTTCTTGGAAAGCCCCAGCACAAAGCGCCGGATGCCCGCCGCCGTTTTCTCCGGCGTGCATTCGCGCGCGTCCAGCTGCGGCTCGAACGCGGCCCAGTTGAGGATGGGCCCGGCGGCCGCCGTGGGGAACATCCCCATGAACAGCAGCACGCGCCCGAAGCCGCGCGAGGCGCGCGCCGGGTCGCGCCGCACCTCGATCAGATAGCTCAGCCCCGACAGCGTGTAAAACGAGATGCCCACCGGCAGCGTCAGTCCCGCCATCGGCAGCGACAGACCCAGCGCACGGTTCGCGATGCCCGTGAAGAAGTCCAGATACTTGAACGCGAACAGCAGCCCCAGGTCCAGCGCCACCGCCGCGGCCAGCACGGCCCGGCTTCCCTTCCGTCCCGCGAGCAGCCGCCCCGCCAGCCAGTTCACCGCCGCCGCGCCCAGCATCAGAAGCGCCTGCCCCGGCGAGCCGAACGCATAAAAAAGCAGACTGAAGCCGGCCAGCAGGGCGTTCTTCGCCCGCATCCCCGGCATCAGTCTGTAAACGATAAAAACGACCGGGAGGAACGCAAACAGAAACACAGCGCTGTTAAATACCATTTGTCTTCCTCCCTGTCTGTCTCATGGGAATTATTCAGTTTCCCGGCCGTTTGTCCGCGGCGGCGCCGTCAGCACCACTCCTTGAACTCCGGCTCCTTTTTTTCTTCCTTCGTCTCCGTGCGCACGTAATTGACGACGACACGGCGGTTCGGCTCGCTGCCCGTGGAGCTCGTGGTCACGCCCTCGTAATCCTGAAGCGCGGTGTGGATGATGTGGCGCTCGTAGGAGTTCATGGGCTCAAGCGCCATCGAGCGCTTGTATTTGATGGTCTTGGCGGCCATTTTCTCCGCCAGCCGGACGAGAGATTCCTCGCGCTTGGCGCGGTAGTTCTCGGCATCGACATTGATGTGGCTGCGCTTGTCGTTGCCGCGGTTGACCACATAGTTGGTCAGATGCTGGATGGCGTCGAGCGTCTCGCCGCGGCGGCCGATCACGGCGCCGATGCCGGAGCCGGACAGCTCCACGTTCAGTCCGCCGCCCTCGCGGGGGCTGATCTCCATATCCGCCTGCACGCCCATCCGGTCGAGCAGACCGCGCAGGAACGCCTCCGTAGCCACGGCCTGTTCGCCCTCAGCCAGACGCTTCGTCTTGCCCGGCGCCTTGGGCTCGGCGGGCTTTTTTTCCGCCTGCGGCTTTTTCTCCGGCTGCGGCTTCTTTTCGGGCTGCGCCGCCTTCGGGGCCGCCTTGGGGGCGGGCTCCTTGACCGGCTCGGGCTTCTTTTCCAGCGCTTCGTCGGGCGCCTCGTAGCTCACGCGCAGCACGGCGTCCGCCGCGCCGATGCCCAGAAAGCCGGTCTTGCCGCGGGCGACGACCTCAACGGAGACCTCGTCGCGCTCCAGACCAAGCTGCTGCAGAGCCTTTTCGAGAGCTTCCTCCGCGGTCTTGCCGCGGAATTCCATAGATTTGGTCATATTTGTTTCTTTCCTCCGTTATTCGCCGGGCTCTTCGTCCGACTCGTCCGCGCTTTCGGCCTCTTCCGGCTCGTCCGCAACCTCGTCCGACGGCTCCTCCGGCTCGTCCGCGTCCGTTTCCGGCGCGTCCTCCGGCTCATTCTCCGGCTCCTGCACGGCAGGCACCTCCGCCTGCGTGACTGCGGCGTCCTCCTGCGCAAGAAGCTCCTGCTCCTGCTCGTATTCCTCGCTTTCCGCCAGCGCGGCCGCCGTCTTTTCCTCGGCCTCGGCCGGGTTGAAATAGCGGTCGGCGACGTAGGCGCGGCCGCGGGCATACCGCCGCTCGCCCACCTGGCTGTCCGGCGTTTCCTCCAGCGTCAGCCCCTTCTTCGCCGCACGCGCCGCGCGCTGCTCCGCAGCCCGGCGCTCCACTTCCTTCTGCGCGGCATAGGCCTGCTGCTTTTTCTTGGAGGTGTTGCGGTTGACCTGCGTGGCGCCCTCGGCGCGCAGACGCTCGGTCTCCTGCCGCTTGGCCTCCAGCTCCGCATCGCGCGCCTTTTCCCGCGCGATGCGATCGGCGTCCTCGATGTCGAGCTGGCGGTTGAAGATGCGGTTGAGTATCGCGTCCTGCACGATGGCGAACACGCTCTGCGCGATCCAGTAAATGCCCATGACGCCGGGCATCGTGAAGCAGATCCACAGCGAGACCAGCGGCATCATCAGCATCATGTTCTTGTTGCTCTTCTGCTGCTCCGCCGTCTGCGGCGTGGCCGCCTGCGACAGCTTCATGGAAAGATAGCTCAGCAGCGCCGAGATGACCGGGATGAGGAACAGCCCCAGCGCCGGCCCCCAGACCGCGGGATCCGACCAGTCCCAGTTCCAGAACTTGAAGCTCGGCGTCTGGCCCAGATCGAGACCCAGGAATTTGTAGCTGAGCGCCTGCAGCTTGTCCGACAGACCCTGGAAGGCGTCGAAATGCTGCGTGATGAACTCGCTCTGGAATATCTGCTCATAGCCGGAGGCGTTGCGGCCGCCGGAATAATCCGCCAGGTTGTAGCCGAGCTCGATGAGCTTTTCGTAGATCGCACCGCCCTCGGCCATCAGCTCCTCGCTCACGCCCATCATAACGGTGATGGGGAAGCGGATGGCGCGGTACAGCGCGAACAGGATCGGGAAGGGGATCAGGGACCACAGGCAGCCGGACATCGGGTTGACGCCCTCTTCCTTGTAGAGCTTGTTCACCTGCTCCTGATACTTTGCTCTGTCGTTCCCGAATTTCTTCTCAAGCTCCTTCAGCCGCGGGGTCATCCGGCTGGTGCGCATCATGCTTTTTTTGCTTTTGAGCTGGAACGGCAGGAGAATGATCTTGACCACCAGTGCGAAGAGGATGACGGCAACGCCGTAGTTGCCGCACAGATCGAACAGCCACATCAGCAGTTTGCCGAACAGGCCGCAAATCCAGTTCCACATATAAATAAGTTCTCCTTATTACAGTCTGCCCTCAGGGGACAGGGTCGTAGAAATCGTGCTCCCCGAAATGAAAGGGGTGGCACCGGCATATGCGTCGGAAAGCCAGCCGGCCGCCCTTGACGGCGCCGTATTTTTCAATGGCCTCCAGCGCATATTCGCTGCACGTCGGGATAAAACGGCAGCAGGGTTGTCGCAGCGGCGAGATATACTTCCGATACAGGCGTATCAGCCACAGCATCACACGCTTCACGGCGCGCACAGCTCCAGCTTCCGGAACGCCTCCAGCGCCTCTGTCTCCAGCTTCTGGTAGCTGGCGGCGGCCGCGCGGGTGCGCGCGACTATGACAACATCGAAGCCGGGCTTCAGCCCGCCTTCGTGCAGCCGGTAAATCGCCCGAAGCCGGCGGCGGACGCGGTTTCGCGTCACCGCCTTGCCGACCTTCGACGTCACCGTGAGACCGAGGCGGTTATACCCGAGACCGTTGCGGCGGGCATAGACCACCAGACAGCTCTCCACGGCGCTGCCGCCCTTCTTGTACAGACGGCGGAACAGGCGATCTTTATTGAGCGAGGAAGTGAATCTCACCTTTTCTGGCCAGAGCCAAACCGATCAGTAGCTGAGCTGATGGCGGCCCTTGGCGCGGCGCGCGGCCAGGACCTTGCGGCCGTTGCGGGTGGACATGCGCTTGCGGAAGCCGTGCTCCTTCTGGCGCTGACGCTTCTTGGGCTGATAGGTACGCAGCATTTTTCTTCTCTTCCTTTCTTGTTTTATTACTCAACAGCGGCCATAGACCGCAGTAGTTGGCAGTAACTTTGTTATTATATAGAATTCATCTCCCGCTGTCAACACACAGCAGCTTTGTTTTTTTCGACAAAATTGCCGTGACCGTGCACAGCACCACGCCGTTGACGACCATATAGACCCCGTTGTAAAGCGCGGAATACAGCCACACGTTCGTCATGGCCAGCCCCAGGAACTCCTCCGGCATCCACTGGCCCCAGATGATAACGCCCGACAGAACGTGCACCGCATAGCGCGCAAAGGCGCCCAGCGCCGCGCCCCGGACCGGCCGGTCCGGCATAAGCCCCGCCAGTCCCACGACCGCGAAGGCCGCCGTGTAATCGAGCAGCAGCGCCGCCCAGCCGTAGGCGATGCCGCCGCCGACGATGCACTTGAGCGTTCCGAACACGGCGCCCGCGCCGATGCCCCAGCCGCAGCCGCGCCGCAGCGCATACACCGCCAGCGGGATCATCGTCAGCTCCATGGAGCCGCCCGTTCCGCTCAGCCAGTCCGTCGGCGCGCGCAGAAAATTGAGCACGAGCGCCGCCGCCACCATGACGGCGCCCTCCGTGATGCAGGACAGAGTCTTGTTTCGCATGATGTTCTCCTTATGTACCGAAAAATGAAAACAAAAAAGGCCGTCGCAGAATAATACACGACGGCCCGCAAAAACATATCGTCCCTCCGTCGGCATTATCCGAATCAGGTCACAGGGTCCGAAGCCTCGCTTGGCTCCATCTCAGCCGGGAATACCCAGCACCCCTTTTTGTTCTTGCCCTTATAGTATTACCCAAAGGGCGCTTTGTCAATGCAGCATTTTGAAAAGAAAATTTTTCTTCTGAAGCACGCGCGCCAGCGGCAGTCCCACCACGTACAGCACGGCCGCCTCGCCCAGCGCCACCTCGCCGCCGTACAGCAGCCATGCCGCGGTGAAGGTCTCCCCTTCCGCCGCCACCGTGGCCGCCAGCACAGCGCCCACGATCACGCCGTTCGTCACGACCGGGAACAGGCAGCCCAGCGCGCAGCTTCCGAGCCGGCGGCTGCGCCGCCCGCACGCCGCCGTTCCCAGCGCCGCCAGCAGCGTCGCCAGCGAGCCGAAGATCACATCCAGCGGGCCGGACGTGCTGATGAGATTCGCGATCAGGCAGCCGACGAACAGGCCCGGCACGAACACCGGATCAAAAAACGGAAGGACGCACAGCGCCTCCGACAGCCGGAACTGAAGCGTCCCGTAGCTGATGGGATACAGCAGCATCGTAAGCGCCGCATAGGCCGCGCCGGCCACCGCCGCGCACGCGACGCGCCGCGTGGACAGCTTTCTCTTTTCGTTCGTTTCCATCATAGCCCCTCCGGCCAGCCGCAGCCGCAGTATTCCTGCCGGTACAGCCCGTACTGCTTGGAAAGCTGGATCGAGCGCAGATAGCCGCCGCGCTTTTTGAAATCCGACGGCAGCCACGCCACGCCGTACCGCCCGGCCAGCGCCTCGCCGATCTCGTTGAGCAGCGGCGCGTTTTTGTGCGGCGATACCGTCAGCGTGGTGCCGAAGAAATCAAAGCCGCCCTGCGCCGCCTGCCGCGCCGTCTCCTCCAGCCGCAGCATAAAGCAGCGCGTACACCGCGCGCCGCCCTCCGGCTCCGCCTCCAGCCCGCGCGCCGCCGCCTCGAATTCCTCGCCGCGCCAGCCCGGCTCCACCAGCTTCACGGGCCGCGCCAGCGGCATGGCCGCCAGCAGCTGCTTCTGCGTTTCCAGCCGCTTTTCGTATTCCGCCTGCGGCCGGATGTTCGGATTATAATACAGCACCGTCACGTCGAAATACGCCGTCAGATACTCCAGCACATAGCTTGAGCACGGCCCGCAGCAGCTTTGCAGCAGCAGCCGCGGCGTCCCGTCCAGCCCGGCGAGCAGCGCCTCCAGTTTTTTCTGATAATTCTCTTTCATGGGCCCATCCTATCACATATCGCACAAAAAAGCGAGGGTTAATCTTGACAATCTGCCAAACGGCCGATATAGTGATGAAAAACGACATAAGGAGCGAACTATGGATCGACGCAGCAAGATCAACTACTACCTCGACATCGCGGACGCGGTGCGGGAGCGGGCCACCTGCCTGCGGCGCACCTACGGCGCGATCATCGTGAAAAACGACGAGATCCTCTCCACCGGCTACAACGGCGCGCCCCGCGGCCGCAAAAACTGCACCGATCTCGGCCGCTGCCGCCGCGAGGAGCTTTCCATCCCCTCCGGCGAGCGCTACGAGCTGTGCCGCAGCGTCCACGCCGAGGCGAACGCCATCATCTCCGCCCCCCGCCGCGACATGATCGGCGCAACGCTGTATCTCGCCGGCCGCGAAGGGCAGGACGGCGCCATCCTCGCCACCGCCACGCCCTGCTCCATGTGCCGCCGCCTTATCCTCAACGCCGGCATCGAGACCGTCGTGGCGCGCACCGGGCCGGACAGCTTTCTCGCCACGCCCGTGCGCGAGTGGATCGACGCGGACGACACGCTTTCCTTCTGAAAAAGCACAGGAAAAACGCCATGCAGCGGAAAACCGCTCGCATGGCGTTTCTGGCTTTTTGAAAAGCGATCAGTCGGTCACATAGGGCAGCAGGGCGATCTGACGGGCGCGCTTGATGGCCTCGGTCAGCTGGCGCTGATGCATGGCGCAGGTACCGGTGGTCCTGCGGGGCAGGATCTTGCTGCGCTCGGACATGAACTTGCGCAGACGCGCCGTGTCCTTGTAATCGATGTGGGTGGCCTTGTCCACGCAGAACTGGCAAACCTTTCTGCGCTTACGGGGCTTGGCCTTGTTATCGCGATCGTAAGGCATGTAACAATCCTCCTAAAATCTTAAAACGGCAATTCGCCGTCGCCGTCGTCCAGCTCCGCGAACGCGCTGCCGCTCGCCGCCGCCTGATGATAGCCGGCCGGTGCGGACGCGCCGGTGTTCCCGGCCGCGCCGTCGCGCGACTTTTTCGATTCGCAGAAATAGACGTTGTCCACCACGACCTCCGCGCTGCGGCGCTTGTTGCCGTCGCGGTCGGTCCAGTCGCGGATCTGCAGCCGGCCGCTGACGGCGGCCATACTGCCCTTGGAAAAATACTTGGAGACGAATTCGCCCGTCTGGCGCCAGGCCACACAGTCGATGAAATCCGTCTGCCGCTCGCCGCCGTCGCGGGAACCGAAGTCCCGCTCGACCGCCAGAGAGAACGACGCCACCGCCGTGCCGGACTGCGTGTAGCGCAGCTCGGGGTCGCGGGTCAGCCGTCCCATGAGGGTGATGTGGTTAAGCATCGGATCCCTCCTCCGTTCAGTCGCAGCGCAGAGTGATCAGGCTGCGGATAACGCCGTCGGTAATGCCAAGAACACGGTCCAGCTCCGCGGGAAGATCCGGCGAGCTGGTGAACTTGATGAGGACATAGTAGCCTTCCGAGATGTAGTTGATCTCATAGGCGAGCTTCTGCTTGCCCATCTCCACCATCTCGTCAAGCGTGCCGTTCGCCTCAACAAGGCTCTTGAACTTTTCAACGATGGCCTCGCGTGCCTCATCCTCCAGATTCGGATTGATGATGTACATGCACTCGTACTTTTCGCTGACTTTTGCCACTTGAGCACCTCCTTCTGGTCTGTTGGCCCCCGTTTTTCCACGGGAGCAAGGAAATTAGCCTGACCCACGCGGGTCAAGCCCTCTTATTATACACAAAAAAATCTCAAAGTCAAGCCGCTTGCGCGAAAAAGAAATTGTGCTACAATACCGGGTAGAATATCAACATGGAGGAATGTGTCTATGAAATTTTCCGAAATGCCCTATACGCGTCCCGAAAAGGACGCCGTGCTCGCCGCGCTGGCGGACTTCACCGCCCGGCTCAGGGCCGCCGAAAGCTTTGAGCAGGCCGACGCCGTCTTTCTGGAGGAGGACCGCTACGCCGCCGACATCGAAAGCGAATTCACCATCGCGTCCATCCGCCACTCCATCGACACCCGCGACGCCTTTTACGACGCGGAATCCGACTATGCCGACGAGACGCAGCCGCTTCTGCAGGAGGGCGTCATGGCGTGGAACATCGCGCTCACGCAAAGCCCGTTCCGCCCCGATTTTGAAAAGAAATACGGCGATCTGATCTTCCGCAACACCGAGCTGTCGCTCAAGGCCTTCTCGCCGGAGATCGTGCCGGAGCTGCAGAAGGAAAACGCGCTGACCACGGAATACGACAAGCTCGTCGCCTCCGCGCAGATCGATTTTGAGGACGGCGTGTACACCGTGGCGCAGATGGGCCCGTTCATGAAGGACCCGGACGACGCGCGCCGGCGCGCGGCCTGGGTCGCCGTGGGCCGCTGGTTCGACTCCGTCGGCAGCGAGCTCGACCGTCTCTACGACGAGCTGACGCATCTGCGCGACAGCATGGGCCGCAAGCTCGGCTACGACGGCTACACGGAGCTGGGCTATTACCGCATGATGCGCAACTGCTACGGCAAGGAGGACGTCGAGCGCTTCCGCGAGGCCGTGCGCCGCTACGTCGTGCCCGTGGCCGACCGTCTCTACCGCGCGCAGGCAAAGCGTCTCGGCAAGAGCTACCCGCTCGACGAGGCCGACGCCGCGCTGGAGTTCCGCTCCGGCAACCCCGCGCCCGCCGGCGACAGCGAGCATATCCTGGCCATGGGCCGCAAGTTCTACCATGAGCTCAGCCCGGAGACCGGCGTGTTCATCGACCATATGCTCGACGACGGCATGATGGACGTGCTGGCCAAGCCCGGCAAGCAGGCCGGCGGCTACTGCACCGAGATCAGCAAATACAAAACGCCCTTCATCTTCGCCAACTTCAACGGCACCCAGGGCGACGTGGAGGTCGTCACGCACGAGGCCGGCCACGCCTTCGAGGCCTGGACGGCGCGCGACATCGTCCCGACGAGCTACCACTGGCCCAGCATGGAGGCCTGCGAGGTGCACTCCATGTCGATGGAGTTTTTCGCCTGGCCGTGGTCGGAGGATTTCTTCGGCGCCGACGCGCGCAAGTTCCGCTATTCGCATCTGGCCTCCGCGCTGACCTTCATCCCCTACGGCACGCTCGTCGACCACTTCCAGCACGTCGTGTACGAAAAGCCGGACATGACGCCCGCCGAGCGCACGGAGGTCTGGAAGGAGCTTACCGCCGTTTACATGCCGTGGATCAAGCTCGACGGCGCCATCCCCTTCTTTGGCGACGGCCGCCGCTGGCAGCGTCAGCTCCACATCTACGACTCGCCGTTCTACTACATCGACTACTGCCTGGCGCAGACCATGAGCCTGTATTTCTGGGCGCAGATCCAGACCGACCGCGACGCCGCCTGGAAGCAGTATTACGCCTACACCAGGCTCGCCGGCACAAAGACCTTCACCGGACTGCTCGAGGCGGCCGGACTGCCCTCCCCCTTCGACAGCGAAACGCTGCGCGGCGTGTGCGAAAAGGCCTCCGACTGGCTCGATCGCTATGACATGAGCGGCATCGAATGACCCCGTCCGGCAAAAGCATAAAAATTTTTATTTAATTTCGCACTCCCCCTTGAGAAATAAACTCTCCTGTGTTATGGTTAAGCTGTAAGCTTACCGACACAAGGAGAGTTTTTTCATGCAGTACGATCCCAAACAGAAATTCAACATGACGCTCAAGCCGCCCGCGCCGAAGCGTTTTCTCCTGCCGGTGGAGTGGATCGGCTCGATATTCATGGCCGACCCCTTTTCCGCCGCCATTAAGAAAATCAACTGCGAGGGGCTGACGCCACCCTATCTGATGCTGGCCACACACGCGAGCATGCGCGATTTCCCCATGGCCATCCGCGCAACCTTTCCTCACCGGAGCTACTGGGTCATCTCCGTGGAGGAATTCGCGGGGCGCGAGTGGCTCCTGCGCTCCGCCGGCGGCATCGGCAAGCGCAAGTTCACCCAGCAGCTTCCCGTCGTCCGCCACATCATCAACATCCTCAAAAAGCAGAAGATGATCGTCACGATCTACCCCGAGGCGCGCTACAGTCTCGCCGGCATCAACGAAAAGATCGACGGCGCGCTCGGCAAGCTGGCCAAGCAGTGCCGCGTCCCCGTGGTCGTGTTCATGCAGCACGGCAACTTCCTCAATTCGCCCCAGTGGTGCAAAAAGCCGACGCGGCCCGTCCGCAGCGAAGGCGAGATGCGCCAGATCGTCACGCGCGAGGAGGTGGAGACGCTTTCGGCCGAGGAGATCCAGAAGCGCATCGAGGATGCCTTCGTCTACGACGAATACGCCTGGCAGCGCGACAATCACATCCGCATCCCCAGCCGCTACCGCGCCCACAACATCCACCGCATCCTCTACCAGTGCCCCGTCTGCGGCCAGGAGCACACGATGACGAGCGAATACACCCAGCTCTGGTGCACCGCCTGCGGCGCGCGCTGGCGCATGGACGAATACGGCGTGCTCGACCGGCTCGACGGCGAGAATGTATTCACACACGTTCCGGACTGGTACCGCTGGGAGCGCGAAAACGTCAATAAAGAGGTGCGCGAGGGACGCTATCACTTCGAGGATGAGGCGCGTCTGGAGCTGCTCGTTTCGAGCTTCCACAAATTCCGGGAGATCGGGCGGGTGCATCTGCGCCACGATTACGACGGCTTCACCGTCACCGGCACGCTGGACGACGGAACGGCCTTCTCCCTCAACCGCTCCCCGCAGAGCATGATGAGCTGCCACATCGAATACGATTTCAAGGGCCGCGGCGACGCCATCGACCTGGCCACGAACGACGACAGCTACTGGGTCTATCCGCTCACGGCGAAAAACCCGCTGACAAAGCTCCACTTCGCCACCGAGGCCCTGCACGAGCTGGCCGAGGAAAAGCTGCATCACCCCGAGGAAGAGAAATGATCCCCCCGCGGTTTCAAATGGACAAAATCAAAAACACGTCCCCGGCCGTTTGGCCGGGGACGCGCTTTATTCTCTCGGGGCTCAGGCGTTTTCCTGCGCCTCTTTTTCGTACATGGCCTTCTGAAGCTCCAGATTGGCGAAGCGCTCCTTCGCCGTCTGCTCCGCCCGGGCGAACAGCTCGTCGGCACGCTCGGGGAACGAGCGGGTCAGCGACGAATAACGCGCTTCGTTCATGATGAAGTCGCGGTACGAGCCGGTCGGCGCCTTGCAGTCGAGCGTGAAGGGATTCTTGCCCTCGGCCAGCAGAGCGGGGTTGTAGCGGAACAGGTTCCAGTAGCCGCAGTCCACCGCCTTGCGCATCTCCGCCTGGCAGTTGGTCATGCCGCCGCGGATGGAGTGCATTTCGCACGGCGCATAGCCGATGATGAGCGAGGGGCCGGGATAGGCCTCCGCCTCGGCGATGGCCTTGAGCGCCTGCGCCTGGTTGGCGCCCATGGCGATCTGCGCAACGTAGATATAGCCGTAGGTCATGGCGATGCCCGCAAGGCTCTTTTTCGCCAGCGCCTTGCCGGCCGCGGCGAACTGGGCCACCTGGCCGATCTGGCTGGCCTTGGACGCCTGGCCGCCGGTGTTGGAGTACACCTCGGTGTCAAAGACCATGACGTTGACGTCCTCGCCCTGCGCGAGCACATGGTCAAGGCCGCCGAAGCCGATGTCGTAGGCCCAGCCGTCGCCGCCGAAGATCCAGACGGACTTCTTGGCCAGAAATTCCTTCTTCTGCAGGATGTCGGCGCGCCGTCCGCAGCCGCAGCCGCACGCCTCCAGCGCCGCGACGAGCTTTTCCGTGGCCGCGCCGTTGCGCTTGCCGTCGTTATAGGTCTCCAGATATTCCTTCGCCGCCGCAACGACCTCCGCGTTGTCGCCGTTCGCCGCCAGATCCTCGATCTTTTCCTTCAGGCTCTCGCGGATGGCCTTCTGGCCGAGATAGATGCCGAAGCCGTGCTCGGCGTTATCCTCGAACAGGCTGTTGGCCCAGGCGGGGCCGCGGCCTTCCTTGTTGACGGTGTAGGGGCTGGTGGCCGCCGGGCCGCCCCAGATGGACGAGCAGCCGGTCGCGTTGGAGATATACATGCGCTCGCCGCACACCTGCGTGATCAGGCGGGCATAGCTCGTCTCGGCGCAGCCCGCGCACGAGCCGGAGAACTCCAGCAGCGGCTGGGCGAACTGGCTGTCCTTGACGGTCAGACCGACAAGCTCCTTCTTCGGCTCGACCTTGCCGACCATGTAATCCCACACGGCCTCCTGCTCGCTCTCCTCCTCGCGCGGCACCATCTGGATGGCGCCCGTGGGACACTCGCCGATGCACACGCCGCAGCCCATGCAGTCGAGCGGGCTGACCGCCATGGCGAACTGATATTTGCCCTTGCCGGCACCGGCCTTGAACGGGGCGGACTTCGCCGCCGCGGGAGCGTCCTTGCGCTCCGCGTCCGTCAGCGCGAAGGGACGGATGGTCGCGTGCGGGCAGACAAAGGCGCACTTGTTGCACTGGATGCACTTTTCCGCGTCCCAGCGCGGAACGGTCACGGCGACGCCGCGCTTTTCATAGGCGGACGCGCCCAGCTCGAACGTGCCGTCGGCATGATCGACAAAGGCGGAAACCGGCAGGCTGTCGCCGTCCATTTTGTCCACCGGCGTGAGAATGTCGCGCACCATCTTCACCAGCGCGGGACGATCGCCCTCCACGGCCGGGTCCGGCGTGTCGGCGGCGTCCGCCCAGGAGGCGGGCACGTCGATCTTCACAAAGGCGTTGGCGCCGAGGTCGATGGCCTTGTGGTTCATCTCCACGATGTCCAGGCCCTTCTTGCTGTAGCTCTTGGCGGCCGCTTCCTTCATGTGCTGCACGGCCTCCTCCGCGGGCATGACCTTTGCGAGCGTGAAGAAGGCGGACTGCAGGATCGTGTTCGTGCGCTTGCCCATGCCGATCTCAAGGGCGAGATCGATGGCGTCGATGGTGTAAAGCTGGATGTTGTTGCGCGCGATGTAGCGGCGGGACGCGCCGTCGATATGCTGCTCAAGCTCCTCCGGCTTCCACTGGCAGTTGATGAGATACACGCCGCCGGGCGCGACGTCCTGCACCATCTTGAAGCCCTTGTCCACATAGGACGGGTTGTGGCAGGCGACGAAATCGGCCTTGCCGATGTAGTACGGGCTCTTGATGGGCTTGTCGCCGAAGCGCAGGTGACTGATGGTCACGCCGCCGGTCTTTTTCGAGTCGTACTGGAAATAGGCCTGCACATATTTGTCCGTGTAGTCGCCGATGATCTTGATGGAGTTTTTGTTCGCGCCGACGGTGCCGTCGCCGCCGAGACCCCAGAATTTGCACTTGATGGTGCCCTCCGGCTCGGTGTCGGGCGCGGGCTTCTCGTCAAGCGACATGCCGGTCACGTCGTCCACGATGCCGACGCTGAACTGGCGCTTCGGCTCGTCCTTTTTCAGCTCCTCGTACACGGCGAACACATTGGACGGGGGCGTATCCTTCGAGCCAAGGCCGTAGCGGCCGCCGATGACCGTCACGTCCGAACGGCCGGCGTTGGCCAGCGCGAGCGCCACGTCCATGTAAAGCGGCTCGCCCTGCGCGCCGGGCTCCTTCGTCCGGTCGAGCACGGCAAGCTTTTTGCAGCTGGCCGGAATGGCCGCGAGCAGCCGGTCGGCCGCGAACGGACGGTACAGCCGCACCTTCACAAGGCCAACCTTCTCGCCGCGGGCCATGAGATAGTCGATGACCTCCTCCGCCACGTCGCAGATCGAGCCCATCGCCACGATGACGCGCTCGGCCTCGGGATCGCCGTAGTAGTTGAACAGGCGGTAATCCGTGCCGAGACGCTCGTTGATCTTGGCCATGCAGTCCTCCACGATGCCGGGCACCGCGTCGTAGTAGCGGTTGGCGGCCTCGCGGTTCTGGAAGAAGATGTCGCCGTTTTCGTGGCTGCCGCGCATCACGGGATGCTCGGGGTTGAGCGCGCGGGCGCGGAACGCGTCCACATCGCCCATGTCCAGCAGCCCGGCCAGATCCTTGTAGTCCCAGACCTCGATCTTCTGCAGCTCATGGGAGGTACGGAAGCCGTCAAAGAAGTTGATGAACGGCACGCGGCCCTTCAGCGCCGCCATGTGCGCCACCGGCGACAGATCCATGACCTCCTGCGGATTCGTCTCGGCCAGCATCGCAAAGCCCGTCTGGCGGCAGGCGTAAACGTCGGAATGGTCGCCGAAGATCGAAAGCGCATGCGTCGCCACGGCGCGCGCCGAAACATGGAACACCGCCGGAAGCAGCTCGGCGGATATCTTGTACATATTCGGGATCATCAGAAGCAGGCCCTGGCTGGCCGTGTAGGTCGTGGTGAGCGCGCCGGCGTTGAGACTGCCGTGAACGGCGCCGGCCGCGCCGGATTCCGCCTGCATCTCCTGCACGCGCACCGTCGTGCCGAAGAGATTCTTCTGCCCCGCGGCCGACCACTGATCGACAAAGTCCGCCATGGGACTTGACGGCGTGATGGGGTAAATGGCCGCGACTTCGGTGAAGGCATAGGACACATGAGCTGCGGCGTTGTTGCCGTCCATGGTCTTTCGGATTCGTTGCATATTCACATCTCCTGTCGTTTTGATTTTTTGTGCTTACTTTCCATTGTCACGCATAAATTCATTTTACAGTTTACCACGAACCCATGTATATGTAAACAAATTTTGTTTTTGCACTATATGTAGTAACCGACAAATTAACCCTTGTGCCGTCTGTTTTTTTGCGTTATAATACTGGATTGCAAATATTAGTAGTCATGCAATACAACACCGGGACGGGAACCGATATCGGTCAAAGGAGGTCTGACATATGATCCGAAAATCCAGCGACAAAGGTCTCATCGACATCACGCCCGAGGTTTTCACCAACATCGTCGGCGACACCGCGTCCAACTGCTTCGGCGTCAAGGGCATGGCCAGCCGCAAGGAAGGCGGCTGGTATCTGCTGCGCCGCGAATCCATGTCCAAGGGCGTCAAGGTCAACTTTGACGACAGCGGCGCCGTGGCCGTGGAGCTTCACATCGTGGTCGATCACGGCGTCAATCTCTCGGCTCTGTCCGAGAGCATCATGAACGAGGTCAGCTACAAGGTCCATGCCGCCACCGGCGTGCCGGTCGAGCGTGTGGACGTTTACATCGACTCCATGGACATGGACTGAGACTTTTGAGACATTCGAGGTAAGTTGAATTGAGAGAGTATATAGACAGCGCAGCATTCCGGGATATGATCCTGTGCGCGGGCGACGCCCTTGAAGCAAACGAGCAGCGGCTCAACGAACTGAACGTGTTTCCGGTCCCGGACGGCGATACCGGCACCAACATGCGTCTGACCATGGCCGCCGCGTGCGCGGACATGCGCCGCAACCAGATCAAAAGCATTTCCCAGGCGGCCGACCGCGTCGCCTCCGCCCAGCTGCGCGGTGCGCGCGGCAACTCCGGCGTCATCACGAGCCTGCTGTTCCGCGGGCTGGCCAAGGGCCTGAAGGGGCTGGAATCCGCCTCCGCCGCCGAATTTGCCGTCGCCATGCAGTCCGGTGTGGACGCGGCCTACAAGGCCGTGATGAAGCCCGCCGAGGGCACCATCCTCACCGTCAGCCGCCGCGCCTCCGAGGCCGCCGTGGCCTTCGCCAAGAACTCCGCCGACGTGGAAGCCATGCTTCAGGCCGCCATCGAGGCGGGCCATGAGGCGCTGGCCGAAACGGTCGAGCTCAACCCCGTTTTGAAAAAGGCCGGCGTTGTGGACGCCGGCGGCGCGGGCTACGTCGTGATCCTGGAGGCCATGCTGGACAATCTTCTCGGCCGCGCCACGGCCAGCATGAACGCCCCCGCCGCCCCGGCCGCCACGAAGGAAAAGGCGGACTTCGCCTCCTTCCGCTCCGAGGACATCAAATTCGGCTACTGCACGGAGTTTATCATCCGCAAGGAAAACGACCGCAGCGCCGACCTTCTGCGCGCGTATCTCGGCACGCTCGGCGACTGCGTCGTGGTCGTGGAGGACGACGAGATCATCAAGACCCACGCCCATGTCAACGCGCCCGGTCTGGCGCTGACCGAGGCGCTGAAATACGGCCCGGTGCTGATGGTGAAGGTGGACAATCTCCACGAGCAGCACACCAGCATGGCCGAGGGCGTTTCCGCCGAGGCGGAGGCTGCCGGAGCAGAGAACGCCGGGGCCGATGCGGACGCGATCCCCGCGCCCGTTCCCGTCGAAAAGCCGATCGGCGTGGTCGCCGTGTGCGCCGGCGAAGGGCTGGAGCAGCTGTTCCGCGATCTCGGCGCCGACAATCTCGTGACCGGCGGCCAGACCATGAACCCCTCCACGGAGGATATCCTGCGCGCCGTGAACGGGACGCCGGCGGAGACCGTGTTCGTGTTCCCCAACAACAAAAACATCATCATGGCCGCCGAGCAGTGCATCCCACTGACCGACCGGCGCGTGATCGTGATCCCCTCCAAGACCATCCCGCAGGGCGTGAGCGCGCTGATGAACTACGACCCGGACGCGGATGCGGAAACGCTGCAGAGCGCGTTCACCGAGGCGCTCGCCACCGTTCACACCACGCAGGTCACCTATGCCGCGCGCAACTCCGATTTCGACGGCCACGACATCAAGGCCGGCGAGTATCTGGCGCTGCTGGACGGCCAGCTCATCGACTCCTCCAAGAGCAAATCCGCCATTCTGCGCAAGCTGTGCCAGGCGTTTGCTCCCCTCAACCCCGAATTCATCAACGTCTATTACGGCGCGGACGTGCCGGAAAAGCAGGCGAAGGCCGCTGCAGCCGCCTTCTCGTCCGAATTCCCCTCCGCCGAGGTCAACCTCATCTTCGGCGGCCAGCCGGTGTATTACTACATCATCAGCGTGGAATGACCGGCTCTTCCGAACCCTGCCGGGGCGGCTCTGGACAGAGCCGCCCCGGCAGTTTTTTCCCCGTTAAGCGCAGACGGCGGGATGTCCCCCGTTTTGAAGCCTCCGGACACAGCATCACAGACTGACGCCCTCCCATCTGCCGCTTTTCTTTCTGCCGGACAGGCCGCGCATCAAAAATCCTCCGTATGGTACGACCATACGGAGGATTTTATGCTTTTGCCGGTATCCGCGCCTTATGCTTCCGGCCGCGCGAGGTTTTCCGTCTGCACAAAGCCGTACATCCCCAGCAGCAGCGCCAGCGACGCATAGGCCGCGGCGGCCGGCGTGAGCCCCTGGTCAATGACGCAGATCATGCACAGAAACACGCCCGCCTGGCTGAAGAATATGCCGCAGAAGGGCTTCGGCTGGCCGAACTGATACCCGGCCGCGTAATACAGCGCCAGCGTGGACGTGCACAGCGCCAGTATCTCCGGCGCGAAGCTCCACACCACGGGGTTGGCCGCGTTCGCCTTGTACACGGTCACCATGAACATGCAGCCGAACAGCACCAGCGCAACGGACGCGGCGCGGCGCATGCCGGCCTTTTCGGGGTCGTCCGCGTTCGCCGTCAGAAGCACGGCGCTCACGCCGCCGAGAAGCTGCAGCACGGCAAGAATGCGCTGCAGCACCGGCGCCGCATAGCGTCCCGCCGTCACCAGCAGGACCGCCCCGCTCAGCGCCAGCACGCCGCCGGCAAAGCAGCCGACGATGCGATACACGATCCCCCGCCCCGCAAGGGCGCGGAAATCGCGCGCCGGAACGAACCGGCGCAGCCGGAACGTCCACACCGCCAGCGCCGCCAGCGTCACGACCAGAATGCCGATGACCCAGAAATTGATGGGCGCGCCCCGGTCGGCCAGCCCCGTCGCCTCGTCGTATATCTTCATGCTCTGGATCCAGCGCACCATAAAGCCCACGGCCCCCATGACCGCGGCAAAGCCCGTTATCCTGTATGCCTGTGACTGCATAAGCGCCTCCGCCTGTCCATAATATGTTTCAAGATGTTTAAGCCATTTTATACCCGAAGCGCCGCTTCGTCAAGGAGGCTCGATCCGATGAAAAGCATGCTCCGCTTCATGGCGCTGGCCGTGCTGCTGACAGCGCTGACCGCGCTTTTCCGTCTTTACGCCTGACGGTCCCGGCGGATGGCCGCCGCGCTGAACGCCGCCACGAGCAGCTCCGCCGCCAGCGGCGCCCACCACACGCCCTCGATGCCGAACAGCGCCGCCAGCGACAGCACCATCAGCGCCTGCACGGCAAAGCCGCGTCCCGCCGTGATGCACAGCGCCGGCCCCGGCCTTTCGTTCGCCGTCAGATAGCCCGCGCACACGATGTTGAACCCGAGCACCAGATAGCTGCACGCGAAGCGCCGCAGGATGTGCACCGTCTCGTCCCGGATGGCCATGGAGCCCGCGTCCAGAAACAGCCCCGCCACGCCCCCGGCAAAGCCCTGCAGAACGGCGAAGCAGACCAGCGCCATCATCGCCTGCGCCGCGACGGCGCAGCGCAGCAGCTTCCGGCAGCTCTCCGGCTCTCCCGCGCCGCGGTGATAGCTCACGAGCGGCTGCATCCCCTGGCTCGCGCCGGTGAGCACGTTGAGCATGACGGTGTTGACATAGGTCACGGGCGTAAAGGCCGAAACGCCGGCCGTGCCGAGAAAGCGGAGGATCGTCCGGTTATACAGCCAGGTCATGCCCGCCGTGCACAGCTCCACCGAGCCGTCCGGCACGCCGATGGGCAGCAGCTCCCGGTAGATCCGCAGATCGAAGCGGAAGCGCCGCAGCGTGAGAAGGCGGTTTTTCCCGAACAGGAAATGCGCCAGAAAAATGCACGTCGCCAGCAGCTGCGACAGCCCCGTTGCAAAGGCCGCGCCGAAGATACCCCAGTGCAGCCGCGCGATGAAATACCAGTCGAGCACGGCGTTGAGCACGCTGGCGCAGATCACCGTCACCATCGCCAGCCGCGGCCGCCCGTCGGTTTTGACCAGCACCTCCAGATTGTACTCCAGAATGAAAAACACGGAAAACCACGCGAGCGTTCCGACGTAGCTTTTCGTATCGGCCAGCGTGTCGCCCCGCGCGCCGAGCAGACAGCAGATCGGCTCGGCGAACACGACCGTCACAGCCGTGATGAGCACGCCCAGCAGCGCCGCGGAGACCACGTTCTGCGTGAAAAGGCGGTCGGCGTCGTCATGCCGTCCCTCGCCGAGCAGCGCCGCGATCCGCGTCCCCGTGCCGACGGCCAGCAGCATGGCCGCCGAGAAAAGGATGTTCAGAAACGGCGCGCCGAGATTGACCGCCGCCAGCGCCTCCGGCCCGATCAGCCGCCCGACGAATATCCCGTCCACCATGGAATACAGTGAAAAGACCGCCAGGCTCACGACCGTCGGCACAACGAAGCGCGCATAGTCCTTCTTCAGATTTCCCGATGACAGCGCGTTCATTGCCGTCCCATCCTTTCCACGCCTTTTTCCCGAAAGAGGAAGCATGGGGGCGGCCCGAAAAGGCCGCCCCCACGCACACCAATTGTAGGCTTATGATACCACAGCCGTCCCGCCCGGTCAAGACCCCACGCGCCGCAGAACAGCCGCGCCGTCCGACACGACCGCCTCCACGCAGTCGCCCGCGCCGACCTTCCGTTCCGCCAGCATCTCGGCCAGCGGGTCGGCCAGCCGCGTCCGAAGCTGGCGGCGGAGCGTCCGCGCCCCATAGCGCTCGTCATAGCCCTCGCCGGCCAGCAGCGCCAGCGCCTCGTCCGTCACGCGCAGGGTCACGCCCTGCCGCCGCGCCCGCTCGCACAGCCGCCCGGTCATGCCCGCCGCGATGCGGCGTATCTCCCCGTCCGTCAGCCGCCGGAACACGACGACCTCGTCGATGCGCCCGAGAAGCTCCGGCCGCATGGTCTTTTCCAGCTCCCGCATCACCTGCCGGCGCTGCTGCTCATAGCGCGCCTTCTCCTGCGCCGCCCCGGCAAAGCCCATGGGCGCCGTTTCCGTCAGCGCGCGCGCGCCGATGTTCGAGGTCATCACGATCATCGCGCTGCGGAAATCCGTTTTGCGCCCCTGCGAGTCGGTCAGTTCCCCCTCCTCCAGTATCTGAAGAAGCAGGCTCCACACGTCCGCATGCGCCTTTTCCATCTCGTCGAACAGCACCACGCTCCACGGCCGCCGCCGCACCTTCTCCGTCAGGAAGCCGCCCTCGTCGTGACCGACGTAGCCCGGCGGCGCGCCGATGAGCCGGCTGACGGCGTGCTTTTCCATGTATTCGGACATGTCCACGCGGATGAGGGCCTTCTCGTCCCCGTACACCGCCGCACCCAGCGCCCGGCACAGCTCCGTTTTGCCGACGCCCGTCGGCCCGAGGAACAGAAAGCTTCCCATCGGCCGGTTCGGGTCCGACAGGCCCATGCGGCTGCGGCGGATGGCGCGGCACACCGCGCTCACCGCCTCGTCCTGACCGATCACACGGCTGTGCACCACCTGCTCCAGCCGCGCCAGCCGCTCGCCCTCCTCCTCGCTCACGGTCTGCGCCGGGATGCCCGTCCAGGCGCTGACGACCGCCGCAACGTCCTCCGCGCCGACCGCCCGGCCCGCGCCGCTGCGCTTTTCCCAAAGCTCCCGCTCGGCCGCCAGACGCTCGCGCGCGCGCTCCTCCGAATCCCGCAGACGCGCCGCGCCCTCAAAATCCTCCGCCTTCACGGCCGCCTCCTTGCGGGCCGTCGCCGCGGCAAGACGCTGCTCCGCGCGCCGCAGATCGGCCGGGCGCTCCGCCGCCGCCAGACGCACATGGGCGCAGGCCTCGTCCATCAGGTCGATGGCCTTATCGGGAAGAAAGCGCTCCGGCAGGTAGCGGACGGACAGCTCGACCGCCGCCCGCAGCGCGGACTGCGAGATGGACAGGCCGTGGTGCCGCTCGTAGCGCGCGCGCAGCCCCTCCAGCACGGCCAGCGCGCCCTCGCCCGTCGGCTCGTCCACCGTGACGGGCTGAAAGCGCCGGGCCAGCGCCGCATCCTTTTCGATGTGCCGGCGGTATTCCTCCAGCGTCGTGGCGCCGACGATCTGAACGAGCGAGCGCCCGAGCAGCGGCTTGACGATGTTGGCCGCGTCGATCGCCCCCTCCGCCGCGCCCGCGCCCACGATGGTGTGCAGCTCGTCGATGAACAGGATGATATCCCCCGCGCGGCTGACCTCGCGCAGAACGCTTTTTATGCGCTCTTCAAAATCGCCGCGGTATTTCGTCCCGGCCAGCATCCCCGTCAGATCCAGCGCCACGAGCCGCTTCTGCGCCAGATGCGCCGGCGCGGCGCCGCTCTGCATCCGCTGCGCCAGCGCCTCCGCGACGGCCGTTTTTCCGACGCCCGGCTCGCCGATGAGCACGGGATTGTTTTTCGTGCGGCGGGACAGGATCTGCTCGACGCGCGCAAGCTCCCTCTCCCGGCCGATCACGGGGTCGAGCGCCCCCTGCGCCGCCAGCTGCGTCAGATCGCGGCTGTACTGATCGAGCAGCTTCGTCTCCGGACGGGTCCGCCGTTCCCGCGGCGCCGGCGCTTCCGCGCGGCGTCCGGCCGGCGCGGCGAACGCGTTCATCACGTCGGTATACAGCCGGTTCTCCTCCAGTCCCGCCTGCCGCAGCGCGCGGCAGGCGCTGCAGTCGCCCTCGCGCAGCAGCCCCATGAGCAGATGCTCCGTGCCGACGCAGCTGTGGCCGAGGCGCTGGGCGTCCCGGCAGGCCAGCTCGATAACGCGCCGGGCGTTCGGGCTCAGTCCCTGCGCCGGCGCGCCCGGCGCGCCGCAGGGCGTCGTTCCGGCCGCCATCGACAGCGCCGCCGCCGCATCCAGCCCCGCCTTGCGGAGAATACGGCTGCCAAGCCCCTCCTCCTCGCGGCACAGGCCCACCAGCAGATGCTCCGTGCCGACGTAGCTGTGGCCCAGCTCCGACGCGGCCGCGTGGGCCAGCTCGATCGCCTTCTGCGCCGGCCGGGTGAATCGATCGTTCGTTTTCATGCCATCGCCTCCGAAGGGATTATAGCCGAACGAACCGAAAAACAAGCGCGAAAGCGCGCGCAAAAAGACCGCGGGCCCTGAAGCCCGCGGTCCTGCCGTATAAATCAGCCGGGTATTATTCGCGTTCCTCCACGACCGGCTGGGCACCGAGCTGGAAGACGTAGCGGTAGGTGTTGCCGTACACGCCGTCGATCACGCCGTCGGCGTAGCTGCCGATGAAGGTGTCGCCGTCCTCGTCCTTGAAGGCGAACACATTGTTCTCGCAGCCCCACTGCATCGCGTAGTCCGTGCCGGCGAAGTTGATCGTGCCGGTCCCGTCGGCCTTGATCTCGATATACTCGCCGTCCAGATAATACGCGATCGTGTCATCCTCCGGATCGACGCAGGCGACCGCGCCGTACACGCCGGTCTGCACCGGCGTGGCCTCCGCCGGCTCCTCGCGCTCGTCCACGACCGGCTGCGCGCCGAGCTGGAACACATAGCGGTAGGTATTGCCGTACACGCCGTCGATCACGCCGTCGGCATACGTTCCCGCAAAGGTATCGCCGTCCACGTCCTCAAACGTGAAGCTCTCGCCGTCATACTCCCACTCCATGGCGTATTCCGAACCGCCGTAGAAGATGGCGCCGGTGCCGTCGTCATTGATGGTGAGGTATTCGCCGTCCAGATAATATTCAAGCGAGGTGTCGCTCGGGTCGGTGCACGCCGTCGCGCCGTAGCGGCCGCTTTCGATCTGGGGCGGGTTGTTGGAGAACACATAGTCCGCGCCGAAGCAGCTTCCGGTGATCTCGCCGTTTTCGATCCGGCCGCCGGTCATTTCAAAGTCCTCGCCGTACATGGAAAACTCCGTCCCGCTGACCAGCCAGATCATATCGTAGTCCCCGCCGTCGAGCGTGGCGGTGCCGGTGCCGTCGGTGTTGAGGGTCAGACGGTCCTCCTTGCAGGAGGTCTTTTCGCCGTTCATGATGCAGCTCACGGCCTGATACTCGTCGGCATACTCCGCGCCGTTGGGCGCGCCGATGGTATCGTAGCGGTACTCGTAAAGCCCGCCGTATGTGCCGGTGACGGACGAGCCGTCGCAGCGGCCCTCAAAGCGGATGCCGCCGGAATCCTTGAAGCGCAGGCTCCCGTCCTCGGCGGAATAATTGTACTTGAGCGTGTATTCCGTGCCGTTGTACATGATCGTGCCGGTGCCGTCGGAGGCAAGCTGCAGATACTCGCCGAAGCACTCGTATTCGCCGCTGCTGTCGGTGCAGGACGTGGCATAGAATTTTCCGCTGATGGGATCGGTCTTTCCGCAGCCGGACAGCAGCGCCGCCAGCATCAAAACGGAAAGCAGGATCGCAATGGTCTTTTTCATTTTTCCCCTCCTGATATGGGCATTCACAATGCCTTACACTTATATACCTTTGTACCATATTCCCGACCGGAATGCAAGGCTTTTCCCGTCCCGCCGACAGCCCCCGGCAAAAAATTCTCCCAGCGCTGCGCGAGACCTTGATTTTTTTAATTTTTATGCTAATATGGCGTTGTACATTACTTGTGGAGGTAATACTATGGCTTACAAAATCAGCGACGCCTGCATTTCCTGCGGTTCCTGTGCAGACGCCTGCCCGGTCGGTGCGATCAGCCAGGGCGACGCGCACTACGAGATCAATCCCGACGCCTGCCTGTCCTGCGGCACCTGCGCCGAGCAGTGCCCCATGGGCGCCATCAGCGAGGAATAATCCCCGCTGCAAGCAAAGCGGGCGGTATGTTCACGCATATCGCCCGCTCCGTTTTTCTGTTTTCAGGAGGAGCCATCTATGGTAAAGCTCTGGCCCGGCGGCCCGCGCTATGTGGACGACCCAGCCTTCAAAATAACCACCGATTCCGTGCTTCTGGCCGATTTTGCCCTTGGCCGGGCCTTTGACCGCTGCATGGATCTCGGCTGCGGCGGCGGCGTGATCTCCGTGCTGATGCACGACGAGGAGCCGGCCGCCGTCTTTGACAGTCTTGACATCCGGGCGGAAGCCGTGGAGATATGCCGCCGCAATTACGAGGAAAACGGCGTCCGCGGCGACGTTCTGTGCGCCGACATGCGCGACCACCGCGCCATGGGCGGCGCCGGCGAATACGACGTGGTCGTGTGCAACCCACCGTATTTCTACGGCGGAAAGCCCTCGCCCGATCCGGCCCGCGCGGCCTCGCGCGGCGGCAGCCTGTCCCCGGCGCAGTTCTGCGGCGCGGCGAGCTTCCTGCTGAAAAAGGGCGGGGAGTTCCATCTCGTACATAAGCCGGAATACCTCACGGATATTTTTGCGGCCATGCGTCTGGCCGACATCGAGCCGAAGCGGCTGCGTCTGGTGGCGCACAAGGCTTCGAGCCAGCCGAGTCTCGTTCTCATCACGGGCCGGCGCAGCGGCCGTCCGGGACTGGCCGCGCTGCCGCTGCTGATCCTCGCCAACGACGACGGAACGCCCTCGGAGGAAATGAAGGAGATTTATCATCGGTCATGAGCGGCACCTTATATCTTGTCGGCACGCCCATCGGCAATCTGTCCGACCTGTCTCCGCGCGCCAAACAGATCCTGGCCTCCGTGGATTTCATCGCCGCGGAGGATACGCGCGTCTCTCTCAAGCTTCTCAACCACTTCGATATCCGCAGGCCCCTCGTCAGCTACCACGAGCACAACCGCGCCCAGTCCGGCGAGAAGATCCTCGCGCGGCTGCTGGCAGGCGAAAGCTGCGCGCTCGTGACGGACGCGGGCATGCCGGCCATCTCCGACCCCGGCGAGGATCTGGTGCGGCTGTGCGCGGAGCATGACGTGACCGTTTCGCCGGTCCCCGGGCCGAGCGCCTGCATCGCGGCGCTGGCCGCCTCCGCCCTGCCGACGCAGCGCTTCTGCTTTGAGGGCTTTCTGTCCACGGCGAAGAAAAGCCGCGCCGAGCATCTGCGCGAGCTGAAGGACGAAAAGCGGACGATGATATTCCACGAAGCGCCGCACAAGCTCGTGCGCACGCTGGCGGATATGCTCGCCGCCTGGGGCGACCGCGACGTCGCCGTGTGCCGGGAGCTGACGAAGCTGCACGAGCAGTTTTTCCGCTGCACGCTGTCCGAGGCGCTGGCCTATTATGAACAGAACCCGCCGAAGGGCGAGTTCGTTCTCGTCATCCGCGGCGCAGAGGAGGCGGCCGCGCCGGAAATGACGCGCGCCGAGGCGCTGGAGCTGGTCAAACGGCTCCGCGGCGAGGGCATGCGCCTGAAGGACGCCTGCCGCGAGGCGGCGGAGGCCGCCGGTCTTGCCACAAACGAACTGTATCAGGCCGCGCTGCGCGAGAGCAGCGGGGACTGAGGAAAGGATTTATTTTCAAAAAGTAGACTGAAATGAAAAAGGAAGCCGTTTCCCTGACGGAAGGCCCCATCGCGCGCGGGCTGATCGCGTTCGCCTTCCCCATTTTCCTGTCCAATCTGTTTCAGCAGCTTTACAACTCCATCGACGCCGCCGTGGTCGGCTCGTTCGCCGGCGACGAGGCGCTGGCGGCCGTGGGCTCCACCGGCTCGCTCATCAATCTTCTCATCGGCCTGTTTCTCGGTCTGGCCACCGGCGCGGGCATCCTTTATTCCATGCACTACGGCGCGGGCGACTGGCAGGGACTGAAAAAGATCATTGACGGCGCCATGTTCCTGTCCGCGGCGACGGGCGCGGCCATCAGCGTGCTCGGCTTCATCTTTTCGCGTCCGATGCTCGTCTGGGTCGCCACGCCGGACAACGTGCTCGATCTGAGCGTGTCGTATCTGCGCATCTATCTGGCCGGGACGGTCATCACGATGATATACAACGTCGGCGCGGGACTGCTGCGGGCCGAGGGCGATTCCCGGCGGCCGCTTCTGTATCTCGCGGCCGGCGGGCTGACCAATCTGGTGCTGGATCTGCTGTTCGTGGCCGTGTTCGACATGGGCGTGACCGGCGCCGCGCTGGCCACCGTGCTGGCGCAGCTCGTCAGCGCCGTGCTGGTCGTGCGGCGGCTGATGCGCCTGGACGAGCGCTACCGCTTCCGCCCGCTGCATCTGAAGCTCGACGGGCTGACGCTGTGGGATCTGACGCGCATCTCCGTTCCCTGCGGCCTGCAAAGCTCGATGTTCAACATCGCAAATCTTCTCGTGCAGGCGGACATCAACTCCTTCGGCTCCGTGGCCATGGCCGGCTGCGCCGCCTACAGCAAGATCGACGGCTTTATCTATATGCCCACCTCGGCGCTGTCGCTGGCGCTTTCGACCTACGTCGGCCAGAACATCGGCGCCGGAAAATACAGCCGCATCGGAAAGGGCATCCGCACGGCCCTGCTGGCCGCGCTCGCCATGGTCGTGCTCACGGCCGGGTGCGTGCTTCTGTTCTGCCGGCAGCTCATCGGCCTGTTCACAACGGACGCCGACGCCCAGGCCTTTGCCATCAAGGAGATGTGGTTCCTTGCTCCGTTTGCGTGGACGTTCGTGTTTTCGGACATTTTCGGCGGGGCGATCCGCGGCGCCGGCGACGCCATGAAGGTCACGGTCGTTTCGGCCTCGTGCATCTGCGTGTTCCGCGTGGTCTGGCTGGTCGCCATGCTGCATTTCTTCCGCGACATCCGCGTGGTGTTCGTGTGCTATCCCCTCTCCTGGATACTCAGCTCCATCGCCATGACGCTTCTGTATCTCTGCGGAAACGGGATGCGCAAAACCATGAAAAAAAGCGCGGCCTGAGCCGCCGTGCCTTACAGGGAGTCTGCCCCGGCAGGCTCCCTTTTCGCATCCGCGGGGAAAAGCGGAAGGACGCGGCTTCGGCCGCGTCCTTCCGTAAAGTCCTATCCTTCCGGCGCTCACGGACGCTCCCCGCCCGCCTCCGCCGCCTTGATGCGCTGGTACATGTCCTGCATCTGCCGGTCGATCTCGGCGATCTTTCCGGCGCAGGCAAGCATTTCCTCGTTGATGCCCGCCGGGAGCGCGGACTTGTCCGTTTTATAGCGGATATCGTGCTCCAGACTGGCCCAGAAATCCATGGCGATCGTGCGTATCTGCACCTCGGCCGTCACATATTCCGTCCGGTCGGACAGATACACGGGCATGCGGATATCCAGATGCAGCGAGCGGTAGCCGTTGTAATTCGGCGTGCGGATATAGTCCTGCCGCTTGACGATCTCCAGATCGGTCTGCCGCTCCACCATCTCCGCGACCCGGTACACGTCGTCGATATAGCTGCACACCACGCGAACGCCGGCAATGTCGTTGACGCTGCGCCTGGCCGAGCCGATGCTGACGGGAAGCCCCTTTTTCGACAGCTTCGCCGCGATGCTTTCCGGCGATTTCACGCGGCTTTCGATATGGTGGATGGGATTGCGGTCATACAGCACGCTGAATTCGTCGTTGAGTATCTCAAACTTGAGCGTAAGCTGCTTCACCGCCGAATCGTACAGATTCTTCATCACCAGAAACTCCCGCAACGCGCCGTGAAGCGCCGTTTTCGCGTCTGCCTCGTTCAACGCCGCCGCCCCCTTTTTCTTTTGTCCAGTATAGCACAGCGCGCCCGCGCGCACAAGCGCCGCGTCGCCGTCCGGCTTTACGCCGCGGCGGCGGCGTGCTATAATCGCCTTGACCCCGTTTCAGAAAGGAGGCGCCGTCTCTTGAAGGATCAGCACATCGTATGCTTCCTCGCCGCCGCCAGAACGCAGAACATCTCGCTGGCCGCGCAGGAGCTTCACATGAGCCAGCAGGCCGTCAGCCGCAGTCTCCGGCTTCTGGAGGAGGAGCTGGGCTTTGCGCTTCTGCACCGCCGCAACGACGGCATCCAGCTCACGGAGACCGGCCGGCGCTACTTCGAGCTGTTCCATGATTTCAGCCGCCGTCTCCACGAGGCCGCCTCCTTCTCCGTGTCCGAGCCGAATCTGGTCCGCATCGGCTGGGGCGACTGGACAGGCTGTCCGGAGCCGCTTCTGGCCCGGATGCGCGCCTGTGCCGCGGCCGAGCCCGCCGTGCGCTTCCGCCTGCTGGCCGGGCCGATCGCGGACATTCTGGACGGGCCCGATCTGGACATCGTGCTGGCCACGGAGCAGATCCCCATTCCGCCCGCCGCGCAGGCGCGCGTGCGGACGGTCTCCCGGCTCCCGATCTTTCTCGTGCGCGGCCGGAACGCGCCGGACGAGTCCGGCGGGCGGCGGCTGCCGCATCTGGAAAGTCTGGATCTGGAACGGGACCGGGACGCGGCCGCGCGGCGCATCCGGCGGCGCTATGAGCTTCTCGGTCTGCCGCCCAGGCCCATCGAGCTGCTGCCGAACCTCGCCTCCGTATTCGCGCAGGTCCAGCTCGGCGCCGGCGTGTGCTTCTCCCCTCCGAACGAATTCATCCGGGACACGCAGCGCTTCGCGGCGCAGCCGCTGGACTGGACGCTCCGGCTGTGCGCTCTTTTGAGGGAAAACGCCTCGGCCGCCGCCGCGGACTTCTGGTCGCAGCTTGAGGAGGTGCAGCCATGAACGACACACAGCTCCGTGCTTTTCTGGCCGCGGCGCGCACGCTGAATTTCTCCGCCGCCGCCGAACAGCTCTATCTTCAGCCGCAGACTGTCAGCAAATACGTTTTACAGCTTGAGCGCGAGCTGGACGCGCCGCTGTTTTCCCGACGCACGGGCCGTCTGGAGCTGACCAACGCCGGACGGCTGTACCGGGAGCTGTTCGCCCGCTCGCTGGACGAGCTTTCCTCGCTCGCGCGCTACAACACCGATTCCGTCCACCGGCTGCGCCGCCGCTTCCGGCTCGGCCTGTCCTCCTGGCTCAGCATCCAGAACCCGCTGGGCGACGCGCTCTCCTCCTTTTTCGCGCAGCAGCCGCAGCTCATGCCGACGGTACGGCTGCTGGACAATCTGGAGCTGCGGAGGGCGTTTGACTGCGACGAACTGGATCTGGTCATCCTGTCCAGCGATTTTTTCAGCCCCTCCGTGGATACGGACTTCTGTACGCTCGCGCCGGAATGCCTGTCCCTGTACGCGCCGGACTGGGTGGAGGGCGACCGCATCGACCCCGAATGCTGGCAGCTGCCCTATCTTCAGTGCGCCGCGTGGGAGTGGAGCTATCTGGAATGGCAGCACATCAGCCGCTCCGTTTTAAGCGAAAGTGACCAGCGCCCGCCCAAGCTGATCCTTCTGCCGAACACCAACACAATCCGCAGCGTGATGCGGCTGCGGCAGAGCGTCGCGGTCACGGACCGCTTTTTCGGCATTCTCCGGGACATCCCCGGCCTGCGCTGCTTCCCCATGGACATCCGGCCGAACGTCGTGGCCGTGTGGAAAAAATACAACGAATCGCCCCTGATCCCCGAGCTGACGGATTTTGTCCGGGCCTACTTTTCGCCCGGCGGGCCGGGCTTCGATCATATCTCGACCTGAAAGCAAAACGGTGCCGGCCGTCCCCCGCGGGGAACAGCCGGCACCGCCGGTTTCAGCCGATGATCGGCTCCAGCTCGTCGAAGCTCTGATACGCCTGGGGGATGACCGGCTCGTTGAACGGGTACATCGCCTTCAGATCGTAGTCATAGCGGGGCGCCGTGGGCGCGCGGTCGGGATGAACCTCGCCGACGCCGAAATCCTTGTCCTTTTCCGTGAACGGAACGTCGTAGGGCGTGAGGAAAACGGGGTACAGCTTCATATGCCATATACGCCAGCCCTCGGGCATGCGGATGAAGTCCACCGCGTACTTGCTCATGCACCACATGGCCGTTCCCCGGACGGCCTCCACGCCCGGCGATATCCACGCGCCGCGGGCGGTCCTGCCGTCGCCGGCGACCTCCAGCCGGCAGGTCGTCATGGGGTGGATGAACATGCAGCCCTCCAGCTCCTCCAGCGCCTCCGGGGCGCTGCGGTCCGTGTGGTCCTCCAGATAGCAGCGGCACACGCCGCTGTAGCCGTCGTAAACGCCCCACGGCATCTCCAGGCAGGAGTCCTCCCGGTCGGCCCAGAGCTGCATATACTCCCTGAGCCGGTGCGCCGAGCCGAGATAGGAATACGTCGCCATCAGGTTTTCACATTCGCGCGCCGCCTTCAGCCGCTCGTTTTCCGCCTTGAGCGCCTCCAGCTCCTGCGCAAGCTGTTCCAGTGTCATATTATTCATTCTCCCTGTTTCAAAGGCCCCGGAGTGTCCGGGGCCCTGTGTTTTCAACGCGGCCTTACACGCCGTATTCGTCCAGCAGCTCCTGCATGTCGAAGCCAAGATAGTCGAACGTGGCCTCCATGATCATGTTGTAGTTATCCAGCTGGCCAAGATTCTTCGCCAGATCGAGATAGGACTGATACGTCACGGCGAGCTGGACCTTCAGCTTCGTCAGATCGTCCTCCTCCGTGAAGTAGCCGACGGTGCAGCCGGCGTCCTCAAGGGTCTGGATCCAGCCGTCGACCAGCGTCTGGTAGTATTCCATCTCCCATTCGATGGTCTCGTCCACGCAGCGCTGCAGCAGCGCCTGCTGCGCCTCGGTCAGACTGTTCCAGCGGTCGCGGTTGAAGGTGAAGAAGTTCGCCGTGGAGCTTTCCGTGCAGATGAGGATGTAGGGTGCGACCTCGTACCACTTATAGGCGACGACCGCGGACAGAGACGAGCCGCTGCAGTCGATCAGACCGCGGGACAGGCCCTCGTAAACGTCGGCGATGGTCGTGCTGACGATGTTCAGGCCCATGGCGGCGTAGGAGGCGGAGCCGAAGTCCGTGCCGTAGTTCATGCCCTGCATGTCCGCATAGCTGGCGCAGGGCTTCGTGCTCACGTTGGCAATCAGGCCGGAGGTCTGCACGCCCAGGATCTTCACGCCAGCCTCCTCGGCCTGCTGCTCGCACAGCGCGGCGGTCTCGGGATTTTCAAAGAAGATGTAGTTGCACACGTCCATCGCCTCGTTCATGTCGCGGCCGGACACGGCGGTGTTCCAGTACAGCAGCTGCTCCAGCGCCGTATCCTGCAGAATGGTGCAGAAGTCGGCCGCGCCGCTGGAGACATAGCCGAATTCCTCCGGCACGGTGCAGAAGGTGCCGCCGAAATAGCGGTTGAAGGTGATGTTCCCGCCGCTCTCCTCCTCCACCAGATCGCAGAAGTGCGAAATGCAGATGGCGGCAAAGTCATTTTCCGCGAAGGCGTTGATGGCCGTCAGAACGACGGGCTCGCCCAGATCCTCCTCCGCGGGAGCCGTTTTATCCTCCGCTTCGGCCGGCTCCGAGGCCGCCTCGGCGGGCGCTTCCGCCGCCGGCTCCTGCGTGTCGGGCGTCGTTTCCGCCTGCTTCGAGCCGCAGGCGCACAGCGTCAGCAGCATGGCCAGCGCGAGGATCAGAGAAAGAACTTTTGTCAGTTTCATCTTGGGATTCCTCCTGTTTAATAAAAGTTTTTTATACACCGGCGCCCAGCGCACGGGGAAGCCATAGGATGATGTCCGGGACGAACACGGCGATCACGGCCGCGGCCAGCATGGCGATCACGAAGGGCAGAACGCCCTTGAATATCTTCGTCGGACTTTCCCGCAGAACGCTCGCCACCGTGAACACGGCCAGCCCCATGGGCGGCGTGATGCAGCCGAGCTCCGCGCACAGGACCAGGATCACGCAGATAACGAAGGGATTGAAGCCAAGGCCCGTGAGCAGCGGGAAGATGATGGGGACCGTGATAATGATGATGGACATGCAGTCCATGATGCACCCGCAGATGCCGTAGAAAACGATGATGGCCAGAAATACGATGGACGGCGGCAGGCCGATGCCGGCAATGAAGTCGATGATGCACTGCGCCATGCCGGTGATGGCGATCAGACGGCTGAATATCTGGCCGCCGAGCATGATCAGGTAAAGCCCGGCGAACATCTGCGTCGAATCCCAGAAGCTGGCCATGATCTCCTTGAACTTCATGCCCTTGGCCAGCGCATAGATCACGACGACGCACGTCGCCACCGCGCCGCCGACCGTGGCCGTGAACCAGCCGAAGAACGCGCCGCCGACGATGAACAGGAACAGAAGCAGGATCGGCCCGAGAAGCTTGAGCGTCACCAGCCGCTCCTTCCATGTGACGGAGCGGTCCGCCGCCGTCACCTCCGGCGCCTTGGAGGGCTTGAGCTTGAGCGTGATGAAGATCAGCACGAACATCGTCAGAACCAGCAGCAGACCGCCGGACGTACCGGCGATGAGCGAGGTGCCGATGGATATGTCCGTCAGGATGCAGAAGGTCAGGATGGACGTGCTCGGCGGGATCAGCGACGACAGCGCGCCCGCCGCCGAGATGCAGCCGTAGGACAGCGACTCGTCGTAGCCGGATTTTTTCAGCTCCGGCGCGGCGATGCGGCTGAAAACGATGGTGCCGGCCGAGGAAATGCCGGAGCAGGCGCCGAACACGGCGTTGGCTCCCACGACGGCGTAGAGAAGGCCGCCGCGAAACCGGCCCAGCCACTTTTTCGCGCTGGTGAACGTGCCGGCCGCGATGCCCGTTTCACCGGCCAGAACGCCGACGAGCATAAACAGCGGCATGACCGTGAAGGTATAGTTCGCGCTGAGCGTGAAGATGCCGTTTGTGAACTGCTGCGCCAGGATCGGCATGCCGCCGACCAGATATAGGCCGGCCGCGGCGAATACGATCACGGAGTAGCACACGGGAACGCCGATGAACACGAACAGGATCATGGCAAAAAATGCGAGAAAACCGATCGTCAGCGGGGTCATGCGTCTCCCTCCTTTTCCTCTCCGTCCGCCGGAGCGGCGATATCCTCCGTTTCGGGCCGGACAAAGCGCCGGACCATGGTCCACAGGATGCACACGCCGTAAAGCGCCATGCCGACGCCCAGGATCAGCGCCAGCGGCCACAGCGGGAAGCTTCCGGCCAGAACGGAGCTGCGCTTGTGCAGCCGGAACTGCTCGCCCATGAGCGTGAACATGTTGCGTGCGATGTAAAAGGCGACCAGCGAGAAAATAAGATCCCAGACGGTGTTGATCGCGTTGTTGAACCACGCGGGCAGGCGGCTCGACAGGAAGTCGACCGCCACCATGCCCCGGTCAAGCTGGACATAGGCCAGCGACAGATAAACGATGGGGATGAGGAAATAGGTTATCCAGTCGTTCACGCTGGGGACGCCCCAGTGGAAAAGCTTCGTCGTGATGATGTTGACCGTCGCAACGACCGCCACGGCCAGCAGGCAGACCGGCGGGATGTACGAGACGGCCTTGGCCGCCGCCCGCATGGCCCGGTCGATCTTCCAGAAAACAGCGCGTGCCTTCATTCGGTTATCCTCCTTATCACCATTGCAGCCAGTCCTCGTGCTGCACAAAATCCGCCGGGTCCATATAGGGGGCATAGCTGTTGTCGTCGTCCAGCGTCCGGTAGGGCTGCGGATACTGGCAGCTCCGCTGCACGGGCTGCATCAGTCCGTAGACCTCATGGGCGTCGAACGCCTCGCTCCGCGGCGGGGGCGCCATTCCGCCCACCGGCGGCGGCACGTTGTAATCCGTCCCGGCCAGCTCCTCGTCCGTAAGCTCGCCCTCGCGCTTCCGGGCCGCCAGATATTCGCCGCGGCCCCAGTTCTTATGGTCGAACGGCTGGTGCATATCCGTGGCGACGATCTCGTGCAGGTATTTCCACTGCCCGTCCTCAAAGACAAAATCGGCGCCGTAGCGCTCGATGGTGAACGAGCCCTCCTTGTGCCCCGACGCCGTGAGCGACATGGGCGCATACCCATGGCACAGCCAGGACGCGCGGACGCTCTGTCCGTCCTCCGCCGCCTCCACAACGCCGGAATTGAGCTCGTTCATCTCGTAATAGCCCAGGCCTCTCGGCTCGCGCCCGCCGGCCTCCGGCCAGCGCTCCACGATCTCCCGGAAGCCTTCGTGAACGGAAAGATCCATCCGGCCCACGCAGCACCACCAGACCTCGCGCCAGCCCCGCGCCCGGCCCCAGTTGAAGCCCCAGGCGACCTGGTCGGACATGCTCCACATGCTGGTGAATTCCTCGCGGGCCCTGGCGTTGGCGATGTAATACTGGTGATAGGCGTGGATCTGCTCGGCCTCGATGCAGCCGTTGATGCTGTGTATCCGCTGGGAAAGAGTCCGCTGTTTATCCATGTCTTACCTCCCCCATGCCTTCCGGGCTGCGATCTCCGTGTCCCAGGCGATGCTCTTCACGCGGCGGTTGAGCCCCGGATGCCCCTCCGGGCCGTAGCTGTTCTGCTCGCCGAGCGTTTCATAGCCCAGCGGCACCGGCGGCCAGTCGTCCTCGAGCATATAGGTGTTGTCGTGCGCCAGGAACGAGCGGTCGGCCGTGCCGAAGCGCTCCTGCTCCGGGTTGACGCCGGGCGCGGGAAAGACCGGCTCGGCGTTGAAATCGCCGCCGACAGGGCAGTAGAAATCCTGCGCCTCCACCAGATGCAGCAGCCGCCAGCCCGACGCCTCGCGCACAAAGTCCGCCCCCAGCGTCCAAACCGACCACCAGGCCTTCGCCTGACGGCCCGGACGGCAGAAGGTGCTCTGGCCGGTCATATACCAGCGTCCGCGGGCGGAACGGCCGTCGTCCGACAAGACCACGAGCGGCGTATTGACACAGCGGCTTTCAAACAATCCCGCGCCGAGATTTTCCGGCCGGTCGTCCACATAGCCGTCCGCGGCCGCCGCCGCCAGCGCCTGCTCCCGCTCGCGCCGCTGACTGTCCAGATACCAGCGCCGGACGGAGCCCATGCCGCAGTAAAAGCCCCAGTTGCTTCCGAACGAGGCCTTTTCCCGGTTTTCCGGCTCCTGCACCCAAAGCTCGTCCAGCTCGCGCTCCCGCTCGCCGGCCGTGTAATAATAGCTGCGGCGGCTCATGAGCGCCCGTATCTGCTCAATGTCCCATATCCGACGGATCAGCTCGTCGTCCGTATAGAGACGCTCGTCCGGCATGCTCAGCGCACCTCCTCATAGCCATAGGTGAATGTGTCGGAAAAATGCTCATAGGGCTGCGGGCATTCCGGCATCCGGCCGCCGACGCGTCCGGGCGTCCACAGCATATGCAGCGGCGCGGCCGCATCCGGCGCGGGCAGCTTCGCGTCCGCCAGCTCTTCAAAGCCCGGCTCGGCCGGCCGATCCCGGCGCGGTAGCCACCAGCACTCGCCGCTGGGGCAGTCAACGTCCTTCAGATCGAGCAGATGCCACAGCTTCCATGCCCCGTTTTCCAGACAGAAATCCGCCGCGTATACGCCGATCGTCCAATACGACAGCGGCCCCTCCGCCCCGAAGCGGCAGTCGGAGCCCTGAACGGCCCACAGGCCCTTGGCCGTCTGCCCGTCGCCGGCCACCTCGACGATATCCGACGACAGCGGCTTGAGATCCATCTGGCCAAGGCCGAAACCCTCCTTCGCCTGCTTCGGAAAGCGGCGGCGCAGCACGCGGTCGGAAAGCGCGGTGCGGGCGGCGGCGGCGTCATAGTATCGCCGGATGGAGTCCGCCCCGAGATACCATCCCTCGTTCACGCCCAGACAGACGTCCTGTCTCTGCGTGCTCCAGAACAGATCAAAAAAGCGCGCCTCGCCCCTGTACAGCGTCTCCTGCGACATACGGCCCATCAGATTCCGTATCTCGCGCAGAGCCTCCCAGCGGCCGGTCAGCTCCTCGGTCGTGTATTCCTTCGTAATGTCCTGCCTCCCTTCGACTTTTTTCTTTTTAAGAATATCAGCGCCAAAAGAAGGGGTCAATGCATATCGGCCCGCGCATGAACACCAAAAACGCGGTAGCGCTACAACATCCGGCATAAGGCAGAAAACGGCGGGGACCCGCTTTTGCAGGTCCCCGCCGTCTCCCGTTTTTCTTTCCTTCACAGCAGCAACGCGATCCACAGGATCAGCCCGTACACCATGCTGGCGGACACGCCGAAGGCAATGACCGGTCCGGCGATCGTGAACAGCTTCGCCGCCGTGCCGAGTATGAAGCCCTCGGTCTTGAATTCCAGCGCCGGCGACACGACGGCGTTTGCAAAGCCCGTGATCGGCACCAGCGTGCCCGCGCCGGCACAGCGCGCCAGATCGTCGTACCAGCCGAGCCCCGTCGCCAGCGCCGAAAGGCCGACCAGCGTTATGCTGACCGCCGTGGCCGACAGCTCCTCGTCCAGCCCCGCCGCCGAACGGTACAGCTCGCCCAGGCACTGGCCGACGCAGCAGATCAGCCCGCCGATCAAAAACGCCCGCAGCAGATCCGCCCCCAGCCGGGACGGCGGGGATTTGCGCCGCACAAGCTGCGCATACTGCTCGCGCGACATTCGCATATCCATAAAAATCACCCGCTGTCAGTATGCCCCAAAGCGCGGAAAACAAATCAAAAAAAGCAGCGTTTCCGCTGCCTCCGCCATAAAAAAATAGCCCTTGACCGCCGATCCGGCAGCCAAGGGCTATCGTTCGCTCTTGATATCTAGCATCCTTGATTAACCTCTCTTTCTTCAAAGTCATGGCGCTCTGGAACCCCTGGGCTTTCGCCCTCGCTATATACAAACACCGCCGCAGCGGTGGTTATCCGTAAAAGACGGTTCTCGCTCGAGGGAATTTCACAGCGGCCGCTTCGCGCCATCTTCCTCGGACCGCTCGGATCCAAGGGAACCTTCAGGTCATTGGACTCACCCTTTCTGTGCTTTTATCGTAGCAGATATGCGCCCGCGGCGCAAGCCGCCAAATCCACGAAATGCACCGCCGCGCGCTTGTGCACCAAGCCGAAATTGTGCCGCAGGGCCGTCCGACTGTTGACAGGCGGCCCGCATCTGTTATAAGATGGTAATGTTATGAGCCCGACGGCGCCGAAGCGCCGCCGGGCTTTTTCCCGTTTATCCCGTCCGGCACGTCCGCCGCCGGCACAGCGCGGCCGCCGTCAGCCCGACGGCCAGGCCAAGCACCGCGCCCCCCAGCACGTCCGACGGAAAATGCACAAAAAGATACAGCCGCGAAAACGCGATCAGCGCGGCAAGCGGGACGGACGCCCAGCCGAACCGCCGGTCCGCCGCACAGAGCATGACCGCCCCGATCACGGACGAGAGCGTGTGTCCCGACGGGAAGGAGTAGTCCGAGGGACTGGCGATCAGAAGCGCCGTCTCCTCCAGCCAGCAGGGCCGCGGCCGCGCCGCGAGCGGCTTGAGACAGAGATTCCCGATCAGAAACCCCGCCGCCAGAGCCCCCAGCATCGCCGCGCCGTACCTCCGGTATTTTTTCGACAGCAGCAGTCCCGCGGCCGCCAGCAGCCAGATCGCCCCGCCGCTTCCGAGCCGCGTGATCGCCGGCATGAGAAAATCAAGCGCAGGGCACTGCAGCGCCCCGCGCAGAGCGTGAAGAACAGACCAGTCCATACGCTCGATCAGCTCTGTCATGCATATCCTCCGTATATGGCTCCGGCGGCGCCGCAGCCGAAGCCGTGCCGCCGCCGGGGCGCCGTGTTCTTATTCCGTCTCGACCTCAATGTTGTCGATGCCGTGCTGCTCAAATTCGGAGAAATAGTCGTCGATGCGGGCGTTCAGCTCGTTTTCGTCGTCCTGGCTCAGCCCCTCCTGCTCCATGTCGCGCCGGGCGAGCTCCTCGGCCAGGATGTCGAAAAACACCGCGTCCTCATAATCGGCGATCGCCTCGTGGATGCCGCCCTCCTCGTAGGCCTTCGAGGGCATGACGTGGCCGTACCAGTGCTCGGCCAGACTCTTCATGCCGCACTGGGAGCACAGCGCGAACAGCTTCTCCTGCAGAAGATCGTAGTCCTCAAAGCGGTCGTCGCCGCGCGCGGAATTGAGTATCCAGTTGCCGATATACACCATGTCCAGCAGGCGTCTGAATTCCTTATCGGTCAGTTCAATGGTCATATTGCCCGCCTCCTTGCGAAAAAAATGCTGCGTCCGGGCGCACCGGCACCCGGCTTGTTTCCATTATATCATATTTGTAACACATTGCTAGCCAAAACACTCTTGTTTTGGGAGATAATTTATTATATGATACTTATTATGAATATGAAAGACGTAATTATCTCCATCATCGGCACACAGAAGGACCCCCGCGGCGAAACCGACCGCGTGGAGCTTGTCACGGCCGGAAAATACGGCTTTGAAGACGGCGAGTGCCGCTTCAGCTACCACGAATCCGATCTGACGGGACTGGAGGGTACGAAAACCACCTTCACCGTCAGCCCCATGGGCGTGGTCATGAGCCGCGAGGGAACGCTCAACTCCCAGATGCTCTTTCAGCCCGGGAAAAAGCACGTTTTCCTGTACAACACGCCCTACGGCAGCGCAACCATGGGCGTGGACACCCGTATGCTCAAAAGCGATATGGACGAGCACGGCGGCGAGCTGGAGCTTGACTATGACATCAACTTCGAGCACAATCTCGTCGGCCGCAACCAATTCAAAATCAATGTGAAAGAGAATCAAAACCATGTCTGATCTTTACGAACTGGCAAAAAAACAGATCTGTTCCATCCTGGCCGAGGCTGAGCCCGCGCTGGCGGACGTCAGCGGCAGCATCGACCGCAGCAAGAACGCCCAGAACGGCGATCTTGCCTCCAACCACGCCATGGCCGGCGCCAAAGCGCTGCACAGCGCGCCGCGCGCCATCGCGGAAAACGTGGCCGCCCGCGCCTCGCTGGACGGGAGCTGGTTTGAGTCCGTCGAGTGCGCCGGGCCCGGCTTCCTCAATTTCCGCTTTGCCGACCGCTGGTACGCCGACGTGCTGGCCGCCATCGCGCGCGAGGGCGCCGATTACGGCCGCGCCGACGAGCGCTGCGGCAAGCGCGTGATGGTGGAGTTCGTCTCCGCCAACCCCACCGGCCCCATGACCATCGGAAACGCCCGCGGCGGCGTTCTGGGCGACAGCATGGCCTCCGTGCTCGACCGCGCGGGCTGGGACGTGTGGCGCGAGTTCTACGTCAACGACGCGGGCCATCAGGTCGAGATGTTCGCCCTGTCCGTCGAAGCCCGCTACATCCAGCTTCTTCAGGGCGAGGACGCCGTGGAATTCCCGGACGCCGGCTATCACGGCGACGATATCCGCGAGCTTGCCCGCGAGATATACGAAAAGGACGGCGACAAATACCTCTCCATGCCGGCCGGGGAGCGCCGCAAGGCCTTCGCCGACTACGGCATCGAGCGCAACATCGCCCGCATGCGCGCCGATCTGGAGCGCTACGGCATCCGCTACGACCAGTGGTTCCGCGAAACGGGCCTGCACCGCTCCGGCTATGTCGCCGAGACCATCGACCTGCTCACGAAGGCCGGCCACACCTATGAAAAGGACGGCCAGCTCTGGCTGCGCAACACCGATTTCGGCGCGGACAAGGACGAATGCATGCGCCGGGCCGACGGCACCTGGACCTATTATGCCGTGGACATCGCCTACCACCGCAACAAGTTCGTCGAGCGCGGCTTCGACCGCGTCATCAACGTCTGGGGGGCCGATCACCACGGCCACGCCATCCGCTTCGCCGCGACGATGACCTGCCCGGAGCTTGGTCTTGCCGGCCGTCAGCTCGATTTCCTCATCATGCAGATGGTGCGCCTCGTGCGCGGCGGCGAGACCGTGAAGGTCTCCAAGCGCACCGGCAAGGCGCTGACGCTGGCCGACCTTCTCGACGAGATCGGCGTGGACGCCTGCCGCTATTTCTTCAACGCCAAGCCCGACACCCATCTGGAGTTCGATCTTGACCTCGCCGTCCGGCAGGACAGCGAAAACCCCGTATATTATGTCCAGTACGCCCACGCGCGCATCTGCTCGCTGATGAAGGCGCTCAAGGCCGACGGGCTTTCCGCCGACGGCCCCGTGGACGCTTCGCTGCTACGCAGCGAACAGGAGCATGAGCTCATCAAGCAGCTCGCCGCCTTCCCCTCCGAGATCCAGCGCGCCGCCGAGGACATGGACCCCTCGCGCATCAACCGCTACTGCTCGGAAACGGCCGCCCGCTTCCACAAGTTCTACAACGCCTGCCGCATCCGCGGCGAGGCGGCCGACGTGGCCGGCGCGCGTCTGGCGCTCTGCGCCGCCACCGGCACGGTCCTTGAAAACGCCCTTTCCATTCTCGGTGTCAGCGCTCCTGAATCCATGTGAAAGGTGAATCGTCCGCCATGAGCGACTTATTCACAAAACAGCTCCATATTCTCGACAGCGCCACGGGCACGCGCCTGCAGGCGCTGGGCATGCCGGCAAACGCCTGCACGCCGGACTGGGTGCTTCGGAATCCGGAGGCGTTTCTGTCCATCCGGCGCGGCGATATCGCCGCCGGGAGCGACATGATCTACGCGCCCACCTTCGGCGCGTCGGCGCCGGATCTGAAAAAGCACGGCGTTTCCGTCGGCGTGCGGGACATGAACATCCGGCTGGTCGAGCTGGCAAAGGAAGCCGCGGACGGCCGTCCTGTCGGCGGCAATCTCTCCCCTACCGGCCTTCAGGTCTTTCCCGCCGGCATGACGAGCTTTGACGCGCTCGTGGATATCTTTGCCGAGCAGGCCGCCGCTCAGGAGGAGGCCGGCGTGGACTTTTTCGCCATTGAGACGCAGATGTCGCTGGCCGAGTGCCGCGCCGCCGTCACGGCGGTCAGAAGCGTGTCGGAAAAGCCCATTCTCTGCTCCTTTTCCGTGACAGACGCCTCCCGCAGCCTGTTCGGCGAGGACATGACGTCCGTTCTGATGTGTCTGCAGGACATGGGCGTGAGCGCCTTCGGGATCAACTGCTGCGGCAATCTGGGGCTTATATCGCGCCTTCTGGCGAAGCTGCGGCGCTACGCCTCCATCCCCCTGATGGCCAAGCCCAACGCCGGCACGCCCTCGCTGCGCGGCGGACAGCTGCATTACAGCCTCAGCGCGGCCAAGATGGCCGCCTATGTTCCCCGCTTCATCGCCTCCGGCGCGCGGCTGCTCGGCGGCTGCTGCGGGACCGGCCCGGAGTTCATCGCCGCCATCCGCGCCGTCACGGAGCTGGTCGAAGCGCCGGAATTCACGCCGGTGCAGACGCCGGCCCTCGCCGCCTCTCCTTACCGCACGGTCGAGCTTACGCCGCGCATGAAGATGGAGGAGCTGGAGATCGACGACGACATTGTGGAAAACGCCGCCGTGGCCGAGGCCACCGGCGCCAAGCTTCTGAATGTGGAGATCCGGGACGAGATGGATCTGGACACGCTCAACGAAGCGCAGATCGCCCTCCGCCTCCCGCTGGCCATCCGCTGTTCGGACGGGGAGCTGCTGCGGCGCTTTCTTCGTCTGTACAACGGAAAGCCGGTCGTTTTATAGTCCTTTCGCCCGCGCAGGCTTTGCCTGTGCGGGATTTTTCTTTGTCCCCTCTACGAGTTCATTTTCTAAAAATATGTCTCCGTGATGTACACACTTTCTACTCGTATAAACGTGGACTTCTAATTTATCTCCGTCCGTCATGAATGAAATTTCGCACTCCGTTTATATGCTTTCATCCTTGTTTTTGGTCTGCCGCCGCGTGGTTGGGGTTTTCATGCCTGTTTTATTACCGATTTAGGTTTTTCTTTCTCTGAACCTGGACGCATTGTGCCGGATTTGTAAATTTTATGTGAATAATTGAAATGTTTTGGCGTTTTTGATGATTTTTTGCATTTTAATAAAAATTTCATAGAAAAAACCCTGAGTTTACAAATTCTTGCATTGACATTTTTTTATCCCCGCTGTAATATCATATCGTTAAACGTAAAAAGAGAAAGGGATCACTATGAAATCAACCGGAATTGTGCGCAAGGTTGACGAGCTGGGCCGCATCGTCATCCCCATCGAACTGCGCCGGACGCTTGATATCGCGGAGCGCGATCCTCTGGAGATTTTCGTCTCCGAGGACACGATCATGCTCAAGAAGTTTCACACTTCCTGCATCTTCTGTGACAGCGTGAAGGATATCATCAGCTACAAGGGCAAGAACATCTGCACGGCCTGCATCGCGGATCTGGAGAAAAACATCTGAGAGAAAACTGCCGGATTACATTCCGGCAGTTTTTATTGTCTTTAGCCAAAAATGATTAAGGGGATCGTCCGATGGACGATCCCCTTTGATTTTATCGCGTTTGATCAGACCAGCTCGATGACTGCCATCTCCGCGGCGTCGCCGCGGCGGGGCGCCGTGCGGGTAATGCGGGTGTAGCCGCCGTTGCGGTCGGCATACTTCGGCGCAATCTCATCGAACAGCTTCTTGGCCACATCCTCGTTGGTGATGAAGCGCAGAGCCAGACGGTAGTTGGCAAGGCCCTTCTTCTTCCCCAGCGTGATCATCTTCTCGGCCAGAGGACGAATCTCCTTGGCGCGGGTCACGGTGGTCTCCATGCGGCCGGTCTTCAGAAAGTCAGTGACCTGCTGGCGCAGCATGGCCATACGGGCGGCCGTCGGCTTGCCGAGCTTGCGTGTTCCGGGCATTTTCGTTTACCTCCAAAAGTGAGTGTTACTTGGATTCTTCTTCGCTGGCCAGGCTCAGGCCCATCATCGCCAGCTTCTGCATGACTTCCTCAAGGGACTTGCGTCCCAGGTTGCGAACCTTGATCATCTCTTCCTGCGTCTTGGACACAAGGTCCTCCACAGTGTTGATGTTGGCCCGCTTGAGGCAGTTGAAGCTGCGCACCGACAGATCCAGTTCCTCAATGGTCATCTCCAGGATCTTGTCGCGCTGCGTGACCTTCTTCTCGACCACGGTGGAATCCGTCCCGATGCTCTGGGACAGATCCGTGAACAGCGTGAAGTGGTCGCACAGGATCTTCGCGCCGAGCGACACGGCATCGCGCGGTGTGATGGTGCGGTCCGTCCAGACCTCGATGGTCAGCTTGTCATAGTCCGTGCGGTTGCCGACGCGGGTGTTCTCCACCGCGTAGTTGACCTTGAGCACGGGCGTGTAAATCGAATCGACGGGGATGACTCCAGCCACGGTCTGCGCGGGCTTGTTTTTCTCCGCGACCACATAGCCCCGGCCATGGGAGAAGGTCAGCTCCATGGAGAGCGTGGCCTCCGGGCCGAGCGTGGCGATGTGCAGATCGGGGTTGAGGACCTCCACCTCAGAATCCGCCTTGATATCACCGGCCGTCACTTCGCACTCGCCGGCAGCCTCGATATAAACGGTCTTGGCTGTCTCGCTGTGCAGACGGGCGATGATGCTCTTGACGTTGAGCACGATCTCCGTAACGTCTTCCTTGACGCCCGGGATCGTAGAGAACTCATGCTGGATGCCGGCGATCTTGATGGTCGTGACCGCGGTGCCGGGAAGCGAGCTGAGCAGCACGCGGCGCAGGGAGTTTCCAAGCGTTGTGCCATAGCCTCTTTCCAGGGGCTCGACGACAAACTTGCCGTAGCTTTCGTCGTTGGGATTCTCGATGCACTCGATGCGCGGCTTCTCGATCTCTATCATGAATTCATACCCTCCTTTTCAGTGTGCGCCGTAAGGCGCCATTGCGGTTTTGCAGCTTTCCAATTGAGGGCTATATTACTTAGAATACAACTCGACGATCAGGTGCTCCTCGATGGGCAAATCAATGTCTTCCTTCGCAGGAGTGCCGGTCACTCTGGCAAGCATGTTGGCCGCGTCATACTCCAGCCACTTCGGCGGCTGGCGGGAGGAGTTGGCATCCACATTGGCCTTGAGCTTCTCAAGGTCACGGCTGGAGGTCTTCACGCCAATGACCATGCCGGGCTTGACAAGGAAGCTCGGAATGTTGACCTTGCGGCCGTTGACGGTGAAGTGGCCGTGGTTGATGAGCTGGCGCGCCTCGGCGCGGCTCATCGCAAAGCCCAGACGATAGACGGTGTTGTCCAGACGGGACTCCAGGATGGCGAGCAGGTTCTCGCCGGCCTGGCCGGGACGGCGGGAAGCCAGATCAAAGTAGCTGCGGAACTGGCTTTCCAGAACGCCGTAGTAGCGCTTGGCTTTCTGCTTCTCACGCAGCTGCAGACCGTATTCAGAGGTCTTGCTGCGGCCCTGGCCGTGCATTCCGGGAGGATACGCACGGTTGACCATGGCGCACTTTTCGGTATAGCATCTGTCGCCCTTGAGGAAGAGCTTCTGGTTCTCCCGGCGGCACAGGCGGCAAACCGCTTCAGTATATCTAGCCATTTATCTTTCCTCCTTACTCAGACGCGACGACGCTTGGGCGGACGGCATCCGTTGTGGGGGATGGGCGTGACGTCCTTGATCATCGTGACTTCCAGACCCACGGTCTGCAGGGCGCGGATGGCCGCTTCACGGCCGCTGCCGGGGCCCTTGACAAAGACCTCGACGGTCTTCAGACCATGCTCCATCGCGGCGCGCGCAGCGGTCTCAGCCGCGGTCTGCGCAGCAAACGGAGTGGACTTGCGGCTGCCGCGGAAGCCCATGCCGCCGGCGGAAGCCCAGGAAAGAGCGTTGCCGTTGGTGTCGGTGATGGTGACCATGGTGTTGTTGAAGGAAGAGCTGATATGAACCTGGCCCTTCTCGATGTTCTTCCGCTCTCTGCGGCGGGTTCTGACCTTTTTCTTAGGCGCTGCCATTTATCTCTTCCCTCCCTTACTTCTTCTTGTTGGCGATCGTGCGCTTCGGGCCCTTGCGGGTGCGCGCGTTCGTCTTGGTGCGCTGGCCGCGGACGGGCAGGCCGCGGCGGTGACGCATGCCGCGGTAGGAGCCGATCTCGGTCAGGCGCTTGATGTCAAGCGCGTTGGAACGGCGAAGGTCGCCCTCCACCATGTAATGCTTGTCAATGCACTCGCGGATCAGCGCTTCCTCAGCGTCCGTAAGATCCTTGACGCGGGTATCGGGGTTGATACCGGTCTGCTCGAGTATCTTTTTTGCGGATGTCCTGCCGATGCCGTAAATATAGGTAAGACCTATCTCGATACGCTTATCCTTGGGCAGGTCAACGCCGGCGATTCGTGCCATCTTTCGCAATCAATCCTTTCGTTTCAAAGATAGACAATTCAACCTTGTCTCTGCTTATGCTTCGGGTTGGGGCAAATGACCATGACCCGGCCATGGCGCTTGATGACCTTGCACTTTTCGCACATGGGCTTTACGCTGGGTCTGACTTTCATTTTAAAGCCTCCTTAACTATTGCTTCGGTATTAACGGTTTTTGGTTACTTCGTCCGCCAGGTAATGCGGCCGCGGGTAAGATCATAGGGCGACATCTGCACCGTGACCTTATCCCCCGGAAGGATACGGATGAAATTCATCCGCAGCTTGCCGGAAATGTGGGCCAGGATCGTGTGTCCACCGCCGATGTCCACCTGGAACATCGTGTTGGGCAGGGATTCGATCACCGTACCCTCCAGCTCGATAACGTCATCTTTAGCCAAGTTGGTCTCCCTTCTTTCGGGCGGCCTCGGCCGCCTGTGCCAATGTCGTTCGGATTTGCTTGTCCGTGGCCGGCGCCTCGCTCACGCGAGCGATCCGGCGCACATGCCTGGGGCCTTTCTGCTTGGGGGCCTCGAGCTTTTTCAGCCTGCCGTCGGCAAGCAGAAGCCGCCCGTTTTCCTCCCCGACGACCTGATACAGCCGTCCCCTGTCGTGTCCCGCAAGGGACTCGACCACGTCATAAGGCGCGGGTGCGGTCATATCCGATCCTCCGTGAAGGTAAGGATCTCGGGGTCACCGTTCGTGATGGCAATGGTGTTTTCGTAGTGGGCGGCGAGCTTCCGGTCGGCGGTCGTGACCGTCCAGCCGTTTTTCAGCGTCTTTACCTCCCACGTTCCCACCGCTACCATCGGCTCGACCGCAATGGTCATGCCGGGAACGAGTCTGGGGCCCCTTCCGGCCGGTCCGAAATTCGGAACCTCCGGCGCTTCGTGCATCACGGTCCCGACGCCATGTCCCACGTATTCGCGGATCACGGAAAAGCCATTCGCTTCAACGTATTCCTGCACCGCGTGGGATATGTCGCCGATGCGGTAACCTGCACGGGCGAATTTCATCCCCTCATAAAAGCTCTGCCGCGTTACCTCGACGAGGCGCCTGGCCTCCTCGCTGCAGTCGCCGACCAGATAGGTCGCCGCGCAGTCGCCGACATAGCCGTCATAGGTCGCCCCCACATCCACGCTGACGATGTCGCCTTCATGGATGACCCGGGAGCCGGGGATGCCGTGAATCACTTCTTCGTTAATGGAAATGCACACGCTTGCGGGAAAGCCCCCATATCCTTTGAAGGTGGGAACAGCGCCGCATTTCCGAATGAAGCGTTCGATCTCCTTGTCTATCTGAGCTGTGGTCACGCCCGGCGCTACCAGATCCCGTGCCAGAGCACGGGCAGCCGCGGTAATTCTTCCCGCCTTGCGCATCCGCTCGATTTCCCGCGGGGATTTGATGACGATTGAACTCATATCCCCAGTGCCTTGCATATCTCCGCCGTGGTCGCCTCAATGCTGGGCTGATTCATCACGGTTTTGAGCTTTCCGCGTTCCCGATAGAACGCAATGAGGGGTTCGGTCTGGCTGTGGTAGGTCTCCAGGCGCGCGCGCACGGTTTCGGGGGCGTCGTCCTTGCGGATCGTCAGCTCGCCGCCGCAGGCGTCGCATATGCCTTCGACCTTCGAGGGAGCGTTGACGACGTGGTAGCTCGCGCCGCAGGCCACGCAGGTGCGCCGGCCGGACATGCGCTCGATGATCACTTCGTCCTCGACCTCAAGATCCACCGCCCAATCAATGTCCACGCCCTGCTGCTCCATGGCCTCTGCCTGAGGGATCGTGCGGGGCACGCCGTCCAGGATATAGCCGTTGGCGCATTCGGGCGCACCCAGCGCGTCCGCCAGGATGCCGATGATGACCTCATCGGGGACCAGCGCGCCCGCGTCCATGAAGGACTTCGCCTTCAGGCCGGTGGGCGTGCCGGCCTTGACGGCCGCGCGCAGGATGTTGCCGGTGGAGATGGTGGGGATCCCGAGCTTTTTGGCCAGGATCTCCGCCTGTGTGCCTTTTCCGGCGCCGGGGGCGCCGAGCATGATAAGCTTCATGGCACGTTACCTCTCTTATTCAAGGAAGCCCTTGTAGTGGCGCATCAGCATCTGGCTTTCCAGCGCCTGGACCGTCTCAAGCGCAACGCCCACCACGATGATGATGGAGGTGCCGCCGAGAGACAGGCCCACCTTCTGCGCCACATTGGAGTAGATGCTCACAATGTAGGGAACAGCGGCGATGATGCACAGATAGATGCTGCCGAAGAGGGTGATCTTGTTGAGGACCTTCTGGATATACTCGCTGGTCGGCTTGCCGGGGCGATAGCCGGGGATGAAGCCGCCGTTTTTGCGAAGGTTGTTGGATATCTCGATGGGGTTGAACTGGATCGTGGAGTAGAAATAGCCGAAGAACACGATCAGCAGCGCATAGAAGATGACATAGGTCCAGGTGTTGGTCTTCTGAACATAGGTCCAGAACGTTCCGCCCCAGCCGGCCAACTGCGCCACGGTGGCGGGCAGGCTTGCGATAGACTGGGCGAAGATGACGGGCATAACGCCGGACATGTTCACCTTCATGGGCAGATGCGTGGACTGGCCGCCGTACATCTTCCGGCCGACGACGCGCTTGGAATATTGGACCGGGATACGGCGCTCCGCGTTCGAGACGAACACGATCAGCACGATCATGAGAACGGCGCCGATCAGCTCGAGCACAACCGCCCACCAGGCCAGGCTGCCGCCCGCGACGTTGGAGATGCTGGAGAAGACGGACTGGGGGAAGCGGCTGACGATGCTGGCAAAGAGGATGATGGAAATACCGTTGCCGATGCCGAACTCCGTGATCTGCTCGCCCAGCCACATGATCAGCGCGGAGCCGGAGGTGAAGGTCATGATGATGACGATCGCCGCCCAGACGCCGCTGCCGTCGGTGGTAAGCAGTCCGTTATTCTTGATGAGGATATAGTAGGCAAAGCCCTGCAGCAGACCGATCGCCACGGTCGCGTAGCGGGTGATGGAGGCGATCTTCTTGCGGCCTTCCTCGCCCTCGTCTTTGCTCATGCGCTCCAGCGCGGGGATGGCCACGCACAGAAGCTGGATGATGATGGATGCGTTGATGTAGGGCTGGATGGACAGCGCAAAAATCGTTGCAGAGGAGAATGCGCCGCCGGACATGACGTTGTACAGGCCAAGGACGGTGTTCTCCAGACTGGTGAAGTACTGCTGGAGGTACTGGACGTTGACATAGGGCACCGGCACAGCGTTGCCGACACGGTACAGCAGGACAACGAAAAGCGTGAAGACGATCTTCTTGCGGATCTCCTCTATCTTCCAGGCATTTGCAAACGTCTTAAACACCTTACACCACCTCGGCCTTTCCGCCGGCGGCCTCTATCTTCTCTTTGGCCGTGGCAGAAAAAGCCTTGGCACGGACAGTCAGCTTCTTGGTCAGCTCGCCCTCGCCGAGAATCTTCACGCCGTAGGTGCACTTGGACAGAACGCCGCAGTCGAGCAGCGCCTGCGCATCGACCTCGGCGCCGTTTTCAAAGCGCTCGAGAGCAGACACATTGACCGATTCCAGCCGCTTGGCAAAGATGTTGTGGAAGCCGCGCTTGGGGATGCGGCGCGCCAGAGGCATCTGGCCGCCTTCGAAACCGACGCGGACGCCGCCGCCGGAGCGGGCCTTCTGGCCCTTATGGCCGCGGCCGGCCGTTTTGCCGTTGCCGGTGGCATAGCCGCGGCCCTTGCGCTTGGCCACGTGCGTGCTGCCGGGAGCGGGAGTAAGATTGTGAAGTTCCATGGTTTCCCCTCCTTATTCTTCGCTGACCTTGACAAGGTAGCCAATCTGGGCGATCTTGCCGCGGGTCTGGGGATTGTCGGGCTGCACGGTGGTCTGGCCGATCTTGTGCAGGCCGAGGGAAGCGGCGGTCGCGATGTGCTTGTCGTGACGGCCGTTAAGGCTCTTGACGAGCTCGATCTTGAGTTTCTTTTCCATCGTCGCGCCTCCTTACAGCTCGGAAACGTCTTTGCCGCGCATGGCCGCGACCTGCTGCGCGTTGCGCAGGCTGGTCAGACCCTGCATCGTAGCGGCGACGACGTTCTGGGGGTTGTTCGAGCGCAGGCACTTGGCGCGGATATCGCTGATGCCGGCGGCCTCGACCACGGCGCGGACGGCGGAGCCGGCGATAACGCCGGTACCGGGGGCGGCGGGCTTGAGCAGCACGCGGCCGGCGCCGAACTCACCGATGACCTCGTGGGGAATGGTGGTTCCCTGAAGCGTGATGGTGACGATGTTCTTCTTCGCGTCCTCAAGGCTCTTGCGGATGGCCTCGGAGACCTCGTTGGCCTTGCCCAGACCGTAACCGACGCGGCCCTTGCCGTCGCCGACGACGCTCAGCACCGCGAAGCGCATGATGCGGCCGCCCTTGACGGTCTTGGCGACACGGTTGATGGAAACTACTTTTTCGGTGAATTCCTGGGGCTCTTCGTCCCTGCGGCCGCGTCCACGGCGGTCGTTGCGATCGTTCTGATATGCCATAATTTCGTTTCCTCCTCCCGTCAGAATTTCAGGCCGCCCTCACGGGCGCCCTCGGCCAGAGACTGCACGCGGCCGTGATACACATAACCGCCGCGGTCAAAGACCACGTTCTCAATGCCGGCGGCGATCGCGCGCTCGGCAATCAGCTTGCCGACCTTTTCGGCGGCTTCCTTATTCGAGCCAAGGCCCTCGAAATCCTTCTCATTGGAAGCGGCGGCGGCAAGCGTCTTGCCCGCCACGTCGTCGATGACCTGTGCATAAATGTGCTTTTCGCTGCGGAAAACGCACAGACGCGGACGCTCGGGTGTGCCGGAGATCTTCCCGCGGATCCGGTTGTGACGTCTGTCACGCTTCGCTCTCGTATCGGGTCTAGAAACCATTGGTCACACCTCCTTATTTCGCGCCGGTCTTGCCTTCCTTGCGGATGATGTGCTCGTCGGCGTACTTGATGCCCTTGCCCTTGTAAGGCTCCGGCGGACGCTTGCCGCGCACATCGGCCGCAAACTGGCCGACCTTCTGTTTATCTACACCCTTGACAATGACCTGGTTGGGGTTGGGTACTTCCGTGTAGACATCGTCCGTATCGGGAACGATGACCTGATGGGAGTAGCCAAGGTTCATGACCAGGTTCTTGCCTTCCTTTGCGGCACGGTAGCCCACGCCGTTGATCTCCAGCGTCTTGGAGAACTCCTCGGTCACGCCGACGACCATGTTGTGGATGAGCGTGCGGGTCAGGCCGTGGATGGAACGCATTTCCTTCTCGTCGCTGGGACGCTCGACCGTGATAACGCCGGCGTCATACTTAACGGTCATGCGGGGATCGACGTTGAGCGACAGCTCGCCCTTCGGCCCCTTCACATGAACATTGCTGCCCTCGATCTTCACTTCAACGCCCGCAGGGACGGTGATGGGGGCTCTTCCGATTCTAGACATAACGCAAGCCCCTCCCTTACCAAACGAACGCGAGGACCTCGCCGCCGACATGGAGCTCGCGCGCCTTTTTGTCGGTGATGACGCCCTTGGAGGTGGAGATGATGGCGATGCCGAGTCCGCGCAGAACGCGGGGAAGCTCATCGGCGCCGGCGTAAACACGCAGGCCGGGCTTCGACACGCGGCGCAGGCCGGTGATGGCCTTTTCCTTGCCGGGGAGATACTTCAACGTGATGCGGATGATTCCCTGGGTGCCGTCGTCGATGATCTGGAAGGACTTGATGTAGCCTTCGCTGTAGAGCAGCTCTGCGATGCTCTTCTTCATCTTGGAGGCGGGGATATCCACGGTTTCATGCTTGGCCGATCCGGCGTTGCGGATACGGGTCAGCATATCGGCAATGGGGTCTGTGATCTGCATTTTGGATTGCTCCTCCTTCATTCAGAGTTACCGCTTTCGCGGTTATGCCCGGGAGGTTCCGCGCCAATACGCGATTGGCCGCGGCCTTTCGCCGGGGTCTTCACAAAAAGTTTTCGTTCCGCCCCTCCGCCTTTCGGCGGAGGGAATCCGGAAGCAGGTCCGGCCGCGCCGGACCGTTAAGACTGCCTCGCCCGGGAGGCGGCGCACAGAAGCACGCCCATACCGGGAGGCGACGCAGCGCGGCAATTTGCCAAAAGCTCGCTTCGCCGGGAAATCGCTGCGCGGCTAAGCCGACGCGGCCGATGGCGTACAGGGGTACGTCAAGGCCGGGAGGCGACGCAGCGCGGCGATTTACCAAAAGCTCGCTTCGCTGGGAAATCGCTGTGCGGCTAAGCCGACGCGGCCGACGGCGTACAAAGGTACGTCAAGGCCGGGAGGCGACGCAGCGCGGCGATTTGCCAAAAGCTCGCTTCGCCGGGAAATCGCTGTGCGGCTAAGCCGACGCGGCCGACGGCGTACAAAGGTACGTCAAGGCCGGGAGGCGACGCAGCGC
>CAKTQV010000004.1 GCA_934597255.1 uncultured Oscillospiraceae bacterium
TATAATGTTATCATATATGATAACGATTGTCAAGAGGTTCGGCTATCTTTCCAAGTCCCTCGGTTTCTTTTCGGGCGCTTCTTCACCCTCATCGGGTTCACCGCCAACGATCTCGTTCTCACGCTTATCCACATTGAGCAGGGCGTTGAGTTCGTTCAGCCGGTCGGTCTTGGCTTTTAATTCTTCCTCCTGCGGGAACGGCCTTTCCACATCGACCTTCGCAGTTTCAAACTGCTTTTTGATGTACCTGTTGAATGTGTATTCTGTTTTCAAGGATCACGAGGAAACTTGTTTTGTCCCTCAATAGGTAGCCAGCGAGAAGGCTCATTTATAGACCCCCTAAACGAAAAAATTTCAAAAAATTTTTTGGGAACGAAAAAAGCCGCTGATTCATAGTGAAACCAGCGGCTTGATTTGCGGTGTGTTCAGCTGAAAATGGGCAAAAAAATAACGGTCACACAATCCAAAGGGACTGTGTGACCGTATTTATATCAGTTGTTTTGCCTACGCTACTGCGTCAACTTTTTATTGGCGCTGTTCGCGGATGGCAGCCTGTTCTGCGGCGAATCGGGCTAACAGACGCCCAAGGTCGATACAAGGGCGGCTGTGTTCGTTGACGGAAAGATCCTTCTCGCCCGCGAGCGCAGCGGGCGCTGGTCGCTTCCCGGCGGCTGGTGCGACGTCGAGCAGTCCATCGCCTCCAATACGGAAAAGGAGGTGCGGGAGGAGACCGGCCTGACTGTGAAAGCCGAAAAGCTGATCGCGGTTCAGGACTGGAGAAGGCATAATGTGACCAACTTTGCGTATGGCGTTGTCAAGACATTCATGCTGTGCCGGTATGAAGGCGGGGCGTTCAAGGAGAATCTTGAAACAACGGAGATCGCCCTGTTTGGAAAAGAGGAGCTCCCGGACGGGCTTGCCGTGGAAAAATGTACGCGCGAGCAGATATGGATGTGCTTTGATGCGCTGGAAAACCCCGATTCACCGACGCTCTTTGACTGACGCCGCGTCGGCGGACGGGAGGGCCTTGCGCACGGCGGATCCGGATAACGATCCCGCGGCGCGGGAAAAGGAGAAACAGAAAAGGCGGGGATCCTCCCCCGCCTTTTGCTATGCGAAAAAATAGAATTAGACCGTTGTAAAAACCGCGATGCGGGCGGCGACGGCCAGAAGCAGGAACGCCGCGGCGGCGCCTGTGAAGATCTTCTTTCTTTGCAGCGCCCATGCGCGGCTCCTTTTCACGATCAGCAGAACGATGTACGCAACGGAAACGACGGTAAAAATAAGATCCGCGGCTTTTTCGATGATCCCCAAAACGGTCAGAAGCATGGCTCGTTCCTCCTCTGCGATAGTACGGAGCTGTAAGGTACACGTCATAAACTTCGGCTTCGTTGTCCTTCGCGGCGTACCGCTCTGCGCCGGATGACCGGTCCGGCAAAGGGGACACAATCATCCTCCTGTCTATTATAACAACCAACGGTCCCAGGGCGCAACATGTTTTTTCAAAAAAATGCCTCCTCTGCATCGATCGGCGGCGAAACGGCGGTTTTGCCGCGCCGTAATATCCATGCACAAGGAGGCGGTTTTGTCACATTGCTTTTGAAATTTTTTTGATTTGAGCTTTATTTTTCTCCCGCGGCGCGGAGCTTGTCGCCGCGGCGGTTCGCGACCTCGGGCGGCATGGGGCGGATGTCCCCGGCTCTGGTCAGCGCGATCTTGGTGAGCACCGGGCCGAACAGCTCGTAGATCAGAACGGAGAACAGGATGATGTTGCGGATGAGCGCGCCCTCCGCGCCCCAGGCGGAGACGGTCACGCACATCCCCAGCGCCACGCCGGCCTGCGGAAAGAGCGTGATGCCGAGCCATTTCGTGACGGACGGCTGCGCCCTGACGAGCCGGCAGCTGAAATGCGCGCCGAAGTACTTGCCAAGACAGCGGGAGACTATATAGACCAGACCGATCACCACGACGGCCCACTTTGTGAACACGTTCAGCTCCAGCTCCGCGCCGCACAGCACGAAAAACAGCGCGAACAGCGGGCTTGTCCACTTGTCGGATTTGTCCATCAGCTCCTCCGAAAGCGGGCAGCGGTTGCAGAATACCGTGCCGAGCATCATGCAGACGAGAAGCGTGGAAAAGCCGATCTTCACGCCGCCGGCGGTGAATTCCAGCTGGCTGAGCGCGACGGTAAGAAGCACGAAGCCGACGATGAGCGCCATGCGGTTGCGGTTGGAATGGAACACGCGCTCAAGGCGCGTGAGCACCTCGCCCATCAGCGCGCCGACGGCGAGAGACAGAACGATCTCCAGCAGCGGCTCGAGAACGATGGCCGCGACGTTCAGCGTGCCGGCGCTCATGGCCTGCGCGGCGCCGAAGGACACGGAGAACACGGCCAGACCCACGGCGTCGTCCAGCGCGACGACCGGGAGAAGGACGTCCACCACGGGCCCCTTGGCCTTGTACTGGTGCACGACCATGAGTGTGGCGGCGGGGGCGGTCGCCGTGGCGATCGCGCCGAGCGTGATGCAGCCGGCGGCGGAAAGCGTGTCCCCGAGCAGCGGGCGCACGGCCAGCAGCGCCGCATCCACGACCAGACAGGTGATGAGCGCCTGCAGAACGCCGATGATGAGCGCCTGACGGCCGGTATGGCGCAGCTGCGACAGGCGGAACTCGCTGCCGATGGAAAAGGCGATGAAGCCGAGCGCCGTGTTGGAGATGAAGGCGAGCGACTCGACCTGCGCGGCGGAGGAAAAGCCGAGACCGGGAACGCCGAGGAGCCCGAGGCAGTACGGCCCGACGAGAACGCCGGCGATCAGATACGCCGTTACGTCCGGGAGACGGAAAACGTTTGTCACGCGCGTGAACAGAAGGCCCGCGATCAGGGCGATGGCGGCGGCAAGAAACAGATCCATGATGCGATCCTCTCCTTTATGACCATAAAACGCCGTGTGGCGCACAGTGTTTTATTATAGGCGCTTATTTCGGTTTTGCAAGGGCTTTTTTCGCCTTTTTCACAGGCAGCTTTCGCAGTAGGATGCCACGTCGAAGGGGTCGAGGGGGCTGTCCTTTTTCAGATAGAGCGGATGGTGCGGATGGCCCTTGACGGAGCGGCGGCCGGATGTGAACCAGCGGGCGCCGTGGGCCTCGCCGAGGGCGATCATGTCCTGCACGCAGCTTTTCAGATAGGGGCGCTGCTCGATGATGCTGCCCCAGGCGGCCCAGACGGCGGGCGCGTCCGACAGGCCGAGGATATAGTCGAAGGCGTCCATGTTGGCGCGGTGGAGCGCTTCGTTGCGCTCGCGCTCCATATCGGCCGGGCGCGTGGCCCGCTGGGCGTAGACGTTGAACATGATGAAGCTGTCGTAGCCGTTGTGGAGCGCGATGCGCTCGACGGACTTGAGCGTGTTGTCCAGATGATCCGGCTCGGCGGTGGAGGGATTGACGCCGATGCAGATGAGCGGGCATTGGCCGCGGGTACCGAGGATGTAACGGTACTCGGTGTAGAAGTCGGGCACATAGAGCCATTTTTCGCTGTCGTAGGCGCCGCCGAGGCCGCTGCGGGCCATGGCGTCGGCAAAGGAGAGAACGTCGAATTCGGTCGTGGGCGCGGCGGGGATGTGCATAAGGGCGGCCTCCTTGTCGGAATATGCGTTCATCATACTCCAAGCGCGGCACGGACGCAAGAAAGAATGCTTTACGAAAGCCGGGAGAGGGCCTATAATAAGCGGGTATGAAAGAAAGAAACGGGAAAAAGGGCGTCTGCATCCTGCTGGTTCTGGTGCAGGCGGCTTTATACGGGCTGGGAACGCCGCTGACCAAGCAGGCCTACGCCAGCGTTTCGCCGCTGTGGTGTCTGGCGCTGCGCTTTGTGCTGGCGGCGGCGGTCATGGCGTGCGTCGGCGGGCGGCGGATGTTTGCCGAGCTGCGCGCCGTCCGCGCCGGGGCATGGCTGCCGGCGGCGGCCTGCATGTGCGGGGCGTATGTGTGCTTCAACGTCGGCCTTGACAGCGCCAGCGCGACGGTGTCGGGCTTTCTGACGAGTCTCAGCGTTGTGTTCACGCCGCTGCTGGCGCGGCTCGTGCACGGCGGGCGGTACGACCGGCGGATGATCGCGGTGCAGCTTGCCGCGCTGGCGGGGCTGTATCTTCTGTGCGGCGGAGGCGGGCGCTTTTGCTTCGGCTGGGGGGAGGCGCTGGCGCTGGCGAGCGCGCTGTTCGTGGCCGGGTCGCTCGTTTTCGGCGAAAAGGGGCTGCGCGAGCTGTCGGCGGCGGCCGTGAGCTTTACGCAGCTTGCCTTCACGGCGGCGGCCTGCCTTGCGATGGCGCTGTGCGCGGACGGCGCGCCCCGGCTCGGGCAGATCACGCTTTCGGCGTGGCTGGCGATCGTTTATCTGGCGCTGCCGAGCGGCTGCCTGTGCTACTGGCTGCAAAACGCGGCGCTTCGCACGGTGCCGAGCGGCGTCGTGGCGCTGGCGCAGTGCGCGGAGCCGGTGTTCACGGCGCTGTTTTCGCGGCTGCTGCTGTGCGAGAGCATGGGGGCGGCGGGCTATGCCGGGTCGGCGCTGCTGCTGGCCAGCATTTTGGCGGGAAGCTGGGTGAATCTGCGCGGCGGCGCGGCCGATGCGCGGGCGGGCTGAAAATATTTTTCCCTGAAAGTTGCACAGTGCAATTTATATATGGCGAGGATAATAGCACAGTGCTATAATTTGCGGCGGCGAACAAAAAAGAAGGGGGTAACATAGCATGACGAGAGGAACGACGCCGACCTATGCCTTCACGCTGCCGTTTGAGGCCGGGACGCTGGCGGGCTGGTGCATCAGCTTCGCCCAGCGGGGCGTGGAAAAGTTCAGCGTGGACGAAACGGGGGCGGACGTGTCCGGGCGCACGATCTGCCTGACGCTCAGCCAGGCCGATACGCTTCGGCTGGAGGCGGGGGTGGATGTGCAGATACAGCTGCGCGGGATCGTGGGCGCGACGGGCGAGGCGATCGCATCGGAGATACTGACGGAGGCGGTGGAGCCGGTGCTGAAGGAGGGCGTGATCGAATGAAGCGGTTTTCCATGCGCATTTCCGGGGGAACGGAGCGCTGGCCGCTGTCCGTGCGGGGCGGCGATGCGGCGCTGGCGCTCGACTGCCGCAGCCAGGGTCATCCCGGCCCCACGGGGCCGACGGGAGCGACCGGGCCTGCGTCCACGGTGCAGGGGCCGACGGGGGCAACGGGGCCTACGGGGCCGGGCGGGGCGGATTCGACCGTTCCGGGGCCTACCGGGCCTACGGGCGCGACGGGACCGGCGGGAAGCTACAGCTTCGACGCGGAGCCGACGATGGACAGCGGGAATCTGGTGAAGTCGGGCGGCATATTCGCGGCCATTCCGCGCCTGATCGCCTCGGCGGGGATAAACATCGAAAGCTTCACCGGCGAGGATGGGAAGCTGAGCTACGTTCCGTCCATCGACAAGACGTGGCTGCTGGATGCGTTCTACCCGGTGGGGTCGATATACCAGAGCGTCAACAGCACGTCCCCGGCGACGCTTTTCGGCGGCGGGACGTGGGAGCGCATCGAGGATAAGTTCCTGCTGGCGGCTGGCGGCACCTACGCGGCCGGGAGCACGGGCGGCGAGGCGTCCGTTTCGCTGACGGTGGAGGAGATACCGAGCCACGATCACACGGTGTCGCTCATGGCCCGGAGCGTCTATGGCGGCAATGATACATATGGAGCGCTGAACAACGATGGAACCGCCACATACTCCTACACGACAACCGCTACCGGCGGCGGTCAGCCGCATAACAATATGCCGCCGTATCAGGCCGTGTACGCCTGGCAGCGGACGGCGTGACAGGAGGGGACGCATGAACGTCTGGGTATATGCCATTGCGAAGGATGAGGCGCGGTTTGCCGCGCGGTGGATGCAGTCCATGGCGGAGGCGGACGGCGTGGCCGTGCTGGACACGGGAAGCACGGATGGGACGCCGGATATCCTGCGGTCGCTGGGGGCCGTGGTGGAGTGCCGGAAGATCGAGCCGTGGCGCTTTGACACGGCCCGGAACGAGAGCATGAGGCTGGTGCCGCCGGGGGCGGATGTGCTCGTGTGTACCGATCTGGACGAGATACTGTGCCCCGGATGGCGCAGGGCGCTGGAGGACAACTGGCGCGAGGGCGCGACGACGGGGCGGTATGAATATGTATGGAGCTTCAACGCGGACGGCTCGGACGGGACGAAATTCCTGTATGAGAAGATACACGCGCCGGGCGTGTGCCGCTGGACGCATCCGGTGCATGAGATACTGAGCTACGACGTGCCGAAGGTGTTCTGCGAGCTGCCGATACGGCTGGAGCATCACCCGGACGGGGAAAAGAGCCGGGCGGGGTATCTGCCGCTGCTGGAGATGAGCGTGGCGGAGGACCCGGACGACGACCGAAACCGGCACTATCTGGGGCGGGAATATATGTTCCGGGGACGCTGGGACGACTGCATACGGACGCTGCGGGAGCATCTGGCGATGCCGCGGGCGACGTGGACTCCGGAGAGGGCGGCGAGCATGCGGTATATCGCGCGCTGCTATGCGGCGAAGGGCGACGCGGAGCGGCGGGAGCTGTGGCTTTTCCGGGCGGCGATGGAGGCCCCGGAGCAGCGCGAGGCGTGGCTGGAGCTGGGGAGGCTCGCTTACGGGCGCGGGGACTGGCGCGGGTGCGTGCGGTATCTGACGCGGTGTCTGGACATCAAAAAGCGGGACATGAGCTACACGAGCACGCCGGAGGCGTGGGGGCCTTTGCCGTGGGATATGATCTCCATCGCGTGGTGGAAGCTCGGCGAGAGGGGCTATGCCGCCGCGTGCGCGCGGGAGGCGCTCAGGCTCGGCGGGGACAAGGAACGCATAGGGCGGAACCTGGCGATCTTCGCCGGGGAATGAAAAGAGGGCCGGCCGGAAATTTTCCGGCCGGCCCTCTGGCGGTCCATTTCTTTTTTCGGGGGCGGGTCAGTCCAGTCCGAACAGCAGCGCATCGTACGCCGGGAAGGGCCAGCAGTCGTCCGCCGTCAGGCTCTCGGCCTCGTCGCAGACGACGCGCAGCTCCGCCATCTTCGGAAGGATGTCGTCGCGGATGGCGGCGGCCTGCTCGTCCGGGGCGGCAATGGAGCGGCAGCGGATGAGCGCGGAGTCGAGGCGGTCGGCGGCCTCGTCGATCTCGTCGGTGAGCATGGAGAGCTTTTTGACGGTTTTGCGCTCGAAGCGGCCGGAGAGCTCCGGCACCAGCGCGCACTTGGCGGCGCAGCCGTCGGCCAGCGAGCGGGTGTAGCGCTCCACGGCGGGCAGGATCTGGCCGCGCGCCATGTCGACCATGGTCAGCGCCTCGATGTTGACGGTCTTGCAGTAGTTTTCCGTGCAGATCTCGTAGCGCGAGCGGATCTCGGCCTCGGAATAGATCTTGTGGCGCGTGAGCATATCGATGTTCTTTTTCTCCAGCAGCATGGGCAGCGCGTCCGGCGTTGTGCGCAGATTGAGAAGGCCGCGCTTTTCCGTGGCCTCGCGGATCCAGGCGTCGTCGTAGCCGTTGCCGTTGAACACGATGCGCTTGTGCGCCTGGATGACCTCGCGGATCATGTCGTGCAGCTCGTCTTCAAAGCTGGCGGCGGACTCGAGCCGGTCGGCGTACAGCCGCAGCGACTCGGCCACGGCGGCGTTGAGCATGGTGTTGCAGTCGGCGATGGAGGCCGAGGAGCCGGGCATACGGAACTCGAACTTGTTGCCGGTGAAGGCGAAGGGGGAGGTGCGGTTGCGGTCCGTGGTGTCGCGCGGGAATTTCGGCAGAACGTGAACGCCGAGCTTCATGACGGTCTTTTCCGCCGCGTTGTAGGCCTCGTCGCGGTCGATGGCGTCGAGCACGGCGCCGAGCTCCTCGCCGACGAAGACGGACACGACGGCGGGAGGCGCCTCGTTCGCGCCGAGACGGTGGTCGTTTCCGGCCGTCGCCACGGACAGGCGCAGCAGATCCTGATAGTCGTCCACGGCCTGCAGCACGGCGCACAGGAACACGAGAAACTGCGCGTTTTCGATGGGCGTGTCGCCGGGCGAGAGAAGATTGACGCCGGTGTCGGTGGCGATGGACCAGTTGTTGTGCTTGCCGGAGCCGTTGACGCCGGCGAAGGGCTTTTCGTGCAGCAGGCAGGCGAGGCCGTGCTTCGTGGCCACACGCTGCATGACCTCCATGGTGAGCTGGTTGTGGTCGGTGGCGATGTTGGTGGTGGCGTAGATGGGGGCCAGCTCGTGCTGCGCGGGGGCGACCTCGTTATGCTCTGTTTTGGCCAGCACGCCGAGCTTCCACAGCTCCCGGTTCAGATCGGCCATGTACGCGGCCACGCGGGATTTGATGGCGCCGAAGTAATGGTCGTCGAGCTCCTGCCCCTTGGGCGGACGGGCGCCGAACAGCGTGCGGCCCGTGAACACGAGATCCTTGCGCTTGTCGAACAGCGCCTTGTCCACGAGGAAGTATTCCTGCTCCGCGCCGGCGCAGGTGCGCACGCACTTGACGGTGTCGTTTCCGAACAGGCGCAGGATACGCAGGGCCTGCTTGTTGAGCGCCTGCATGGAGCGCAGCAGCGGCGTTTTCTTGTCCAGCGCTTCGCCGCCGTAGGAGCAGAAGGCCGTGGGGATGCACAGGGTCTTGTCCTTGATGAAGGCATAGCTGGTGGGGTCCCAGGCGGTGTAGCCGCGCGCTTCAAACGTGGCCCGTAGGCCGCCGGAGGGGAACGACGAGGCGTCCGGCTCGCCGCGGATGAGCTCCTTGCCGGAAAAGTCCATGATGACGCGGCCGTCCGGCGCGGGCGTAATGAAGCTGTCGTGCTTTTCGGCCGTGATGCCGGTCATGGGCTGAAACCAGTGGGTGAAGTGGGTGGCTCCGTGGGCGACGGCCCAGTCCTTCATGGCGGAGGCGACGGCGTTGGCCACCTCGGTGTCCAGGCGCGCGCCCTCGTCGATGGTCTTTTTCAGCGACTGGTAAACGGAGGCCGACAAGGTGGCCTTCATGACGCGGTCGTCGAAAACAAGGCTTCCGAAATAATCTGTTACGCTTTCCATGTGAGATCGCTCCTTTCCAAAACCGAACGGGCCGCCGCGGGATGAACGGAGGGCGGACCCGGAAATATGCGAAAAAGGCGTCAGGGAGCCGTTCGCTCCAAGACGCCTTTGCCTTTACCCGGGCATTCTACGCGCCGCCGGGGCGCTTGTCAAGCTTTTTTTTGCTTTTTCGGGAAAGGAATTGACAAAAAGGGCGCACAGTGCTAAAATTCACCCCTGTGAGCAAGGGCGTTCACTTGTGCGAGAGGGCAGCGGCCCGGGCATGGGTGGACGCCTCTCGCTGTTTTTGAAGATCCATGCGCCCGGCGGCGCGCGGACGAAGCATTCCGGGGAGGACGGGCAATGAATTATTCCAAGGAAGAGGTCATGCAGTTTGCGGCGGAGGAGGATGTGAAATTCATCCGGCTCGCGTTCTGCGACGTGTACGGCCGGCAGAAGAATATCTCCATTTTGTCCGAGGAGCTGCCGCGCGCGTTCGATTACGGCATCGCCATCGACGCTTCGGCCATCGCCGGCTTCGGCGGGGAGGTCCATTCCGATCTGCTGCTGCATCCCGACCCGGCGACGCTGTCGATCCTTCCGTGGCGACCGGAGCACGGCCGCGTGGTACGGATGTTCTGCGCCATCACCCGGCCGGACGGCATGCCCATCGAGGCCGACGCGCGCTCGCTGCTGAAGACGGCGGTGCAGGATGCCGAGCGGCAGGGGCTGCGCTTTGCCTTCGGCGCGGAGATGGAGTTTTATCTGTTCCGGCAGGGGGAAAACGGCGAGGCCACGACCATCCCGTATGACAACGCCGGCTATATGGACATCGCCCCCGAGGACAAGGGGGAGAACATCCGGCGGGAGATCTGTCTGACGCTCGAGCAGATGGGCATCTGCCCGGAAAGCTCTCACCACGAGGAGGGGCCGGGCCAGAATGAGATCGACTTCCGCTATTCCGATCCGCTCACGGCGGCCGACAACGCCGTGACCTTCCGTGCCGTCGTGAACACGATCGCCGCACGCAGCGGCCTGTGCGCCGATTTTTCCCCCAAGCCGCTGGCCGCGCAGGCCGGCAACGGGATGCACATCAATATCTCCGCCAAAAGCGCCTCCGGCCGCGACGTTATGCCGCAGATCATCGCGGGCGTGCTGGCGCATATCCGCGAGATGACGCTGTTTTTCAACACCGTCGAGGGCTCCTACCGGCGCTTCGGCTCGAAAAAGGCGCCGCGCTACGTTTCCTGGTCGAGCGAAAACCGCTCGCAGCTCATCCGCATCCCGGCGGCGCAGGGCGAATACCGGCGCGCCGAGCTTCGCTCGCCCGACCCGCTGTGCAATCCGTATCTCGCCTTTACGCTTCTGATCCGGGCGGGACTGGACGGCGTGGAGCGCGCCATGGCGCTGCCCCCGGCGGCGGATATGAATCTGTATACGGCCGACGAGTCGGTGCGCGGCGGCTTTGAGTCCCTGCCGGGGACGCTGGAGGAGGCCCGCGCGGCGGCCGCCGGAAGTGAATTCATCGCGCGCTGTCTGCCCCGGCCGGTGCTGGACAGCTATCTGGAGTGACGGTATGGAGCTGCAGGAGCGGCGCTACAGCGTGCTGCTGGTATCGGCGTCGGAAAAATCGGCGCGCTCGATCCGGACGCTGCTGCCCGAAAACCGCTACGGGCCGGTCGTATGCGCGGCCGACGCCGCCGGCGCACGCCGCCGGCTGACGGAACGGAGCTTTGATCTCGTGATTGTCAACAGCCCGCTGCCGGACGATTTCGGCGTGCTGCTGGCGCAGGACATATGCGAGCGCAGCGCCATGGGCGTTTTGCTGCTGGTGCGGGCCGAGCATTACCCGGACGTGCAGGCGCGGCTTTCGCCGTGCGGCGTGTTCGTGCTGTCAAAGCCGTGCACGGGGCAGATCATCGCGCAGTCGCTGACGCTGGTATGCGCCACGCGGGAGAGACTGCGGCGTCTGGAGAAGAAGACCGCGTCGCTGGAAGAAAAAATGGAGGACATCCGCATCATAAACCGCGCCAAATGGCAGCTCATCGAGCAGCTGAAGATGACCGAAGCGCAGGCGCACCGGTTCATCGAAAAGCAGGCCATGGACCGCTGCGTGAGCAAGCGGGCGGTCGCGGAGGATATTCTGTCCGCCTATAAATAAGAGGGAGAAGCCATGACAAAGTACATTTTTGTGACCGGCGGCGTTGTGTCCGGTCTCGGCAAGGGGATCACGGCGGCGTCGCTGGGGCGGCTGCTGAAGGCGCGCGGGCTGAAGGTCGCCGCGCAGAAGCTCGACCCCTACATCAACGTTGACCCCGGCACGATGAGCCCGTATCAGCACGGCGAGGTGTATGTGACGGAGGACGGCGCGGAGACCGATCTGGATCTGGGGCACTACGAGCGCTTCATCGACGAGGATCTGAACAAGTATTCCAATCTGACGACGGGCAAGGTGTACTGGAACGTGCTGAACAAGGAGCGGCGCGGCGAGTATCTCGGCTCGACGGTGCAGGTCATCCCGCACATCACCGATGAGATCAAGGAATTCGTTTACCGCGTCGGCCGCAAAACGGACGCCGACGTCGTTATCACGGAGATCGGCGGCACCACCGGCGACATCGAGTCGCAGCCGTTTCTGGAGGCGGTGCGGCAGATATCGCTCGAGGTCGGGCGGGAGAACAGCCTGTTCATCCATGTCACGCTCGTGCCCTTCCTGCGCGGGTCTGACGAGCACAAATCCAAGCCCACCCAGCACTCCGTCAAGGAGCTGCGCGGCATGGGCATCAGCCCGGACATCATCGTTCTGCGCTGCGACGAGCCGCTGGAGCCGGAGATCTTCCACAAGATCGCCATGTTCTGCAACGTCAAGAGCGACTGCGTGATCGAAAATCTCACGATCCCCTGCCTGTACGAGGCGCCGCTGATGCTGGAGAAGGCGGACTTCTCCGCCATCGTTTGCCGGGAACTGGGGCTGGAGACGCGCGAGCCGGAGCTTGGCGAATGGCGCGCGCTGGTGCGGCGCATCAAGGAAAGCCGCGAGACGGTCGAGATCGGGCTCGTGGGAAAATACACGCAGCTTCACGACGCCTATCTGTCCGTGGCCGAGGCGCTGCGCCACGCGGGCTACGCGCTGGGCGCGGAGGTGGACATCGTGTGGATCGACTCCGAAACGCTCACGGAGGAGAACGCGGACGAGCGGCTGTCGCCGCTGGACGGGATACTGGTCCCCGGCGGCTTCGGCGACCGCGGCATTGCCGGGATGATCCTGGCGGCGCGCTGGGCGCGCGAGCACGGAAAGCCCTATTTCGGCATCTGCCTGGGCATGCAGGTGGCCGTTATCGAATACGCGCGGCACGCCGCCGGCATTCCGGACGCCAACTCCGGCGAATTCGACCCGGCGTGCGCCCACAAGGTCATCGACTTCATGCCCGGCCAGAGCGAGACGGTCAGCAAGGGCGGCACGCTGCGTCTGGGCGCGTATCCGTGCCGGATACAGCCGGGAACGACCATGGCCCGATGCTACGGCGCGGAGCTTATCCAGGAGCGCCACCGCCACCGCTACGAGGTCAACAACGACTACCGCGCGGCGCTGGAGGCGGCGGGACTGTGCTTCAGCGGCCTGTCCCCGGACGGACGTCTGGCGGAGGCGGCGGAGCTGACGGACCGGGAGTTCTACGTCGGCGTGCAGTATCATCCGGAATTCAAAAGCCGTCCCAACCGGCCCCATCCGCTGTTTGAGGGCTTCGTGGCGGCGGCCATGCATGAAAAGGAAAGGGGAATGCTCTGATGTGCGGCATCGTTGGTTTTACCGGGTCGCAGGCGGCGGCGCCTGTGCTGCTGGAGGGATTGAAGAAGCTGGAATACCGCGGCTATGACTCTGCGGGCATTGCCGTGCAGCACGACGGCTGCATCCAGACGGCCAAGGCCTCGGGCCATCTCGACAAGCTGTGCGCGCTGATCCACGACGGCGCGGATGTGCCCGGCTGCTGCGGCGTCGGCCATACCCGCTGGGCCACCCACGGCGCGCCCACCGTCTCCAACGCGCATCCGCACCTCTCCAACGACGGGCTGTTCGCCGTCGTTCACAACGGCATCATCGAAAACTACGCGCAGCTGAAGCAGGAGCTGAGCGACAAGGGCTTCCAGTTCAACAGCGAAACGGACACCGAGGTGGTCGTTCATCTGCTGGATATGTACTATACGGGCGATCTGAAGGCGGCCGTGATGAAAACGGCGGCGCGGCTGGAGGGCTCGTATGCGCTGGGGGTCGTGTGCGCGGAGCATCCGGGCCAGCTGGCGGCCATCCGCTGCGCAAGCCCGCTGATCCTGGGCGTCGGCGTGGGGGAAAATTTCTTCGCCTCCGACGTCACGGCGCTCATCGGCCACACGCGCAATGTCATCTATCTGGAGGACGGGGAGTTCGCGCTTTTGTCGCCGGAGAAGATACGCGTGTTTGACTGTGCCGGGGAGGAGATACAGAAATCCGTCACCCGCGTGGCATGGTCGATGGAGGCGGCGGAAAAGGGCGGCTATGAGCATTTCATGCTCAAGGAGATCATGGAGCAGCCGCGCGCGCTCAAGGCGACGATCGACCCGCGCGTGAAGGACGGACATATCGAGCTTGACGGCGTGCAGTTCGACGGCGAGTGGCTCGCCGGGCTGCGCAGCGTGGTCATCACGGCCTGCGGCTCGGCCTACCACGCCGGCTGCGTCGGCCGCTACGTCATGGAGGAGCTGTGCCGTCTGCCCGTGCAGGTGGAGGTGGCCAGCGAGCTGCGCTACCGCAACCCCATCATCGACGAGCACACGCTCGTCGTCGTGATCTCCCAGTCCGGCGAAACGGCGGACACCATCGCCGCCATGAAGGAATGCAAGGCGCGCGGCGCGCGCACGCTGGCCATCGTCAACGTCGTGTCCAGCACCGTGGCAAAGCTGGCCGACGATGTGCTTTACACCTGGGCCGGGCCGGAGATCGCCGTGGCGACGACCAAGGGCTACACGACGCAGGTCGCCGTGCTCACGATGCTCGCGGTGTACATGGCGGAAAAGCTCGGCCGCATCTCCGCCGAGCGGGGCGCCGAGCTCGTGCGCGGCATCTGCGCGCTGCCGGAGCGCTGCCAGAGGGCTGTTGATCTCAACGGCCATCTGCCGTACCTGGCCCAGCGGTACCACGACAAAAGCTCGCTTTTCTACATCGGGCGCAATCTGGATTACGCCGTGTGCCTGGAGGCGTCGCTCAAGCTCAAGGAGATCAGCTATATCCACTCCGAGGCCTACGCCGCCGGGGAGCTGAAGCACGGCACCATCGCCCTGATCGACGAGGGGCGGCTCGTTGTGGCGCTGGCGTGCTATCAGGCGCTGTTTGACAAGCTTATGGGCAACATCAAGGAGGTCAAGGCGCGCGGCGCGCGGGTGCTGGCCGCGGTGCAGGAGGGCGACCGGCGTATCTTTGCCGAGGCGGACGACGTGGTATTCGTGCCGCAGACCGATCCGCTGCTGCTGGCCATCCCGGAGATTATCCCCATGCAGCTTTTCGCGTATTACGTTGCGAGGGAGAACGGCTGCGACATCGACAAGCCCAAGAATTTGGCCAAATCGGTGACGGTCGAATAAGCGTATAGAGATAAGAGAAGGCGCGGAGGCAAAAAGCCTCCGCGCTTTGTCATGCTTCGATGAATTTTTGCAGCCTGGTCCGCAGTCCCGGCGCCAGAAACGCGCACAGCGCGATCTTCGCCGCGTCGCCCGGCAGGTATACGAGCATCCCGCCGCGCACCAGCGCCCACAGGGACAGCCCCTTGTGCTGGTAGCCGTTCAGTATCAGCGCCATGTACGGCAGCCCCACGGCGTACAGGATGCCAAGCCCTGCCAGACAGGCCAGCACGAGGGGCAGCCGTCCCGTCCGCCCGCGCGACAGCCGCCCGATCAGCCAGGCCGACGGGATCAGTCCCAGCAGAAAGCCGAACGACGGGTGCAGCACATAGCCCAGACCGCCGCCGACCGTGAACACCGGCAGGCCGATCAGACCCAGAAGCACATAGCCCGCCTGCGACAGAGCGCCGCCGCGCGGCCCGAGCAGCAGCCCGGCCATCGCCGTGAAGAAAAACTGCAGCGTGATGGCGCTGAGCGCAAAGGGGATGCGCAGAAAGGCGCCGACGGCCGTGAGCGCGGCGAACAGCGCGCACAGGCACAGGCTCCGCGCGCGCATCAGGCGTGAAGAGCGCCGAAGCACTCGTCGTAATGCGCGAGCGCCCTGGCGATGACCGAAACGGCGTCGGCGTGGCCGCTGACGTCGCCGGCCACGGCCTCCTTGCCCTCCAGCGCCTTGTAGACGGAGAAGAAGTGGGCCATTTCGTCGAAAATGTGCGCGGGCAGATCCATGATGTCGCGGCAGCTATTGTAGCCGGGGTCGGAAAAGGGAATGGCGATGATCTTCTCGTCGTTTTTCCCGCAGTCGGTCATGGAGATGCAGCCGATGGGATAGCAGCGGACGAGCGTCAGCGGGTCGAGCGCCTCCGAGCACAGCACCAGAACGTCCAGCGGGTCGCCGTCGTCGCCGTAGCTGCGGGGGATGAAGCCGTAGTTGGCGGGATAGTGGGTGGAGGTGTAAAGAATGCGGTCGAGGATAATGAAGCCCGTCTCCTTGTCCAGCTCGTATTTTTTCTTGCTGCCCTTGGGGATCTCGATGACCGCCAGAAAATCCTCCGGCGTGATGCGCGCGGGGTCGATGTCGTGCCAGATGTTCATAAACGTCTCTCTTTGCCTGTATTCCGCCGCGCCGGGGCGCGGGCCGGGAGAGCCAGTATAGCATAGCCGCGCGGGCGTTTCAATGCCCGCGCCTGTTTGTTTTCTGACAGGACAAAGTCGGCGCCGGCGGTGGACGGCGCGCCCGTATCCGGGGCCGGTTTCCGCGATACTATGCAGCCGGGTAATTGTTTCCGCCGCGCTTTTTCGCTATGCTGAAGAATAATCGCTCAAAATTCCGTCAGAGGAGGTAAGCAAGCCTGTTCTGACGGCACGGGGTCCGTCTGCCGTGCTGTGAGGGCGGCTGCTCCATGGTTTCGACTGCGGGCGGAGCGAAAAGCGCCTGCCGCGCTCCGGCGGTCTCCGGAAGCTCTCTTGCATTTTTACGGCGTCCACTATATAGTGAAAGCCGTAAAAATACCGCCCCGGCGGCGGAAAGAGTGAAACGGAGGAATTATCCATGCGAAAGCTTGCAGTAACGGCGGTGTGCCTTCTTATGGCGCTGCTTCTGTGCGCGTGCGGCAGCAGCGGAAAATGGCAGGAGCAATACGATCTGGGCGTCCGGTACCGGAACGACGGCAGCGGCGAGGAGGCCGTGGCGGCGTTCACCGAGGCCATTGCGCTCGATCCCGAGCGGGCCGAGGGTTATCTGGGCCGCGCGGACGCCTACGCGGCGCTCGCGGAAAAGCGGGAGGGCGGCGCACAGCGGGACGCCTTCCGGTCGGCGGCGGAGGACTATGTCCGGGCCATGGAGCTGGGCGAGTCCGAGGCGGACTATGGGGAGAAGGCGGCGGACGCTTTCTTCCGGGCGGGCGCGTATGAAAAGGCGGCGCCCTACTACGAGCGGATATTCGAGACGAGCGGCGACAGCTTCGGTCTGGAGCAGGTCAGCCGGGCCACCGGGGACGAGGAGTATCTGCAGGCGCTCTGCGAGGGCTGGCCGGAGGCGGCGCTGCACAGCTATGGCGAGCTGCTGGGCGCCGACGGCAGTCAGGCCTTTGCGCTGGCCGATCTGGACCGGGACGGCACGCCGGAGCTTATCTGCGGCGAGGCGGACAGCGAGAGCGGCGCGGACTCGCCGGCGCTGCTGAGCTATACGCTGTATACCTGGCTCGACGGCGGCACGGCGATGCTGTACAGCGGCTTCGTGGATACCTGGATGAATCCGACCATTTATGTCTCCGAGGACGGAGCGGTGGTGAACGAGGGACACGGGACCTCCTCGGGCTATGAGCTGCAGTATGTCCGGTGGCCGGGGCCGGGGCACGCGGCGGTGAGCCGCGACCTCTACAGCTATGTCAGCGGCTACGACGACGGTGGAAACGAGATACTGACTTACTGCGTCGACGGCGCGGAGGTCACGGAAAGCGAATTTGAGGACAGTCTCGCCGCCTGCACGCAGGGGCTGACGCCGCTGGTCTTTTATCGGAACACGGCGGAAAATATGCAGCGTCTGCTGCGCACGGAGGACGGCGGCCCCACGGGCGGAGAGCTTCTGGCGGCCGTGAAGGAGAGCGTCTGGTGGCTCAACGAGTGCGCGCAGGAGACCTTCGGCGTGGAGATCGACGAGAGCGGCTGGTTCAGCGACGGCGAGCCGCTGTTCCGGGACTGCTTCCCGGTGACGAATTTCAGCAGCGTGGAGGACGTCCGGGCGGAGGCGTCGCACTATGTGGCGGCGGAGTACCTTGCCGGGCTGGAGGACAACGTTGAGATGATAGACGGCCGGCTCTGTCTGGTCCGGGGCGCGCGGGGCTACGGCGCGATCGGCTACGATCTGGATTCTCTGACGCTGGTGGAAAATCAGGGCGATACCTGCATCGCCGCGTGCGACCGCTATTACTTTGATATGTACGACTGCCGGGCGGAGCTGCGTCTGGAGCGCATCGACGGCGACTGGCGGGTCAGCGGCGTCAGCTGCCAGGGCGCGGAGATCGCCTTTGACAGCCCGATAGACTGATCGGCCGTTCACGGCCGGGCGCAGCCGGGAGACAGGCGCAGGGCATATCCAGGAGCATAGGGGCCGCTGTATGAAAAAGTGTTGAACAAAACATTTTTATTATATGGAGGAATAGAAAATGAAACGGAAACAAATTTTGGCGCTGCTCCTGGCGCTTGCGCTGTGCCTGTCCTTCTGTGCCTGCGGCTCAGAAAAAGAGGCCGAACCGTCGGAAACGCAGTCAGCTTCCGATGTGACAGCGGAAACACCCACCGAAGCAACGACCGACGCGGCACAATCCGGCCCGGAGGAAGAGACGATCTATAATCTCGGCGACACGATTGAAACCGAGCTTTTCAGGATCACGCCTTCCTTCACCGGCTTTGCCAAAGAGCTGGCAAACTGGCCCGATGAAAACTATATGACGCCGGACGGCAAGTTCAGCGGAAACAGTCCTTATAGCGCAGACAGCGAGAAGGTGGAGGCTTACGGCGAGGTTCGGATAGAGTATACCGGCAATGAGAAGTCGAATGTTTCTCTGAGCATCGGCGTTTCGGCGGACTATGATGACGGCTATGTTTTTGAAAATGTTCATTTGGGGAACTGCGTATCGCTTGACGGCGACTGGAGCTACGATGGGACCATGGTGTTTGAACCGCTGAGCTCAAGCACCTCCCGTATTCTGCGCTATTGCATTGAAGTTCCGGAACAGGTCGAAGCAAACAGCGACAAGGCGCTTCTGGTCACCTTTTTCGTGAATGGAGAGCCCTTCACCTTTGATTTCCGCTCCGCCGACGTTTTAGGCTCCGATTATGACCCCAGAGCCGAGGTCTATCAGCCCGTTGACGAGGAAACAAAGGCCCAGATCATAAGCTATCTGAAGGAAAACGGTCTGTCTCAGTACGGCTGGTATGATAAAACGCTTGGCGTGTTCACCTTTACGTTTGATGATACGACAGTCTCCGCTTCTCTTCCCATCAATTCAAGCTACCAGTATGACTTCACGGGGACTTACGAAGTGTTTTCCGGCACGATCCTGATCTCCTGGGACTATGGTGAACAGATGCACCTGGACTACTCCTTTGACGGAAGCACACTTGAAATTCTGGAGTTTGCCCACGACCGATAACGGCAAGGAATACCGGAAATAAGAAACGAGGTTTTACCATGAGCGCAGAAGCAATTGCGAAAAGGATCAAATATGAAAATACCGATAAGCCTATGAAGATCAAAGTGACCCTGCCAAACGCAAGCGGGGAAACCGAGGAATTTATCATTTCCGTGAGATAACATATGCAAAAAGCGGAGCGGGGCGCGCCGTAGTTGACGCGAAGAATACATGAAAAGAGGAAATGGCGTTTGACACAAAGAAAAAGCAATTGCTTGGTCTATGATTCTTGCTTCTGTAAATTGTGTTGAACGAAAAAGAAAAGTAGGAGTGATTAACATGTCAAAATTCATTGCTGCGCTTGCGTGTTCGCTTTGTGGTGGAATTATGTTTTTGATAATGTTTGCCATCACTGGGGGAACATTTCAGAGTATACATGCGGTTATTATTCTTATTCCCGCCTGCATTGTATACTTCAAGGTTGAAAAAGCTCTAACTAATTCCCAAAATCAAAAGGAGAATGAACGCTCAAAAAAGCGCGAAGAAGATGAAAAGCGTTTTGAAAGCGGAAAAATGACGGATAAAGAGCGAGCGGCATATGCAGCAAAGCAAATCGGCGATGCTGAACTTATGTATTCGCACGGCGATTTAACCTTGGCTGAGCTTGAACTAGTCAGGAAAAAATATACCGGAAAGTCATTCATGGTTGATAATATGAGCCTTGAAACAGTTTTTGCCGCGAGCAGAAAAGATGAGGTTAATCGCGCTGTCGAACAACACAATAAAGAAGCTGAGAAAAACATAATATATAGTGCAGCGATTGGCAATGCCATTGGAGGCACGGCGGGAGCTATCGTAGGAGCTGCTTCAAGTGCCCAAAAATACGCACAAGAAGGCGCTGCGCTTGAAGCGGAAAAAGCTAAAGCAGAACAAGCTTTCCAAGACTCTTTTAGACAAAATTAATAACAACATACTTCTCTGTTGAAAAAAAGAGCGGGACACGTTGTAACGGACGCACAGAATTTATAAACGAGGTGCGCCGCAGAATGTGCGGCTTGCGGTTAATAATTTAATGCAGACTAATTCATAGAATAGAGGTAAGAATATGGGCTTTTTTGATTTGAAAGCTACTTGTGCTATTTGCGGCAAAGAAGTTGGATTAAATCGTTTTAAGATCGGCAAAACCACATCTGGCAAGGAGATTTGGAAATGTCCTGCTTGTGCAAAAAAGGGCGGTCTTTTGAATATTGACTATGTAACCGGCAAAGTGACTCTTATTGATAACAAGGACACAGAAACCCGCATGAAATGTAATGTTTGCGGTCATATTTACTGCTATACCTTTGAAGATTTACAGCGAAACGAAAAACTTGCAAAAAGTGCAGTTGCAGACAGCTTGTTGGGCGTAGGAGAAGCGCTTGGTGGCACACGGCTTGGTTCTCAAGTTGCTACGTCTAAAGCAGATGCTAAAATGGACAAGATTGTTGATTATAAAAAGTGTCCGAAATGTCATTCCACAGATGTGAAAGCGTTATCAAAAGAGGAATGGGAGACCGAAAAAGCAAAGCAGGAGCAAATTGCTTCGACTTCCGCACCTGCAATTTCCGCTGCTGACGAACTCAAGAAGTTCAAAGAGCTGCTTGATAGCGGAATTATCACGCAGGAAGAATTTGACGCGAAGAAAAAACAGCTGCTTGGTCTGTAATTCCTACATATTCACGGAGCGGGGCGCGTTGTAACGGACGCACAGAACACATGAAACGAGGAAAGAGAACATGAAAAAATGGATCGCGCTGCTTCTGGCGGCGGTGCTGTGCCTGAGCCTGTGCGCCTGCGGCCCGGAGCCGCTTGCCGAGGAATATGCCACCGTGGACGAAGTCGTCAATGCGCTTGCCAGTCACTTTACCGACCCCAGCAAACAGCATGAAACAGTAAAGGCCAATGATTCTATTTGCAAGTATTTCCACGAAGATCATATTGAGGATGAGATATGGAAAAAACTGAAGAGCGTTACCGGAAAGGATGGAAATCCGGTCTTTTCAATGTCTGACATCCATTATCTTTACAACATCTGTAATAATCAGGGAAACGGGTTCAACGATTGGTTTGAGTTTATCAATGTTGGCGACGAGGATGCAGACGTTCCTCTTATTATGTACGGCAGCAGCGGCATGACAACCGAGGAACTGACCAGTTCCATCAAGAGAAAATTCAAAGACCCGGATTCTGTTTCCATTGATAACGCGTGGGTCTGTTTTGCTCTACCTGACGGGGCGGAAAACTCTCCCGGTTTTAAGAAGTATGAAAAGGGATGCAGATATGTTATCCTTGCAGAAGTGAGCGCAAAGAACGGGTTTGGCGCCTATACGACTTCTGTCTGCAAGATACAGGGAGATGTACACTGGTCCGGTTGGACGTTCAGCGTCGAGGAAACCGACCTTTCTTCGAGTCTTCTTACTCGCCCTACCAATCAGATCGATGGCTATGGTGCATGGAGCAGAATACTGTAAAGAAATCTTAACAGGAAAGGAGCGGGGCGCGTTGTAACGGACGCGCAGAATATTGAAAAGAGGAAAGAGAACATGAAAAAACTGATCGCGCTGCTTCTGGCGGCGGTGCTGTGTCTGAGCCTTGCGGCTTGCAGCAGCGATGGAAAAGATAACAAAGCGGGGGCGGTATCTGACGAAGATATTTGGACCTCCGCAGAGGAAATTTCTGCTGAAGAACTATGGGAAAACATCGGCGGGAATGCAGCCAGAGCGGAAACCTATGTTGGCAAATCCTTGAAAGTCACAGGTACAGTGATCGAGATCGAAAAGAATAACTGCTATATTATGTCACACGAAAACGAGAATACCACAATAAAACAATTTGAAGATGGTGGGAGCTTCGATTGCGAATTTGGTATTCGCGTATATCTCCAAACAGAAGAACTCGCGGAATTGAATGTTGGTGATGTAATTACTTTTGCTGGCGTAGTGGATAGTACAGGCGATGAAGAATATGGCGATGGTATAGAAGCGATTGTTCTTTATTTCAAAAATGCCATTACCAACGGATAATCACCTTCTGGCATAAAAAGTGAACTTCCGATAAGCGCGGGGCGCATGCTCCGCGCTGTATTTTTCCCTTTTTCTCTGTTTGCAGGAAGGATACCTTTACAAGCAGCGTAAAATAGCCCGCTCTGTTTGTTCGTAAAGCACGAAGAATAATTTCCGGACATGTTCGCAAAGGAATTGACATTTGCGGATGATTTTTTGAGTATCTCAGCCCTGCTTTTCGCAGAGAAAAACGGCGATGTACCAACGTTGTACCGTCCAGATCGGAAGGCGCAAAAAAGAGAGGAAGCGGGTTTTACTCCGCTTCCTCTCAAAAAGGCTTGTTTTAGGCTGAATTACTTGCCGAAATAGCGCTTCAGCAGACCCTCGAACGCCTTGCCGTGTCTCGCCTCGTCGCGGGCCATCTCGTGGACGGTGTCGTGGATGGCGTCGAGATTGAGCGCCTTGGCGCGCTTGGCAAGATCGGTCTTGCCGGCGGTGGCGCCGTTTTCGGCCTCCACGCGCATCTCCAGATTCTTCTTCGTGCTGTCCGTCACGATCTCGCCGAGAAGCTCGGCAAATTTCGCGGCGTGCTCCGCTTCCTCATAGGCGGCCTTTTCCCAGTACAGGCCGATCTCGGGATAGCCCTCGCGGTGCGCCACGCGCGCCATGGCCAGATACATGCCCACCTCGGAGCACTCAGCCTCGAAATTCGAGCGCAGATCGGCCATGATGTCCTCGGGCGCGCCCTGCGCCACGCCGACGACGTGCTCGGCGGCCCAGGCCTGTTCGCCCTCTTCCTGCCGGATGAATTTCTCTGCCGGCGCCTTGCAGACCGGGCAGGCCTCGGGAGGCGTGTCGCCCTCGTGAACGTAACCGCAAACGCTGCAAACCCATTTAGCCATTGTCATATCCTCCTGAAAAAACATTGTAGTTGTAAGAAAAATCTTTGTTTTAGGAACGATTCCTAAAAAGATTATAGCATAATTACGCCGCTTGTCAATAGGGGGATGAAAAATTTTTTTGTATGTGGTATAATCGGCGCGGCGGCGAAAGCCGCGAAGCGAAAGGAGTGACGACCGTGTCCCTGATGAAGTATTATCTGCACATTCTGTCCGGGCTTCGGATGAAGAAGATCAACGAATGCCTCGACCGCTGCCACGAGCTGTGCGGCAAGCCGAAGGCCCTGATGTTCGCGGATATGCTGTGGTGCGCCTCGCGCTACGGCTCGGGCTTTTACGATTATATGATGTACGGGTTCTTTGACCGCACGGCCGCCGAGCGGGACACCTATCTGACCCGCGTGCGTAACAAGAAGCTCGTCGCGTACATGAACGACCCGGCCTTTATCGACGGCATCGACAACAAGCACGAGTTCAACCGCCGCTTCGGCGCGTATCTGCGCCGCGACCAGATGGACGGCGCGGGCGCGTCCCCGGCGGATTTTGAGCGCTTTATGGACGGGCGGGACGCCTGCTTTGCAAAGCCCATCGACGGCGACTCCGGCCGCGGCGTCGAAAAGCTGTACCGCCGCGATTTTGACAGTCTGGAGGCCATGTTCGCGCACATTCAGGCCAAGGGCCACTGTGTGATCGAGCAGTGCCTTGTCCAGCATCCCGAGATGAGCGCGCTGTATCCCCACGCGGTCAACTGCATGCGCATCGTCACCGACATCGGCGACGACGGAAAGCCGTATATCAACTATGTCGTTCTCAAAAGCGGCAGCGGCGGCGGCTACTGCGACAACAGCGGCCAGGGCGGGCTGATCTGCGCGGTGGACAAGCAGACGGGCGTTGTGTCCAGCTGCGCGACGGACGATCTGATCGCGCATCGCTACGATGTGCACCCGGACACCGGCGTGACGTTCCTCGGCTTCCGGATCCCGCTGTTTGAGCAGGCGAAGCAGCTTTGTCTGACGGCGGCGATGGAGATCCCGCAGGTGCGGCACATCGGCTGGGACGTGGCCATCACGCCGGACGGGCCGGCCTTCATCGAGGGCAACACCTACCCCGGGACCGACCTGTGCCAGCTTTACTGGAACACGCCGGGGCGTCAGGGGCTGATGCCGTTTCTGAAGTCGATTTTGCCGAACTGGAAATACTGAACGGACAAGCGCCGCCGGTCTCCCATGGAGACCGGCGGCGCTTTTTGTATATCAGATGAGCTGCAGGCGGCGGGCGGCGGCGCGAAGCTCCTCCCGGAAGTCGGGATGGGCGACGGCGATGAGCGCGAGCGCCCGGTCGCGGACGGATTTGCCGCGCAGACGCGCCGTGCCGTATTCCGTGACGACGTGATCGACGATGTTGCGCGGGATGGAAACCACATTGCCGGCCGTGAGCTGCGGGACGATGCGCGAAATGGCGCCGCCCTTGGCCGTGGACTGCAGGGCGATGACACCGCGGCCGCCGGGGGCGTGGTACGCGCCGTAGGCAAAGTCCCAGGCGCCGCCGGTGCCGGAATACTGCTTACCGGCGATGGTCTCGGAGCAGACCTGCCCCGTCAGATCGATCTCCAGCGCCGTATTGACGGAAACGAGATTTTCGTTCCGGGCGATGTTGAACGGGTCGTTCACATAGTGGACGGGCATCAGCTCGACCATGGGGTTGTCGTTGATGAAATCGTACAGCTCCCGCGTGCCCCAGGTGAACGCGGCGATGGAGCGGTTGCGGTAGAAGTTTTTCCGTGAGTTGTTCACGGCGCCGCAGGCCATCAGCTTGCCCATGGCCGAGCCGAGCATCTCCGTATAGATGCCCAGATCGTGCCGCCCGGTCAGCCGCTCCGCCACGGCGTCCGGCATGCCGCCGATGCCGAGCTGGATGCAGTCGCCGTCGTGGATGAGCTCGGCGGCGTAATCCGCGATGGTCTCCTGAATGGCGGTGCGGGGATAGATGGGGGAGTTGGCGACGGGCTGGTCGTCCTCGACGAAATACTGCACCTTTTCCACGGGGATGCGCGTGGTGCCGAAGGTGTAGGGAAGATTGCTGTTCGTTTCCAGGATGACCGTTTCGCAGGTGTCGAACAGCTCCAGCTCCACCTGCTGGCTCGTGGACATGCAGACGTAGCCGAAGCGGTCCATCGGCGTCACGGCGGCCACGAATACGTTCGGCCGCTTCGTTTCGCACATGGCCTCAAAGCAGCTGTGCAGGTTGTTCGGCACAAAGCTTACCCGGCCGGTGGAATGCAGCCGGCGCAGGCTCGGCCCGTAGAAAATGGACAGGATGTCGATCACGCCCTCCATGCCGTCCATGGTCAGGAAGGGATACTCCTCCTGCGGATTGGCCAGCCACAGCGTCACGCCGCGCACGCCGCGGTCGCGTATCTCGTGCAGCCGGCGCAGGAAGGCGACCGGCTCGTTGCCGTAGGAGGCCACGGCGATGCAGTCGCCGGATTTGATCTTCAGAAGGGCTTGGTCCATATCAATGAATTTGGAGCGGTAGGCGCTGTCGTCGCGCTGATAGGGCTTCGGTTCGTCCATGAAAATCACCTCATACTGACTATAACATATTTTGGCCGGATGTGGTACAATATAAGAAACAAGTTTACCGTCGAAGGAAGAGAAAAAATTGAGCGATGCATTCAAAGGGTTTCCGCGCCAGCTGCCGGATTTTCTGTGGGGGCTGGCGCTGAACAACGAAAAAAGCTGGTTTGAGGCGCACCGCGGCGAATACGAGCGCTGTCTGCACGGGCCGTTCCGCGCACTGGCCTTCGAAATGGCCGACCGGGTCGACGCGCGCTGGCCGGACGCCGCGCCGGCGCTGCATATCTCGCGCATACACCGCGACGCGCGGCGGCTGCACGGACAGGGGCCGTATAAAGACCATATGTGGTTTACGCTGGCGAAGACCTCGGGGCTTCACGACATACAGCCGTGCCTGTGGTTTGAGCTGGGCGCGGCGGGGTACAGCTATGGGCTTGGCTTCTGGATGGCCGGCGGCGGCATGGCGGAGCGCTGGCGCGCGCACATCGACGCCAATCCCGCCCGTCTCGAGCGGCTCGCCCGCGCGTTTGGCCGGCAGGATCGCTTCGCGCTTGGCGGCCAGCAATACAAGCGGCCGAAGGGCGACCACGGGCCGCTGCTCGCGCCGTGGTACAACAGCCGCTGGATCGACTGCGAGCGGAAGGCGTTTTTCGACCCCGACCCGCCCGGCGCGGAGCTGGCCGACGAGCTGGAGGCGGACTGGGCGCTGCTGATGCCGCTTTATCAATACATGGCCGAGCTTGTGTGACGATGCCGCTCTTGACAGATGCGGGCCGGGGCTGCTATAGTTGGTTTTAAGATTGATTCCTAAATGGAGGAAACGACTTTGACCAGACAACGCCGCGTGATACATGAGATCATCAACGCCCGGCCGGTCCATCTGACGGCCGAGGAGATATACGAGCAGGCGCAGCAGCGCATTCCGGGCATTGCCCGCGGAACGGTCTACCGCAATCTGGGGCTGATGGTGGACGCCGGGGAGATACGGCGCATCGAGCTTGCCGGGGGCGCGGCCTGCTACGACCGCACCGTCGCGCCGCACGCGCATCTGATATGCAGCCGCTGCGCGGCCGTGAAGGATCTGATGATCGAGGGACTGACGGAGAAGCTGTCGGAGATGACCGGGGAGACGGTCACGGACTGCGATCTCATCGTCTATTATCTATGTGAAAAATGCCGCTGAGGAGGAACGAAAATCATGGCAGAAACATTGTATGACCTTACCCACAGACGGGCTGTCCGCAAATACAAGGACACGCCGGTGCCGAAGGAGCTTCTGGACAAGATTTTGGAGGCGGGCGAATATGCGCCGACCGCCATGGGAAGCCAGCGCGCCTGCATCGTCGCCGTGACGAACCGGGCCGAGCGCGACCAGATCGAGGAGCTCAACCGCCGGATCATGGGCATAGACGGCAAGCCGTTTTACGGCGCGCCGGTCGTGATCGTCGTGTTCGGCGACATGAGCTGGCCCATGGGTGTCAAGGACGGCAGTCTCATCATGGGCAATCTTCTCAACGCGGCGCAGGCTGTGGGCCTGGGCAGCTGCTGGATCGACCGGGCCGAGCCGGTGTTCCGGACGGAGGAAGGCCGCGCGCTGATGAAGAAGTGGGGCGTGCCCGAGGGCTACGAGGGCGTCGGCAACTGCATCATCGGCTACGCCGACGACGAGCCGCAGCCCGTGCCGCGCCATGAGGGCTATGTGATCTACGCCGACTGACCGGCGGCCGCAGACGCAAGGCAATAAAAGTCTCCGCATGGTTCAGGCCATACGGAGGCTTTTTTCGGTCCGTGCGCTCTCCGGCCGGGGCGCGGGGCGCTTCGCTTGCAAGGCGGGGCGCCCTGTGCTATATTTAATACGCCGGAATTGGCGTAAAAGGCTCCCGCGGCGCGGGAGCGCGGAAGAAGGAAGCAAACTATGAAACCGACACTTGTTATTCTCGCGGCCGGCATGGGCAGCCGCTTCGGCGGGCAGAAGCAGATCACCCCCGTGGATGCCTATGGCCACGCCATCATCGACTATTCCGCCTACGACGCGATGCGCGCGGGCTTCGGGCGGATACTGTGCGTGATAAAAAAAGAGCATGAGGCGGATTTCCGGGCCGCCGTGGGCGACCGCATCGCCGCCTATGCGCCCGTGGAGTACGCCTATCAGTCGCTGGACGATCTGCCCTCGGGCTATCGCGTGCCGGACGGGCGCGTCAAGCCCTGGGGCACGGGGCACGCGCTGCGCGCCTGCCGCGGGCAGCTTGGAGACGAGCCGTTCGCCGTGATCAACGCCGACGATTTTTACGGCGCGGGGGCGTTCGCGGCGCTGGCGGACTTTTTCCGCGCCAATACGGACGCGCACGAGCAGTGCCTTGTGGCCTACCGGCTGAAAAACTGCCTGACGGAAAACGGAACGGTGTCCCGCGGCGTGTGCGACGTGAGCGCGGAGGGGCGGCTTCTGAGCGTGACGGAGCTTCTGAAGATACAGGGGCCGGCCGCGGCCCCGAGCCATACGCTGGACGGCGAGACCTGGCTGCCGCTTGCGCCGGATACGCCCGTGAGCCTGAACACCTGGGGCTTCATGCCGGGCTTCATGGACGCCGTGGAGGAGGAGTTCGCGGCGTTTATGGAAAACGTGATGCCGGGCGACCCGCTGAAGGCGGAGTTTTACCTGCCGTCGATCGTCAATGCGCGCCTGCACCGGGGCACGGATACGGTGCGGGTCGTGATGACGGACGAGCGCTGGCACGGCGTGACCTACCACGACGATCTTGAGCCGCTGCGCGCGGCGCTGGCGGAGCTTGTGGAGCAGGGGGCCTATCCTGCCGGGTTCTGACGGCGCCTTGTGCAATGTACATACTTTACAGCGGTGAAGCGCCGTGCATTTGTGAAGATTGGCCGCTTGACAAAGACGGGGCCAGTAGGTAAGATTGTGTTAACACGAAAGGAAGGAGACAGAGCGTATGCGTCGCAGCGGCATGATGATGGATATGATGATGTGCATGTGCAGCATGTGCATGATGATGCGCGCCCAGAACCGATGCTCGTCCTGTTTCATATCCGATTGATTTTGACAGTGTTGTAAAGATCAGAGCGGGAAACGGCGAGTTTCCCGCTCTTTTTATTTGCTTGACGAGGAAGTGTTGTTTTTGATCGAGATCCGGCATCTTGACAAGGTTTACCACGGCGCGGCGGGAGACGTGGAGGCGCTGCACGACATCAGCCTCACGATCGACGACGGAGAGATCTTCGGCATCATCGGCCTGTCCGGCGCGGGCAAGTCCACGCTGGTGCGCTGCATCAATCTGCTGGAGAAGCCGACGGGCGGCGAGGTGATCGTGGACGGGCAGAGCCTGACGGAGCTTCCGCGCCGGAAGCTTCTGGAGCTGCGGCGCAGCATCGGCATGATCTTCCAGGGGTTCAACCTGCTCCAGCAAAAAAACGTGCTGAAAAACGTCTGCTTCCCGATGGAGATATCGGGCGTGGACAAAAAGGCGGCGCGCGAGCGGGCGTATGAGCTTTTGGAGCTGGTGGGCCTGCGGGACAAGGCGGCCGCGTACCCCTCCCAGCTTTCCGGCGGGCAGAAGCAGCGCGTGGCCATCGCCAGGGCGCTTGCCACGAAGCCGAAGTATCTGCTGTGCGACGAGGCCACCAGCGCCCTCGATCCGAATACGACGCGCTCGATACTGGAGCTGCTGCGGCAGATCAACCGCGATATGGGCGTGACCATCGTGGTCATCACGCACGAGATGAAGGTCATCGACCAGATATGCGACCGCGTGGCCGTCATCGACCACAGCCGCATCGCCGAGACGGGCCGCGTGCGCGAGGTTTTCGCCAATCCCCGTTCGGATATCGCCCGGGAGCTGATCCTGCCGAAGGACTACAACGCGCTGGACACGCGCGGCGGCCAGAAGCTGCGGCTGACCTTCAACGGCGAGCATTCCGACCAGCCCGTCATCTCCCAGCTCGTGCTGGAGTGTCAGGCGCCGGTGAACATCCTGTTTGCCGACTCGCGGGAGTATGAGGGCGCGATCTACGGGCAGATGCTGCTGGAGCTGCCGAACGACGAGCGGCAGGCGGAAAAGATCGTGTCGTGGCTGGAAAACAAGAAGTTTGATTTCCGAAGGGAGGGCTGAGAGATGCTGTCGGAAATGTTCTATAAGCTCTGGAACAACGGACTGATCCAGATCGGCGTCTGGGAGACGGTGTACATGACGGCGCTGTCGGCGGCGATCTCGTATCTCATCGGGCTTCCGCTCGGCGTGATTTTGTGCGTGACGGACAAGGGCGGCCTGCATCCCATCGGCTGGCTCAACCGGCTGCTCGGCTTTGTCGTCAACTTCTTCCGCTCCATCCCCTTCATCGTGCTCATGGTGGCCATGCTCCCGGTGGCGAAGCTCATCGTCGGCACGAGCATCGGCAACCGGGCCATGATCGTCATGCTCATCATTGCCGCCGCGCCGTATGTCGGCCGGATGGTCGAATCGTCCATCAAGGAGGTGGACGCCGGCGTGATCGAGGCGGCGCAGTCCATGGGCGCGACGAATATGCAGATCATCCGGAAGGTGCTTCTGCCGGAGGCAAAGCCCTCGCTCATCGTCGGCGCGGTCATTTCCACGGTCACGATCCTCGGCTACTCCGCCATGAGCAGCACCATCGGCGGCACCGGTCTCGGCCAGATCGCCATCATCTACGGCCACCAGCGCTCCAACGACGACATCACCTGGATATGCGTGCTTCTCATGGTCGTCATCGTTCAGATCATTCAGGAGCTGGGCGGCTTCATTGCCCGTAAATGCGACAAACGTCTGCATTAACGATAGAAAAGATCAAAAAATTTTTTACAAGGAAACGAAAGGAGAAAACATCATGAAGAAGATTTTTGCCATCGCTCTGGCCGCGCTGCTCGTTCTGGCGCTGCTTGCCGGCTGCGGCAGCAAGACCGCCGAGACGCCCGCCGCGGAGACCAAGACGGAAGCCGAGCCGGAGCCGGCCGCCGAGACCACGGCGGAAACGGCCGCGGAAACGGAAGCCGAGCCCGCCGGCGAACTCAAGCCCCTTGTCGTCGGCGCGAGCTCCACGCCCCACGCCGAGATCCTTGAGCAGGTGAAGGACGCGCTGGCCGCCGATGGCTGGGATCTGCAGATCGTCATCTACGACGACTACGTTCTGCCCAACGAGGCGCTGGCCGACGGCACCCTGGACGCCAACTACTTCCAGCACACCCCCTATCTCAACAGCTACAACGCCTCCAACGGCACCGACCTTGTCTCCGCCGCGCTCATCCACTATGAGCCCTTCGGCATCTACGGCAACGGCGTGGACGATCTGAGCCAGCTGGCCGACGGCGCGACCATCCTTATCCCCGCTGACGACTCCAACGAGACGCGCGCGCTGTTCCTGCTTCAGCAGGAGGGGCTGATCACGCTGCCGGAGGACGCCGATCCCGAGACCGGCGTGACCACGCTGGACATCGTTGACAACGGCGGCTACGACATCATTGCCATCCAGGCCGACACCGTGCCGGCGCAGCTGGAAAACGCCAATGAGGGCACCATCGCCGTCATCAACGGCAACTATGCGCTGCAGGCCGGCCTGCACAGCGAGGACGCGCTCGCGCTGGAGGATGCCTCCGGCGACGCCGCCCAGACCTACGCCAACATCATCGCCTGCCGCGCCGGCGATGAGACCAGCGAGAAGATCACCGCGCTGGTCGGCGCGCTCAAGACCGATGCGGTCAAGCAGTTCATTGCCGACACCTACAACGGCGCCGTCGTCGCCATCTTCTGACGATAAGCCCGAATAAGCACAAAGCGGCGTGGCTTCGGCCACGCCGTGTGTTTATCAGGGATGAATTTTGGCAGGGAGCGGCCCGGGCGAAGCCGCTCTGCCCGCGTGCAGGGCTTTGCATTTACGCCCGTTTTACGGTGCTTTACGCATGAGACGGTTTTTGAAATGAGATAAGAATGGGAGGAGCGGCATGAATATCACGGTATATCTCGGCGCGAACGAGGGGAACGACCCGGCGCTCCGACAGGCGGTGCGGGAGCTGGGAGGCTGGATCGGCGCGAGCGGGAACGCGCTCGTGTACGGCGGCTCGAGGAGCGGACTGATGGGACTGCTGGCGGAGAGCGTGCTTGCGGCCGGCGGAGAGGCGACGGGCGTGGAGCCGGAATTCTTTGTGCGGCAGGAGCTTCAGTACGAGGGGCTGACGAGGCTGATCGTCACCGGGGACATGGCGGAGCGCAAGGCGAAAATGATCGAGCTGGGCGACGCCTTTATCGCGTTTCCCGGCGGCACGGGGACGCTGGAGGAGATCGCGGAGGTCATGTCCTGCGTGTCGCTGGGGCTGCTGGACGCGCCGTGCATCCTGTACGACCTGGACGGCTATTACAGCGGGCTGAAGGAGCTGCTGGCGCATATGATCCGCAAGGGCCTTTCCACGCCGGAGCGGCAGCGGGGCATTTTCTTTGCCCAGGATCTCGGGCAGATACGGGCGCTGCTGGAGACGCGCTGACGGAGGCGATTTTTCCGCTTCCATATGCTTGTAAAGCCACGGCGGATATGCTACAATCGGTTGCAGGAGCCTATTAAATGTTTCACAATCGAAAGGAGCAGAAAATGAGCAGAAAGATCTTGGCAGTTCTGATGGCTGTGTGCCTGCTGGCGGCGCTGGCCGTTCCGGCGGCGGCCGCCTCCGCCGAGACCGGCGGCGCGCGCGTCATCACCGGCGTGACGCTGGCGGATGAGGCGAAGGATCTCGTCGATTCCGCGCAGTACAGCCAGTACGAGACGGTGACCTTCTCTGACGGAAGCACTCACTCCATCAACGTCGGCACGCAGACGTTCGTTCTGGTGAAGGACGGCGTCGTGGTCGATCTGGGCGACCCGGCCAACTGGACCGCGGACGCGCAGCTGTACATTGTGGAAAAGGGCATGTCGGACTCGGTGGCCATGAGCATGAACAAGGCCAACTGGGGCGATTTCTGGTTCACCGGCGTGCTGGATTTTGAAGACGGCCGCTATCTTTCCGAGCGCTCTGTCCCCGCGGCCTTCCGCGGCGGCACGGTGAGCGATCAGGGCGTGCAGGGCGGCACGATCAACATCGACGCCAGCTACATTTCCGGCATCTATGTCTATAACGAGGACGGCTCGCACGTCTCCGTGGACGGCGTTACGCTCAATTCCTCCGGCCTTGGCGGCAACGACTTCGGCACCAACGGCGCCTGGGGCGCGGTCATCAGCGCGGCCGGCTCGGCGGAAATGGACATCACCGGCACGACCGTCAACACCGAAGGCCCTCTGCACGACGGCATCTGGGCCGGCGGCAGCTCCGTCGTGAACGTGCGCGACTCGGTCGTGTTCGCCAAGGAGAACGCCGACAAATTCGGCTTTGAGCCGTATTCCTATGACCGCTTTGTCATCACCGGCGAGCCGCTGAGCTCCGGGGAGATCGCGGAAAAGGGCCTGTCCGGCGATTTCTTCACGGAGGAATCCTCCGGCACGAGCTATTATTACTACAACGACAACTATACCTCCAACTGGAGCGCGCCCATGCTTCAGTGCGTGCCTCTGGCGCTCGGGCTTTACGGCTCCATGCGCGCTACCTGCTGCTACGGCAGCGCCACGCTGAGCTTCTATGACAGTCTGGTCGTGTCCGATTCCTGGGCCGTTTTGTCCACGGACTCCGGCAAGGGCACGCTCAACGCCACCGATACCGTCGGCATCGTCGGCGTGCAGGTGGACGACGCGCGCAGCGCGGACGTCACGGTGCGCGTCGGCGGCCGGGACTACTACGTCGACGCCTACGGCGTGGACGACGGCTGCGGCTATGTCACCTACTGCGACGGCTTTGACGACAACTTCTACGGCTGCCGCTTCTACGCGCCGGACTATCTCGCCATTCTGACCGGCGGCACCTTTGACTTCACGTCCTCCGCGGCGCAGCGCGGCTACGGCTGGAGCGACCGCATCGGCTTCATGTCCCACGGCCAGGCGTACACCGCCGTTTTGTCCCACTCCGACTTTGACGTGGGCGACGCGCTTTATTCCGTCATGTCCAAGGGCGGCGTGGACATCACGCTCGACGACGTGACCGTTTCTTACCACAAGGATAACCCCTGGGGCGGCGTTCTGTTCCAGTTCATGGACACCGACGACGTCGGCACGGACGCCAACGATATGGAGATGGATGTGGTCGATCTGACCTACGAGGAATACGCCTCCAACGAGCCGGCCAGCGAGGGCACGACCAAGACGGTCACGATCCGCAACTCGACGCTGGAGGGCGACATCTACAACTCCACCGGCTCGTCCAACAACACGTCCACGCTGGACAAATACGACGGCAGCACCGGTCTGCTTTCGAGCTGGGCGACCTCTACCGTGGCGCTGACGCTCGACAACGCCGAGCTCACCGGCGTTATCTCCACCAGCTTTGCCCAGCACTGCGACGAGCAGGGCAAGCCCATCGAGGGCCAGTTCTTCTTCAACAAGACCGGCGAGCCGATGGACGGCACGGCGGACAACACCTATAACTATCTCGCGGCGCGCCGCGTCGTGAATACGCCGGCCTACAACGGCATCGGCAGGATCGACGTCACGCTCACCAACGGCGCCGTGTGGAACGTGACCGGCAAGTGCATCCTCAATTCGCTCACGGTCGAGCCGGGCTGCACGGTCAACGGCACCGTTACCAACAATCCCGACGGCACCATCACCGTCATGCCCGCCTGAGCGGAAGGAACACAGACTGCCGCCAGAGCGGCAGAAAGTCACACAGCGGCACGGCCTCAAACGGCCGTGCCGTTCTTTTTTTCACAAATAAGACCGGAGTAGTATTGACAATGGGATAAGACTGTAGTAGTATATGCGCGTGGCCACGACGGAAGTCTTATGAAAAGAGGTTTATCCATGGATATAAAACTGTTTGATTCGGAACTGAAAGTGATGGAGGTTCTCTGGCGCGAGGGAGATACGCCCGCCAAGGAGATCGCAAGGACGCTGACCGGCGAGCTGGGCTGGAATGTGAATACGACCTACACGCTCATCAAGCGCTGCATGAAAAAGGGCGCGATCGAGCGCAGCGAGCCGGGCTTTCTGTGCCATGCGCTCATCCCGAAGGCCGCCGTGCAGGAGGCGGAGACCGACGAGCTCATCAACAAGATCTACGACGGCTCTGCCGACAAGCTTTTCGCGGCGCTGCTGGGCCGGAAAAAGCTTTCCGCCGAGCAGATCGAAAAGCTCCGGCAGATCGTCGGGGAGCTGGAATGAGGCGCCGCGCATGAGTCTGCTGCAAATGAGCACGGCCGGGGCCGTGATGATCCTGGCGATCACCGTCATCCGCGCGCTGGCGATGAACCGCGTGCCGAAGGTGACGTTTCTGGCGCTCTGGGGCGCGGCGCTCGTGCGGCTGCTGGTGCCGTTTTCCCTGCCCTCCGGGCTGAGCGTCTACTCGCTGCTTGAACGGAAGGCGGCGGTCCCGGCGGACGTATCCTCCGCCGCGGCGCGCCCGGCCGTCCCCGCGGGACGGGCGGCGGCGATCCTGCCGCAGGCGGCTTCGGCCCCCGGAACGGCGATATCCGTATGGGACGCCGTCTGGGCGGCGGGGCTGATCCTGTGCGCGGCCGGCTTTGTCCTGGCTTACTGGAGATGCCGCCGGGAGTTTCAGATGTCGCTGCCGGTGGAAAACGATGTGTCCCGCCAATGGCTGCGGACGCATCCGCTGCGGCGGCCGCTTTCCATCCGGCAGTCCGACCGGATATCCTCGCCGCTCACCTTCGGCGTGCTGCGCCCCGTGATATTGATGCCGAGGAGGACGGACTGGGCGGACGGGGAGGCGCTGCGCTGCGTTCTGGAGCATGAATTCGTTCATATCCAGCGCTTCGATGCGCTTGCCAAGCTCCTGCTGGCCGCCGCCGTGTGCGTGCACTGGTTCAATCCGCTCGTGTGGGGGATGTATTTCCTCGCAAACCGGGACATTGAGCTGTCCTGCGACGAGACGGTGGTCCGCCGCTTCGGCCGGGACGCGAGAGCCTCTTACGCGAGGGTTCTGATCCGTATGGAAGAAGCAAGGAGCGGCTTTGCGCCCCTTTGCAATCATTTCAGCAAAAACGCAATCGAAGAAAGGATCACAGCCATTATGAAAATACCGAAAATAACCATTGTGTCGCTTGCGGCCGCGGCGTGTATCGTCGCCGGGACGGTGACGGTTTTTGCAACCTCGGCGCCGAGCAACGAAAGCGGCGCATCCGCCGTGAAAACCGCGCAGAGCGAATCCGGCGGAATATCGGCTGCTGAACGCGGCGCGGCCGCTGTGGAGGCGGCCACGGCAAATGCATCCGGCGGCGCGCAGGCCGTGGAGAGCGGCGAGGGACTGAAGCCGGACGCGGAGTATCTTTCCGCCGGTATCACCGAGCAGAAGGGCAAGTGGTACTATCAGGGAAAGCCCATCGCCGCGATCTATGATGACGACGGCGGCATTTATCTGGATGATGAGGCCGCCGAGGACGCGGCGGACAGCCTTTGCCTGAATATCCGGCGGGACGGCGAAGGCGCCATTTCCGGCGTGGACGTCATCACAAGAGAGGAATTCCGGGACCGGTACATGAATGCAAACCCGCCGGCGTCGACTCTTGACGAGAGCACGCTGATGTCCTGGGTAGACCCGGCGGACGGCCGGACCTATTACAGCTTTGACGAGGGAAAGACCTTTGAGGCGCTGACGGATGAGGAATTTGAGGCGCGCTTTCCCACACCGGACGTCGAGTGGTGGACGTATGACGAGTACAAGGCGTGGCTCGCGGACGAAAAGGTGCAGCTGCAGAGCATGCTGGGCGAGACCGGCTGGGTCAACGGCCAGAAATTCACCTGGACGCAGGAGGAGATCGATGAGCTCGTCGATCTGTACGAGAGCATTCTCGAGGATATGAAAAACGGCGTCCTGTATTCCAAAAGCATAGACGGGCAGGACGACATGTTGATGAGCTATGACCCTGCCGATGTGGCCATGACCGCGTCGGAGGCCGCGGGGAAGTGACGGAAAGAAAGCAAAACAGAGGCCCGGAGCTTCGGCTCCGGGCCTCTTTATATGGCGGCGGCTGCACGGACGGGGCTTTTACAGCCGGTGTACGCGCAGCGCGCGGATGGCGTTGAGCACGGCGATGACCATGACGCCGACGTCCGCGAAGATCGCCGCCCACATGTTGGCGGCGCCGAGCGCCACGAGCAGCAGGCAGCCGAACTTGACCACAAGGGCGAAAACGATGTTTTCGTAAACGATGCGCAGGCACTTGCGGGAGATCCGTATCGCCTTGGCGATCTGCAGCGGCTCGTCGTCCATCAGAACAACGTCGGCCGCCTCGATCGCGGCGTCGGAGCCCATCGCGCCCATGGCGACGCCGATGTCCGCGCGGGTGAGCACCGGCGCGTCGTTGATGCCGTCGCCGACGAAGGCCAGACGGCTGTTCTTCGGCTTTTCGGCCAGCAGCTTTTCCAGCTGCGTCACCTTGTCGCCCGGCAGAAGCTCGCTGTGGACCTCGTCCACGCCAAGCTCGGCGGCCACGGCCTCGGCCACCTCGCGGCGATCGCCCGTGAGCATGACGGTCTTCTCCACGCCGGCCTGCTTCAGCGCGGCGACGGCCTGCTTTGCGTGGGGCTTGACGACGTCGGAGATAACGATGTGGCCGGCGTAGCGGCCGTCGATGGCCATGTGGATGATCGTGCCGGTGCTGCGGCAGTCGGTGTATTCAACGCCGAGCCGCCGCATGAGCTTGTCGTTGCCGGCGGCGACGGGCGTGCCGTCGATCCTGGCCGTGACGCCCTCGCCGCTGAGCTCCTCGATATCGGTCACGCGGCTGCGGTCGACGGGCTTTCCGTAGGCGCGCTGAAGGCTTTTGCTGATCGGATGCGACGAGGCGCATTCGGCCAGCGCGGCGTATTCGATGAGCTGTTCGTCCCGGATGGGGCTGTGGTGGACGGCGCTGACCTCGAACACGCCCTGTGTGAGCGTGCCGGTCTTGTCAAAGACGGCGCATTTGACCTGCGAGAGCGTTTCCAGATAGTTCGAGCCCTTGACGAGAATGCCCTCGCGGCTCGCGCCGCCGATGCCGGCGAAAAAGCTCAGAGGGATGCTGATGACGAGCGCGCACGGGCAGCTCACGACGAGGAAGCTCAGCGCGCGGTAGATCCACTGCTCCCACTGGCCGGGCAGGCCCAGAAACACGATGCGCACCAGCGGCCCGAGGATGGCCAGCGCCAGGGCGCTGCCGCAGACGGCGGGGGTGTACACGCGGGCAAAGCGGGCGATGAAGTCCTCCGAGCGGGATTTGCGGGAGCTGGAGTTTTCCACGAGCTCCAGTATTTTGGAAACGGTCGATTCGCCGAACGGCTTCGTCGTGCGGATGCGGAGAACGCCGGTCATGTTGATGCAGCCGCTGACGACGGCGTCGCCCTCGCGCACGTCGCGCGGCAGGCTCTCGCCCGTCAGCGCGCTGGTGTTGAGCGAGGATGTGCCTTCCACCACGTCGCCGTCGATCGGCACCTTTTCGCCGGGCTGCACAACGATGACGCTGCCGACGGGGACCTCGTCGGGATCGACGGCCTCCAGCGCGCCGTCACGCTCGATGTTCGCATAGTCGGGCCGGATGTCCATCAGAGCGCTGATGCTGCGGCGGCTTTTGCCGACGGCATAGCTTTGGAAAAACTCGCCGATCTGGTAAAAAAGCATGACGGCGATGGCCTCGTTGTAGTCGCCGCTCTTTTCATAAATGGCCAGCGCGAACGCGCCGACCGTGGCGACGGCCATGAGGAAGTTTTCGTCGAATACCTGGCGGTTCACGATGCCGAGCGCCGCCTTGCGCAGGATGTCGTAGCCGATCACGACGTAGGGGATGAGATACAGCGCCAGTCGCAGCGCTCCCGTGACGGGAATAAAACGAAGCGCGATGAGCATCACGGCGGCGGCCAGAATGCGTGCGAGCATCTTCTTCTGCTTTTTCGTCATAGAGGTCGTTCCTCCTTTATAATTAAGCGGTCATTTAATCGTTTGGGTTTGAAAAAGCGCCCCTTTCGCGTCGGCGTCCGGGGCGCTCGTTTTGTCAAAGCTCGATCTCGCAGTCGGGCTCCACCTTCCGGCAGGCCTTGAGAACGGCCTTCATGACGGTTTTGGGGTCCTGCCCGTCGGCAAATTCGACGATCATCTTCTGGGTCATGAGGTTCACGACCGCCGAGGCGACGCCCTCCGTCTTATTCGCGGCCTGTTCCATCAGATTGGCGCAGTTGGCGCAGTCTACTTCAATATTATACGTCTTTTTCATGGAAGAAATTCTCCTTTCGGCCCGCTCGATTTCTCGATTAAGCACTTGTTTAATCATTCTGACGGCAGTATAATACCGCCATCCGGAGAAAGTCAATGCCCGGGGCGAACGGACGTCCAAAGAGGCGAAAAGCCTTTCGGTTCGGGCGAAGGAGGATGGGGAAAGCATGGAGAAAATACAGCTTCCGCACACGCATGGGGCCGAGGCGGTCAGCCCGGCGCTCGTGCAGGCGCTGCTTGGCCGGGTGGACAATTTTCAGACGCTGGCCGAAACCTTCCGTCAGCTCGGGGACGCCACGCGCCTGCGCATTTTCTGGCTTTTGTGTCATTGCGAGCAGTGCGTTGTGAACATTGCGGCGATGATGGATATGTCCAGCCCGGCGGTGTCGCATCACCTGCGTGCGCTGCGCGACAGTGGTCTGATCGTCAGCCGCCGCGCGGGCAAGGAGGTCTATTACTGTGCGGCGGAAAACGCGCAGAGCGAGCTGCTGCACAAGATGATCGAGCAGGTCATGCAGATCGTATGCCCGGAGTGGAGCGGGCAGGCGCAGCTGGAGGCGACGGTGCGCGCCGTGCATGACGAGCTGGCCGCGCATATGGACCGGCGCGTGACGATCGAGGAACTGTCGCGGCGGTATCTGATGAATCCGACGACGCTCAAGGCGGCGTTCAAGTCCGTTTACGGAAACTCCATCGCCGCGCACATGAAGGAGCACCGCATGGAGCAGGCGGCCCGGCTCCTGCGCGAGACGGACAAAAGCGTCGCGGAGATCGCGCGCGAGGTGGGCTATGAAAGCCAGAGCCGCTTTTCCGCCGCCTTCCGCGAGGCATACGGACAACTGCCGACGGAGTATCGTCAGACGCGCTGACGCCGCTCAGCGGCTGGCGCTGTCGATCTGTCTGACCCTGGCAGTGCGGCCCATCCGCTCGTAATACCCGCGCCATACCGCCAGCGACTGCAGGGGAACCACCCGGCCGCAGACACAAACACTTCCGTCTACACTGTCGGGGCGGAAGCTGCAGTCATGCACGACGCCGTCCTTTACAATGGCGAAGCCGCCGATCAAATCAACGTCTACGCCGTCGATCGTAAATTCATAAAAGTATTTTGTCCGATACTGCGCAGTACGGTTGTCCGGCAAAAGCGTTCCGAGCGGGCGGAGAATATCCCGAGCGGCGGGCGCATCCTCCGTGGCGACCATGAGATCGAGGTCGTGGAACGAATCGGACAGACCGCGGAAATACAGCATGGCGGAGGCGCCAAGAGCCCAGCGGATACCGGCGGACTCAAAGCGTCCGGCGATCATAGAAAGTACGCGAAGCTTTTCCTCCGCTGCTTCCGGCATGCGCGGCGTCGAGACGTCGGAAAATTCCATATTTATAAATCTCCTTTCTTCAGGGGGGAGCAAAAAACCGGAGACAGCACCAGCAGCGCGGCCTCCGGTCCTTTTATTCCGCGTTCACCGAAACGCCGGCGGCGCGAAGCTTTTCCCGCAGCTCCCGGACGTCTCCGTGGAACACGGCGCCGGGCATACCGGCAAAGCAGGCACCCTCCACATTCGTGATCAGGTCGTCCACGAAGAAGCATTCGTCCAGCCTGAGACCGAAGCGCTCGCACAGAAGGCGGTATATCTCCGGCTGGGGCTTGACGAGCCGCTCCTGCGCGGAGATGAGCGTGCCGTCAAAAAAGCGGCTGGCCGGGATGCGCGGCCAGTAATCCGGCTGGCGCAGGCTGGCGTTGGAGAGCAGATAGATGCCGTAGCCGTTGGCTTTGAGCTCGCCGATCAGCTCGTACATGCCATCCACCGGTTCGATGGGCCGGTCCCAGAAGGAGACGAGCTTGTGCACGGCGTCGTGCAGCCGGGCCGGCACGCGCGCGCAGATCTGCGCGGCGGCCTGCTCGTCTGTCAGCGTGCCGCGGTCCATCTGCGCCCACTCCAGCGACTGAAAGACCTCGCGCATCAGAAGCGGCTCGTCCTCCGGCGCGACGCCGTGGCGCTCCATGAAGCGCCGCCGGTCGAAGCGGATGAGCACGCCGCCCATGTCAAACACGATGTTTCGTATCATCAGACGACCTTCACCTTTCCCTTCGTGAGCCGGAACACGATCAGCAGCGAGACGATCGTCGTGATGGTCAGGATGGTGGCCAGCGCGGCGGCCGTGCCGTCGCTCATGCGGGTGACCTCCTGATAGATGGCCACGGCGATGGTGGAGGTCTTGCCGCTGTAAAGCATGATGGAACTGGACAGCTCGTTGATGCAGGTGATCCAGCTGAGCACCGCGCCGGACATGACGCCCGGGAGCATCATCCGCGCCGTGACGGTGAAGAAGGTCTTCATGGGGCTGACGCCGAGGTTGATGGACGCCTCCTCAATGAAGGGGTCCATCTGGTACAGGAAGGCGCTGCCGGAGCGGACCGTATACGGAAGCTTGCGGATGACGTAGGAGATGATCATGATGGCCGCCGTGCCGACAAGGATGATGGGCTTGCGGTTGAAGGCGATGATCAGTCCGATGCCGAGCACGGAGCCGGGAATGACATAGGGGAACATGATGAGCGCGTCGATGAGCGTGGCGACCTTTCCCTTCTTGCGCACCAGAATGTAGGAGACCAGGATGCCGACGAGAATGATGAACACGATGGCGATGAGAGAGAAGACATAGGTGTTGCGGATGTTGGTGGACAGCCGGGAGAGGATGGCGCGGTAGTTGTTGAGATTGATCCCCTTGACGACGCCGGAGAAGCTCCGCTCGACAAAGGACTGGCAGACCACGACGATCTGCGGCAGGAAGGCCAGGAACACGACCAGATAGATCGGCAGCGAGGCCAGGAAGCGCCGCCCGCAGTGAAGCTCGGTCTCCTTCGGCGGACGCAGCGAGCTCATCTGGTAATTGCGCTTGTCCACGACGAATTTCTGGAACGCCAGCACCAGAAGCGAGCAGGCGACGATGATGACCGACAGCGTGGAGGCCATGTAGGGGTTGACCGCGCTTTCGGACATGTATTCGTTGTAAACGAGCACCGGCAGCACGGTGTAGCCCTCGCCGATGAGCATGGGCGTGCCGAAATCGGCCAGACAGGTCATGAAAACCATGATGCAGCCGGCCAGCAGCGACGGCATGATGACCGGCAGCGTGATTGTGCAGATGCGGCGCAGCTTGCTCATGCCGAGATTCTCCGCCGCCTCCTCCAGCGAGCTGTCGATGCTGTTCATGGCGCTGGAGGTGTAGAGGTAGATGTAGGGGAACAGGTGCAGCGTGAACACGAAGATGATGCCGTTGCGGCCGTAGATCGTGGGCGCCGTGAGCCCGATGAGCGCAAACAGCCGGGCCACCAGTCCGTTGCGGCCGAGCAGAATGATCCACGAATACGCGCCGATGAACGGCGGGCTCATCAGCGACATGATGATGAGGATGTGGAGGATGCGCTTGCCGGCGATGTTGTAGCGGGTCATCAGATAGGCGATGGGAACGCCGATCACCGTGGCGAAAAGGACGGTAAAGAAGCAGACCAGCAGCGAGCGCAGCAGCGTCAGATAGTAGTACGGCTTGGTGAAAAAGCGGATGAAGTTATACAGCGTCAGCCCCTCGACCTTGTTGGAAAACACGCTCTTGGTCAAAATCGTGTAAAAGGGGTAGACAATGAACATGCACAGCGTCAAGACCACGACCAGCCTGGTGAAAAACCAGAAGTCGGGACGCCATTTCCGGCCCAGCTTCACAGGCTCAGCACCTCCCCGGTCTCGGCCTCGTAGAGACTGACCCGCTGGGGATCGAAGCTCAGATGCACCGTTTCGCCGTCCTCATGGACGGAGGCGGTGTCCTTGGTGTATTCGTTGACCGTCAGCGTCCGGCCGTCGTCCAGCTCGATCTCGTATTCGATGAAGTCGCCGAGGAAGGTGGAAAACAAAACCTTGCCGGGCAGACCCTCGTCCGTGAAGAACAGCTGCTCGGGACGCGCCGAGAGCGTGGCCTTGCCGGTGAAGGGGCGGCGCAGCGTCATCTGGACGGACGCGCCGTTTTCCACGCGCACCTCCGCGCGGTCCCCGGCGCCGGAAACGGTGCAGTCAAGGAAGTTGCTCACGCCGATGAAGCCCGCCACGAAGGGGTTTTCGGGGTGGGCGTATATCTGCTGGGGCGTGCCGATCTGCATGATGCGGCCGGCCTTCATGACGGCGATGCGGTCGGACACGGCCAGCGCCTCCTCCTGGTCGTGGGTGACGTAGATGGTCGTGATGCCCAGACGGCGCTGCAGCTTCTTGATGACGGTGCGCATCTGCACGCGCAGCTTGGCGTCCAGATTGGAAAGCGGCTCGTCCATCAGAAGGACGCTCGGCTCCACCACGAACGCGCGCGCCAGCGCCACGCGCTGCTGCTGGCCGCCGGACAGGTCGCTGGGCTTGCGGTCGGCGAGATCGGCGATCTGCACCAGCTCCAGAGCCTCCTGCACGCGCCGCTTGATCTCCGCCTTGGCGACCTTGCGCGCCTTGAGGCCGTAGGCCACGTTTTCCGCGACGGTCAGATGCGGGAAGATGGCGTAATTCTGGAACACCATGCCGATGTCGCGCTTGTGGGCCGGAACGTCGTTGATGCGCCTGTCGCCGAAATAAAAGTCGCCGCCCTCGATGGAATTAAAGCCGGCGATCATGCGCAGAAGGGTCGTTTTGCCGCAGCCGGACGGGCCGAGCAGCGTGAAAAACTCGCCTTCCCGGATGGTAACGGAAACGCCGTTGAGGGCCGTGAAATCTCCGTAGCGCTTGACGGCGTCGCGGATAATGACCTCGTTGCTCATAAAAGCTCCTCTCTTGGTGCCTGTGCAGACATCGTTTATAGAATCGAAACAGGCCGCTTAGTTCTAAGCGGCTTGTTTCGGCTCTATACAAAGAAAGCACATGGGGATAAGTGAGATTATCCCCATGTGTGTCGTTTGACGGTCAGCCGACGGTCAGATCGTTCCACTGCTCCACGATGGCTTCCTTGTTGTTGGCAGCATACGCGAAGTCATAGTCGCCCAGATCCAGCTCGGACAGCTCGCACAGACCCTCGGGGGTCAGGTCGTTGCGGACGGGACGGCGGGCCCAGTTGGTGTTCTGATCCACCTGGCAGTCATAGCTGGTGACGAAGTCGATGAACAGCTTGGCGTTCTCTTCGTTCGGGCAGTTCTTGATCAGAGCCACGCCGTCGGGAACGGCGGAGTTCTTCTCGGGATAGACATAGCCGATGTCGGGGTTGTCCGCGTACAGGACGGCGGACTTCTCAATGGTCACGCCCAGCGCGTACTCACCGCTGGCGACGAGCTTGTGGCAGTTGCCGGAGGAATCCTGGACCTTGCCGTCGAGGTTGGCGATGAAGCGCTCAACAAGATCCCAGCCCTCTTCGATGGTGGGCTGGCTGAACAGCATGGTGCACAGCTGGGTGTAGGCGGAGCCGGACTTGGCCGGAGAGGCGAAGGCGATCTGGCCCTTGAGGGACTCGTCGCACAGGCCTTCCCAGGTGGTGGGGACGTCCGCCTCGTCGATCATGGTCTTGTTATAGATGAAGACCATGGGCAGGGGGGACTCGCCGATCCACATGTCGTCGGCATCCTTGAAGGCCTCGTCGATGAACTCGTCGTTGGCGCAGACATAGGGGGCAAAGTAGTCGGTGTAAGCGGCCAGAGTGTCGGCGCCGCCGCCCCACAGCACGTCGCCCTGGGGATTCTCGGCCTCGGCGACCACGCGCTGGCACAGCTCGCCGGTGCCGCCGGCGATCACTTCGACCTGGATGTTGGGATAGGTCTGCTCAAACAGCGCAACGCCGGCAGCCAGGGGATCGGCGTCGTGCGGAGAGTAGACGACGAGAGAGCCGGTGTAGTCCTCGGGAGCCTTGGCGGCTTCTTCGGTCTCGGTGGGCTCCTCGGCGGGTTCCTCGGCAGCCGTAGTGGTCTCGGTCGCCTCGGTCGAGGTCTCCTTCTCGGTCTCGGCAGGCTCTTTGGTGCTGCCGCAGGCGCACAGCGCAAAGACCATCACCAGCGCCAGCAGGAGAGCAAGCAGACGGGATGTTTTCATTTTGTATCCTCCAGAATTGCGCGGCGTTTTCAGCCGCAAAAATTGACCCCATTTTCTGGGGCATTTAAAAAATAGCATATCCGGCTGCGTTTTACAAGATTCAACATTAAAAAATGTGGAAACGTCAATATTTAGCTGACAAATTTGTGCAATTGTGATATGAGGAGCGCCGCGCCGGGGGAAAAGAAAACGCCCCCGGACGCCAAACGGCGTCCGGGGGACGGTTTATACGCGGGGGAAGGGGCTCAGAACAGGCCGCAGACAAGCTCGGTGTAGGCCGCCGGGTCCTCCAGCGGGATGCCGGCGATCAGCTCGGCCTGGCCGAGCAGGACCATGGCCAGCCGCCTGGCGCGGGGCTTGTCCTCCTTCCACGCCCTTTCCAGCGCGGCGAAGGCGGGGTGCTCGGCGTTGAGCTCGAGCACGCGGCGCGCCTTGACGCGGCTGCCCTCGGGCACGCCGGGGAGGTTGTTGAAGTATTTCTCCATCTCGATGGTGACTTCGCCCTCGGTGGACAGGAACACGGGCTGGCTTTTCAGCTTGTGCGACAGCTTCACGCTCTCCACGGTGCCGCCAAGGCTCTCCTTGACGAAATCGAGCAGCTCCCTGTATTCCTCGGATTTCTTCTCCGTGTCCTGCTTCTCCTCGTCGCTTTCCAGACCGAGATCGTCCGACGAGACGTTGCAGAACTCCTTGTCGTCCACCTTGCCGACGATGCCTACGACGAATTCGTCCACGTCGTCCGTCAGGCAGAGCATATCGTAGCCGGCGGCCTTGACGGTCTCGGCCTGCGGCAGCGCCGCGGCGCGCTTGACCGTTTCGGCGCAGGCGAAATAGATCTTCTTCTGCCCCTCGGGCATGGCCTTGACGTATTCGTCGAGACTGACGAGCTTTTCCTGCTTCTGGCTGTAAAACAGGAGCAGATCCTGCAGAAGCTCCTTGTGCATCCCGTAGTCGCCCACAACGCCATATTTCAGCTGCGGGGCGAACGCGGTGTAGAAGGTCTCGTAGCGCGCGCGGTCGCTGTCCATAAGACGCTTGAGCTCGCTTTTGATCTTCTTTTCGAGATTCTGGGCGATGAGCTTGAGCTGGCGGTCGTGCTGGAGCATCTCGCGGGAGATGTTCAGCGACAGGTCGGGGCTGTCCACCACGCCGCGCACGAAGCGGAAGTAGTCCGGCACGAGATCGGCGCAGTTTTCCATGATCATCACGCCCGAGGAATAAAGCTGCAGGCCGGGCTTATAGTCGCGGGTGTAGTAGTCATAGGGGGCCTTGGCCGGGATGAACAGCATGGCGCGGTAGCTCGTAAGACCCTCGGCGTTGACGCGGATGACGGCCACGGGGTCGTCCATATCGTGCCAGACGTCCTTGTACCAGGCCATGCAGTCATCGTCCGTGACGTCCTTTTTGTCGCGCTGCCAGATGGGCACCATGGAGTTGACGGTCTGGTCCTCGACGACGGTCTTGTATTCGCCCTTGCCGTCCTCGCCGCCCTTTTCGTCCCACTCCCGGCGCTCGACCATCATGTGGATCGGACAGCGGACATAGTCGGAGTATTTCTTCACAAGCTCCTTCAGCCGCCAGCTCTCCAGATAGTCGGAGTAGCTCTCCTCGTCGGTGTCGGGCTTGATGTGCATGATGACGTCGCTGCCGACGCCGTCCTTTTCGCAGGGCGTGACGGTGTAGCCGTCGGCGCCGTTGGATTCCCACTTATACGCCTGCTCGCTGCCGTAGGCTTTCGTGACGACGGTCACCTTGTCGGCGACCATGAACGCGGAATAAAAGCCCACGCCGAACTGGCCGATCACGTCAAGATCCACGTCGTCCGCCTTGTCCATGTCCTCGCGGAACTGGCGCGTGCCGGATTTGGCGATGACGCCGAGATTGTCGCCCAGCTCCTGCTCGGTCATGCCGATGCCGTTGTCGGAGACAGTGAGCGTGCGCGCGTCCTTGTCCGCGTCGATGCGGATGCGGAAATCGCCGCGGCTCATGCCCACGCCCTCGTCCGTCAGGCTCTTGTAGCAGAGCTTGTCGATGGCGTCGGAGGCGTTGGAGATGATTTCGCGCAGGAAGATCTCCTTGTGGGTGTAGATGGAGTTGATCATCAGATCAAGCAGCCGCTTGGATTCGGCCTTGAACTGTTTCTTTGCCATAATATTCGCTTCCTTTTTTACAGTTTGCGTTTCTTTTTGCCCATGTTCCGGTCGCCCAGGCTCTCGCCGAACTCGCGCAGAAGCTCCTTCTGGCGGCTGTTGAGCCCCTTGGGCGTGACGACGTTGGCCGTGACGTATTCGTCGCCGCGGCTGCCGCCGCGCAGATTGGGAACGCCCTTGCCGCGCAGCCGGAAAACGCTGCCGGACTGGGTGCCCTCCGGGATCGTGAGCTCCACCGGGCCGTCCAGCGTCGGCACCTCGACCTGCGCGCCGAGCGCGGCCTGGGCGAAGCTGATGTCGGTGGTGATGTAAATATTATTGCCCTCGCGGGTGAAGGTCTTGTCGGGGCGGACGTTGACCGTGACGAGCAGATCGCCCGCCGGGCCGCCGTTGGCGCCGGCGTTGCCCTGCCCGCGCAGATTGAGGGTCTGGCCGTCGTCGATGCCGGCCGGTATGTCCACGCTCAGCTTTTTCTGGGTGCGGATGCTTCCCGCGCCGTGGCAGCGGGAGCAGGGCGTATGGATGATCTTGCCGCTTCCGCCGCATTTGGAGCAGACGGTGGACGACTGCATCACGCCGAAGGGCGTGCGCTGCGTCACGCGGACGGAGCCGGTGCCGCGGCAGTCGGGGCATACCTCCGCCGTCGTGCCGCTCGCGCAGCCGGTGCCCTTGCAGTCCGGGCAGCTTTCCGTGCGGGGGATCTGTATCTCCTTTTTGCAGCCGAAGGCCGCTTCCTTGAAGTCGATCGTGAGCCGGGCGCGCAGGCTCTCGCCCCGCTGGGGGCCGCTGCGCGCGTTTCCGGCGCTGCCGCGGCCGCCGCCGAAAATATCGCCGAAGCCGCCGCCGAACCCGCCGAAAATATCGCCGAATATGTCGCCCAGATCGCCGAAGTCGCCGCTGAAGCCGGCGCCGCCGCCGTTGCTGGCGGCATAGCTCGGATCCACGCCGGCAAAGCCGAAGCGGTCGTATTTTGCCTTTTTATCGGGGTCGGACAAAACGCCGTAGGCCTCGCCGATCTCCTTGAAGCGGGCCTCCGCGTCCTTGTCGCCGGGGTGCAGATCGGGATGGTTTTCCTTGGCGAGACGGCGGTAGGCTTTTTTGATCTGTTCCTCCGTGGCGCCCTTCTGCAGACCCAGGACCTCGTAGTAATCTCGTTTATCTGCCATATGATCACAACCTTATACGAATTCTTAACAGGACGGGCCGGCCCGTCTTATTAAGGCCACGGAACGTGGCTTGGCGGCGCAGCCGCTTAACATGCAAGCCGGCGGGATGCTGCCATCCCGCCAGCCGTTTTTCGGCTCCCGCCGGTTTATTTGTCGCCGTTGACCTCGGTGTAATCCGCGTCGTAATACGTCTGGCCGTTGTCGCCGGACGCGGAGGCGTCGCCGCCGTTGAAGCCTGCGGCGCCGTTGGGATCAAAGCCCTGCGCGCCGTTGGGATTGGCGTTCTGGTAAAGCTTCTCGGAAATCTTGTAGAAGGCCTGCGTCAGCTCCTCGGTGGCGGACTTGATGGCCGCGGTGTCGGAGCCGGACAGCGCGCTCTTGAGCGCGGCGAGCTTGCCCTCGACCTCGCTCTTGTCGGCGGCGTCGAGCTTGTCGCCCATCTCGGACAGCGTCTTTTTGGTCTGGTAGACCATCTGATCGCCGGCGTTGCGCACGTCGACCTCCTCCTTGCGGCGGGAGTCCTCCGCAGCGTACTGCTCGGCCTCCTTGACGGCCTTGTCGATCTCGTCCTTGGAGAGGTTGGAGGAGGCCGTGATGGTGATGTGCTGCTCCTTGCCGGTGCCGAGATCCTTGGCCGAAACGTTCACGATGCCGTTGGCGTCGATATCGAACGTGACCTCGATCTGCGGCACGCCGCGGCGCGCCGGCGCGATGCCGTCGAGATGGAAGCGTCCGAGGGATTTGTTGTACTGCGCCATCTCGCGCTCGCCCTGCAGGACGTTCACTTCCACGCTGGTCTGGTTATCGGCCGCGGTGGAGAAGATCTGGCTTTTGCGGGTGGGGATGGTGGTGTTGCGCTCGATCAGGCGCGTGCAGACGCCGCCGAGCGTCTCGATGCCGAGGGACAGAGGCGTCACGTCGAGCAGAAGGATGCCTTCCACGTCGCCGCCGAGAACGCCGCCCTGGATGGCCGCGCCGCAGGCCACGCACTCGTCGGGGTTGATGCCCTTGAACGGCTCCTTGCCGGTCAGCGCCTTGACCTTGTCCTGCACGGCGGGGATACGGGTCGAGCCGCCGACGAGAAGGACCTTGGACAGCTGGCCCGCGGACAGGCCGGCGTCGGACAGGGCCTGGTTGACCGGGCCGACGGTCTTCTCGACCAGATGCGCGGTCAGCTCGTTGAACTTCGCGCGGGTGAGCGTGAGATCAAGGTGCTTCGGGCCGTTGGCGTCGGCCGTGATATAGGGGAGGTTGATCTGGCTGGTGGTCACGCCGGACAGGTCGCACTTGGCCTTTTCGGCGGCCTCGCGCAGACGCTGCATGGCGACCTTGTCGCCCGACAGGTCAACGCCGGATTCCTTCCTGAACTCATCGACCAGCCACTTGGTGATGCACTCGTCGAAGTCGTCGCCGCCGAGGCGGTTGTTGCCGGCCGTGGCCAGCACTTCGATGACGCCGTCGCCGATCTCCAGCACGGACACGTCGAACGTGCCGCCGCCGAGGTCGTAGACCATGATCTTCTGGTCGGATTCCTTATCCAGACCGTAGGCCAGCGCGGCCGCGGTCGGCTCGTTGATGATGCGCTTGACGTCCAGACCCGCGATCTTGCCGGCGTCCTTGGTGGCCTGGCGCTGGGAGTCGGTGAAGTAGGCGGGCACGGTGATGACCGCTTCGCTGACGGTCGTGCCCAGATAGGCCTCGGCGTCCTTTTTCAGCTTCTGCAGGACCATGGCGCTGATCTCCTGCGGAGTGTAGCTCTTGCCGTCGACGGTCACGCGGTAGTTCGTGCCCATCTCGCGCTTGATGGAGGAGATGGTGCGGTCGGGGTTGGTGATGGCCTGGCGCTTGGCGACCTGGCCGACCATGCGTTCGCCGTCCTTGGAGAAAGCCACGACGGACGGCGTGGTGCGCGCGCCCTCGGCGTTGGGGATGACGACGGCCTCGCCGCCTTCCATGACGGCGACGCAGCTGTTAGTAGTACCAAGATCTATACCAATGATTTTTCCCATTTTAATGATCCTCCTGTTTATCCTGAATGATGTTGTTTATGAATGAAATAATGGATTGACGGATTTAATTGGCGACCTGAACGGCGGAGAAGCGGATCACCTTGTCGCCGAGCTTGAAGCCCCGCGTCAGCTCGAGGACGATCTCGCCCTCGCCGTATTTCTCGTCGTCGATGTGCAGCACCGCGTTGTGCAGCGCCGGGTCGAATTTCCTGCCGACGGCCTCGATCTCCGTCACGCCGAGCCCCTCGAGCACGCCCTTGAACTGGCTGAGGATGGCTGCGGCGGCCTTTTTGGCCTCGGGATCGGTCTCGTGCTCCGCCGCGCGGGCGAGATTGTCGTACACCGGCAGAAATTTCACCACCGTGTCCGCGCGCACGTCCGCGTAGATGTTTTCGCGCTCAAGACGGCTGCGGCGGCGGAAGTTGTCGTATTCGGCCAGAATGCGCAGATACTTGTCGTTCTGCTCGGCCAGCTGCGCGCGCAGCGTGTCGGCCTCGCTTTTTTCAGCTGGGGCCTCCGCCGCTTCCGCGGCCGTTTCGGCTTCCGGCTCCGCTTCGGTCTGCGGCGTCTTTTTTTCTTCCGGCTGGTTCTTTTCCTTACTCATGATCGTCCATTTCCTTTAATACGAGTTTGTTGTTCAGCCCTGTGGGCACGTCCCCGGCCGCCAGCATCCGGCTCAGACCGTCTGCGATGCAGCTCAGGCGCGCCGCCACGCTGGAGTAGTCCATTCGGGTCGGCCCCACGACGCCGATGTAGCCGCGCATGCCGCCGCCGGCGTTATACGAGGCCATCACAACGCTGGAATCCTTCAGCTCCTCGGCCAGATTTTCCGGCCCGATCGTCACGCGCAGCCCGTCCCAGGTGCCCGGCGCCTCCGGCAGATCCCGCAGCAGGCGGTCGCCGTCGGAGATGAAGCGCATCAGCTCGTGCGCCTTGTCCGGATCGCGGTATTCCGGCTGCGACAGCAGGTGGCTGGCGCCTTCGATGCGGACCTGTCCGGCGCGGCTGGCGGAAAGCGACTCGATCAGGAAGCTGGCGGCCACGGCCACAAGACCGTAGGTGTCGCCGGCGGCGCGCTCGGCGGAGCGGATGAGCCCGTCGGTAATCTGGTCGTCCGCAAGACCGGTGAAGCTGGCGTTGAAGAGCGTTGAGAGCTTCTGCACCATCTCCTGCTGCATGGAAAACGGCAGATGAACAAGCTTGTTCTTCACGCGGTTGTCCGACAGGAGCAGCACGATGATGAAGGTGTTGGGGTCGATATAAAGGAAGTCGAAGCGCCGCGCGGTCACGGCCTCGCGCACGGTCACGGCGTAGGCCGGATACTGCGTCAGCGCGCTTGTCAGGGCGCCGGCCTCGTCCAGCAGCTTGTCAAGCTGCCGCTCCTTGTCGCCGAGCCGGCGGGCGATCGCCTCCGTTTCCTCGGCGCTGAGCTTCTGGCGCTCCATCAGCTCGTTGACATACAGGCGGTAGCCCTTCGCGGTCGGGATGCGGCCGGAGGAGGTGTGGGTCTGCTCCAGATAGCCCATTGCGCCAAGCTCCGCCATCTCGTTTCGGATTGTGGCGCTCGAGCAGCCGATGGTCTCGGCCAGCGCCTTGGAGCCGATCGGCTCCGCCGTGGCGATGTAGCCTTCCACGATGGCGGTGAGTATTCGCTTTTTTCTTTCGCTGATCTCCATGATTGGCAAACCCGCTTCTCTCTTGCTAGCACTCTTTTCCTTCGAGTGCTAATTTATCACACTTCTTATTCTGTGTCAAGTCCTTTTGAAATATTTTTGAAGAAAAATTTATATAAAAAAGCCCCCGAAAACGAAATCGCTTTCGGGAGGCATTTTGTTTTTGCGCCAGTGCTGCGTCAAACGGCGGCCGGCTGCTTTCTGGAGCGGAAAAGCTGGAACACGAACACGCCGGCCACGATCACGATGCCGATCACGTCGGTCACCGTGCCCGGGTCGATCAGCATCAGACCGCCGGCGGCAATGAGGATGCGCAGCGGCCAGGCGAGCGCGCCCTTGATGTAGCCCTCGAGCGCCGCGGCTACGCCGATCATGCCGATGGTGGAGGTGATGATGATCTGGATGACCTCCAGCGCGCTGGTGTCGATCAGGAGCATCGCGGAGTTCAAACCAAATATATAAGGTATGATGAACGCGGCGATGGCCAGCTTGGTGGCGTTGAAGCCGGTCTTCATGGGATTGCCCTTGGCGATGGCCGCGCCGGCAAAGGCCGCGAGAGCGACCGGCGGCGTGATGTCGGCCACGATGCCGAAGTAGAACACGAAGAAGTGAGCGGCCATGACGGGCATGCCGAGCTGGATAAGGATGGGCGCGCAGGTGGAGGCCATGATGCAGTAGTTGGCCGTTGTGGGAACGCCCATGCCGAGGATGATGCAGCAGACCATGGTGAGCATCATCGCGATGAACAGGTGGCCGCCGCTGAGCTTGACGACCGCGGAGATGATCTGCGAGGCAAGGCCCGTCATGGTGATGCATCCGGCGATGATGCCGGCGATGCCGCAGGCCGCGGCCACGGAGATCGAGCCCTTGCCGCCGTTGGCCAGCGCGTCGAAGAACACGCCCGGCGTCATCACGACGTCCTTTTTCAGCATCGAGATCAGGCAGGAGGCGACGCCCACGAGCAGCAGAAGCGTGGAGGCGACGGCGGACAGCGGAACGAACAGATACACCAGCAGCGCCGCGCAGCCGATCGCGGAAAACGCGGGGTTGCGCTCAAAGTTTGCCGCGGCGACGGCAAAGATGATGGCGACGGCGGCCGAGAAGGCCATCGTACGGGTGCCGGAGGAGACGAGATAGACCAGAATGATCAGCGGCAGAAGCAGATAGGTGTGCTTCACAAGCTTTTTGAAAACGGGGAGCTGGTCGCGGCTGAGGCCCTTCAGGCCCATCTTTTTTGCCTCGAGGTGAACGCCGATGAAGATGCCGAGGAAGTACAGAAACGCCGGAAGGATGGCGCGCACGATGATGTTGGAATAGGGAACGCCCACATACTCCGCCATCAGGAACGCGGCTGCGCCCATGATGGGGGGCATGATCTGGCCGCCGGTGGAAGCGGCGGCCTCCACCGCGCCGGCGAACTCCGGCTTGTAGCCGGTGCGCTTCATCATGGGGATGGTGACCGAACCGGTCGTGACCGTGTTGCCGACCGACGAGCCGGACACCATGCCGCACAGGGCGGAGGAAACGACCGCGACCTTGGCCGGGCCGCCGGCGGCCGAGCCGAACAGGCAGTTGGCGATGTCGATGAAGAAGCTGGCGATGCCAGTGCGCTCCAGAAACGCGCCGAAGATGATAAACACGATGATAAACTTGGCGCAGACCTGGATGGGCGTCGTCAGAACGCCGGTGGTCGTGAACATCAGCCGGTAGGTCATCTGGCCGATGGCCTTGGCGGGGCCGAGGCCCTTGCCGATCCAGAAGTAATACAGCGCGTACAGCAGGAAAAAGCCCGCCACGCACAAAATGGGAATGCCGACGGAGCGGCGGCAAAGCTCAACCAGCGCGAGAACGCCGATGATGCCGATGACGACCTCATAGGAATACAGCGACTTGTACCCGACGGCGCGGACGGTCAGATCCTGCGCGTTGAGGGCGATGTACAGAAAAGCGCCGGCCCCGAGAGCCAGAATGATCCAGTCGTACCAGGGGATGTGGTTGACCTTCTGAAGCCCCTTCTTCGCCGGGTACATCAGATAGCCGCACAGAAGGATCCCGGCCACGAACGAGGGATAGCGCACCAGATCGAGCCATGTGGCGAACAGCGTGACATACAGCACGAACAGCGCGAAGGCGGCCATGACGCCGTACACGACCCATTTCTGCCAGCCCTCCCAGATGCGCGTGTTGGATTCGCGGTCATATTTTTTCATGACCTCGTCCACGGCGGACTGGTCAAAGCCCATGCCGTCGTCGTGCTCCGCCGCGGCGGCCCGGTTTTTCCTGAGGTCTGCGTTTTTATCCTGCAGCGCCATGTTGGTTTACCTCCGAATTAAATATGTATCGGCGTGCCGCGGGTACCGCGGCACGCCCTGTTTGCAGTCTTTTGTGTCCGTCCGGTCAGTCGGCCGTGGCGACCTCGATGCCATGCTCGGCGTAGTACTTCGCGGCGCCGGCGCTGAAGGGAACGGCGATGCCCTCGGTAGCAAAGGTCAGATCAAGCTCCGCGCCCTTGCTGTGCAGCTCGGTGATGGCGTCGGCATTGTCGAAGATAGTGGCGGTGATGGCATAGGCCACATCGTCGTCCAGATCGGCCGAGCAGACCAGCGTGGCCTTGACGGTGATGGTGGTGGCGTCCTCGTCGAAGCCGTCATAGGTGCCGGCGGGGATGGTCAGGGAAGCGTACCAGGGGCAGGCGTCGAGCAGCTTCTGCATATGCTCGTCGTCGATGGACACGAGGTAAATGCTCTTGGCGGTGGCCAGATCGGAAACGGCGGTCGTGGGAGCGCCGGCGCAGATGAAGGCGGCGTCGATCTTGCCGTCCTTGATCGACTCGGTGGAGTCGCCGAAGGACTGGTAAACGGCGGTAATGTCGTCGAGAGTCATGTCATAGGCGGCCAACACGTCCACCGTGTTGAAGTAGGTGCCGCTGCCCACGTCGCCGACGCACACGCTCTTGCCCTTGAGATCGGCCACGCTCTTGATGTCGGGGTCGCAGGTGACGATCTGCACGGTTTCGGCGTACAGCGCGCCGAGCACGCGGAAGCTGGTGTAGGCGCCGTCCTCGAAGCCGTTGGTGCCGTTGTAGGCGTAGGTGGCGACGTCGGACTGGACGGTGGCCAGCTCATACAGCATATCGTCGATGCCGACGATGTTGGCCTTGGTGCCGCCGGTGGAGACGACGTTGATGGCGATCTTGGTGTTCTGGCCGATGTAGTTGGCCAGAACGCCGCCGAAGGCGTAATAGGTGCCGGACTCGCCGCCGGTGCCCATCGTCAGATTCGCGGACACGGCCGACAGATCGGGCGTGTCGCCGGCCTCATCGGCGCCGGTCTCGTCGGTCTTGGTTTCGGCCGCGGGCTCGGCCGCAGGCGCGTCGGTCTTGGTCTCGGCGGCAGGCTCGTCGGTGCTGCTGCTGGAGCAGCCGGCCATGCAGCAGACCAGCAGGGCCGCGGCCATCAGAAGAGCGAGAACTTTCGTCAGCTTTTTCATGTTGTTTTTCCTCCTGTGATATTTGAAAAGTTTTTCATCGGGAATTTCAGTATGGACGCATTATAAAACAGCCGAAACGAAAATGCAAGAGGAAAATGAAATTTTTTTATTGTGAAATTTCAAATAATTCATTTCGCTAAAGAAATCGAGGGGCCGTATGTACACCTTTACAAAAACAGGCGCGGCCGGACGTTTTGTTTATAATTATTTCACAAAGGGCTTGCTTGACTTTTGTCTGGCAAATAAATATAATGTAGCTGTCAAAGTATTGGCACAAACTATTTCAAGGAAAGGAATCACAAGATGAAAAAAGCTCTTGCACTGCTCATGGCCGTCGCCATGATGTTCAGCCTGTGCGCCTGCACGGCCAGCCTGGACGCGGAGACGACCGCCAAGCTCGACGACATCGAGGCCCGCCTCGACGCCGTGGAGGCCAAGCTCGCCGGCGGCGAAGAGGCCGCCGCGGAGCCGGCTGAGGAGCCGGCCGAGACCGAGGAGACCGAAACCGAGGAAGCCGCCGAGAAGATCATCGTCGACTTCACTTGGAACGGCAACAAGGAAGTCTGGTCCGTTCTGCCCACGACGGGCGCGGAAGGCCTTGTCTGGATCAATGACGCCATGGGCTCCGTGATGGAAGGTCAGGGCTGGACGTATGTGAAGAAGGACGCCAACGGCGATCCCTCCGCGCAGGTCCAGTTCGTGGAGGACGCCATCGCCGCCGGCAACGTCGGCGCGCTGATGATCGCCGCCATGAGCGTCGACATGCTGCAGGACGTCGTGATCGAAGCGCTGGAGGCCGGCATCGCCGTCGCCATGCTGGGCGCCGAGCCTGTCAACTACGGCATCTCCGGCTGCGTCTACACCGCCTATGAGATCACCGCCATGTACGCCGTCGAGGCGGCTCAGGATTGGCTTGAGAAGCGTCTGGCCGAGGGCGGCAACATCCCCGCCAACGCCGACGGCAAGTATGAGGTCGCCTGCGACGTTTACACCGACATCCAGGACGGCGTGTACCGCTCCAACGCCATGATCGGCACGGTCGACAGCTCCGAGAACCTTGTCCGCGTGTCCACCACCTCCAGCTATGGCCAGAGCGCCTTCTCTGACGCTTACAACAACGCGCAGGACGCGCTGGGCGCGCATCCCGACTGCCGCATCTTCATCGCCTACGAGCCGGAGGAAGCCATGGGCGCCGCCTCCGCCATCGCCGACTTCTGCGAGCAGAACAGCCTGGATATGGCCGACTTCTGCGTGATCCCCTGCTACGCCGAGGATACCGCGTTCACCGATATGTATAACGCGGCCAAGGAAGATCCCTCTGCCAACGCTGTCAAGGGCTACGCCACCTACGGCGACGCGGCCATCCCCTACGGCGACGACGCCAAGGCTCTGCTCGGCGCTTCCTATGACGCGCTGGCTGCCTTTGCCGAGGGCCTCAACCCCGACGTTATCATCCCGCCCGTGCTGACCGGCGAGCATCTGGCCGACATCCTTCTGTCCGCCTGCGGCGCCGAGGGCTACGACTTCGAGTACGGCACGACCTTCTATGATACCATCACGGCCGTCAACATCTACGGCTTCGAGAAGGGCTGGGCCATGGGCGAAGAGAACCCCGCCATCGAGTACAAGACCCCCAAGTATATCGGCTGAGACTGACAGTCTGCAAGCGAATATAACCAGGACCGAGAGGCGGCGCGAGAGCTTCCCGCGCCGCCTCTTTTCAATTTTCGCAATATTCCCAAAGAGAGGTGCATCCATTTGGAAAACAAAACACCCGTTCTCTCCCTGCACGACATCGTCAAGTATTACCCCGGCGTGGTGGCGCTCAATAAAGTCTCCATCGACTTCTACCCCGGCGAGGTCCACGCCATCGTGGGCGAAAACGGCGCGGGAAAATCCACGCTGATCAAAACCATCACCGGCGCGCACGCGCCCGACGGCGGCAGCATCACGGTCGACGGCGAGACCGGCGCGGCCATGACGCCGGCCCTGGCCCGCCGCCACGGCATCGAGTGCATCTATCAGGAGTTCAACCTCATTGACGTTCTTTCCGCAGCGGAAAACATCTGCTACGGCGAGAAAATGAAGGGGCTGGTCAACCAGAAGCGTATGAACGAAAAGGCCAAGGCCCTGTTCGACGACTTCGGCGTGAACATCGACCCTTCCACGCCCGTGCGCGAGCTGACCCCCGGCCACATGCAGATCGTGGAGATCGCCAAGGCCGTTTCCAAAAACGCGCGCATACTGATCCTGGATGAGCCGACGGCGCCGCTGTCGCTTGCGGAGGTGGAGATCCTCATGCGGATCATCCGCAAGCTCCGGGCGGAGGGCGTCGCGATCATATACATTTCCCACCGCCTCGACGAGATATTCGATATCTCCGATAAGGTGTCCGTCCTGCGCGACGGCGAGTACATCACCACGCTGGTCACGTCGCAGACGAACCGCGCCGAGCTTATCAAATACATGGTCGGCCGCGAAATGACCCAGACCTTCCCGCCGCGCAGCGTCATGCCGGGCGAGACGGCGCTGGAGGTCGTGAATCTCACGGGCAACGGCGTGAAGAACATCTCCTTCGCCGTGCACAAGGGCGAGATACTCGGCGTGTCCGGGCTTGTCGGCGCGGGACGCACGGAGATCATGAAGGTCATCTTCGGCGAAGTGAAGAAGCAGTGGGGCGAGATATACGTCAAGGGCGAGCCGGCAAACATCAAAAGCCCGGCCGACGCCATGCACAAATACGGCATCGGCCTGTGCCCGGAGGACCGCAAGCGCGAGGGCTGCTTCCTGACCGAGACGATAAGCTGGAACCTGGTCTACAACGTTCTCGGCAGGATATCGAAGCTCGGCGTCGTCAGCCGGAGGAAGGAAAAGGAGATCGCCGACTATTACGGAAACTCCATGCGCATCAAGGCGCCCAATCTGGACAAGACGCTCGTTCTGAACCTGTCCGGCGGCAACCAGCAGAAGGTCGTCGTCGGCAAGGCGCTGGCCGCCGACGTGGACGTGATCATCTTCGACGAGCCGACCCGCGGCATCGACGTGGGCGCGAAGTATGAGATCTACGAGCTGATGAACGGGCTTGTGGAGCAGGGCAAGGCCATCATCATGGTCACCTCCGACATGGAGGAGCTGCTGGGCATGAGCGACCGCATCGTGGTCTTCGGCGAAAAATGCATGGCCGGGACGCTGGAAAAGGATGAATTCTCCCAGGAGCGCATCCTCGATCTGGCCTCCACCGGCGCAAACGATAAACCTGAAACGGGGGATAACACATGAAAAAGTTCACTGACAAGCTCAAGGACATGATGATGATCCTTGTCCTCATCGTTCTGCTCATCGTTTTCCAGATCCTCTGCAAGTCCGTCACGGGGCGCGACTTCCTCAGTCTGGCGAACGTGCTGAACATCCTGGGCCAGAACGCCTATCTGCTCATCATCGGCATCGGCATCACGCTCATCATGCTCGGCGGCGGCATGGACCTTTCCACCGGCTACCTGGTCTCCACGGTCGGCATCGTGATGGCGCTGGTGAATCTGGAATGGTTCGGCGGCAGCAGCTTCCTTGTGACGATCCTTGTGGGCATTGCGCTGGCCGTGGCGCTGTCGGCGTTCAACGGCGCGGTGTACGCCTGGCTGAAGGTGTTCCCCTTCATCATCACGCTGGCCACGCAGTACATCCTCAACGGCGCGACCTATCTTCTGTCCGGCGGCATGACGCGCACCTATCAGGGCCTGTCCGACGGCTTTAAGCTGATCGGCGGCTACAACATCTCCATCGGCTCCGGCGCGCTTAAAACCGGCGTTCTGGTCGCCATCGTGATGGTGGCGCTCGGCGCGTTCATCCTCAACAAGACCCATTTCGGCCGTAACGTCTACGCCATGGGCTCCAACCCCGACGCGGTGGCGCTGTCCGGCGTTTCCGTGGCGAAAATGCGCATCCTGATTTTCGCGCTGGCCGGCTTCTTCTTCGGCGTGGCGCAGGTCGTCAACATCGGCCGCATCGGCTCGGTCAACAACTCCATGGGCGTCGGCGCGGAATTCACCGTCATGGCCGGCTGTATGCTCGGCGGCATCAAGATGGGCGGCGGCGGCGGCAAGATGTCGAACATGGTCGTCGGCGTGCTGATCATCGGCGTGCTCAACTCCGGCATGAACTTCCTGAACATGAACCAGTACTGGCAGGATGTGGCCCTCGGCATCGTGCTTCTGGCGGCGGTCACGCTCGACACGCTCCAGACGGAGTCGGCCCGCAAGCGCGCCCGCCTCGTCATGGGCGAGCCCCCGAAAACCGACAAGCGCGTGTAAAAGCGCCCGAAAACCCGCATACGAAACAGGCGGCTGCCCATCCCGGCAGCCGCCTGTGTTTTTCGTGTCCCGGAGAAGCGCGCCCGTGTCTGCCGGAAAACGGAAAAATCCTCCGCCCGACCGCGTCTGCGATCGCTGCGGAGGATTTTTCCGTCCCATGAACGGGAGATCGGGTCTTGTAAAAATCAGCCCAGGTTGTACTTCTTGTTGAACTTATCCACGCGGCCGCTGGTGTCAACGAGCTTCTGCTTGCCGGTGTAGAACGGGTGGCACTTCGAGCAGATCTCGACCGTGATGTTCTCGCGGGTGGAGCCGGTCTCGATCACGTTGCCGCAGGCGCACTTGATCGTGGTGTGATAGTACTTGGGATGGATGCCTTCCTTCATGGATGTTCACCTCATTTGAATACTGTCTTGAGTACGGCCCATGTGCCGCCGTTACAAGACGCAAAGCATACTTTAGCACATTTCCGCTTCTATTGCAAGGCTTTTGCGTACTTTTTTCCGCAGATACCAAAGCTCGGCGGCGCGGACGGGCTTGCCGGTGATGCGCCGCATGGCCATGGCGTAGGCGCGGAGCTGGCCGGCGTACAGCTCCGGCCGTATCGAGGCGTCGGTCTTGAAGTCGATGACGGTCAGCTCGCCCGCCTCCTCGATGCACAGGTCGATGACGCCCTGAAGCAGTATCTGCTCGTCCGCGGGCGCGTCGGGGAACCAGGTCGGCGCGGGGCACAGCAGCGAAAAGCGGAATTCGCGCCACAGCCGGTCGGCGGCCCGGACCCGCCGGCCAAGAGCGGAGCGGAAGAAGGCGAGTATATCGTCCGGGTCCACGGCCCGGGCCTGCCGCGCCGTCAGGAAGCCGGCCGTCTGAAGCCGTGCGATCTCATCCGCGATCTGGCCGCGGTTGTCCGTCTGCGAAAGGTCGATGTGCTGCATGACGAGATGGGCGGCGATGCCGCGCTCCGTGCCGCTGAGCGGACGGTCGCCGCGGCCGAAGTCCGGCCGTCTGAAGCCGCGGTGTGCGGGTGCGAGACTCTCCGCCTCGGGGTCGCTGTGCGCCGCCTCCAGACGTCTGGCCTCCGTGGCCGTGAGCTTGGACGGGAGCGTGACGGCGGACGGGAAGGGATAGCGCCAGGCGGCGTTTTCCGCCAGACGCGAAATGAGGGCGGGGTCGGCCGGAACGGGCGGGGGGTCCGGCGTGGCCTCCGCCTCGCGCCGCTCCGGCGTGGGGACGATGCACAGCGTGATGTGCCGGCCGCCGTCGGCCCCGGCTGCGCGCAGCAGCCACGTCGCCGCGTCCGGCGCGGCCGCCAGAAGGCGCGGGTCCAGCGGGCCCGGCCCGGCGTGCATCGCCTCGAGCTTTTCGGCGGCATTTTTGACGGCGCAACTCATGATGAGCCGTTCGCGCGCGCGCGTCATGGCGACGTACAGCACGCGCATCTGTTCGCTCAGCTCCTCGCGGCGGCGCCGGGCGGCAATGGCGCGCCAGCTCAGCGCCGGCCAGCTCACGCCGCGCGCGGCGTCGGTGATGCGCATGCCGAGACCAAGCTCCTCGTGGCACAAAACGCCCTCCGGCACGCCGCGGTTCCAGCGGCGGCTGTTGTCGGCGAGGAACACGACCGGGAACTCCAGCCCCTTTGAGCCGTGGATCGAAAGGATCTGCACGGCGCCGGGGACGGCGGCCGCCGGCGGCTCCTCGCCGCGCTCGTCCAGACCGCGCAGCCAGCCGACAAAGCGGAACAGCCCGCGATAGCCGTCGGACTCAAAGCGCCGCGCGTATTCGTACAGCGACATGAGATTGGCTGTGTGCCGGCGGCCGTCCGGCATGGCGCAGCAGACGTCCATCAGGCCCGTGCGCTCGTACATCCGCCGCACGAGCGCGTCGGTGGAAAGCTCGCGCGCCTGGTCGCGCAGCTCGTCTACCAGCGCCGTAAAGCGCGCACAGCGCTCGTCCGATCCCGCGCGGGCGCACAGCGCCGTCCAGAAATCGCCCTGCGCCGCGGCACGGACGGCGGCCAGCTCGTCGGGCGTGAAGCCGAACGGCGCGCCGCGCAGCGCCGCGATCAGCGGCACGTCCTGCCGGGGATTGTCCAGCACGGCCAGCATGGAAACGGCGAAGCGTATCTCGCTCTGGGCGAAGAAATCGCCGCCCTGCCGCGCGTTGACGGGAACGCCCGCCTCGGCCAGCGCCCGGCGGTATATCGCGCCCGCGCTGCCCGGCGCGCGAAGGAGCACGGCGATGTCGCCGTAGCCGACGGGGCGGCGCTCGCCGCCGTCGAGAATGAGCTCGCGCGACTGCACCATGGCGCGGATGCGCTCAGCGACATAGCGGGCCTCCGCCTCGGTTTTCGACGGAAGCTCGTCGCCCCCGTCCCAGTCGACCACGCACAGCTCCGGCAGCGGCCCGTCCGCCGCGTCGCCCAGCCCGCAGACCAGCCGCGCCTCGTCGTTGTATTCGATCTCGCCGAGCGCGGGGGACATGATCGCGCCGAACACGGCGTTTGCCGCGTCGAGCACCTGCCGACTCGAACGGAAGTTTTCCCGCAGAAGCACGCGCTTCGCGTGTGCGTCGGCGGAAAACTCGTCGTATTTTCGCTGGAAAATGCCGGGGTCGGCCAGCCGGAAGCGGTAAATGGACTGCTTGACGTCGCCGACGACGAACAGCCGCTCGCCGCAGCCGGACAGACAGTGGAATATCAGCTCCTGCACGGCGTTGACGTCCTGGTATTCGTCCACCATGACCTCGCGGAAGCGGCCGGCGATCTGACCGGCCAGAGGCGTCGGCGTTCCGTCCGGCTGCGCCAGCAGCTTTACGCACAGATGCTCCGCATCCGAAAAGTCGCAGACCTCGGCCCGCCGCTTGCGCGCGGTGAAATTCCGGTCGACCGCCATGACCAGCTCCATCAGCCGCCGCAGCGGCACGGCGGAGGCGCGCAGCTCCCGCAAAAGCGCGTCCCCCTGTCCGGCGAGCGCCTCGCTCAGCCGCCCCCAGGCGGCCTTTCCGTCGTCCCAGGCGGTCTTCACGCGCGCTTTCTTTTCCTCGTCTTCGTAGCCGCGCAGCGCGCCGAGCCGCAGCGTCCAGCCCTGCCGGACATGGCCGGCGGCCCGGTCCCAGCCGCCCGCGCGGCAAAAGCGCGCCAGATCGCGGAAAAGCAGCGCGGCCTCGGCGTAGGCGCCGCCGTAGGCCTTTTCCATGGCGGCGTCTGCGCGCATGAGCGAAAGCGCGCGCTCCAGCTCCGCCGCACGCCAGTCTGCCTCGGCGGCCGCGTCGTCCAGAAGCCAGCGGCCCCAGGGCGTCTGCCCGGCGTCCTCCGCCGGACGCTCCAGCGCCTCCAGCGCCTGCTCGGCCCACTGCTCGGGGAAGGCGCGGCTCTGCATCTGCGTGTGCAGCGACAAAATCAGCGAGGCGAGCTTCTGATCGTCGCGCCCGGCGCCCAGCGTGTCGACCAGCGCGCGCAGCGGCTCGTCGTCCGCGATGCGCTCATACGCCTCGTCCAGCACCTCGTCCAGCGCGCGCGCGCGCATGGCCTCGCCGCGCTGTGTTTCCAGCACGGAAAAGCCGGGGCTGAGCGCGAGCGCGCTGGCGTGCTCGCGCAGAAGCGACAGACAGAACGAGTCGATCGTTCCGATCTGCGCGCGGTATAAAAGCGCGGTCTGCCGCCGCAGGTGCGCGTCGTTCGGCGTCTCGGCGACGCGCCGGTCCAGCTCCTCCAGAATGCGGCCGCGCAGTTCCGCGGCCGCTGCGCGCGTGAAGGTGATGACGAGGAAGCGGTCGATGTCCTCGCCCTCCTGTATGCGCGCCAGCAGCCGCTCCGTGAGCACGCGGGTCTTGCCGCTTCCGGCCGCCGCCGATACCAGAACGGGGCAGCCGCGCGTCATGACGGCCTCGGCCTGTGCCGCTGTCAGTTCAAATCCCGCCATGCTCGATCCTCTCCCATGCTTCGGATGTTTTCAGCGCCGTCACGGGGCGCATCGGGTCATTCTGCGCGTCAAACAGGCAGGCGTCGGCGTAGTCGCACAGGGCGCAGGCGTTGTCCCGGGCGTTTTTGAACCAGGGATCGGCCTGCACGCTTCCCGCGCGCAGCGCCTCGGCCAGCCGGCCGAGCGTCTGGTCGATGTAGCGCTCGAGCGCCCCGAAGCGCTCGGCGGTGGCCAGCGCGTCGCCGGACGGTGCGCCGGTTTTGGAAAGCCTGACGGGCAGGAAGCGCTTGGACGCGCCCGGCTCCATCGCCTCGATCACCTCCGGGTCGTCCAGCACAAGGCCGCTGCGGCGCACGCCGTCCTTTTTCAGCGCGTCGAGCGCCTCGTCGTCCGGCTCGCTGTCCGCCGTGACCTGCGCCTGCCGCGCCGGGACGTACAGCACGCCGGCCGGCCGCAGCTCCTGCGCGCCGAAATGCGTCTTTGCGCGGCGCGTGAGCGTGAACAGATACAGCAGCATCTGCATGTCCATTCCCCGGCAGAGATCGGACAGCGAAAACTTCCGCACGCCGGTTTTATAGTCGGTCACGCGCAGATACAGGACCCCGTTATGCAGCCAGCCGTCCACCCGGTCGACCCGTCCGGAAAAGCGCACGCCGCTGCCGTTCTCCTCCGGCTCCAGCACGTCCCCGGCCGTGAGATCGAGCTCCATCTCCAGCGGCGTGAATTCGCTGCGGGACAGCTCCTCCCACATATCCGCGCACACGGCGCGCACCGTCGTGCGAAGACGGCGGAACAGATAGATGAAGCGCGGCGTCTTTTCCGCGAAGTCGTCCAGCTCGCGGCTTATGTATTCGTCCACACGGCGGTCGGTGAATTTTTCGATCTGGGCGCGCGTGACGGCCTTGAAGCCGCCGGCGTCCATGGCGTCCTGGGCGACGTTTTTGAGTATCTCATGCAGAAAGCTGCCGTAATCGCGCGGGTCGAACACGGCCCTCTGGCGCGGCTTTGCCTTCAGACCGTATTGGAGGAAATAGCCGAAGCGGCAGCTGTTGAATTTTTCGGCGCGGCTGGCCGTGAGCGCGGGCTTCTTCCCGTAAATGGCGCGCACGGCCTCCGGCGAGAGACAGCCGCGTCCGGCTCTTGCCGCGCGGGCAAGCCGTTCCGGTTCCTCCGCCTCGCCGCGCGAACGGAAAAAGGCGAGCGCGGCGGCGGCCTCCGGCGAGGGGTCGCCCGCCGCGGCCAGAACCGCGAGCGAGCGCGCCGGGGATGCGGCGCCCAGACGGGCGGCGAGAACGTTTCCACGTTCGTCCGGAAGACCGAGAAGCGCCTGCGCCCGCTGAACGATGAGCGAGGGACGCGCCGGGCTCCCGTCGGCCGCGGTGAGCGGGTGGGATATCCAGAGCGTGTCCGACGGCAGGGACAGGCAGTTGACGATCACGCCGAATTCGCGCCCCAGCGCCTCCTCCGCGTCCGGCAGGTCCAGACCGAGCCCGTTCAGCCGGGCCTTTTCGTCCGGCGAGAAGATCCCGCCGCCCTCGTCCGGCGCGGGAAGCTGCTCGTCGGTCGCGCCGAGCACGAGAAGATGGCGGATGTGCCGCCGGCGCATCCGGTCCATCTCGCCGGCCTGCACGCGGTCGAGCGACACGGGGATCACGCCCACGTCGTATTGGCTTAGCATCAGCGTCCACAGCGCCGCAAAGCGCTCGGCGTCCATCGGCATATCGCCGAGCGTGAGCGCGAACTGCTCCAGCGCCGTGCATACAAGCTCCCAGAGCTGGCGGTATTCCATGGCCGCCGCCGCATCGCCGCGCCCGTCCAGCGCCGCGGCGCGCGCCTCCAGCGTTTCGGCCAAAGCGATGTCCTCCAGAAAATCGGCCAGCGCCATGGCGTGCGCGCGGGCCGTCTGTGCGGCGGAGAGCGCCCGTTCCAGACGCTGCAGCGGCGCGGCGATGCGCCCGCGCAGAAGCTCGAGCGTCTTCAGACGCTCCCGCGAGGCGTCCGAAACGGGCTGGTTGTAGCCGTCGGGATGCTGTGTGAAGGGCCGCTGCCACATCCGCCCGCGGACGGACCAGAGAATGACGTAGTTTTCCAGCTCGTCCAGCTCGGCGGGGTCGATCCCGGCCAGTCCGGTTTTCAGATAGCCGAAAACGGCCTCGTATTCCCAGCCGTGCGTCACGCACTCGAGCGCCGAGGTGATGGCGAGCGGCAGGCTCTTGCGGAGAATGTCGCCCCGCCCGGACAGAAACAGCGGCACGCCGTAGCGCTCGCAGGCGGCCTCCAGCGCGCTGCGGCAGCCGTCAAAGCCGCGCACGGCCACGGCTATGTCCCGCCAGCGGCAGCCCGCCTGTGCCAGCGCGCGCATACGCGCGGCGGCCAGCTCGCATTCTTCGTAGGGCGTCGCCGCGGTCACGAGCGTCACGGAGCCGTCGTTTCCCGGCGCTTCCGGCCGGGAAAAATCAAACAGATGCGCGCAGAAAAAATCGATGGGCGTGTCGTCTCCGGCGCGCTCCATCCATTCGCGCCGGCACGTCTGGCCCTGCTCCTCCGCCGTCCGTTCCAGCCAGCGCGCCGTCCGCGCGGGCAGAACGTAGGGGCCGGATCCGTCGTCGCCGGTACAGCTGAGACAGACGGTGATATCCGCGCCGGCGGCGATGATCGCGCGCAGCACGCCGCGCTCGAGCGCCGTGAAATCCGTAAAGCCGTCCACATAGAAGCAGCCGCACACGGCGGACGACTGGCCGATCAGCTCCGCCAGCAGCGCGAGCGCGTCGGCGCTGTCCGCGCCGGAGCGGCCCTGCACGGCGTTGAAGGCTTCCAGCAGCACGGCGAGGTCCGTCAGCTTGTCGGCCAGCGCCCCGTCCGCCTGCGCGGCGGCCTCCATCAGCGCCGGCGCGTCCAGCCCCGCGTTTTTCAGCTCGTCCACGGCGCTTATGAGCGCCGTGAGAAGATGCACGTTCCGCCGCGCGCGGCTGTAAAGCCGCAGTGCGCCGCCGGCCTCCTCCGCGGCCACGGCCATGCACAGCAGCCGCCCGCCGGCGTCCAGAAGCTCGCGCGCGCCGCCGCAGTCGGAAAAGACCCGGCGCGCCAGCGCCGTGAAGCTCATCACCTCCGCGTAAGCCGACAGGCGGTCGCCCGCGGCCGCGCAGAGCTCGCGCTCGGCCTCGTGGCTGTACTGCTCGGGGACGAGAAGGATCGTCCCGCCCTCGCCGGCGGCGACGCGGGCGGCTATTTCGTTAAAAATGCGGCCGGTCTTGCCGGTGCCGGCACGGCCCAATATCAATCTAACCATAATTTGATTATACCATAGGAAGTCCGGCAAATCCAGAACAGTTGACGCGCGGGCCAAGTGGTGATAGAATAACAGGGATTTTTTATAAAAAAGAGAAGGAGTGTGATCGTCCTACCATGGATGATGGCGGTAGTATATCCGGCAATACGATTTTGCTTTACGTTGTGGTGATCCTCGCGCTGATCCTGAGCGCGAGCTGGTTTGCCGTGACGGAGACGGCCTTTGCCACGGTGTCGCGCTCAAAGCTGCGCGCGCGCATGGACAAGGGCGACAGCCGCGCCAAGCGCGCGATCTGGATCCTGGACAATTTTGACCGGGCGATCACGACGATCCTCATCGGCACGAATATAACCCACCTTGCCTCGGCGGCGCTTGTGACGCTGCTGGTCACGAAGCTGTGGGGTATTTCGTACGTTGCGTGGGGCACGGTCGTGACGACGGTGGTGGTATTCTTCGCGGGCGAGATGCTCCCGAAGAGCATTGCCAAGCTCTACAGCGAACGCTTCTGCCTGCAGAACGCAGCGGCGCTCGGCTTTTTTGTACGCATTTTTGCCCCGCTTTCGGCGGTGCTGACGGCGATCGGAAACGCGGCGGCCAGGCTTACCAAGGGCGACAGCGAGGTGTCCGTCACGGCGGATGAGCTGTACGATCTGGTCGAGGACATGACCGACAAGGGCAATCTGGACGAGGAACAGGGCGATTTGATCCAGTCGGCGCTGGCCTTCGCGGATGTGACGGCGGAAAACGTGCTCACGGCGCGGGTCGATCTGGCGGCGGTGGACGCCGCGTGGAGCGGCGCGCAGGTGGCGGCGTATGTGAAAACGCAGCGCCACAGCCGCATGCCGGTGTACGAGGGCAGCATCGACAACATCATCGGCATCCTGCCGATGCGCCGGTTCATCAAGGCCTATCTGCAGCAGGGCGACGCGCTGGAGCTGCGGCCGCTGCTGGACGAGGCGGTCTTCGTCCCGGCCGGCACGAAGGTGGACGATCTGCTCCCGGAGATGAGCCGCCGGCGGCTGAACATGGTCGTTGTGACGGACGCCTGGGGCGGGACCGCCGGCGTCGTCACCGTGGAGGACATACTGGAGGAGCTCGTCGGCGAGATATGGGACGAGGAGGACGAAGTGAAGGAATACTTCACGCCCCTCGGCGGCGGCCGGTATGAGCTGGACGCCAGTCTGGACGTGGGCGAGGCGTTCGATCTGCTCGATTTCGAGGATCCGGAGGACGACGAGAGCATCGTTCACCGCTCGCTCGCGGAGTGGACGCTCGACCAGTTTGATTTCATGCCGCACCAGCGCGACCGCTTTACCTATCACGGGCTGGAATTCGTGATCTCCGACATCAGCCGCCACCGCATCCGCAAGCTGATCGCCCGCCGGCTAGGGCCGGAGGAAGGAGGCGGCGAGGCATGACGCTGTATTACATCGGATTTGTGTTGTGCATCCTCTGCTCGGCGTTTTTCTCCGCGTCGGAGATGGCGGTGTCCTCGGCCAACCGCCTGCGGCTGGAGGGGATGCGCGACGACGGCAGCCGGAAGGCGGCGCGCGCGCTGCGCCTGATCGAAAACTACGACACGGCCCTTTCCACCATCCTCATCGGGAACAACCTGGTCAACATCGCGGCCTCGTCGATCTCGTCGGTCATCGCCATTCTGATCTCCGTCCGGCTCGCGGCGCCGGAGGGCGCCTGTGCCACGGCGGCCACGGTCGTCACGACGCTGCTCATCATCATCTTCGGCGAGACGATGCCGAAGATCGTCGCCAAAAAGAACCCGAACCGCGTTGCGCTGGCCTTTGCCGGCATTCTGCGGGTGCTGAACGTTGTGCTGTATCCCGCGGTCTGGTGCGTCGTGCGGCTGGTCCGGCTCATCACGGGCCGCATGAGCGGCGAGAGCGGCGGGGACAGCCAGGAGGCGGCCGTGGAGGAGCTGCAGTCGATCATCGAGACGGCGGAGGATGAGGCCGTGCTTGACGAGGACCGCAGCGAGCTGCTGCTGTCGGCGCTGGACTTCTCCGACATCTCCGCCAGCGAGGTCATGACCGCGCGCGTGGATATGCTGGCCGTCGACATCGAGGACAGCTTCGACGAGATCATGGCGCAGCTTTCGGACGCGCCCTATTCCCGCATCCCCGTCTACGAGGGCGACACGGACAACATCATCGGCGTGCTGCATCTCAACGCGCTGTACCGCGCCATGCTGGACGGCGACGGAAAGCCGGACATCCGGCCGCTGCTCAGCCCGCCCTGCTTCGTTTACAAGACCGTCAAGCTGCCGAAGCTGCTCGAACAGCTCCGCCGCCTGAAAACGCATTTGGCCATCGTTACCGACGAATACGGCGGAACGGCCGGCGTCGTTTCGATGGAGGATATTCTGGAGACCATCGTGGGCGATATATGGGACGAAACGGACGAGGTGGAGCCGGAGGTGACCGAGCAGGACGACGGAACGCTCTGTCTGGACGGCGACATGTCCGTGGGCGATTTCGTGGAGCTTCTTGGTCTGGACGAGGATCGCTTTGATTTCGAAAGCGAGACCGTCGGCGGATGGTGCATGGAAATGCTCGACGGCTTTGCCCGCGCCGGCGACAGCTTCCGCTACGACGACTGCGTCGTGACGGTTCTGGAGGCGGACGACAAGCGCGTGGAAAAGCTCTCCGTCGTTCGCGTGCCGTCCGGCGAAGAGGAGGAGAAATCGTAATAACGACATAAAGAAAGCATCCTGCCGCCCGGCTTTACGGACGGCAGGATATTTTTGCGTGCGGGCCGGGGCGGAAAATTCCGGCTGTCTATTGAAAATCAGAATATTACATGCTAAAGTATGGCGGGCGGCGGCGCAGGAGCCGCCGGAGAGCTGCCGGAAGGCGGCTTTTTGAAAGCGGCGCGGTTAATATACTCTAACCAGAGCAAAAAAACGCCCGCCCTGCACGGAGGAGGAAACGCATGACGATCAAAGCGTATCAAAGAAGCAGTCTGCTCGGCGCGGACGTTTCGACGCGGGATTTTGTGCTGAGCCAGGGCTCGGGCAACGCGGCGCTGTGCATCTGGATGGCCGCAAACGCCGTCTGGGCCGCACGGCAGAGGAAAAAGCAAAATAATATTTATCTGGAAACGGGGGACTGAGCGATGAGAATTCTGGTATTCGGCGCGGGCGTGCTCGGCTGCAATCTGGCGAGAAATCTGCTGCGGGCGGGGAAGGACGTTACCCTGCTCGCGCGGGGAAAGTGGGCCGGGGAGATTGAGAAAAACGGCCTGCGGATCAAGGACAAGTTTTCACCCCGCGTGTCGGTCAGCCGCATGCCGGTCGTGACGGAGCTGAAGCCTGAGGACCGGTACGACGTGATCTTCGTCGTCCTGCGCTATACGCAGCTCGACTCAATTCTGGAGACGCTGCGCGCGAATCCGACGGCGAACATCGTCTTTGTGGGCAACAACGTGCGCGCGCAGGCGCTCGCCGCGTCGCTGCCGGAGAAGAACGTACTGTTCGCCTTCGCGTCCTCGGCGGGGCACCGGGAGCCCGACCGCGTGGCGTCCGTCGACATGAAGAAAATCACCGTCGGCCAGCTCGCGGACGCGCCGTCGCAGGAGGAGCTGATCGGGCAGATCTTCGGCGGCACGAAATACAAGGTGACCTACGAGCCGAACATGGGCGATTATCTTCTCTGCCACGCGGCGTTCGTGCTGCCGGCGGCCTTCGCGTGCTACAGGACGGACGGCAACCTGAAAAAGCTCAAGGGCAATACGGCCTATCTCAGCCGCCTGATTGACGCGAACATCGAGGGCTACCGCGCCATCCGGAGCGCCGGGCACACCATCCTCCCGAAGGAGGACGCGGAATTTGAGGGCGCCGCGTACCGCAGGACCTGCCTGCGCTTTTTCAGGCTCATCTGCGCGACGAGTCTCGGAAAGATCTGCGTGTCCGACCACGCCATGAACGCGGTCGGCGAGATGAGCGCGCTGAACCGGGATCTGAAGCGGTTCTTCGACGAATACGGCGCGGACTACCCCACATGGCGTGCGCTGGAGGCGGAAGCCGGGAGGTATCTGCAATGAAGGAGCTGCTGTTGAAAACCCTTGTCGAGGGGCTGGGACTGGGCGCTCTGCTCGTTCTGGTCTGCGCCGTGGGCATTCGGAAGGGCGCGGTCGGCATGGTGCATCTTTACAGCCCGGAGGTGCAGGCGCGGTGCGTGGAGCTGGGGCTGACCACCCGTGAGCGCATCCGGCGAAACGCCCTGCTGTTCAAGGCCGTCTGCATCCCCGGCTATATCGCCTATGTGCTGGCGTGCGTCTATGCGGTCAACGGCGCGCGCGGCTTTTTCGCCGGCTTGTGGCAGCTGTTCGTGATCCTGTCGGTGATGAATCTGATCGACCGCTTCGGGATAGACGAGCTCTGGGTCGGGCACACGAGGGCCTGGACCATTCCCGGCACGGAGGATCTCAAGCCGTATATCACGGCAAGGGATCGGAGCCGGAAGTGGCTGTTCGGCACGGTGGGCATGGCCGTCCTTTCGGCGGCTCTGTCGGCGGTCATGACGGTCTTCCTCCGCTGAGACGGAGAGCGCGACCGGAAAATCGGAAGAGGAAAAGCGCCGCCGGCGCTCCCGCGGGGAAACGGCGGCACATGACACGGAGGAGAAAAAATGTTCTGGGATCGGGTCGCATGGGCGTATGATATTTTCGCCGAGGGGATAAACCGAAAGGCCGATCGGGCGGTCTGCGCGGCCGTGCGGGAGCTGGTATCGCCGGAGGACGACGTGCTGGAGTGCGCCTGCGGCACGGGTCTGCTCACCGAGGTGATTGCGCCCGGCTGCCGGAGCCTGACCGCTACGGACATTTCCGCCAACATGCTCCGGCGGGCGGAGAAAAAGTGCCGGAAATACGGCAATGTGCGCTTTGAGCGGGCCGACATCCTGCGCCTGCCCTACGCCGACGGACGCTTTGACATGGTGGTCGCCGCAAATGTCATCCACCTGCTGGACGAGCCGTACCGGGCGCTGCGCGAGCTTGACCGGGTGTGCCGCGCGGGCGGCCGGCTCGTGATCCCCACCTACATGAACCGGACGGAGCAGGGCGGGACGAACCGCGTTTCCGGCGCCATCGGCCGGGCGGGCGCGGATTTCAAGCGGGAATTCACGCCGGATACCTACCGGCAGTTTTTCGCGGACGCCGGCTACGCGGACGCGGATTACATCCTGTGCAGGGGGCGCATCCCGTGCGCGGCGGCGGTTTTGAGAAAAAAGGAAGAAGGGGACGGAGCATGAAGGTCACGGAGCTGGAGGAGAGCGTCGTTTACGACATCGGCCATGCCTTCGGATATTACGACTACGGCGGCGAGCGCGGCCTGATCGACGCGTTTCCGGAGCGGGAGGCCGTGGCGGCGTTCATCGGCGGCTATGTGCGGATGGCGCTGCGCGCCGGCATGCTGCACACGACGGGCGAGCGCGGCGAGGCTTACATTGCCTACAGGCTCCCGGCCAGAAGGTGCCCCCGGGGGCGATGCTGCCTCTGGCCAGGGGGCTGCTCGGCTCCATGCAGCCGAAGGAGCTTTTCCGCTTCACGTCGATCATGGCAAAGGGCGGCGCAGGGCTGGGGAAAAAGCTTGACCGGGAGAAAAAGCCGTATATTTACGTTGGGCTGGTGTGTGTGCGCGAGCCGTATCAGGGGCAGGGCTATATGCGCCGCGTCATGGACATGGCCTTCGCGGAGGGCGAGCGGCTGCGCGTGCCGGTGATCCTGGATACCGACGCCGCCTCCAAATGCGAAAAATACGTGCATCTCGGCATGAAGCTTGCCGGGACGCGCCGCTTCGGCGGCAGCGGCGTGCTTTACGATCTGATCAAATATCCGGAGCTTGGCCCCTCCGGGAAATAAAACAGGGAGGCACAGCATGAAATACGTTGGAATGCCCGTGGGTATGTGGGCGCTGTTTGCCCGCTCGTTCCGTACACAGCTGACGGAGGTGTTCGGCTGTAGCGAGGACACGGCAAGGCTTGCGGCCAAAAAGGCGAAAACGCGCTACCGGGAGATCATCGCCCGGCTGCCGGAATTTGAAAAGGCCGACCGCTTTAAGATGAACATCGTCAACTGCGCCATGCTCGGCGCGTTCGTTCTCTCCATGCCGCAGCGGCCGGCGGTGGAGCCGCTGACGGAATACTATGCCAGGGCCATGATGACGAAGCCGATGAAGTGGTTCTGCCGCCGGAGCGGGAAGGCGAAGTATACCGAAAAGGACATAGCCGGCATGAAGGCGACCGCCGCGCTCAGGGCCGCCGACCGCAATCCGTATTCCTGGAACATGGACTTTTACGAATATCCCGACGGCAGCGGCTACGAGGGGCGCTTTACCCGGTGCGGCATCTGCGTGCTGATGAAGGAGCTGGGGCTGTACGACCTGACGCCGGCGATGTGTCGGCTGGACTATACCATGAGCGAGGCGGGCGGCGTGACGGACTTCGTGCGGCAGTACACGCTGGCCTCCGGCGGGCCGTACTGCGACTGCGGGTACAAAAAGAAGAACAGATGACGGCTCTCGGCGGTGCACCGAAGAGCTTCCGGCGTGGGACGACAGGCCGGGGGATCGCATTCAGACAGACCCACAGGCGGGGTCCGCTTCGGCGGGCTCCGCCGCTTTTTCGAAAAGCGCGGCGCATCCGGGGCGGCTTTGAACGGGAAGCGGCGAAAAGGATTAGGACTTGACATTATCAAAAATGAGAATATAATCTATAACAAGAATGGTTGAAGGAGCGGATGACCGATGGAAACGGCGGAGCTTGTGATGAACCCGGTGCGGCAGAGAATATTTCAGTATCTTCTGCTCCACGAAACGGGAACGGTCAAGGACCTCCGGAAGGCTATGCCGGACGTTCCGAGCGCGAGCCTGTACCGCCATGTGAAGCTTCTGGCCGAGCACGCCGTTCTGACGGTCGCGGGCGAAAACCGGATCCGGGGGACGGTGGAGAACGTCTACCGGCTGAACAGAAGCGCGCTGGAGATCGACGACGCGGACGGCGCCGGCGTGCAGGCGGCGCTTCTCGGCATCTGCGCGTCGTTTGCCAAATACTTTGCGGGCGGCGGGGCCGATCCCCGGCGGGACATGCTGCTGATGACGACCTGCACGCTGACGCTGACGGACGGCGAGTTTATGGATTTCCTTTCGGAGATCAACCGGGTCGCTCTGAAATACATGGACGTCCGGGCCGCGCAGGGAAGCAAAACAAGACAGATCACCCTTATCTCCGCCCCGACGGACGGGAAGGGAGCGTGAGGAAATGGAACAGGAGCTGCGCGCCCTGCGGCCGTTTCTGGATGCGGACGGGCGGCTGACCGCCCTGCCGGCGAAGGAGCGGAAAAAGAGGATGGCGCTGTGGTATCTGGCCGGGAGGCTTGAGGACGGGCGTCTGTATTCCGAGCCGGAAATCAACGCGCTGCTGGACGAATGGACGCTTTTTCACGACCCCGCGGCGCTGCGGCGGGAGCTGTATAACAAGCGGCTCGTGGATCGGACGGCGGATGGCGGACGCTACTGGAAGGAAAAGGTCATCCCGCCGCTTGCGGCGTTTATAGAAGGCCATGCTTGAGCGGCTTTTGCGCGAGCAGTACGGGCTTTCTCTCCGCCATGCGCGGCGGGCCGCGGAGGGGGCCGGCTCAGGCACCTGGTTTCTGCGCTGCGGCGAGGGGGAATACGTTATGAAATTCCCCGCGGCCAGCGGGATAAACCACCCGGAGGAGGAGCCTCGGCTGTGCGCCTTTCTGCGGGCGCAGGGCATTCCCGCCTGCGATTTTCTGAAAAACAGAGCGGGCGGCTGCCTTTCGCGGGACGCCGCCGGGCGCGTGTTTACCGTGCAGCGGCGCCTTCCGAGGCTGACGCCGGAATGGAACAGCGCCTCGGAGGCGCTGCTGATGGAATCGGCGGAGCTGCTGGGGAAGATCCATTGTGTGCTGCGGGCGTATCCCGCGCTCCCGGAGGGCATTGGCGCGGGCTTCTTTGCCGGCATGACGCCGCAGCGCGCGCTGGCATCCTATCGGTGCTCACTGGCGGCGGCCGTCCGGCTTGGCGATACCGAAAGCGCCGAAGAATTAAGATGGCGCATCGATCGGATGGAGCGATTTCCGGCGTGGATGTTCGACCTGAGCCGGCTGACGCTCCGCAATACGCACGGGGACTATTTTATCAGCCAGTTTCTCTGCCGGGACGGGCGGCTGACCGCCGTCATCGACTGGACGGCGGCCTGCGTCCATCCCGTTGTCTGGGAGCTTATGCGCTCGTTTGTCTACAGCGCGCCCTGCTGTGCGGACGGCCGGATCGACCGGCCGCTTCTCGCGCGCTATGTCCGGGCCTACTGCCGGTACGGGACGCTGAACGACTACGACCTGGAAAATCTCTATCGGCTGTATTTCTATCAGATCGCCGTCTGCGACTATTATGGGCAGTATTATACCTCCGGGGCGGCCAACCGGGCGATCTATCTCCGACAGGCGCGGCATGCGGCCCGCCTGCTGAAAAGCATGGATATGGAAGGCTGAGACGGCTTTGCCGGGAGCGTTTGCGAAAAGGCGGTTGACAGCGGGCCGCGCTGTGTTTATAATCTAAAACGCTTGTTTCAAAATGTACGTTTCAAAACGACTGTTTTATTATAAAGGAGAACTCCCTATGCCGCCGAAACCGAAATTCACAAGAGAAGAGATCGTACAGACGGCGCTGGACATCGTGTCCCGGAAGGGCGTGGAGGCGCTCACGGCGAAGGAGCTGGGCGACGCGCTCGGCAGCTCGGCCCGGCCGATCTTTACGGTGTTCGCCGGTATGAAGGAGGTGCAGGAGGCGGTGCGCGCCGCCGCCATGCGCCGTTTTGAAAGCTTCGCGGAGCAGAGACTGCCCGGCATGCCCCTGTTCAAGCAGGTGGGGATGCAGATGGTATTGTTCGGCGCGCAGGAGCCGAAGCTGTATCAGCTTTTGTTTATGCGGGAGAATCGGAACGCCGTCCGCTTTGACGACGTATTCGGAGAGCTTGGCCCCACGGCGGAGAACTGCATCAGCCGGCTCCGGGAGGAATACGATATGAGCGAGGCGGAGGCAAAGCTCCTTTTTGAAAACGTGTGGATCTACACGTTCGGGGTCGGCGCGCTGTGCGCCACGCGGATGTGCCGCTTTTCGGAGGAAACGCTTGGACAGATGCTGTCCACGGAGTTTCAGGCGATGCTGCGGTTTGTGAAGGCGGGGACGGAGGAAAGCCATGAGCGGCGATGAGACCCGGTGGCTGCTGTGCCCGGCGTGTCATGGGAAGACCCGGACGCAGGTGCGGCAGGATACGGTTTTGGAAAACTTTCCGCTGTTCTGCCCGAAATGCAAAGGGACCTTCCTGATCTCCGTGCGGGCGTGCAAAACCGAATACAAGACCAAGCCAGACGCTGAGACGCAGAGCTGAACCGACGAAAAGCCGGCCGCTCTGCGTTTGTCTTTTGGCAATTGCACGAAGGAAGGAAAACCGATGAAAAGGGAGACAAAAAGCCTCTGGCTTTATCTGCTGCTGGTGGCGGCCTTCTGGGCGTTCACCTTTGTGACGCTGAATATCTGGCTCCGGCCCTGCGCCGCCGCGTATGCGCAAAGCGGGGAGGTCACGGCGGGCTATGTGCTCTATGCGCTGATCGGGCTGGTGTTTTCCACGCCCGCGCCGTTTCTGTCGGCGCTGCTTCTGGCGCTCCGGCGGGAAAAGATCGGATGGCGGGCCTTTTTGGGGCGGCTGGTCCGGGCGGAGGACAGAGGGCGGGCCGTCCTGCTGACGGCGGGCTTTTGTCTGGCGGCGCTTGTCTTCGCGCTTTGGCGCGGAACGCCGAACGGCTCGCCGTGGTATATGCTCCCCGCCGGGTTTCTGGTGATGATCCCGTTTGTCGGTGTCGCGGAGGAGGCGGGCTGGCGCGGCTTTCTGCAGCCGGAGCTGGAAAAGCGGATGAAATTCCCGTTCAGCGTTCTTACGACGGCCGCCGTTTGGGACGTATGGCACCTGGATCAGTGGCTCGACCCCGCGTCCAACCACTACGGCGACAGCTTTCTCGGCTTCAGCATCCATCTGCTCGTCTGGGCGTTTGCGCTGGCGGCGCTTTACCGGCAGACCGGAAGCGTCATGGTCTGCGCGGTGTACCACGCGTTCGTGAACGCGCTCGGTGCGGTCTATGACTGGAACGCGCTTTTCGATCCGTTCCCCGGCGACGCCTGCACCAACCTGTACCGCGCCGCGGTGCTGACCGTCTCGGTCGTGCTGTGGCTCGACGCGGACCGACGCGCAAAGGGGCGCGCCGTGTGCCAGATAAGGAGGAGACTGTGAGCAAATACGACGCACTCTGGGCGCACATACAGAAAAGCGGCATGCCCCAATTGACGCTGACCTTTGACGAGATCGGTCAGATCGCGGGCGCGCCCCTTGACCACTCCTTTCTGCGATACAAAAAGGAGCTGATGGCCTATGGCTATGAGGTCGGAAAGATATCCATGAAGGCGCGGACGGTGTTTTTTGTAAAAAAGAAAACGGCGCATGGAGCCGCGGCGGCCGGAAGGAAATAAGGCCGTGAGATATACAGACGGAAGGTATAGGCAGACGAGGATAAGGGAGGGCTTATGAAAAAGAAAATTGCTTTGTTTCTGTGCGCGGCGCTCGCCGTGCTGCTGGGCGGCTGCCGCGTCCATGTGCCGCTGGGGCTCGGCGGCTATATCACCGGCGAGGAGTATCCCGACGCCGAAAAATACCGGACGGGCGCGTTTTCCTACAGCGCGGACGAAATAAGCGCCGTCGAGGTCTACTGGCGCTGCGGCGAGGTGGAGATCGTCGAATCGGACGGGGCGGAGCTTGCCGTCCGGGAGAGCGGGAGCGAACTGCCGGAGGGCAGCGCCATGCATTTTCTGCTGGACGGCGGCGCGGAGCTCCTGTACGCCTCGAAAAGCGGAAAAATGCAAACGGAGCTTGCCTGGGAACGGAAGGGCGAGCTGTATGTGTTCGGGGCCGGGGAAGGCCGGCTCACGGTCGAGACCGCCAGCGGGCGTCTCAAGATCCGCTGAAGGCGCCGGCAATGCAGCAAAAGGAAGCAGGAGGGGGGCGGGCCGCCATGGGGCGCAATGGCCTGCAAAAGCAGCTGATCCGGCAGTTTTACCGCGGCAATATCCCGGCCTTTGTGCTCGCCGTCGCCGCGGCGCTGGCCGCCGGCTCGCTCAACATCATTCTCTCGTGGATCATTCAGCAGCTCATCGACGCCGCCTCCGGCATTCCCGGCGCGCGTTCGCTCGCGGAGCTGGCGAAGATCAGCGGAGGGCTCGTTGCGCTGTGCGTCGCGCTGTCGCTTCTGAAATACGCCGCGCAGCCGCGCTTCATCGCGCGCGCCATGCGGCAGTATAAGGACTTCGCGTTTCACAAGCTCATGGAAAAAAGCATCGCGTCCTTCCGCGGCGAAAGCATCGCCGCGTATCTCTCCGCCCTGAGCAACGACGCGAGCAGCATCGAGGCGGATTATCTGACGCAGCAGCTGGCTCTGATCACCAAGGCGGTGACGTTTGCCGGCGCGCTCGCGCTCATGCTGTGGTACTCGCCGCTGCTGACCGCCATTGCCGTCGGCGTCACGGCGCTTCCCTTCGCCGCCTCCGTGCTGACCGGCGGCCGGGTCCAGTCCGCCGAGCGGCGCGTTTCCGACCGCAGCCGCGATTTTACCGCCGCGCTGAGCGACTGCCTTGCGGGCTTTCCCGTGGTCAAGACCTTCCGTGCCGAGCGGGAGATATTCCGCCTGTTTTCCCAGAGCAACCGCGCGCTCGAGCGCGAAAAATTCGGCCGCCAGCGCGTGCGTATCCTTGTCGGTATGATCGGCTCGGTGACCGGCGTTTTTGCGCAGCTCGGCGTTTTTCTCATCGGTGCGTATCTGGCTCTCACCGGCCGCGCTCTGACGGCCGGCGCCGTGGTTCTGTTTGTCAATCTGATGAATTTCCTGATCGAGCCCGTTGCGGAGCTGCCGGGCCTGATCGCCGCCCGGCGGGCGGCGGTCGGGCTGATTGGAAAGCTGGCGGACGCGCTGGAGCAGGACGACGCCCCCGCGGGAAGCGTCCGCCTTGAGCGCGTCGATCACGGCATCCGGCTGGAAAACGTTTCGTTCAGCTACGACGGGGAAAAGGAAATTCTGCACGGTCTCTCCGCCGAATTTGAGGCGGGCCGCGCATACGCCGTCGTCGGCGCGAGCGGCAGCGGGCTTTCCGGCGGCGAGAAGCAGCGCATCTCGATCGCACGGAGCCTGCTGAAAAAATCGTCGGTCCTGCTGGCCGACGAGGCGACTGCCGCGCTGGACGCGGAGACGGCCCATCAGGTCACGAGCGACCTGCTCGATCTTTCCGGCGTGACGCGCATCATCGTCACGCACACGCTCAGCGAAGCGCTGCTTCGCCGCTGTGACGGCATTCTGGTGCTGAAAAACGGCCGCATCGACGAGACGGGCCGCTTTGACGAGCTTATGGAGAAGAAGGGCTATTTCTATGCGCTGTTCACCGTGGCGCAGTAAAGCGGCGGGCGGCTATAAACAGGCATAAATAAACCATAAATAAATACATCGCAGGAGGAACACAATGAAATCGCTGAAAACCATTCAGACACTGGCCGGGATCGGAAAAATACTCAGCCGGATCGCGTTCATTTTCTCCGTGATCGGCTTTTGCGGCTGTATCGCGGGGCTGCTCAGTCTGGGCCTCGGCAGCGGCGGCGAACTGCTCAGGATCGGCGGCATTACGCTGCACGGCGTGATCTCCGGGAAATACGGCGTCAGCGACGGCGGCGTTATCGCCGCGCTTGTCGGCTGGCTGTTTATTTGCGCCGGAGAGGCGGTGCTGGCAAAATTCGCGGAGATATGCTTCAAAAATGAGCAGAAGGCCGGAACGCCCTTCACGCTGGCTGGCGCGAAGGAGCTGCTGCGGCTCGGCATTCTGACGATCGTCCTGCCCACGGGCTGCGCGGTGCTCGCAAGCATTGCCGAGGGGATCGCCGCCGGCTTCCTGGACGTTTCGAAGGCCGCGGCCATGGATATGCATTTCGACAGCGAAGCCAGCGTCGTGCTGGGGGTCATGTTCATTCTCGGCTCCCTGCTGTGCCGCTATGGCGCGGAGCTTTCCCGCGGCGGCGAGAACTGATCCAGGCGCGGCCGCCGGGGCTTGAACGGAAAAGGTCCCGGCGGCCGTCTTTTGGTTCATACGAATAAAAATCCGTTTCCCGCAAAAACTAGCGGGGAAGCAAAAACAGGCAAGGGAGTAATTCGTATGAAAGCAACGGGAATCGTGCGGCGCATCGACGATCTGGGCCGCGTTGTGATACCGAAGGAGATCCGCCGCACCATGCGCATCCGTGAGGGCGACCCGCTGGAGATATATACCGACGCGGATGGCGAGGTCATATTCAAAAAATATTCGCCCATGGGCGAGCTGAACGGCTTTGCCGCGCAGATCTGCGAGTCCATGACCAAGACCACGGGGCTTCCGGCAGCGGTATGCGACCGCGACAGCGTGATCGCGGCGGCCGGCGCGGGCCACCGCGAGCTTCTGGACCGGCACATCGGGCCGGAGCTGGAGCAGATCATGGAGGGGCGCCGCGCCTATGCGGCGCAGCAGACGGGACGCGCCGTGCCGGCTACGGCGGCGGCGGACGCGCCGCAGGCGGAGATCATCGTTCCGATCCTGTGCGAGGGCGACGTGCTTGGATGCGTGCTGTTTCTGCAGGGCGAGGGAAAGCGCGCCGGCGAGCTGGAGCTGAAGCTGGCCGGGACGGTGGCCGGTTTTCTCGGCAAACAGATGGAGACATGAAAATAACCGCTGCCTGCCCGCGAACGGGAGACAGCGGTTTCTTTATTCCGCAACGATCCGGACGGCGGCGTGAAGATTGCGGCAGCATACGTCGAGATGCTCGCCGCCGGCCTCCCCGTCCCGCGTCCAGGGTGTGGGCTCGTCAAAGAGGAAGCGGACGCGGCTGCTGCGCAGCAGGATCACGTTTTCGCCGGTGAAGTCGCTGGCGAGAACGGCGGAGATCACGTTGGCCAGATCGATCGCATCCTCCGGCGCGCGCACGAGGAATATTTCGAACAGACCGTCGCTCAGCGCGCCGTTATCCACATCGCGCAGCCGGACGAGCCCCGCCACGGAGCGGGAATTCGTCACGCCGCCGAACACGAAATCGTCCTCCAGCGTCCCGCCGTCCCACTCCACGCGCACGTGGCGGCTCGTCACGCGGCCGAGCGCGGCCATGCCGCCGAGGATATAGGCCAGCTTTCCGAGCGCCTGCTTCTGATTTTGCGGCGTTTCATAAGATACCTCGGTAAACGCGCCGAAGGCGGCGACGTAGGTGAAGTACTCGCAGTCGTTGAAACGGCCCACGTCCAGCGGACGGGCCTGTCCGGCCGCGGCCGTCTGCGCGGCGACGGCGGGAGTGCGGGACAGGCCGAGCGAGGAGGCGACGTCGTTGACCGTTCCCATGGGGATGTAGCCAAGCTCCGGCCTTTCCCGGATCTGCATCAGGCCGGCGATGGTCTCCGACAGCGTGCCGTCGCCGCCGACGCACACGATGCGGTCGAAATCCGCGCCGTGCGCCGCGGCCAGAGCCGTCGCGTCGCCGCGGCCGTCCGTGAAGAACACCGTGCTGACATAGCTGTTTCGGTGGAAGGCCTGCAGCATATCCGCCAGCGCGGCCCGGTAGCTCCCGCGGCCGGCGTTGGGATTGATCAGAAGCATCATCTTTTTCATAGCGCATCCATGATACGGCAAGCGGCGAAAAAAAGCAAGCCGGCAAAAGCCGGCCTGCGCAGAAAGAGGAAAGAAATCGGCCCGGGGTTCAGGACAGCTGCGTCCGCCGCGGGAACAGGCGCGAAAAAAGCACGATGGTCACGCAGGCGAGAAGCACGCCGAGATAGGTCTCCGTGATGGCGAACGAGCCGATCGTCAGCAGATAACGCCCCCGCACGAGCCGCGGGATGAACCAGGCGATGCAGCCGGCGAAGCTGGTCAGAACGGCGATGCACACGCCCTTGTCCGACGCTTTGGACAGGCCCGTCCGCCGGTCGATCCAGTACATGCCGAACAGGATCACGATGAACAGCACGCCGCGCAGCGTGTAGGCTACCTTGACCAGCGACAGGATGGTGGAGGCGTTGGCCAGCGCGATGGCGAGCAGACAGCACAGCACGCCGGAAACGGCCGTTCCGAGGCGGGAGACGCGCGTGAGCTGCCGGTCGGTCGGCCGGGCGCCGGGCCGGCGGGCGTAGATATCCCGCGTGAACATCGTGGCGGAGGCCAGGATGATCGGCGAGATCGTGGACAGGATCGCCGCGAGAACGGAGGCGAGGATGAGGCCGGCGACAACGGGGTGGAAGCTCATGATGAGATCGGTGTAGGCGAGCTTCGCGTCCGTGACCGCGAGCAGCCCGGCGTGGTTCATGGCCTTGGCCGCCATGCCGAGCAGCGTTGTGAACAGGCCGAAGGGGACGACGACCAGAACGGACAGCAGGCACGCCTTTTTGGCGACGCGCTCATCCCTGGCGGCGAGCACGGGCTGGATGCTGGCCTGCGCCGCGCCGGCGGATAAAATGGAGGCGGCGATCTGGCTGACGACCTCGGACGCGCCCATGCCGGTCATGCTGAAGTGGCGCGTGCCCTCCTCGGCGTCCACGGCGCTGAGCTCGGCCGTGAAGCCGCTCCAGCCGCCGAGACGGGAAACGGCCAGCACGACGGCCAGGATCATTCCGAAATACATAAAGCCGAGATGCAGCTTGTTCGTGGCCTCCACGGAGCTCATCCCGCCGCTCATGGTGTAGATAATGAAGATGACGGCGAAAAGACAGCACGACAGGCTGAAATCCAGGCCGAGCAGGCTTTCGCCAAGCTTGCCTGCGGCGATCATCTGGCTCAGGCCCACGGCGATCATGACGAAGATCAGCAGCGCCGAGCAGACGGTGCGCGACTTCGGTCCGACGAGCTTTTCGATGATGCCCGGGATGGTCACCTCGTTGTAGCGGCGGTAGCGCGCGGCGAAGAACAGCCCCATCATCAGCATGCCGACGCCGTTGGCGATGGTGTACCACCAGCCGGACAGGCCGGAATGAAAGCCGCACTCCGAGCAGCCGGTGGTGGCGGTGCCGCCGAGCCACTGGCCGCAGGCTACGCACACGATGGAAAAAACGCCCATCCCGGCGCCGACGAAGGAGTCGTGCGAGCGGTTTTTCCGGGATGCCAGCACGCCGAGCAGCATGGTGACGGCGAAGTACGCGATAATGATAACAAGCGGCCAGTTCATCCGGTCGTGTCCTCCCTTGATCCTGATTTCCGGGACAAAAAAGGAGGAAGCCTGGAACGGGCTCCAAGCTTCCTCCCGCTGTGATTTTACTCTTTGACCATGCAGCCGACCGTCTCGGGGATGATCAGCTTCGCGCCGGTCTTGGCCTGAACGTCCTCGACGCTCACGCCGGGGGCCGTCTCGAGGAGCTTGGCGCCATCGGGCGTGATCTCGATCACGGCCAGCTCGGACACGACATAGTTGATGCAGTGATAGCCGGTCAGAGGCATCTTCGTCTTCTCAACGATCTTGGGGTTGCCGGCCTTGTCGGTGTGGGTGGTCATGACGATGGTGATCTTCGAGCCGGTCACCAGGTCCATGGCGCCGCCCATGCCCGCGGCGGTCTTGCCGGGGATCATCCAGTTGGCCAGGTTGCCCTCCGCATCGACCTCGTACGCGCCGAGGACCGTCGCGTCGATGTGGCCGCCGCGGATGAAGCCGAAGCTGCGGAAGCTGTCGAAGCAGGAGCCGCCCACGCGCATCATGGAGGCCTTGCCGCCGGCGTCGACCACGTTGGGATCGGCGTGCTCGCCTTCCTTGGGAGCGCCGGTCAGTCCGACGACACCGTTCTCGGAGTCGACCCAGACGTCAACGCCTTCGGGCAGATAGTTCAGGCACATCGTCGGCATACCGATGCCGAGATTGACAACGTCGCCGTCCTGGAAAAAGCGGGCGGTACGGTAAGCAATAAGGTTTTTTCCGGTCAGTTCAGTCATTTCAGTTCCCTCCTTACGCTTCGGTCAGGGCGCGGCCCTGCACAACGGCGTCAACGACAAAGCCCGGGGTCATGACCTCGTCCGGGTCGATCTCGCCGATCTCAACGATCTGCTCGGCCTCGACGATGACATGGTCGGCGGCGGTGGCAAAGGCTTCGTTGAAGTTGCGGGAGGTGCGGCGGTAGACGACGTTGCCCATCTTGTCGGCCTTCCACGCATGGACGAAGCACACGTCGCCATGCAGGGGCAGCTCAAGGATGAAGCGCTTTTTGGTGGGATCGGGAACGATCTCGCCCTCGAGGAACTTGAATTCGCCCTTCTCCTCGTCCCACTCGACGACCTGCTTGCCGTCCATCATGGGCGTGTACAGGCCGGTCGGCGTCAGGACGCCGCCGATGCCGGCGCCGCCGGCACGGACCTTCTCGCACAGGGAGCCCTGCGGAACGAAGGTGAGGTCGATCTCGCCCGCCACGACCTTGGCAACGGTCTCGGAGTTGTTGCCGATGTGGGAGCAGGTGATCTTCTTGATGACGTCGGCGCGCACGAGCTTGCCGATGCCGCGGCCGGGGACGCTGGTGTTGTTGGAGATAACGCTCAGATCCTTGATGCCGGCATCGATAAGGCCCTCGATGAGAACCTCGGAAACACCGACGTTGACAAAACCGGGCAGCAGAACGGTCATGCCGTCAAAGCAATATTTGCCGATCGCTTCTTCAACGGTCATGACTTTGGACTTGGCCATGTGAATATCATCCTTTCTTGTTTTAATTCAACATTTCAATTATACAAGTACATTTCGCAATTGTCAAACCGGGTCGTCCATAAATTTCTGTGCCAGACGGAAAACCTCGAAAAGCTGCTTGTCGCGCTTGGCCTTGAGCGCGTCGATGTCCTGGCCGGCGTAGTCGTAAAAGCCCTTGCCGGTCTTGATGCCGAGCTCGCCCTTTTCCACATGCTCCGCCAGCGAAACAGGCATTTCGTCGCCGTGCTCGGGCATGGTGTAGCTGTGGTTGCGGTAGTTGTTCGCCGTCATGTCCAGCCCGCCGAAGTCGGCGCGCTTGAGAAGGCCCAGGACCACGGCGCGGGGGATGAAGCTGGCCTTCGCCGCCAGGTCGATGGCCTCGGCGTCGCAGTAGCCGTTGTCGAGAAGATAGAACACCTCGCGGTTGAGGCACTGCTGCAGGCGGTTGACGATATAGCCGCGGATGAATTTCTTCATGAACACCGGCGTTTTTCCGCACTTTTTCAAAAGCGCGCACACGATGTCGGCGTACTCCTGCGGCGCCTGCTCGCTTTTGACGACCTCGACCAGCGGGATGAGCTGGGGCGGCGCGTACCAGTGGGCGATGCACAGGCGCGGCAGAATGGCCTGCGGCACAAGCTCAAAGATGTTCAGCGCGGAGGTGTTGGAGGCGATGATGGCCCCGGCCGGCGCGCACGCGGCCAGCTGCTCGTACAGCGCGGCCTTCGCGTCGCGGTTTTCCACGATGGTCTCCTGAATGAAGTCCGCGCCGTTCACGGCGGCCTCCACGGTCGATTCAAAGCGGATGCGGCCGAGAATGGCCTCCTGCTCGTCGGCGCGGATGATGCCCTCCTCGGCAAAGGTGGCCAGCGACGAGCGGAGCGCCTCCACGGCCTTCAGCCGCGTTTCCTCGCGGCGCGTCCACATCACGACGTCGTATCCGCCGATGGCGTAGGTCTGGGCGATGCCGGGGCCCATGGTGCCGGCGCCGAGCACGGCGATGGTTTTGATATCCGATAGCTGCATGATAGACTGATCTTCTTTCCTGAAAAATTTTTTCCGCGCCCGCGGGCGCGTGTCAAAAAGGGCGGGGGACAGCGCCCTCGCCCTTATGTATTGCCTTGCTTAGAACGTGCCCTCGTCCCAGGCGACGAGACGGACCATGCCGCCGTCGGCCGCTTCGCAGCGGAAGGGGAACGCGGCGATGATCTTGCGGGTGCCCTTGACGGTGTCGATGTCGCCGCCGGCGTTTTCAACGGCCATGACGCCGTGCTGCGCGAACAGACGGTGGCAGGGCTCGTAGTCGGGGTAATCGACGTCGATGTCGCGGCCGGTGGCCAGCTTGTAGTTCGTGGCCAGCCAGGGCATCTGCTCCTTGACGGGGTAGTGCCACAGCGGGGAGTCGGTCGCGCCCCAGGTGCCGGAAATGCCCTTGATGTGCTTTTCGAACATCAGATACTTGCAGACCTCCGGGCCGAGGCCGGGGTAGTAGTTGAAGTACTTGTCGTTGTTGATGCGCCAGTAGCGGTGGAAGCCGGTGTCCATGATGACCCAGTCGTTCTCGCGGATCTCAAGGCCGTCCTTCTTGCAGGCGTTTTCAACATCCTCCGGCGTGATGATGCGCCAGATCTCGCCCATCTTGGCGGGGTCGCCGCCGGCGGCGTTGAACTTCTCCTCGAACTCGTCGTACATCCAGGTCATATCCAGGATGACGCCGGAGCCGATGCAGTGCTCCAGAGGCAGCTCGGCCAGCGTGTAGCCGTAGCGCTCGCGGTCGACCTCCTCCTGATGGAGCGTGTGGTTGGGCGCGTCCATGTGGGTGGCGGCGTGCAGCGTGCCGGTGTAGGTGCAGGTGCGCTTGTGGAAGCGCTCAAGATACTGGCCGCGCGGGAACGTCAGATCGGAGCGGGCGCCCGGGAAGGGCCACAGCGGCGTGTCCCAGCCCCAGGGCTGCGACAGGTCGTAGATCTTGGGCATCTTGCTGGTTTCGAGATAAAACTCATCCTTGTTCAGGGGCATGTATGCCATGATTTCATTCCTCCTGCTTCAAAATTGTTATCATACACCTATAATCTAAACCTTGGAACCGTGCGAAAGTCAAGCCGGATTTGACGCTGCGGGAACGTTTTGAGCAAAAAAACCGTCCAAAAAATAAGAAAGTTTACAAAGATTACGAAAAAATTACAAAAAAGGCTTGCCGACAAAAACAACTTGCATTATAATCGGTGATGGTGAAATAACATGAGATACAAGATCGGCGACGTGGCAAGGATACTCGGCATATCGCCGGACCTTCTGCGCTACTATGAAAAAAAGGGCGTCGTGACGCCGTATAAGGACGTTCATAACGACTACCGCTACTATGACGCCTGGGACATCAATCTGCTGATGGACTGCCTGTGGTTCAAAAATTTCGGCTATTCCATCGAGCAGATCGCGGACATGGTCCGCATCCCGTCGGCGCAGGAGCTGCAGGCGGTCTTCCTGGACAAGGAGGACGAGCTTCGCGCGACGATACGCCGGTGCGAGCTGCTGCTGCGCCGCAGCGAGGAGCACCGCGCGCAGCTTGCGCGTATCCCGGCGCTGCTGGGTAAATGCGAGCTGGCGGACAGCCCGGCGCGGCTGCGCTACATAAACCGCGTCGGCGAGGAATATCCGACCGGCGAGGGGCTGGAGCGCTTCGCGCGGCAGTGGCTGCGCGCGCTGCCGTTCAATCACCGCTATTTTGAGATCAGCCGCGAGGCGCTTTTCGGCGGAAGCGAGGACGACTACCGCTGGGGCTTTTCCCTCGAGACGGATTATGTGCGCGAGCTGGATTTCCCCACGGGCGCACCCATGGAATGGGCGGCGCCGGCGCACGGCATACACACGGTTTTCAAAAGCCGCGGCAAGGGAAATTTCTCCCCCCGCCATCTGGACTACGCGCTGGAATGGGCGCGGCAGGAGGGGTTGACCGTCAGCGGCCCGGCGCAGGGCGTGCTGATGGCGTCGCTGCTCGACGAGGGCGAGCTTTGCGGCTATTTTGAATGCTGGATCCCGGTTACAAGCGATAAGGAGGACTCAGAGACATGACCGACATGGAAGAAGAAAGAATGATCGAACAGGCGAAGGCCGGCGACCCCAAGGCGCAGTTTGAGATGAGCCAGTGGGCGCGTCAGATGAGCATTCTCGAACCGAACGAGGAGCGCTGGAACCGCCTGGCGGCCAAATGCCTCGTGGATGCGGCGCAGGCGGGCTATGAGCCGGCCAAGCGCATGGTGCAGGATCTGATCTCCGGCACGCAGAGCGATTCGGACGCGCCCGCGCCGGAAGCGCCGGCGGCCGAGCCGTATGCCCCCGCTTCGGCGGAGACCACGGAGCGCTATGTGCCCGAGACGAAACGCTTTTCCGCCGGAGCGGCGCCGGTCCGTCCCGCGCCGGCCAGGGATTTTTACGACCAGGCCGACGAGGAGGATTACTACGACGGCAGCGAGCCTGTCGACGAGGTGGACGCGCCGGAAAAGGAAGGCTTCCTGGCTACGCTGAAGAAGATCGGCGAGGTTTTGAAAAAGGGCGGCTTGCTGGCCGCGGCCTCCATCGGCGGCCTGATCGCCGGTCTGCGCGCGAAGCAGAAGGGCGGAAGCGCCCCGCGCGGCCGTTCGGCGGCCACGGCCCCGACCCCGGAGAGCGGCCGGCGCAGCGGCCCGAAGCGCAGCCGCCGCAGCGGCTTTGCCGCCTGGGTCGAGGATAACTGGAAGGTCGTCCGCATCGTGTGCATCGCCATATGCGTGGTGCTGGCGATCCTGATCGTCATCCTGCTCATCCCGCCCAAAAACACCGAGCCGGAGCCCACGCCGACGCCGCTTCCCACGGCCGAGCCGACGCCGGCGCCCACGCAGGAGCCGTTCCCGAACGAGGCGACGATGCTGGAGATCAGCACGACGTCCACGCTGCTGTACCGCCCGGGCGACAGCGCCGCGAGCGCCTATCTTCCGGCCAGCCAGTCCTTCACCGTGATCGAGCCGGAGGCGGAGAATCTGCGCCAGGGGCCGAGCGGAAGCGACTACCCCAACGTCATCACGCGCATCCCGGAGGGCACGAAGGTCACGGCCTATGCCCGCTATGAGAACTCCGAGGGCACCGTCTGGTATCTTATCAATTCCGGCGGGACCTGGGGCTGGATGTACGGCCCGTCTCTGGGCTGAGCCGGACGGCGGGAAATACTCTGTTTTTTCAGGATACGTCTGGATAAAAAGCGGCGGGCCGAATTTTCGGCCCGCCAAATTTCAGGGTTGTGGGATAAAGATATGAGCCGGCCCCCCACGGGGCCAATTGGATAAGCTGTGCTTTCAGCTTAAACCGAAACCGGAAATTTGTAAAGAGCGAGGAAAGTCGAATGGACAGAACCTTAGTCGAAAAGCTGGAAAACCGTGCCCGGACGCTGCTGCCGGCGGAAACGGCCATGATGGTCGAATGCTGGGCGGACAGCGGCGACCGCATGTGCGCCGCCGTCCTGAAGCATATCCAGCGCTGCGGGATGTTTGACGAGCCGCTGTGCGACCAGCCGTACCGCCTCATCCCGTTTGACGACCGCGTGCTCCTGCGCTGCCAGGGCTGCGACAAGATGAACGCCCTGCCCAAGATCCGCGGCGTCGGCTACGGCGAAACCGAAGCCGAGGCGCATCGGAACGCCCTCTATGCTCTCACGCTTCCCGTTTCCTCCGACGAGCGCGAATACGGCCGCGGCAGCATCCGTGCCGTGGAGGAGAGCTGTATCTATAATCGCGTGGCCTACGCCCAGCTCTGACCTTCCGGCGCGATCTTTTCGCCCGGAACATCCCCTCGTCGGCTCGCAGTACCTTTGTACAGCGTCGCCTCCTCGTGTTCCTTCCGGACGAAAATCTCGGCGCCGGTGGGATGATCGGTTTCGCCCGGAACATCCCCTCGTCGGCTCGCAGTGCAAGGAATACAGCGTCGGGTCCTGATCGGACCGGACGGGGAGACGGAGCGCTGAAAACGGAAAAGAAGGGACGGCACAGCCGTCCCTTCTTTGATGGAAAGATCGCTTTTCCGCCGCGGGGTCAGTCGGCGGTCAGGCCGGGGTCGAACGCGGGGATCTCATAAACGCCGCCGGCGGCGGCAAACTCGTCGTAGGTCATGGCGGCATAGCCCCACCAGGAGGCGTTGAACATCATGTCGGCGGGCATGGTGGTATAGTCGCCGGCGTCGATCAGCGCGCAGAACTCCTTGAAATGCTCGTCGCTGACGGCCGGAACGGCGTCCACAAATTCCTTCAGATACGCCTTGTAGGCTTCCTCGGAAACGTCGCCGCCGGTCTCGCCGGAGGCGGCGTTTTCAAGGATCTGGAGCGAGCCGTCCGCGCCGCGGGCAAAGTTCCGGAGGAAGTCCCAGGCGATGGTGGCCATATAGTCGGCGTTGGAGTGGGCGGCGCCCACGAGCGTCACGAGCTGCACCACGGGCACGTCGTATTTATCGCTGTAGAAGTCGGATATCTGCCACTCCAGCTCCTTATCCGTTACGGTGCGGTATGCGTCCGGCGTATAGCCCCAGTAGGGATTGGCGGCAAAATCCCGCTCGCCGGGGTCGATGCCGTTGATGGCAAAGGCCTGGTCGACGGATTCGAGACCGGCGTTCATGATGCCGGAGATGACCGGGTTTCCGTTCTCGTCCTCGCTGATGTTGTTGGTGTCGATGCTGCCGACGATCATGCTGACGGGAAGATCGTAGGCGTCGTTGTCGAAGCCCTCCACCACGCTTCCGCCGGCGGCGCCCATGGGCGCGATGGCGGCGAAGACCTCGGGATGCGCCTTGCCGATGTTGGAGGTGTTGGCACCGCCCATGGAGAAGCCGGTGCAGTACACGCGGCTGTCGTCAATGGCGTAAAGGCTCTTGACATAGTCGATGAGCCCCATCACATAGTCCGTGTCCTCCGTGGCGGGGGCGAGCAGGATGAAGTTTTCATCCACGGCCTTCTGCGCCCAGCCGCAGCCGACCACCACGTTCAGCGGGTCGTCGCCCTTTCCGTGGAGAACGACCAGCAGCGGGACCTCCTTTTCCGGGTTCTGCTTTACGGCCTCGGGGACGTACACATGGACGGAATCGGCGCTCTTGGTCATGTATTCGTCGTAGTATTCCGCCTCGTGCGTCTCGGCGTTCCACTCGAAGCTGTCCAGCTCCAGACCGATGCTGTCCAGCTCCAGCCAGTCCATGAGCACCCAGTCGCTGCGGTCGCTGGTGGTGATGACGACGTTCACGGCCACGCCCAGACGCATGGTGCGGCTGAGCAGGTCGGTCCAGGCCGTCTGCACGTTTTCGCGGTCGAAGCGGTCGCCGCCCTTCGCGGTGATGACCTTTTTCTGAACATATCCGCTGTTCCAGGCGGTGTCGCCGTCCTCGGTGTCGGTCCCGTTGACATCCTTCCAGTAGCGGACGGCGGCGTTGGAGGCATTCACGAGATAGGCGGGCACGGCGAGGCCGGGCTGCAGATCCTTGTTGATCTCGCCGCCGAAGGTGGCGATGCCGGCGATGCGCTGGGCGTTCTGGCTGAGAACGTTGTTGATGAAGGTGGCGCCGCTGCCCTCGCCGAGAACATACTGGAGACTGTTCATGGTGTGGCGGACGTATTCGCCCTGCGGCGGCTCGGTGGCGAAGGTGATCTCGCCGCCGGCCAGCCAGAACTGGCTGTTCCAGTATACGTCCAGATCTGCCTCGCTCCAGCCGCTGCCGTTCACGGGCACCGGAACGACGATGTAGGCCGGGAAGCTCTCGGCAATCTCGTCGAGACCGAGCTTTTGGATGAGCGCCAGCGCCTCGTCCCCGTCGGCTACGGGCCTGTCGGGATAGAGGTAGACGACGCCGTTGAGGAAGCTGGACAGCATGTCGTACATATGCGGATGCTCCGGCCCGTAGACGTAAAAGGCGCCGCCCACGTCCTGGCCGCCGATCGTGGCATGGTCAAAGTAGTTGATGCCCGGCTCGATGAGTTCGAGCGGCTCGGGAACGGGTTCCGGCTCGTCCGTGGAGGCCATGGCCGGAACGGCGAGACCGAGCAGCAGACACGATGAGATGAGCAGGGAAAGAAGCTTTTTCATGATCCGATCCTCCTTGATGTTTGACTATAATGTAACAAAGTGCGCGGCGGAATACAAGAAGGAAATGCCGCGCCGGCCCGTCAGGAGCCGCCGTCCGCCGGAGGAAGGGATAAAAACAGATGCGACAGGTCGCCGCTTCGCGCGGCCTGCGCCGTGCGGACGCTGAGACTGTGAAGCGCGCGGTGGAAGTAGGCGGCGTCGCCGGCGGGGAGCGAGAGCTCGCCCCACAGCGCGTCCAGCGCGCCGCCGTACAGCCGGTCGAGCGCATCGGGGGCCAGAGCCTTCACGGCGCGGCCGATCGAGCGCCGCTGTGACGGGGCGATATTGAGCGGGCGGGCCTCCAGACCCAGAAGCGCGCGGCCAACGGCGTTTATCAGAACGCCGTCGCACAGGTTCAGAAGCTCCGCGCGGTACGACGGCAGGACGGCGGAGAGCAGCCGCGCCGCCGCATCGGAGGGAAAGGCGCGCAGGAAGCGGTTTTCCATGGCCAGCCGCCGCAGATACTCCTCCACATAGCTCACGCCCGCCAGCCGCTCCGGGACCGGGCACAGCAGGGGATAGTCGATGCTGCACGGGATCTGGTGCGCGCCGTAATATACGTCGTAGCGCTCAAAAAAGGAGCCGATGCTCCGCAGCGTGTCGGTCAGATAGGCGTTCTGCAGATCCGGGACGCCGAGGCACGTCCGGGCCCAGGCCTCCTTTGCCGTCTCGCGCTTGCCGAGCAGAATACGCCGGCCCCGGCGCAGCGCGCCGTCCGCGTCGGCGAGCAGCTCCTGCGGGGCGACGCCCTCCGTCACGCACACCGCCGACAGCGTGTACAGCAGCGAACGCAGAAGCTCCTGCGCCTGCCCGGCCGTCATGGAGCTGTGGTCGCAGCCGGTGAAGCGGGCGGCCTGCCGCGTCAGAAGCGTCCACAGCGCCGCCGGAAACGGCTCCGCGGCGCGGCCGGGGACCGCTCTGTACTCCATCACGGCGCGTCACCCGCCCTTCCGCGGCACAGCTCCTCCAGCGCGCCGGTCAGATAATCGAGCGAGCCGTGCGCCCGGCCGTTGAACGTGCCGGCCATGTATTCGATCAGCTCGTCGTCCGTCCAGCGGCCGCGCAGATCGTTCTGGCAGGCGTAGAACATCTCCTGCAGCGCGGCCAGCGTTTCCTCCGCGTCCTCCGGGGCGAGGTAGGGGGAGGAGCGGAAGGCGTACAGCAGCTTCGGCAGAACGCTGCCGCCGAACTCGACGCGGCCGGCGGCGCGCAGCGCCTCCGTCCGGCCGAGAAGCAGCCGGTCGATCGCCTCGCCGCTCAGCCGCAGCTCGCCGCCGCCCGCCTCTCGCAGCGAGCGGCGCATATCCTCGGTCGTCAGGCGGTACAGCTCGGAAAGAGGGATCAGAAATTCGTCCATACGGAGCCTCCTTTTTTGCGGTAATAGTTTATATACGCCGCGCCGGAGGCAATTGCAAGACTTGAAAAATGCGCGAAAATGTGGTAATATAACGCCTGTAAAGACGAAAAAAAGCCTGTCTCCGACGCGGGAGACAGGCTTTTTTATGGAGATTCAGCTGAGAAGAACGGCGTCGGTCTCCTCGCTCTGGCCAGCGACCTCCGCAAATTTCTGCAGAAGCTCGGTCTTGGTGAGCTTTTTCTTTTCATCGCCGGAGATATCGAGAATGATGCGGCCCTGATTCATCATGATCAGGCGGTTGCCGTGGTTGATGGCGTCGCGCATGTTGTGCGTGATCATCAGCGCGGTCAGCCCGTTTTCGGCCACGATGAGGTCGGACAGCTCCAGCACCTTGGCGGCGGTGGCGGGGTCGAGCGCGGCGGTGTGCTCGTCGAGCAGGAGAAGCTTCGGCTTTTGCAGCGCCGCCATCAGCAGCGTCAGCGCCTGGCGCTGGCCGCCGGACAGAAGGCCGACCTTGGCCGTCATGCGGTTTTCAAGCCCAAGGCCCAGCGGCGCAAGCTTTTCGCGGTACAGCTCGCGCTCCGCCTTTGTCACGCCCCAGCGGAGCGTCCGCCGCTTGCCGCGGCGCAGGGCCAGCGCCAGATTTTCCTCCAGCTGCATGTCCGGGGCCGTGCCCATCATGGGGTCCTGGAACACGCGGCCGATGAAGGCGGCGCGCTTGTGCTCCGGCAGGTCGGTGATGTCCGTTCCGCCGAGCACGATCGAACCGCTGTCCACGGGCCACACGCCGGCCACGGCGTTGAGCAGCGTGGATTTTCCGGCGCCGTTTCCGCCGATGACGGTGACGAAATCGCCGTCGCGCAGATGCAGATCGAGATCGACCAGCGCCTTTTTCTCGTTGATGGTGCCGGGGTTGAAGGTTTTGCTGATGTGGTTGATATCAAGCATTTTCCCGCGCCTCCTTTTTGCCGTGCTTTCTGTGGCCGAACGAGGATTTAGCCTGCCGCTGCAGATACGGCACGGCCAGAAACAGCGCCACGATCAGCGCCGTGAACAGCTTTAGATCGTTCGGATCGAGCTTGAGCCAGAGGATGAGCGTCATCACGATGTAGTAGAGGATGCCGCCGACGATCACGAAGGCCAGCCGGATGGAAAAATTGCAGCCCTTGCGGAAGATCGCCTCGCACAGGACCTCGCCGATGATGATGGCGGCCAGTCCGATGACGATGGCGCCGCGCCCCATGTTCACGTCGGCCGTGCCCTGGAACTGGGTCATCAGGCCGCCGGAGAGCGCGACCATGCCGTTGGACAGCGACAGGCCCAGGACCTTCATGCGGCTGATGTTGATGCCCTGCGCGCGGCTCATGGCGGGGTTGGAGCCGGTGGCGCGGATGGCGCTGCCCTGTTCGGTGCCGAAGTACCAGTAAAACAGCGCGATGATCACGGCGCTGAACAGAAGCCCGGCGGCGATGGCGGCGGGCACATAGCGCGAGGAGATGAGAAAGCCGCTCCCGTTTTCCCAGAACATGCCGTATTTTTTCAGACTGGCCGTCTGGTTGGCCGTCATGCCCATGATGCGCAGGTTGATGGAATAAAGCCCGAACTGGGTCAGGATGCCGGCGAGAATGGCGGGAATGCCGAGCTTCGTGTGCAGAAGCCCCGTGCACAGGCCCGCGAGCACGCCTGCCAGCACCGCCACGAGCAGCGCCGCCCACGCAGGCCAGCCGGCGAGGATGAGCATGACCGTCACGGCGCCGCCGGTGGCAAAGCTGCCGTCCACGCTCAGATCGGCCACGTCCAGCAGCCGGAAGGTGATGAAAACGCCCAGAGCCATCAGACCCCACAGTATGCCCTGCGCCACGGCCGCGGGCATACGGCCCGGAAGACTGGCGAAATTCAGGGAGGCGAAATACGCTGCAATACCCATGTTCTACCCTCTCGTTTCTTTTATTTATCAGACAAATACGCGCGCAGCGCTCCGCCGGGGCTTCGGAGAAGCCCGGCGAAGCGGCACAGGCGTGTTACTCGCCGATGGCGACGTAATCGTCCGGAACGGTGACGCCCAGCGATTCGCAGATGGCGGCGTTGTATTCCTTGACCGGATCGGGGAAGTACTCGATGGGCATGGTGCTGATGTCCTCGCCGTCGCGCAGGATGCGCACGGCCATGGCGCCGGTGGTGCGGCCGAGCTCGTAGTAGTCGATGCTCAGCGTGGCCACGCCGCAGCCGGTGCAGATGCCCTCTTCGCCGGCCACGATGGGGACGCCGGCCGGCTCGGCGACGTTGTTGATGGCCTCGGCGCAGGAGGCGGCGGTGTTGTCGGTGGGTATGTAGATCACGTCGGACTCGTCGCAGGCGACGGCCGTGACGGAGGAGACGTCGTTGGAATCGGCGAAGGTGTAGATGTTGACGGTCAGACCCGCCTGCTCAAGAGCGGCCTTGACGACCTCGGCCTGGTAGACGGAGTTGGCCTCGGCGGAGCAGTACAGGATGCCGGCCGTTTTGGCCTCGGGGAACAGCTCCGTGATCATGGCGGCCTGCTGGTCGAGCGGGGCGAGATCGGAGGTGCCGGAGATGTTGCCGCCGACGGTGCCGTCGAAATCGGTCAGATCGAGCGCCACGCCGTATTCCGTGACGGCGGTGCCGAGGATGGGGATGTCGTCCGTGGCGGCTGCGGCGGCCTGCAGGGCGGGCGTGGCGTTGGCCAGGATGAGATCCACGCCGTCGGAGACGAAGCCGTTGACGATGGTCGCGCAGGTGGGGATGTCGCCGGAGGCGTTCTGGTTGACGATGGTGACGCTGTCGCCGAGCTCCTCCGTCAGAACGTCGATGAAGCCCTGCGTGGCGGCGTCGAGCGCGACGTGCTGCGTCAGCTGGCAGATGCCGACGGTGAAGGTCTTGCCGTCGTCGGCGGTCTCGCCGGTCTCGGCCGTGGTCTCGGCGGCGGTCTCCGAAGCGGTCTGCGCGGGCGCTTCCGTCTCGGCGGTCTTGTCCGTGCCGGCGGTGCTGCCGCAGGCGCACAGCGCCGCAAGCATGGCCAGACACACAAGCAGGCTCAGTAGCTTTTTCATGATTTTGTTCTCCTTTTATGTTTTTTAATTTTTGGACAAAACAAAAGAGCAGCTCCGCTATCCGCGAAGCTGCCCGAATCCAACCGTGTCAGGACCCTATGCGCAACTTGCCGATAGCCGGAAAAAGCGGCTAAAGTAATAGCGATAGGCGTAGCAAAAGAAGCCCACGGACTCGTGAGCGAAGAAACGCATGGCGCGGATGCTGCTGGCAATACGTTCGATCATGATGCGTTTCTCCTTTCCCTGGCCGTCGGCCTCCTGATGCTTGCATTATAGCACTTTAAATACCAAAAGCAAGTGGAAAATTTTCTAAATAAAAGCCCGCGGCGCCCGTCGGCTATGTGAAAGCTGACTAAAAGCGCCGCGGGGCGGTTGTGAAGGATGCTCAGGGCTCGACCGGCGGGAAACGGACGCAGACGGTCGTGCCGGCGCCCGGCTCGCTCTGGAGCGAGAGGGCGGCGTGGTGGCAGGCGGCGGCATGCTTGACGATGGACAGCCCCAGCCCCGTGCCGCCGGAGGCCTTGGAGTGGCTTTTGTCCACGCGGTAAAAGCGCTCGAAAACGCGGCCCTGGTGCTCCGGGGCGATGCCGATGCCGGTGTCGCGGACGGTCAGCGTCGAGCCGTCGGCCCCGGAGGCGAGCGTGACGGTGACATAGCCGCCGTCGACGTTGTATTTGACGGCGTTGTCGCACAGGTTGAAGATCATTTCGTACAGCAGCCGCCGCACGCCGGACACGGGGGCGCTGCCGCCCTCGACGGAGATGGTGACGTTCCTCTCGTCCGCCGCGGCGCGCAGATCGTTCGCGGCCTCCCGGGCCAGCGGGAGAAGATCGACCGTTTCAAACGGAAGCTCCACGCCCTCGTCCAGCTGGGACAGGCGGATGATGTCGCCGACGAGCGTGACGAGCCGCTGCGCCTCGGAACGGATGTGGCCGACGAAGCGCGGGACGTCCTCGGGCTTGACCATGCCGTTTTCCAGCAGCTCCGCGCTGCCGATGATGCCCTGCAGGGGCGTTTTCAGCTCATGGGACACGTTGGCGGTAAATTCGCGGCGCATCTGCTCGGCGGTCTCGCGCTCGGTGATATCGAAGGCAAGCAGCACCGCGCCGGCGGCGGTGCCCCCGGAATCGATGCGGCTGACGTCAAACTGCCACACGCGGCCGCCGCGTTCGCTGCGCGTTTCGCTGTGGCCGTCCGCCATGGCCCCCGCGATGGCGCGGCTCATGCCGGCGCTGCGGTCAACGGTCAGGAAATCCTGTCCGACGCAGCCGTCGTCCGCGGCGAAGAGCCGGCGTGCGGCGGGGTTTATGCTCAGCACGCGGCCGGCGTCGTCCAGCAGGACGAGGCCCTCGCGCATGCTGGCCGTGATCTGGACGAATTCGTCCGCGTGGCGCTGAAGCTCGCGCAGCTGCGCGTCGATCTGGCGGCGCTGGCGGGCGAGACGGCCGAGCAGCGGCGAAAGCTCCTCGTACACGTCGTTTTCCAGCGGATGGTCGAGATCGAGCGTGTTGAGCGGGCGGACGATGCGGGCGGAAAGCTGCTTTGCCAGCAGGGCCGAGAGGATCAGCGCCGCGGCCAGCACGACAAGGATCGGCTGGAGCATCCCCAGCAGCAGCACGCCGACGGTGGCCCGGCCGACGGACACGCGCAGCACGCTGCCGTCGTCGAGACGGCGGGCGTAGTACATTGTTTTTTCGAGCAGCGTGGAGGAATAGCGGACGCTTTCGCCCTCGCCGGAGCGGAGCGCGTCGCGCACCTCGGTGCGCTCGGCGTGGTTTTCCAGCGTCTGCGAATCGGCGTCGGTGTCGTACAGCACGGAGCCGTCCGGCGCAATCCATGTGAAGCGGTACAGGGAGTCGAGCGCGGCGAGATAATCCTCGCCTCCGGTCTCCACGGCGGCCGCCGCCACGCCCAGCTCGTCCTTGAGCTGGCTTTCCTGCACGCCGGCAAAATATTCGTACATAAGGCCCAAGATGATGACCAGACTGGCCAGCAGTACGGCCAGCACGGCCAGCAGAATGGAACGGAAAATTCGTTTTGTCATGGCTTCTCTTCCCATCGATAGCCCACGCCGCGCACCGTTTCGATGTGCTCGCCGTAGGGGCCGAGCTTCTGGCGGAGCGTGCGGATGTGCATGTCCACGGTGCGGCTTTCGCCGCAGTAGTCCGTGCCCCAGACGCGCTCCATGAGTCCGTCGCGGGTGAAGGCCGTGCCGGGGTGGGACATGAACAGGCGCAGTAGCTCAAATTCCTTGAGCGTCAGCGTCAGCCGCACGCCGTCGGCCGTGACGCTGTGCTCGTCCGTGCGGACGGCCAGCCCTCCGCACTGCAGAAGGGCGCTGTCCGTTTCCGGGCGGCAGCGGCGCAGCACGGCGCGCACGCAGGACACCAGCTCCATCACGCCGAAGGGTTTTGCCAGATAGTAGTCCGCGCCGAGATCGAGTCCCTGGATCTTGTCGTATTCCGCGCCCTTGGCCGTGGCCATGACGACGGGGATGGAACGCAGGGCCGCGGAGCTTTTCATGCGCCGCAGAAGCTCGATGCCGTCGATGCCCGGGAGCATGATGTCCAGCACGACCAGCTCCGGCTTCTCCGCGCCGAGCGCGCGCCAGAATTCATCGCCGTCGGCGAAGCCTCTGGCCTCGTAGCCGCTGGAACGCAGCGCGTAAACCTCAATGTCACGGATGCTGGCGTCGTCCTCCACACACCAGATCATGCCGATCCCTCCTTGATGTCAAGACTCTGTATTGTGAACGCCGGTGACCGAGAAGATGACCCATTCGGCAATGTTCACGGCGTGGTCGCCGATGCGTTCGAAATACTTGGCGATCATCAGAAGATCGAGCGCGTAGGCGCCGTCGTCGGGGCGGGCGGCGATCCGTTCGATCAGCCGGGTCTTGACCTGGTCGAAGCAGCCGTCCACAACGTCGTCGTCCGTGATGACCTTCTCTGCCAGCATTATATCATGTTTTACATACGCATCAACACTTTCCGTCACCATCTGGATGACGGCCTTGGCCATCCGGCGCAGAAGCTCGCTGTTTTCGGCGCCGCGCCCGTTGAGGAAGCGGACGATCTCCGCGATGTCCCCGGCCTGGTCGCCGATGCGCTCCATATCCGTGATCATTTTCAGCGCCGCGGAGATCTGGCGCAGATCGCCGGCCACGGGCTGCTGCTGCAGGAGCAGCTTCAGGCACAGCGACTCGATGCTCCGCTCCTTCTGGTCGATCTGTGCGTCCAGCGCCGCGACCTTTGCCGCGAGCGCGGGCTTGCCCTCCGTCAGCGCCGTGACCGCCAGCGCGATGATCTCCTCGCAAAGCGAGCCCATAAGGATAAGCTCGTGGCTGAGCGCGGCGAGCTGTTCGTCAAAGCGGCTTCTCATCATCCGAACCTCCCTGTGATGTAATCCTCGGTCCTCTTGTCCTTCGGCTGGGAAAACAGCGCCTCGCTGGGCCCGTATTCGACCAGCTCGCCCAGAAGGAAGAAGGCGGTGGCGTCCGAAATGCGGACGGCCTGCTGCATGTTGTGCGTGACGATGACGATGGTGTATTTCTCCTTCAGCTCCATCACCAGCTCCTCGATCCGGGACGTGGAGATGGGGTCGAGCGCGCTCGTCGGCTCGTCCATGAGCAGCACCTCCGGCTCCACGGCGAGCGCCCGCGCGATGCACAGACGCTGCTGCTGGCCGCCGGAAAGGCCCAGCGCGTTTTTTCGCAGCCGGTCCTTCACTTCGTCCCATATGGCCGCGCCGCGCAGCGAGCGCTCCACGATCTCGTCGAGCCGGGCGCGGCTGCGCACGCCGTGGGTGCGCGGGCCGTAGGCGATGTTGTCGTAAATGCTCATGGGGAAGGGGTTCGGCTTCTGGAACACCATGCCGATCTGGCGGCGCAGCTCGCTGACGTCCACGTCCGGCGCGTAGATATCCCGGCCGCGGTAGCGCACGCTGCCCTCGATCTTCACGCCCGGAACGAGATCGTTCATGCGGTCGAGTGTTTTCAGAAACGTGCTCTTGCCGCAGCCGGACGGGCCGATGAGCGCCGTGATGCTTTTTTCGGCGATCTCCATATTGACGTTTTTCAGCGCCGGATGCCCGCTGTACCAGAGACAGAGATCCTGCGCGGAGAGGATGTTGTTCATAGCTCCTTTTTCCTCCTGAAATAGCGGCCGACCAGTCCCGCGGCCAGATTGAGAACGAGCGTCAGCAGCATGAGGACGGCGGCGATGGCGAACGCCGCGCCGAATTCGCCCTGCTCCTTGGCGTAAACGTAAAGGGCGACCGTAAGCGTGGCCCCGGCGCGGCCGAGCCCGGCAAACAGGCTGTTGACCGCGTGGGCGAAGCCCGCCGTGAACAGCAGCGCGGCCGACTCGCCCAGAATGCGGCCGACGGACAGGATGCAGCCGGTGATCACGCCGTCGACGCAGCCGGGAAGAACGACCGTCCGGATGACGCGCCAGCGCCCCGCGCCGAGACCGAACGCGCCCTCGCGGTAGCTCTGCGGCACGGTTTTCAGACTTTCCTGCGTCGTCCGCATGACGGTGGGCAGATTCATGATGACGAGCGTGAGCGAGCCGGCCATCAGCGAGGTCTTCATGCCGCAGAACTGGCAGAAAAACAGCATACCGACCAGCCCGTAAATGATCGAAGGGATGCCCGAGAGCGTCTCCGCCGCGTATTCGATGACGGCGACGAGCTTTTTGTTCCCGGCGTATTCGGTCAGATAGACCGCCGCGCCCACGCCGAGCGGAACGACGATCACGATGGAGGCGAGCACGACGTACAGCGTGTTGAGGATGTCCGGCAGGATGCCGATGCGGTCGGACAGATAGCTCGGCGCCGTGGACAGAAATTCCCACGACAGATGGGGCAGCCCCTTCGCGAGCACATAGACGATCAGAAACAGCACCAGCGCGCAGGTGACGGCGGCGGACAGATACATCAGCGCGCGCATGCAGCCGACGTACAGCCGGCGGCGGCGATGGATATTCCGGTTCATGCGTCCGCCCCCTTTCCGCGCTTGAGGAAGAAGTTCAGCGCGGCATTGATCAGCATGATGAACAAAAACAGCACCAGCGCGATGGAGAAAAGCGCCTGCTGCTGCAGGCCGGAGGAATAGGACATCTCGCTGGCGACGGCCGTTGTGAGAAAGCGGACGCTCTCGAACAGGCCCGGCATGTTCGGCGCGTTGCCGGAGACCATCATGACGGCCATGGCCTCGCCGATGGCGCGCCCCACGCCGAGCACGACGGCGGCGGCGATGCCGCTGCGGGCCGCCGGAACGGACACGCGGAAATAGGTCTCGACCGGCGTGGCGCCCAGCGCCAGCGACGCGTCCTCATACTCCTTCGGCACGGCCTCGAGCGCCGTGACCGACACCTTGACGATCGACGGCAAGATCATGACGGCCAGCACGATGATCGCCGCGAGAAGGCTCGCGCCGTCGGGAACGTGGAACAGGCGGCGGATGCCGGGCACGAGCACCAGCATGCCGACCAGACCGTAGACGACCGAGGGGATGCCGGCGAGCATGCTCACGGCGGCCTGCATCAGCCCGCGCACGCGCGGCGGGGCGAGCTTGGCGATGTATACCGCCGTCAGAAAGCCGACCGGCACGCCCAGCACGATGGCACCCGCCGTGCCGTACACGCTCGTGAGGATGAACGGCAGGATGCCGTAGGACGGCTCGGCCGCGGTCGAGGCCCACGTCCGGCCGAACAGGAAGTCGGTCAGGCCGATCTTCCGGATAGCGGGAAGGCCGGCGGCGATCAGATACACGCTCACCAGCAGAACGCACCCGACCGTTACCAGGCCGAGCAGCAGGAATACGCCGTGTATTGCTTTTTCCAGCAGCTTTTTGTTCATGCTCTCACCTCCTGCGGCGAGGAGGCGGCCGTCTGGCCGCCTCTTCCCGTTTGCTGTCAATTGGCCGCGACCGCGCCGGCGGAAGCGATGATCCCGGCGGCGTCCGGTCCGGTGGCGTAGTCAAAGAAGGCCTGCGCCGCGTCGGACAGGGGCGCGTCGTTTTTCGTGACGAGCACGAACGGACGCTGGATGACGTAGCTGCCGTCCTTGACGCTCTCCTCCGTCGGGGCGACGCCGTTGACGGTCAGCGCCTTGACGGAATCCTGGATCGCGGCGAGCGAGGCGTAGCCGATGGCGTCGGGGTTCTGGGACACGGTCGTGATCACGTCGCCGGTGGAGGTGAGCTCCTGCCGGTACTGGCAGGCGTCGGCCGTGCCGGTGATGGACTCGAAGCCGTCGCGGGTGCCGCTGCCGGCCTCGCGGCCGGTGAGGACGATCGGCGCGTCGTTTCCGCCGACCTCGCTCCAGTTGGCGATCTCGCCGGTGTAGATGGCGGCGATCTGCTCAAGCGTCAGATCGGACACGGGGTTCTCGGGGCTGACGATGACGGCGATGCCGTCGTAGGCCAAAACCGTGCCGGTCAGACCGGAGGCGGTCTCCTCGTCCTTAAGCGCGCGGCTGGAAAGACCGATGTCGCAGCGTCCCTCGGAAACGGCCTGGATGCCGGAGCCGGAGCCGGTGGGATTGTAGGTGAAGCTCATGTCGGGGTTGTCGTTCGTGAACGATTCGCCCAGCGCGCCGATGACCTTTTCCATGGAGGTCGAGCCGTCCGTGGCGACGCTGCCCTTCGTCGAGGAGCTGCCGCAGCCGCTCAGCAGACCGGCCAGGCAAAGCACGGCGAGAACACAAGCCGTAATTTTTTTCATCTTCATTTGGAACCACTCCTTTTGTTCACAGTGTTATGATTTCCTTTTCGGTACGATTTCAGAATACGCGGCCGCTGTAAAATGAAAAAGCAGACAAATGTAAAATCCGTGTCAAGAAAAACGGCCGCCCGGAACGGACGGCCGCGATCCGGCGGACAGGGGAGAGCGCCGCGTCCGGCGGATGCAGAACGGCCGCCCGGAATGGGCGGCCGTGGTTTTGGGCAGGCTTGTCAGTTTTCCGCGCTGCGGAATTCGCTTTTTCCGAGGAAGAACAGCGCCAGCGCGCCGGGGCCGACGTGCGAGCCGGTGACGGGCTCGTAATCGACGATCATGATGTCCTTCGGCGGATTTTTCTCCCGCAGCAGCGCCGCGAGCGTCTGCGCGTCCTTTTCGCAGTCGGCATGGGCTATGCCGACGGTCTGCGACTGCGGATCGACGACGTATTTTTCATACTGCGCGGCCAGATCGCTCACGGAGCGGGCCCGGCCGCGGCTGCGGGCGAAGCAGACGATCTTCCCGCGGGTGTCGCCCTTGAGAAGGGGCTTGATGTGAAGAACGGTGGCCAGCGCCGCCTTGAGATTGGACAGCCGGCCCGTCGCGCGCAGGTATTTCAGATCGTCCACTGTGAACACCTGGCACATGAGCAGACGCATCTCGTCGAGCCGGGCGGCCGCGGCCGTGACGCTCATGCCCTCGTCCCGGCAGCGAACGGCCTCGAGCACCAGCAGCCCCTCGCCAAGCGACGCGCCCAGCGTGTCCACCAGGCTTATCCGGCGCTCGGGGAAAAGCGGACGCAGCTGTGAGGCGGCCATCTGCGCGGAGAAGAACGAGGAGCTGATGCCGGAGGACATTCCGACATACAGCACGTCGCGGCCGGCCTCCAGCAGCGGGCGCATGGCGTCGGCGTAGCGCTGGGGCGGTATCTGCGAGGTCGTCACGCGGACGCCGCGGCGCATGGCGTCGTAATAGGCGCCGCTGCGGAAGGAGGCGGTGTTGAGGCAGGTTTTTTCCTTGCCCTTGAAGCTGAAGGAAAAGGGGATGAGCCCGATCCGGTCGGCGTGCAGGAGCGCGCTGTCCAGATTGGCGGATGTATCGGTAATGATCTCAAACATAGTCAAACAGAACTCCTTATATAATCTATAAGATTAGATTATCACATCGAATTGGCTGTGTCAACCGTTCAGGCAAACAAAAATTCTTTGCAATCCGGAGCAGCTTGTGGTAGAATACAGCCGAAGGAGGCGAGGGGCCTTTGTCGTATAATAAGGAGCTGATCGCGGGAAAGCTGCGCCGCTGGGAGCGCTATCTTCTGCGTTTTCGTCTGCCCGGCTGGGAGGAGATACCCAACATGGGGCTGTATATGGAGCAGGTGGTCGATCTTCTGAAGGAGTATCTGGACTATATGCCGCCGGAGCTGAAGGAGGAGCAGGTGGTCACGGGCGCGGCCATCAACAACTACGTCCGGCGCAAGCTGCTTCCGTCCCCGCGCCGCAAGCGCTATTACCGCGTGCACATCGCCTACCTGATCATGATCTGCACGCTCAAGCAGAGCCTGAACATGTCGATGATCCAGGCCCTCCTGCCGGACGGCGAGGACGAGGCGGAGATCCGCACGGCCTACGAATCCTATGCCGCGCGGCACAACATGGCCGCCCGCTATTTCGTCGAGCAGGTGCGCCAGGCCAGCGCGCAGATCCTCGACCACGAGGAATCCACGGAGCTGACGGTGTCCAACGCGGAGGAGCTGATCTGTTCGTCCGCGGTCGTGGGCGGCTTTGCGCGGCTGCTGGCCGAAAAGCTGATCCTGCTCAACGGCAGAACGCTGGCCGACGGCGGCAGCGTGGAGGTGGAATAAAAAAACACCCTGTTCACGTTTTTGTGAACAGGGTGTTTTTTGCGGTTCAGCCGGCCGGAGCCGGAATGTCGCCGACGCCGTTGAGCACAAGGCGCGGCCGGTAGGGGAACTTTTTGATGTCGCCCCGGTCGGTCACGCCGGACAGGACGAGCACGGTGTCAAGACCGGTCTCGATGCCGGCGACGATGTCGGTGTCCATGCGGTCGCCGATCATCACGGCGTCCTCCGAGTGAACGCCGAGAATGCGCAGTCCCGTGCGCATCATGAGCGGGTTCGGCTTGCCGACGAAATAGGCCGCCTGGCCGGTGGCCATCTCGATGGGCGAGATCATGGCGCGGCAGGCGGGGATGATGCCGTCCTCCGAGGGGCCGGTCAGATCGCTGTTGGTGCCGATGAGCTTGGCTCCGCGCGAAACAAGGCGCACCGCCTTGAGGATGTTTTCGTAGTTATAGGTATTCCCTTCGCCGATCACGACATAATCCGGATCGACGTCGTTCATCGTGATGCCCTCGTCGTGCAGAGCCATGATAAGTCCCGCGCCGCCGATGACGTAGGCGCTGCAGCCCGGCGCCTGCGAGCGGATGAAGCGCGCCGTCGCCAGAGCGCTGGTGTAAAAGCGGCTCTCGTCCACCTCCAGCCCCATGCGCCGCAGCTTCTGCTGCAGCTCCTTGGGCGAACGCTCCGAGGAGTTGGTCAGAAACAGGAAGTTCTTCTCTTCCCGGTAAAGCCAGTCCACAAATTCCTTCACGCCCGGCAGCAGCTTGTTGCCGTGGTAGATCACGCCGTCCATATCGCAGATGAAGCCCTTTTTACTTCTGAGCTGTTCCATATCATGCCTCCTTTCTTTTTCATTACAATATAACAATAAGGCGGCCGTGTCAAATCGGAAAGCATGTTTTTGTAAAATGTGTGAAAAGGCAGACCCCTTTGCGGGGTCTGCCGCGCGTTATTTCTTTTCCGCGTTTTTCCGGGCCAGAAGCGCCATGCCGCGGAAGACGAGATGCTCGTCGTAGACGATGGGGCGGCGGCAGTGCGGCGCGATAAAGCGGCCGAGGCCGCCGGTGGCCACGGCGGTGCAGGGGCGGCCGAGCGCGGTCTCCATGCGCTCGATCATGCCGTCGGTCATGGCGGCGGTGCCGTATACCGCGCCGCCGCACAGCGCGTCGGCCGTCTCGGTGGCGAGAATGGAGCCGGGCGCGGCCAGATCGACCGCGGGCAGCTGCGCCGTGCCGCGCGCGAGCGCCTGAAGCGACAGCTTCATCCCCGCGAGGATCACGCCGCCGCGGTACACGCGCTGCTCGTCCACGGCCGTCACGGTCGTGGCGCTGCCGTAGTCAAAAACGATGACCGGCAGCGGATAAAGCTCTGCGGCGGCGGCGTCGGCGGCGATGATGTCCGCGCCGAGCGTTTCCGGCTCCTCGATGGCGAGCGTCAGCCCGGAATCGAGCGCGGCGCCCACGACAAGCGCGTCGAGCCCGGCGGCGCTGTGGATGGCGGCGCGCAGCGTTTCCGTCAGCGGCGGGACCACGGAGCACAGAACGGCCGTGTCCAGCTCGGAGACGGCGATGTCCTCCCGGGCGAGAAAGGCCGAAAGCTCCGCGGCGTACTGCGCGGCGTCCCGGCCCGGGTCGGACGGCGTCCGGAGCGTCTGGCCGACGGGCTCGCCGTCGTTCAGAACGGCGGCGACGACGTCGGTGTTGCCTATATCCACAGCGAGAAGCATGGCGGAAGCCCCCTTACATCTTTTTGCGATAGCGGATCAGTCGCTCGGCCGCGGGCGCGAGCACCAGATTGACGGCCAGCTCCAGCAGGAAGTTCACGCCGGCCAGACCGACGATCATGTAAGCACCCGCGCTGGCAAAGCCGGCGCCGGCTGCCCACTCGCAGATCGTGTCCCAGAAGAACAGGCGGCAGCCGATGAGGAAAACGCCCGTGTTCGTGACCGGCGCGGCGACGGCGGCCAGAATGATGCCCCAGAGCGGATGCGATTTTGCCAGCGCCTTGTAGCACATGCCGGCGGCCAGACCGCAGCCGATGCCCTTGACCAGAACGGTGGCGATGGCGCCGGCGGGATTGATGGCCATAAAAAGACTTGCGTCGCCGGTCAGCAGTACGGTCAGGCCGAAAACAAGACCCAGCCAGCAGCCAACCTGCCAGCCGTATACTGCCGCTCCGACGACGATGGGCAGCAGGACAAGCGAGATGGAAAACGGTCCAAAATGGATCATCCCGCCGACGAGCTGCAGCACGACGACAATGGCGGCGAACAGGCCGCCGCCTACGATGGTACGGATCGAACGATTCATATGAAATTACCTCCACTGCCGCTTCGCCCCTATAACGAATGCAGCGTGTTATTATTTCCGGTTTTGGCCCTTCGGCCGCGGCCGGTTCATATAAAATAACACAGGAAGTGTAAAAGATAAAGAGGCAATTTTATAAAATCGGCGAAAAACGGCCCTTTTTCGGATTGCCAGAGGGAGGACGGCGTGATACCATGGGAAAAAAGCGACAGGAGGGAACGCTGTGAAATACGATTTTGACACGCTCAGGCTGCGCAGGGGCATGGACGCCGGGAAATGGGCGGAGCTGGAGAACGGGCCGTTCGCCGACACGGATTATATCCCCTTCTCCGTGGCGGATATGGAGTTTCTCACGCCGCCGGAGCTGGTGGAGGCCATGGTCGAGCGGGCGCAGTACGGCATGTACGGCTACACGTTTCCGGGCCGCGCGTTTTACGGCGCCGTCGCGGACTGGATGCGCCGCCGCCACGGCTGGACGGTAGAGCCGGAATGGATCGTGCCGGTGGACGGCGTTGTGGGCGGGCTGTACGAGGCGGTCCGCGCGCTGACGGAGCCGGGGGACGGCGTGATCATCCAGCCGCCGGTGTATTTCCCGTTTCGCGCGGCGGTGGTCAACACCGGCCGGACGCTGGTGGAAAACCCGCTGCGGACGGAAAACGGACGCTATGTCATGGATTTTGACGATCTGGCGGAAAAGGCGAAGCGGGCGAAGGCCATCATCGTCTGCTCGCCGCACAACCCGGTCGGCCGCGTCTGGAGCGAGGAGGAGCTGCGGCGGCTGGGCGATATCTGCTGCGAAAACGGCGTGACCGTGATCGTGGACGAGATACACCACGACATTGTAAATCCCGCCTTCCGCCATACGGCGTACGGCACGCTGGGGGAAAAATACGCCGCGAACGCCGTTATATGCACGGCGGCGAGCAAGACCTTTTCCACGCCGGGGCTGAACACCAGCTCCATCATCATCCCGGACGGTGCCCTGCGCGCGCGCTTCCGGGCGCAGCTTGACCGCGATGGCCGTCACTTCCAGAGCTGCTTCGGTATGCTGGCCACGACGGCGGCCTATACGAAATGCGGCGAGTGGGTGGACGAGATGAACGAATACGTCGCGGCGAATTACGAGGCGCTGTGCCGTTTCGTTTCCGAGCGGCTGCCCGGCGTGCGGGTGAGCCCGCTGGAGGGGACGTATCTGGCGTGGATCGACTTCGGCGCCTTCGGGCTGACGCCGGAGGAGCTGACGGCGTTTCTGGCCGGCGAGTGCGGCGTTTACATGAACGACGGCGCCATGTTCGGCGCCGCCGGCGCGGGCTTCGGACGGATGAATTTGGCCTGTCCGCGCGCGCCGCTGATGGACGCGCTCGGCCGCATCGAAAGCGGGGCGCGCGCCCGCGGGCTGATCGGCTGACCGGAAAAAAGGAAAGGGCACGGACGGTATCGTCCGTGCCCTTTGTCTGTGCGGGAAAGATCAGTCGGTGGGGATCTTGATGTAGCCCTCGAGGCATTTCAGAAGCGCCTGCGGCAGCGTCTGGCCGCTCTCGGTGTCGACCACATGGCTCTCGCCGGAGCCTTCGGCCGTGCCGATCATCAGACCGCGCGCGCCCTTGTAGCGGCCGGTGCCGCCGACGATCACGTTCGTGAGGATGTCGCGCCGCAGCTCCACGGTCTTTTCCGGCACGCCCTCGTCGCCCGCGCCGCGCTGGCAGAAGATGCCGTCATAGGCGTAGATGTCGCCGTCCTTGAGCCGGTAGATGCAGAACAGGGCGGTGTCGTAAACGTCCATCCAGTCGTCGGTGAAGTAGGTCTCGATGGGGAAGTCCTTCTTCTCGGGGCAGTCGCCCACGATGGCGTAGTATTCGCTTTTTCCGAACGGGTGGAACCAGCCGATGCCGGAATGGACGGTCTTGCCCTCACAGGGCCATTTCTTGAGAAGATCGTAGCCGGCTTCGTAGGCCATGCGGACGGAATAGGTCATGCAGGGCTGAAATTTTTCTTCTTCCTTCTTTTCCTCCGCGGGCTTTTTGGCTTCCTCGGGGGCTTTGACTTGTTCGTTATCCATGTGGTGCTCTCCTTATGTGTGTTTTAAAGCGAGTTGATCGAGCGGACGTGGTGGCAGGCGACGAAGTGGCGGGGCAGGACCTCCTCAAGCTGCGGCTGCTCCTGCGAGCATTTTTCCGTGGCGTAGGGGCAGCGGTTGGCAAAGCGGCAGCCGGGCTTGGGATTGACGGGGCTGGTCAGCTCGCCCTTCATGATGACGCGCTTTTTCTCCAGATTGATGTTGGGGATGGGGATGGCGGAGAGAAGGCCCTTCGTGTAGGGGTGCAGCTGGTGGGCGAACAGCTCCTTCGACGCGCATTTTTCCACCATGCAGCCGACGTACATGACCATGATGTCGTCGGAGATGTGCTTGACGACGGACAGGTCGTGCGTGATGAAGATGTAGGTGAGCTTTTTCTCCTCCTGCAGGTCCTGCAGAAGATTGAGGATCTGCGCCTGGATGGACACGTCCAGCGCGGACACCGGCTCGTCGCAGACGATGAACTTCGGCTCGAGAGCGAGCGCGCGCGCCACGCCGATGCGCTGGCGGCGGCCGCCGTCAAGCTCGTGCGGGTAGGAAAACGCCAGCCGGTGGGCCAGACCCACGGTGTCCATCAGCTCGAACACGCGCTTTTTGAGCTCGTCCTTGGATCGGTAGACGCGGTAGATCTTCATGGGCTCCGCGATCAGCTCCGACACGCACAGCCGCGGGTTGAGCGAGGAAAACGGGTCCTGGAAGATGATCTGCATATCCTTGCGCAGCGCCTTGCGCTCGGCGCCCCTGGCCGCCGTGATATCCTCGCCCTCAAAGAGGATCTGGCCGCCGGTGGCCTCGGTCAGACCGAGGATGGTGCGGCCGAGCGTGGATTTGCCGCAGCCGGACTCGCCCACGACGCCCAGCGTCCGCCCGCGGTCGAGCGTGAAGCTGACGTTGTCCACGGCGTGAAGCAGGCCGGCGGGCGTCTTGAAATATTTTTTCAGATGGTTGACTTGCAGAAGCTGGTCAGACATGTTCCGGACCTCCCTTTTCAAGCTTGAGGCAGCGGACGAAGTGGCCGGGGGATATTTCGGTCACGGCGGGACAGCGCGAAGCGCATTCCTCCGTCGCCAGCGGGCAGCGCGGATGGAACTTGCACCCGTCGGGCAGGGCGGCCGGGTCGGGCATGAGCCCTTCGATGGGGCTGAGCCGGTGCACGTCCTTGTCCAGACTCGGCAGCGAGCCGAACAGGCCCTTCGTGTAGGGGTGGGCCACCTCGTTGAAGATGTGCTGGAGCGTGCCGTATTCCACGATCTCGCCGGCGTACATGATGGCTACCTTGTCGCAGGTCTCCGCTACAACGCCCAGGTCGTGCGTGATGAGGATCATGGAGGTGCCGAACCGAACCTTCAGCTCGTTCATCATCTCCAGCACCTGCGCCTGGATGGTCACGTCCAGCGCGGTCGTCGGCTCGTCGGCCAGAAGCAGCTTCGGGTTGCAGGCCAGCGCGATGGCGATGACGACGCGCTGCTTCATGCCGCCGGAGAACTGGTGGGGGTAATCGCTCGCTCTCTCGCGGGGGATGCCGACGGTCTCGAGCATTTCGAGCGCCCGGCCCATAGCCTCCGTGCGCGAGCAGTTTCCGTGCAGATGGATGACCTCGGCGATCTGGTCGCCGACGCGCAGCACGGGGTTGAGCGCGGTCATGGGGTCCTGGAAGATCATGCTGATCTCGCCGCCGCGGATCTTCCGCATCTGGGCCTCGGACTTTTTCATGATGTCCTCGCCCTTATAAAGGATCTCGCCGCGGACGACCTTTCCGGGCGGATCGGGCACAAGGCGCAGAACGCCGAGCGCCGTGGTGGTTTTTCCCGCGCCGGTCTCGCCGACAAGGCCGAGCGTGTCGCCCTCGTCCAGCGTCAGGTCGATGCCGTTGACGGCCTCGACGACGCCGTCGTCGGTCACATACTGGATAACAAGGTCTTTGATCTCAAGCAGACTCATTGCGGCGCCTCCTTATCGTTTCAGACGCGGGTCGAGCGCGTCGCGCAGGCCGTCGCCGAACATGTTGAAGCCGAACAGCGTCAGCATGATGGCGATGCCGGGGAAGGTGACCAGCGGATAGAAATCACGGATGTAGTCGCGCCCGTTGGCCATGATGGAGCCCCATTCCGGCGTGGGCGGCTGAACGCCGAGGCCGATGAACGAAAGGCTCGAGATCTGTAGAATGCACGCGCCGATGCGCAGCGTGGATTCGACGATGATGGGGCTGAGCGCGTTGGGGACGATGTCGTGGAAGATGATGCGCAGCTTGCCCGCGCCCATGGCCTCCGCGGCCTCGACGAATTCGCGGTCCTTGATCGTCAGGACCTGGCTGCGGACGAGACGGGCATAGGACGGGATGGCGCCGACGGCGATGGCGAGCGAGGTGTTGAGCGTGCCGCCGCCGAGCGCCGTGGAGATGGCCACGGCCAGAAGGAAGCCGGGGATGGCCATGAGAATGTCCATGAAGGCCATGACGATCGTTTCATAGGTGCCGCCGAAAAAGCCGGCCGTCGCGCCCAGAACGCCGCCGATCACCAGCGCGATCAGAACCGCGGCGCAGGCCACGAGCAGGCTGATGCGGCCGCCGTAGATGATGCGGCTGAGCAGGTCGCGGCCGAAGTTGTCCGTGCCGAGAAGGTGCTCGGCGCTTGGAAGCTGCAGGCGGGCCGTGACGTCGATGCCGTCGTAGGGATAGGGACTGATGAGATCGGCGAAGATGGCGGAAAAAACGATGAGGATCACGAGCACCATGCCGATCATGGCCAGCTTGTTGCGGCGCAGGCGCTTCCACACGTCGCGCCACTGGCTGCGCTTGCGCAGGGAATCGTCCGAGACGGAAACGGAGCGTTTATTCATCTCAGGCCACCTCCCCTGCCGCGTTTGCCGGCGGCGTTTTCTGCTTTTTCTTCCGGCCGGCCGAATACTGCGCCATGATGCGCGGATCGACGAAGCCGTAAACGAGGTCGACCAGCAGGTTCATCAGCGAGATGGAGACCGACAGGAACAGCACGACGCCGTTGATGACGGGATAGTTCTTGCCGTTGATGGCGGTCATGAGAAGCTGGCCGGTGCCGTTGATGGCGAAGATCGCCTCGATGACGACGGAGCCGGCGACGATGGTGCCGAGCTGCATGCCCACGACCGTGAGGACCGGGATCAGCGCGTTTTTCAGCGCGTGGCGGCGGATGACGAGCCCTTCGGACAGGCCCTTGGCGCGGGCCGTGCGGATGTAGTCCTGACGGATGACGTCGAGCATGGACGAGCGGGTCATGCGCGTGATGGTGGCGACGGGCGACAGGCCGAGCGTGAGCACGGGGAGTATCCAGTGCTTCCACGTGAACAGGCCCGAGGCCGGCAGCCATCCGAGCTTATACGAGAAAATGATGATGGCCATCAGCCCCATCCAGAAGCTGGGCATCGAGGCAAAAAACATGGATATCACCGTCACGCCGTAGTCCAGCGCGGAATACTGCTTCGTGGCGGATATGATGCCGAAGGGTATGCCGACGATCACCGTTACCAGTATGCCGAGAATGCCCAGCTTGAGCGTAACGGGGAAGCGCTCGAGTATCTCCGTGGAGACGCTTCGGTTCGTCTGGTAGCTCGTGCCGAGGTCAAGCTTCGTCACGACGCCCTTTACATAGATGAAAAACTGTTCCAGAAACGGCTTGTCCAGGCCAAGCTCCGCTTCCTTCGCGTCATACTGCTCCTGGGTGTAGTTGTTGCCGAGCAGGGAGATGACCGGGTCGCCGGGCATGAAGTGGTTGATCGCAAAGACGATGAACATCACGCCGAGCAGCACGGGGATCATCAGCAGCACGCGCTTGAGAACGTATTTTCCCATCCGTTTTCACCTCTTTCTTTTCGTCTTTTTTCATGTTGTCCCTTTGGTTGGGGATATCCAGCCCAAGTGTAGCATAGAGGCAAAAACGGGCGCAAGAGCGCGACTATTCCATGTTTGACGAAAATCTATCAAATCGTGCGCGGTTGCATCCGGCGTTCTTGACTTCCGGCCAGGTTTTGTTATGGTGGATTCGTAAACATGGCGTCAGGCCAGAGGACGAAAAATGGCGCCGGAAAAAATGATGGAGGAAACAAGATGAAAAGAATCGTAACCCTTCTGCTCGCTTTGTGCATGCTGTGCATGCTCTGCGCGTGCACGGCCAAGCCCGACGCGGAAACGCAGGCCCGGATCGACGCGCTGCAGTCGCGGCTCGAGGCGGTCGAGTCCCGTCTTGACGGCGGCGCGGCGGCCGACGTGCCCGCCGACGACAAGTCCGCCGCCGGCGAAGTGGACGCGGCTGCGTCCAACTTTGTCCGCCAGACCAAGGAAGGCACGCTGACCATCGGCACCTGCAAGGAGATCGACTCGTTCGATCCCGCGCGCAGCACGTTCAGCACCGGCATCTATCTGGTATACGACCAGCTCTTCTATCTCGACCAGGACGGCAACATCCAGGGCATGCTGGCCGAGGAGTGGGAATACCAGGATCCGACCCATCTGTACATCAAGATCCACGAGGCGAACTTCTCCAACGGCGACCCCGTCACCGCGGAGGACTGCATCTGGTCGATGCAGCGCCTGATCCTCAACCAGAGCCGCTGGAGCACCTTCGTCGACTTTATCGACTTTGACAACTGCGAGATCATCAACGACCGCGAGTTCGTTCTGGCGCTCAAGCAGGAGTTCGGCCCCGGCATGAACTATCTGGCCACGCGCTACACCTCCGTTCTGAACAAGGAATATGTGGAAGCTACCGGCGACGACGCGCTGTGGGATCAGCCCGTCGGCTCCGGCCCGTATGTCTGCACCTCCAACGTCTCCGGCTCGATCAGCACCTTCGAGCGCCGCGACGATTACTGGGATGCGGATAATCTTCCCGAGGCCGAGGAGATCACGGTCCGCTTCTACGCGGAATCGACCACCATGTTCATCGACTATGAAAACGGCGTGCTCGACATGGCCTTTGTCGTCGGCGAGTCCGACGCCGAGCGTCTTGTCGCCGGCGAGATCGCCGACACCGGCTATGTGATCCAGTCCGGCCTTGACGTTTACGGTCTGGCCCTGCCGGAATACGTTTCCGCGTTTGACGATCTGCGCGTGCGCGAAGCCATCTCCATGGCGGTCGACTGGAAGGCCGTCACCGAGGTCGGCCTGGGCGTGCTCGGCGGCGAGGCGGACTCCATCCTGCCGCACGGCGTCGTGTACCGCATCAGCACCGGCACCTATAACTACGATCCCGATCAGGCGAAGGCGCTTCTGGACGAGGCCGGCTTCGATTACAGCCAGGTGTTCCAGTTCGTCGTCATCAACTCCGAATCCAACACCCGCCTGGCCGAGGCTATCCAGGCCTATCTCGCGGCGGTCGGCATCCAGGTCAATGTGGACGCCTGCGACTGGACCACGGCGGTCACGCACTTCATGAACAACGAGACCGACTTCGTCATCAACTCCATGGGCTGCACCACGCTTGACCCCGACCAGCAGTTCGACACCGTCGGCGAGTGGTCCACGAACGGCTCCGTCCGCGTGACGGATCCGGAGATGGCCGGCTATCTGACCACGGGCCGCTACAGCTCCGATCCCGCCGTCCGCGAGAAGGCCTATGCCGACGCGCAGACCTGGATGTATGAAAACATCCGTCAGGTCGCCTTTGCCGAGCCCTACTACTGCTACTGCTACCGTCCGTACATCGACGGCAGCTTCTGGTGCGCCTCGGTCGAAACGCCAAACCTGCGCTTCGTCCAGTTCGCCGGCTGACCGGTCTGAATAAAAAAGGGAGCGGGGACTTTCCCCGCTCTCTTTTTTGTGGTATGATGCAGATCATGAAACGATTGCTTTGTATGTTGGCCGCCCTGCTGCTTCTGGCGGGAAGCGCCGCGGCGGCGGAGGTCGGCATGGTCGTCGCCTCGGACGGCGCGATGTGCCGCGAGTGCGAGCTGGGCGATCTGGGCGCCGACGCGCTGCGCTTTTACACCGGTGCGGATATCGCGCTGTTCGCCTCGGGCGATCTCGGTGTCGGGCTGCAGCCGGGCGTTCTGGACGGGGAAAAGCTGGCGGCAAGCTTTCCGAACGACGCGCAGATCGCGCTGGCGCAGCTGGACGAGACGGCGCTGCGGCGGCTGCTGGAGCAGAGCGTGTCGCACATCACGCTGGACAAAAACGAGCGCATCGACGCGGCCGCGTCGGCCTACGCGGGGTATTTCTGCGTGTCGGGCTTTTCCTTCCGCTACGACGCCTCGGCCCCGGAGGGCGAGCGCATCTATGAGCTGGACTGGCCCGGCGGCACGGTGACGGCGGCGCTTCCGGCGCGGTATGGCGGCGGCGAGCCGGTCTGTACGATCTGGGAGGCGGCCGCGGCGTATCTGGACAGTCTGGGAACGGTACAGCCGCCGGAGGGCGGGCGCATCCGGGCGCTGGGGGCGAACGACGAGCCGATCGTCGGCGGCGTTTTCTCCAGGGGCTTCGTGCTCGTGGTCGCGGTCGTGGCGATGGTGTTCGGCGGCGCGCGGTATCGGAAAAAAATGCGGGAGAGAACGGAGAGGTAACATGGAAAACGTGGGGATCATTCTGATAACGCTGGTCGTGCTGGCGATGCTGATCGTGATATTCATATACAACTATCTCGATCGCCGGCGCTTTCATCTTGAGCGCATGTTCAAGGGGCACAAGGCGCTTCTGGACGAGTGGGTGCGCGCGTGCGAGCAGCTGCGGCCGGGCTGCGGCGGCGCGTATTTCGCGGCGAAAAAGCTGCCGGAGCAGATGGAATGCCTGCGCGCGCTGGTGCAGAGCGTGACGGAAAACAGCGAGGACAAGCTGGAGCGGCAGGAGGAGCTTCTGGACTTCTGCTATAACTTTACCAGCCTGTCCGCCGGCTACGACCGGGCGCTGGCGAGGCCGCTGATCGGAAAGGTCGGCCGGCTTCTCGGCTTCCGCCCTGTGGGCGGGCTGGATTTCTATCCGGACGTGACAGTCTGATCCATGCGAAGGAGGACGGCGGCGCCGGGACCCTGTGTCCCGGCGCCGCCGTCCGTTTATGGGATTATTCATGGGTCCTGCCGGCGCCCCTTCCGGTACTCCGTCGGCGAAAGGCCGGTCGAGGAGCGGAACAGGCGCGTGAAGGAATTGGCCTCCTGATAGCCGACCCGGGCGGAAATGGCCGCCACGGGAAGCTCGGTCTCCTCCAGATAGCGGCAGGCGCGCACGATGCGCCGCTCGGCGAGAAAGGCGCTGAAGGTCATGCCCGTGCGGCTGCGGAAAAGACGGCTGAAATAGGCGGGGGAGAGATAGAGATGGCTGGCCACGTCCGTGAGCGTGAGACTGTCCTCCAGATGCGTTTCGATGAAGCTTTTGGCCGCGGCGATGGGGTCCTCGCGGTGCGCCTCGGCCGGGCCGCTCCAGCGCTCGACCGCCTCCTGGATGTCGCGCGGGCGCGTGGGCTTGAGAAGATAGTCGTTGGCGCCGGCGCGCATGGCGCGCTGGATGTATTCAAAATCGTCGTGCGCCGTGAGCATCACGATGCGGAGCTCCGGCAGAATGCGGCGCAGCGAGGCGATGGCCTCGATGCCGTCCATGCCGGGCATGGTGATATCCAGAAAAACGATGTCCGGCCGCTTTTCCTTCGCCAGCGCAAGGCCGGACAGCGCGTTGAAGGCCTGCCCCGCGTAAACGGCGCAGGGGCAGTCGCGCGCAAGGACGAAGGAGATCATTTTCCCCTCCAGCGCCTGATCGTCGATGACGATGACCTTTGCCATGATCAAAACCCCGCTTTCGCGCGTGGAATGGAAAGACTGATGGTGGTGCCCTCGCCGGGGGCGCTGTAGACCTCGTTGCGGAAATCGGGGCCGAAAAAGCTGCGCAGGCGGCTCACCACATTGGCAAAGCCGATGCCGCTCATCTCGCCGCCGACGGCGGGCTTTACGATATCGGGGTCAAAGCCGGCGCCGTTGTCCGTGACGGACAGGACGACGCAGCCGTCGCCGGTGTGGGCCGTGAGCGTCACAAGACCGCCCTGCGGCAGCGGCTCAAGGCCGTGGGCAATGGCGTTTTCGATCATCGGCTGCACCGTGAAGGCCGGCAGCAGGAACTGCTCCGTGCCCGGCTCAAGCTCCTCGCGGTATTCGATGGGGCTGCGCCCGGTGAACTGCTTGAGACGGACGTATTCCCGCACGGTCTGAAGCTCGTCCTCAAGCGTTACGAGGCCGGTGTTCTGCTTCATGGCGCGGCGCAGGATGGCGGCGAGGGCGTAAATGGCCTCGGGCGACTGCTCGGCCCCTTCAAGCAGCGCGAGCTGGCTGATGGAGTTGAGCGTGTTGAACAGAAAATGGGGGCTGATCTGGCTTTGCAGCGCCTGAAATTCCGCCTGCGCCTGAAGCTGCTCGGCCCGCCGCCGGCGGTAAAGCTCCGTGATATAGCTGGCGGCGATGCTGACGATGCGCATGGTGTCGCGCACGCGGGTCTGATAGATGAAGGGGAAGGTGGCCAGCTCGTCCGGCGAGAGCTGGAAATCCGGGTCCGGAAAAAGCTGCTCCGCGGCGGCCATGCTGTCGGGCGTGGAGACAAAGCCGCTGAGAACGAGCCGGCCGGGGCTCTGGCCGTCGAGAAGAATGGGCGCGCAGGCGCTCATCAGCCCGCGCCAGCAGCGGTAGATGAAAACGCCGCCGCGTGACGCGGCGCGGCGCGCGGCCTCCTCCGTGCAGGCAAGACAGCGCGCGTGCATGGCGGGATCGCGCTCGGCGGCGCGGCAGAGGATGTTCTGATATTCCGTCTCGGCCAGACGCTCTCCGGCGCAGCCGGTCAGAGACACGCGCACGCCGACGGCGTCGTAAATGTCGCTGACGAGCTTGTGCAGCACGTCGCTTGGCAGCGCCTCCGGCGCGGGAACGGATACTGACGTTTTCATGCAAACACCCCCGTCTGAATTTTAACACGGAATTATACAAAAATCTACTCAATTCGCGCGATTCTTTACTACCTGCCGCGCGCCGGTTGTGCCGCGCGCCGGGGCTGTGTTATGCTGAAAACGGCCGGAAGCTGCGGCCGGATTTTTTATGCCGTCGGACACAGCGCGCGGCTGTGCGCGGCAGGGAGAAGGAAGCCATGGAAGTTATAAAATTGCTGATCGTATTCGCCATCATCGTGCTGGCGCTGAAATTCAAGCTCAAGCTTTTCGCGGCCATGCTGATGGCGATCGCGGCGAGCATCCTGATGTGGAAGATACCGCTTGCGACCTGCGGCGAGCTGCTGTGGAAGGCAACGAAAAGCTGGGACAACATCACCGTGCTGCTGGTGCTGTATATCATCACGTTCCTGCAGCGGCTGCTCGAGCGGCGGCAGCAGCTCAAGGCGGCGCAGATGGATCTCAACGGCATTTTCAACAACCGCCGCATCAACGCGACCGTCGCGCCCATCTTCATCGGCCTTCTGCCGAGCGCGGCGGCGGCCATCATCTGCGGCGACATCGTTTCCGACGCCTGCCGCGACGATCTGACGACGGACGAAAAGGCGTTCGTCACGAGCTATTTCCGCCATATCCCGGAGAGCTTTCTGCCGACCTATACCTCCGTTATCATCATGTCCAACCTCTGCGGCGTGGGCATGGGCTCCTTTGTGGCGGGCATGGTCCCGCTGGTGCTGGTGATGTACGCGCTGGGCTGGCTGTTTTATGTGCGGAAGGTGCCGAAGGAGACGGGGGAGAAGCCGAGCGTGAACAAGTGGAAGGACGCGCTCAATCTGCTCAAGCATCTGTGGACGCTCATCGCGATCATCGTGCTGATCCTGGCGTTCAACGTTCCCGTCTGGATCGCCATCCTCGCCATCACGGTCATCAGCTGGTTCGTTTACGGCTTCAAGGGAAAGGAACTGCCCGCCATCGCCAAAAGCGCGTTTGAGCCGGTCCTGATCATCAACTCCTATCTGATCCTGGTGTTCAAGGAATTTCTGACGCACACCGGCGTGATCACGGCGCTGCCGTCGTTTTTCGCCCAGCTTCCGATCCCGTCGTTCCTGATCTTTGCGCTGATCTTCTTCTTCGGCACCATCGTGTCCGGCTCGACGGCGATCATCGCCCTGTGCACGACGATGGCCTTCGCGGCCATTCCGGGCAGCGGGATGCCGCTGATGGTGCTTCTGATGAGCTTCACCTACGCCGCCATGCAGATATCGCCGACGCATGTGTGTCTGACGGTGGTGGCGGACTACTACCACACGACGCTGGGCGGGATCGTGAAAAAGACGATCCCCGTGATCGCCTGCTTCTGTGCGATAACCGTTTTATATTATTTGCTTTTGACTGTCCTGTTCTGATATAATGGCAGGCATGAAAAACAGAACGCAGATACATGACATGACGCAGGGGCCGCTGCTGCGGCAGATGATCGTTTTCACGCTGCCGCTGGTGCTGGCCAACCTCCTGCAGACGCTTTATACGCTCGTCGATCTGGCCGTGGTGGGCCACTTTGCCGGCAGCGAGGCGCTGGCGGCGGTGTCCGTGAGCGGCCAGGTCACGATCTTCTTCACGCTGGTCGGCACGAACTTTGCCAGCGGCGGGCAGATCTATGTGGCGCAGCTCGTCGGCCAGAAGCGCCGGGAGGAGTTGGGCCAGGCGGTCGGGACGATCCTGAGCTTCATCCTGTTGTGCTCGCTGGCGTTTGCGGCGCTTGGGATCGGGCTGTGCCGGCCGGCGCTCGGCTGGCTCAACACGCCGCCGGAGGCCTTTGACGCGGCGGCGGATTATATGCGCATATGCAGCGTCGGGCTGATCTTCCTGTTCGGCTACAACGCCGTGTGCGCCGTGCTGCGGGGCATGGGCGAATCCAGGGCGCCGACGTGGTTCATCGCGGTCTCGGCCGCCGTCAACGTGGCGGGCGACCTGCTGCTCGTGGCGGGGCTCGGCATGGGCGCGGCGGGCGCGGCGATCGCCACGGCGGTCAGCCAGGCGGCGGCCTTCGCGCTGTCGCTGTGGTATCTGATCCGGCGCAGCGGCGGAAGCGGCTTCGTTTTCCGGCTGTCCAGCCTGCGCATCTGCGCGGACAAGCTGCGCGTGATCGTGAAGCTGGCGCTGCCGCTGGTGCTGATGCAGGTGTCGATCCACCTGTCCATGCTGTATATCAGCTCGTACATCAACAGCTTCGGTCTTGCGGCGGCCTCGCTGGCGGGCGTGGGCAACAAGCTCAACAGCCTGATGACGATGGTCTCAAGTGCGTTCGGCACGGCGATGGCCACCATCGTCGGCCAGAACATCGGCGCCGGGCAGTTCGGGCGCATCCGCCGCTCGCTCGGGATATCCACGGCGATCAACATGGCGGTGTTCCTGCTGTTCGCGGCGGTGGTGCTTCTGTTCCCGCAGGCGGTTTTCGGGCTGTTCACGGACGACGCTGAGGTTTTGTCCCTCGCGCCGCATTATCTGCGCATCGCGGTGTGGTCGTATCTGTTTTTCTCGCTGATGAGCCCGCCGAACGGCGTGATCAGCGGCGTGGGCAACACGATGCTCAATCTGGGCATCAGCATTCTCGACGGCGTGGCCGCGCGCGTGGGGCTGAGCCTGCTGTTGGGGCGGCACTACGGCATGTGGGGCTATTTTGCCGGCTATTGTCTGGCCGGAGCGGTCTCCGTGATCCTCGGGTGGGCCTACGTCCTGTCCGGCCGATGGACGAAGCGGAAGCTGCTTCAGTAAGCGCGGGAGCGGAAGAGTCTGTTATTTTTCAGATTATGCTTGACGGATGAAAAAACCGGGGTTATAATGACGCAAAATTGAATCGGAAAACCGTTGATGAAGAGTAAGTAGCCGGTCTATGGATGGCACAGAGAGTCGCAGCAGCTGAGATTGCGATGCAGACAGGACCGTGTGAATGGACTTCGGAGGGCAATCGGAAGGCAGCGCTGCTGCCCTATGTGCGACGGAGAGGGGCACTCCGTGAACAAGGCCGCCGTATGACTGTACGGACTGAGTGGGCGCATGGATTTGCGTCAAGCCGGGTGGTACCGCAGGATCATTTCTTCCTGTCCCAGCAATCTGCTGGGGCAGGATTTTGTTTTTTCGGAGGAAACGACGATGTTTATTTTATCGAAGCGATGGCGGCGCGCGCTGCCGGAACGATGGACTGGATCAGACGAATGAAGCAAGTGAAGAAATTAATTTGAATCAATGCGGAAAAGAAAAGGAGTATAGATACCATGAAGAAAATTCTTGCCATGCTGCTGGCCGTGTGCCTTGTGCTTGCGCTGTGCGCCTGCGGAAGCGGGACGCAGACCGAAACGAACGCGGAAACAAAGACGGAAACCAAAACGGAAACGGCGGCCGAAACCGGGACGGAGACGCCCGACGCGCAGCCGGAGGGCACGGTCTACACCGTCGGCATCTGCAACTATGTGGACGACGCGTCGCTCAACCAGATCGTGGACAACATCCGCACCCGCCTCGCGGAGATCGGCGAGGAGCGCGGCGTCACGTTCGTCGTGGAATATGACAACTGCAACGCCGACGCCACGGTGCTTGAGCAGATCATCGCCAACTTCCTGGTCGATCAGGTCGATCTGATGGTCGGCGTGGCGACGCCGGTGGCCATGTCCATGCAGGCGGCGACGGCGGACGACCCCATCCCGGTCGTGTTCTCGGCGGTGTCCGATCCGGTGGGTGTGGGCCTTGTGGACTCGCTGGAGGCGCCGGGCGCGAATCTGACGGGAACGTCGGACTATCTGGACACGGCGGCCATCATGAAGCTCATCTTCGCCGCGCAGCCGGACGCGCAGCTTATCGGCCTTCTGCACGATGTGGGGCAGGACTCCTCCACGGCGGCCATCGCCGCGGCGAAGGAATATCTGGACGCGCAGGGCGTGGCCTATAAGGAATATACCGGCACGACCGTGGACGAGGTCATGCTCGCGGCCGACGCCATGATCGCCGACGGCGTGGACGCCGCCTTTACGCCGACGGACAACACGATCATGACGGCGGAGCTGTCCATCTATGAAAAGCTGGCCGAGGCCGGCATCGCCCATTATACCGGCGCCGATTCCTTCGCCCTCAACGGGGCCTTCCTGGGCTACGGCGTGGATTACGCCAATCTCGGCGTGGAGACGGCGAACATGATCGCCGGCATCCTGCTTGACGGCGGCGACCCTGCTCAGACGCCGGTGATGACGTTCGACAACGGCACGGCCACCGTCAACACCGAGACCTGCCAGACGCTGGGCTTTGATTTTGACGCGATCGAGGCGCTGTTCGCGCCGCTGTGCACGAAGGTGCAGACCATCACCACGGCGGAGAGCTTCGGCGATCTGGACTGAGCTTTGAAAGGATACCGCGCCGGGGGCCATGCTTCCGGCGCGGCGTGAGGAGGAAGCGGACATGACATTGACATCCATTCTCAGCCTGGGCCAGACGGCGCTGGAGCTGGGACTCATCTGCTCGCTGACGGTGCTGGCGCTGTTTCTGAGCTATTCCATGCTCAACGTGTGCGACCTGTCAACGGACGGCTGCTTCACGCTGGGCGCGGCGGTGGGCGCGGTGGTGGCCATCGCCGGGCATCCCTATCTCGCCATCCCGGCGGCCATGGCGGCGGGCGTGCTTTCGGGCTTTATCACGGCGCTGCTGCAAACGCGCATGGGGGTGGACAGCCTGCTGGCCGGCATCATCGTGAACACGGGGCTGTATTCCATCAACATCGCCATCATGGGCAACTCCTCGCTTCTGAACATGAACAAGACCGAAACGGTGTTCACGAAAATGAAGGCGCTGCTGGAGGGGAGCTTTCTGGCCGGGCAGTACAAGCTTGTCGTGGCTCTCGCGGCGGCGGCGCTGACGGTTTTGTTCCTGGCGCTGTTTCTGCGCACGCGGCTGGGCCTTGCCATCCGGGCCACGGGCAACAACCCGGACATGGTGCGCTCGTCGTCCATCAACCCGGTCTTCACGACCACGGTGGGCCTGTGCGTGGCGAACGCGTTCACGGCGCTTTCCGGCTGTCTGCTGGCGCAGTCGCAGAAATCGGTCAACATCGACATCGGCACCGGCATGGTGACGATCGCACTGGCGTCGCTGCTGATCGGCGGCAGCTTCCTCGGCCGCGGAAGCATCGCCAAACGCGCCGTCGGCGTGGTGCTGGGGTCGTTCCTGTTCCGGCTCGTGTATACCGTGGCGCTGCGGTTCAATATGCCGGCGTCCATGCTCAAGCTCGTTTCCTCCGTCATCGTGGTCATCGCCATTTCCGGGCCGTACCTGAAAAAGCGCTGGCCGGAATTTCACCGCCGGCTGGAGGGCCGCGCGGCGCAGAAGGGAGGACGCTGAGCCATGCTGACGCTTTCGCATATTTCCAAGACCTTCAACCCCGGCACGCCGGACGAGAAAAAAGCGATCAGCGACCTGTCGCTGCATCTGGAGCGGGGCGACTTCGTCACCATCATCGGCGCCAACGGCGCGGGAAAATCCACGCTTTTCAACGCCATCGCCGGCAGCTTCCTCACGGACAGCGGACGCATCGTCCTCGACGGGCAGGACATAAGCTTCCAGCCGGAGTATAAGCGCGCGCGGCAGATTGGGCGGCTGTTTCAGGACCCCATGCGCGGCAGCGCGCCGGGCATGACGATCGAGGAGAATCTGGCGCTGGCGGCCGGAGGCGGCGGCTGGCTGTCCCGCGTCCGGCGTGAGGAGCGGGACAAATTCCGGGAGCGGCTGGCGCTGCTCGGCATGGGGCTGGAGGATCGGATGAAGCAGCCGGTGGGGCTGCTGTCCGGCGGCCAGCGCCAGGCGCTGACGCTTCTGATGGCGACCATGGTGCCGCCGAAGCTGCTTCTGCTCGACGAGCACACGGCGGCGCTCGACCCCGGAACGGCGGAAAAGGTGATCGCGCTGACCCGCCGGATCGTGGCCGACGACAAGCTGACCTGTCTGATGATAACGCACAACATGCAGTCGGCGCTGGAGCTGGGGAACCGGACGCTCATGATGGACTCCGGCCGCATCGTGCTGGACATCGCCGGACGCGAGCGCGAGGGGCTGACGGTGGACGATCTGCTCCGTAAATTCAAAAGCGGCGTGGGCCGGGCGCTCGACAACGACCGGATGCTGCTGTCGTAAAAAACCGCATGACGGACAAAAGTCCCTCCGCTTCGGAAAGCGGAGGGGCTTTTGCGCGCGGGGAAGGGGCGCGGCTGCGCTGTTTGTTCCGATTTTGCGCCGTTTGTTCTGGCTGTATTGAAAAATGACAAAAGCATGATACAATGAAAATGCAGAATTGTATATTATTACAGTCAGGAGGAAACGGATATGAAGAAAATTTTGGCGCTGGCTCTGACGCTGTGCATGACGCTTGGCCTCGGAACGGCGGCTCTGGCCGCCTCCGGCGAGCCGAGCGGCGAGGGCTCCGGCGAAGCGGCGGGCGCGGCTCTCGAGCTGACGGACCCGGCGTGGGAGCTTTCGGCGGACGGGAGCTATTACCAGCTCACGAACGTGGTCTACTGCACGAACGTTGTCAATCCGACCTATCAGTATATGAACATCTATGTCCCCGCGGCGTATCTCACCGGCGGCGAGGTGAACGGCTACACGGCCGAAACCGCGCCGGTCGTGCTGGAGAACAACTGCATGGGCTGGAACAGCTCCACGCCCGGCCGCGCGAACAGCGGCTATCTCGGCGAGGGCTTCGTGTTCGTGAGCGTGGGCGCGCGCAGCCGCAACGCGGAAAACGGCACGGGAAAAATGCCCGCGCCCGTCGTCGATCAGAAGGCGGCCGTGCGCTATCTGCGTCTCAACGACGCGGTCATTCCCGGCGATAAGGATAAGATCGTCTCGCTCGGCAGCTCCGGCGGCGGACAGATGAGCTCCATCCTCGGCGCGACGGGCAACATGGACGAGTATTATCCCTATCTTTACGAGATCGGTGCGGCGGGCATCGAGAAGACCGGCGAGGGCTATGTGTCCACGATCGACGACGATATCTTCGCCAGCATGTGCTTCTGCCCCATCGTCGATCTGGACAACGCCGATCTGGCCTATGCCTGGATGCGCTATGACGCGGGCGAGACGGGCGCCGCGACGATGTTCAGCGGCGAGATCGCCTTCTCCGAATTCCAGCTCGCGCTGCAGAACGATCTGGCCGAGGCCTTCTGCACCTATATCAACTCCCTTGGTCTGGTCAACGAAAAGGGCGAGAGCCTGTCCTTCGACCTGCGCGCCGACGGAACGCCCGACCCCCGCAGCGGCTCTTACTATGACCAGATCCTCGCCAACATCTCCGACGCGCTCAACGCGTGGCTCGCGGCGGGCGATCTGTCCGTCTCCGGCGAGATGTTCGACAGCGCGGCGGCCTATATCGCGTCGCTGGACGATTCCGCCGACTGGCTCGTGAAAAACGCGGACGGCAGCTATTCCGTCACGGATCTGGCCGGCTTCCTCAACGGGACGGGGCTGGCCCGCAACAAGGATATCCCCGGCTTCGACACCTTCTTCGCCACCGAGGAGGGCAATGGCTTCGGCACGGCGGATGAGGACGGCGTGCATTTCTCCGCCTCCGTCGCGGCGGTGCTGGCGGCGAACTACGACCGCTACGCCAAGCTGGACGGCTTTGCCGATCAGGATGTGGACGAATACATCGAGCAGGCCAACCGCGCCGATATCCGGGAGCAGGCCTATCTCATGAACGCCACGCACATCATGCTCGGCGCGGCGAACGGCACGGAGGAATCCGATATCGCCCGTCACTGGCGCACGAGAAACGGCACGGCGGACGAGCACACGAGCTTCTCTGTTGCGTATAATCTCTGCCTGTCCGCGCTGGCGGCCGGGGCGGAGGACGTTGATTACGGCCTTGTGTGGAACATGGCGCACGGCGCGAACGAGGGCACGAGCACCGGCACCTTCGAGGAATGGGTCCACGCCATCTGCGCGCAGGACGCCTCCGCCGAGCCGACGGACGAGCCCAGCGGCGAAGCGGCGGCGGAGCTGTCCGCGGGCGGCTGGCCTCTGTCCGGCGCGGGCGATACGTCCATGGAGGCGTACAAGAGCTATCTCAAGGCCTATATGGACTGCGTGCCCGAGATGGACGGCCACGGCGAGGAGCTGTACGGCCTGATCGACGCCGAATCGTGGGACGCGCCTGTGGCCATGGCATGGGAGAACTGGTTTGAGGAAAACGCGATGACCTATGAGGAGTTCACCGCGGCCGGCGGCGTTTACAGTCTGCACCGCTTCGGCGTGACCACGCCGGCCATGTAAGCGAAGGCGCCTTCGCAATATAATAAGCACATATAAGAAGCCGCCCCGCCGCACACTGTGCGGCGGGGCGGTTCCGGTCGTTTTACTGACCGAGCACCTCGTAGGCGTATTTGACGTAGTAGTTGAAGCGGCGTTCGCGGTCGAGACTGGTCGCGTCCATGTGGCCGGGATAGACCTCCATGTTGCCGGGCAGATCGCAGATGCGCTTGAGACTGCGCAGAAGCTGCTTCATGTCCCCGCCGGGCAGGTCGGTCCGCCCGCAGGAATCGCGGAAAAGCGTGTCGCCGGTGAAGATGCAGTCCTGGCAGACGAAGGAGAGGCTGCCGGGGCTGTGGCCGGGCGTCGCCATGACGCGGAACGTCAGCCCGCCGACGGTCAGCTCGTCGCCGTCGTTGAGCCAGATCGTCCCGGCCGGCGGCGTGAAGCGGTACTGCGGCCCGCTGATGTCGGGATTGGCGTCGAGCTTTGACATGCAGACGGTCGCGCCGGTCTGCTCGGCGACGGCGTTGGCCGCCATGGTGTGGTCAAAGTGGCCGTGGGTCAGGAGGATATACCGGCACGTCAGCTTGTTGCGCTCCAGATAATCCATGACGCAGTTGGATTCGTCGCCCGGGTCGATGACGGCGCAGAGCTTCGTGTCCTCGTCCGCGACGATGTAGCAGTTGGCTTCGATCATGCCAAGGGGCATTCCGTAAACAGTCATTAAAGTTCCTCCGTGTCAAGAAGTATGGTGACGGGGCCGTCGTTCTGGGAAAAAACCTGCATATCCGCGCCGAATTCGCCGGTTTCCACATGGAAGCCGCGCGCGCGGCACTGGGCGATGACGCGCTCGTACAGGGGCACGGCGGTCTCCGGCCGGGCCGCCCGCGTGAAGCCGGGGCGGCGGCTTTTGCAGTCGGCAAAAAGCGTGAACTGGCTGATGATGAGCAGCTCAGCGCCGGCGTCGGCGGGGTTTACGTTCATTTTGCCGGCGGCGTCCTCAAAAATGCGCAGGCCGCATATCTTGTCGGCGATCCGGTCGGCCTCGGCCTCGGTGTCGTTCACATGGACGCCCAGCAGCACGAGAAAGCCCATGCCAATCTCGCCGTGTATCCGGCCGTCGATCTCCACGCGCGCGTTTTTCACGCGGGTCAGTACTGCTTTCATGTTGCTTCTCCTGTTCTGTAAACGCGCTTGACGCCGTTGATGGCGCCCAGACGGTTGATGATGGTCTGCAGCTCGGCCAGGTTTTTGACCTCGAGCATGACCGAGGCGGTGGCCAGCCCCCGGCCGGTGTCGCGGGCGGAGAGACTGCGCACCTTGGCGTTGAGCGTGTTGAGCACGGTGGCGGCGTCCATGATGAAGCCGCTGCGCTCGCTCGACACGATGCGCAGCTCGGCGCTGTAGCTGTCGGGTGTGTTGTCCGCCCAGCTCACGGATATCCAGCGTCCCTCGTCCAGATCGCGCTGGTGGTTGATGCAGTCGGCGCGGTGGATGGAAACGCCCTGGCCGCGCGTGATGTAGCCGACGATGGGGTCGCCGGGGACCGGCGTGCAGCAGCGGGAGAACTTGATGAGGCAGTTGTCCAGCCCCTCGACCAGAACGCCCTGCACGGCGCGCGGCTCAGCCTGCGTGCGGCGGTCGGCGCGCTCCTGCATTTTCTCCAGCTCGGTTTTCGGCTTGCCGCTGCGCTGGCGGAGAATCTCGTCCTTGATGCGGTTGACGGCGTGGATGGCGGTCATGCCGCCGTAGCCGATGGCGGCGAACAGATCGTCCAGCGTGGTGACGGCCATCTTCTTGAGCACGATGGGCAGCGTTTCCTCGTCCGTGATGTCGGCCAGGGTGAAGCCGGCGCGGCGCCATTCCGCGTCGAAGGCGGCCTTGCCCTGAACGATGTTCTCCTCGCGCTTTTCCTTTTTGAACCACTGCTTGATCTTCGTGCGGGCCTCGCCGCTTTTGGCGATCTTGAGCCAGTCGCGGCTCGGGCCGGTGGAGGAATTGGAGGTGATGATGTTTACGATGTCGCCGTTTTGCAGGATGTAGCTGAGCGGGACGATGCGCCCGTTCACCTTCGCGCCGGTCATGCGGTTGCCGACGGCGGAATGGATGGCGTAGGCAAAATCGATGGGCGTGGCGCCGGCGGGCAGACTTTTTACGTCGCCGTTGGGTGTGAAAACGAACACGGCGTCGTCGAACATATCGACCTTGAGATTGTGATACAGATCGGAGGCGTCGTCATCGTCCTGATTTTCGAGCAGCCGCCGTATCCACGCGAATTTTTCAATGTCGCCGCTGACGACGCCGGCGCTGCCGCTTTTATATTTCCAGTGGGCGGCCACGCCGTATTCCGCCGTCATGTGCATCTCCCAGGTGCGTATCTGCACCTCAAAGGGGATGCCGTCCGTGCCGATGACGGTGGTGTGCAGGCTCTGGTAGCCGTTGGGCTTGGGCGTGGAGATGTAGTCCTTGAAGCGGCCGGGCACGGGGCGGTACATCTCGTGGATGATGCCGAGAACGTTGTAGCAGTCGGCCAGTGAGCCGACGATGACGCGGAAGGCGCAAAGATCGAATATCTCCTCGATGCCCAGATGCTGCGTGTACATCTTCCGGTAGATCGAATAGATGTGCTTGAGCCGGCTGTAGACCTGAACGTGGATGCCCTCGTCCGCCAGGCGCGCGGTGATCTGCTTTTCCACGTCCTTCTGGAACTGGACCATGATGTCCCTGCGCTTGGACAGGATGTTCGTGATTTCCTGATAGCCGACGGGGTCGAGATACAGAAGCGAAAGATCCTCCAGCTCGTCCTTCATGCGCTCGATGCCGAGACGGTGGGCGATGGGCGCGTAGATCTCCATCGTTTCGCGGGATTTGATGAGCTGCTTTTCCGGCGTCTGATAGTCCATCGTGCGCATATTGTGCAGCCGGTCGGCGATCTTGATGAGGATGACGCGGATGTCCTTGCTCATGGCCAGCAGCATCTTGCGCAGATTTTCCGCCTGCGCGTCCTCCTGGCTCTGGAACTGCACGCGCGTCAGCTTCGTGACACCCTCGACGATGTCGGCCACGGTTTTGCCGAACAGCCGCTTGAGATCGTCGTAGGTGGTGTCCGTGTCCTCGATGGTGTCGTGAAGCAGGCAGGCGATCAGCGCCTCCTCGTCCAGCCCCATCTCGCAGGCGATCTCCGTCGCCGCGATCACATGGGTCACATAGGGCGAGCCGTCCTTGCGCTTCTGGCCGTCGTGCGCCTTCACGGCGTAGTCGAACGCCTGACGGATGCGCTCCATGTCCACGTTCGGCGTGGACGACTGGATCTTTTCCTTCAGCGACTGAAAAAGGTCTTCAAATTGTCCGGTCGTTTCTGTCATGCTTTCGGTCCCTGCCAGCCGTGGCGCCGCCAGTCCTCCGAGCGGTCCAGCACGGCCTTTGGCGCGTTAACGGTTAACATAATATCTATGGTTTGATCCTGTCGCTCAAGCGTCAGCAGTCCGAGCTGGTCGAAGATGCGCAGCGCCAGCGCCAGCTTCTCCGCCGTCAGCCGCGCGCTCTGCGCCGGAAGCTGCGGCAGCGTGAAGCGAAGGGCGGGGCCCTCCTGCTCCAGCGCGCGCCAGGCGCGGCCAAGTTCCGAGCGGCTGATGTGCAGCGCCGGGTCGATGCGGCCGTCCAGTACGGCCAGAACGCTCTCGCTGCAGTCGGCGCGCCGGATATCCAGAACGAGAAGCTGCACGCTGCGGCGGGAGCGGAATTCGTTGATCTGCGGGAAAAAGGCCAGATCGACCCGGTCGCCGGCCGAAAGGCCGAGATCCTCCGCGCGGTGGGAAAACCACACGCACTCGTAGCTCTGGCCGAATTTATCCACGCGCAGCCGCACGTGCTTGCCGCCGCCGATGGGCGTTACCGCCGAAAGAACGCAGTCGGTCATGCACAGGGACGGGCGCGGATTGGCATTGCCGCACGGCTCGAGCAGCTCGAGAGACTGCACGCATTCCATGGTCAGCAGCGACCCGGAGGTCACGACCAGATCGAGCGGAAGGCCCTCGGCCGCTTCCGGCGGATGGTTTACATAATATTCTGTAAACGCCTTGCGGAAGGCGTCCAGATTTTCGCGGCGGATGTTCAGACCGGCGGCCAGAATATGCCCGCCGAAGGCGTCCAGAAGCTCCCCGCAGGAGCTGAGCGCGTCGAACAGATTGAACCCGCCGTAGCTGCGGCAGGAGCCCTTGCCACGGTCGTCCGTCATGGAGATCATGACCGCCGGGACGCAGAAGGCCTCGGCCAGCCGGGACGCGGCGATGCCGATGACGCCCTGATGCCAGCCCTCGCCCGCCAGAATGATGGGCGTGGTGGGCTTGGTGCCGGCCAGCGTTTCCATGGCGTGCTCCCAGATATCCTGTTCGAGCCGCTGGCGCTCGCGGTTCATCTCGCACAGCTCCGAGGCCAGCCGCTGCGCCTTGGAGGGATTGAGCTCCATCATCAGATCGGCGGCGCACTGCACCCGGCCGAGACGGCCGGCGGCGTTGATGCGCGGCGCGAGCGTGAAGCCGATGGTCATGGCGGTCAGACGGCGGCGGTCCACGCCCGCCTCGTCCATCAGCGCGGCCAGACCCGGCCGCGGATCGTGCCGGAGCTTTTCCAGCCCCGCCTTGATGATGCGCCGGTTTTCACCCGTCAGCGGCATCACGTCCGCCACGGTCCCGACGGCGACCAGATCGGAATAGCGCGCGAGCATGCGCTCGTCGCTTCCGTCCATGGCGCACACAAGCTTGTACGCCACGCCGACGCCTGCCAGATCGCGGCTGGGATACGGGCAGTCGCGGCGCTTCGGGTCGACGACGGCCACCGCGTTCGGCAGCTCCTCCTGGCATTCGTGGTGGTCGGTGATGATCATGTCCACGCCGAGCGAGGAGGCGAATTCCGTCTCCTCAATGGCGGTAACGCCGCAGTCCACCGTGACGATGAGCGAAACGCCCTCGTTTTTCAGATGCTCGATGGCGGCGGTGTTCAGTCCGTAGCCCTCCTCGAGCCGGTCGGGGATATACAGGGTCGTGTCCAGACCGATCGAGCGCAGGTAATCCGTCAGAAGACAGCCGGATGTGATGCCGTCGACATCGTAGTCCCCGTATACGGCTGCCTTCTCGCCGAGCTGACAGGCGCGGGTGATGCGGCCGATGGCGGGCATGATGTCCGTCAGAAGCAGCGGATCGTCCGAGATCTGCGGGCCGCCGTCCAGAAATGCGGCCGCGGCGGCCGCCGTGGTGATGCCCCGGGAGGCAAGCACGGCCGCCAGCAGCGGCGTATAGCCCGCTTTCGTCAACTCGTCGGGTATGGCAGCGGCGCATGGGAAATTCCATACCTTTTGTTTCATATGCACTTTTATCCTTATTTTAATTATTCTCTTAACTTGACATTATACGCCAGTCGCGGCGGCATTGCAAACTATATTTGACTTCTGTCCGGCGCTGGGGTAATATGGACGGGCCGGGCCGGCGTGGTGGAATTGGCAGACACCCGGGACTTAAAATCCCGTATCCCCTTCGGATGTACGGGTTCGACCCCCGTCGCCGGCACCAGACGGAGAAGCACGGCAGCCGGATACGGACGTATCGGAAGCTGCCGTGCTTTTTTGGACAGGAGGGTCCGGCGATGAAGATCATCCTGCTTGCACAGGAACACTATGGCGCGTTTCACAGTCTCATGACCGCTTATTACCGGGAGGGCGAGGATGCGCAGACGCCGCAGGAGGAGCTGGACGCCTTTATCGGAATGCTTTTTGATCTGTGCATGAAGGGAACGATCGGCGGCGCCGTCGCCATGGACGGGGAAGCGGCCGGCTTTGTCCTTTACGGCTTTGACACGGAGGGCTTTCCGTTTTCCAACAAGCCCGGATACGGGACCATTCTGGAGATCGGGCTCCTTCCCGCGGCGCGTCTCGCCGGGGCGGGGAGAGCGCTGGCGGAATACGCGGAAAGGGAGCTGGCCTGCGAGAGATACTATGTCTGCGCGTATGGGCCGGCCGAACGCTTTTGGGAAAAATGCCGCTACCGGGACACCGGCGCGATCGCGAAAAACGGACTGAAGATCTTTGAAAAACCGTAGCGCGGCTCAAAGAGCCGGAGGGCGGGGGCCGTCAGCCCCTCATAAAGCCGCAGCACCCGATCTCGGAAAATTCCAGGAAGCCGAGCGAGCGGTAAAAAGCCACGTTTTTGGGCGTGTTATCCGTTGCCAACTGTATCTGCCGGACGTCGGAGAAGCGGTCGAGCACCGCCCGGAGCAGCGCCGTGCCGACGCCCTGCCGCTGCTTTTCGGGGTATACCAGAAGGTCCTGGACCCAAACGACGGTGGCGCCGTCGCCGACGGCCCGGACGATGCCGAGCAGCTCGCTGTTTTCATAGGCGGCCAGGACGAGCAGGGAGCTCTTGTAGCCGCGCTCCAGCGCCGGCATGTTTTCCGTGTATGCGGTCCAGCCCACCTGCGTATAAAGCGGCAGGATCTCGTCGGACCGGAATTCCGCGTATTCTTTTATTTCCATTTTATCCTCCGCAAGGCTTGATTTATTAAAGAAAGTATACCATACAAAGCCTTCGTTTGCACAAAAACCGCCCGGACGCATCCGTCCGGGCGGTTTTGGCGTATGTTCGGTTATACGAGCTTGCGGCCCATGAGCACGCCCATGACGGAGCTCATCATCAGTCCGCGCGTCCAGCCGGACGAGTCGCCCAGACAGTGCAGCCCGGGCAGCGAGGTGTTGAAATCGGCGTCCATTTTCACGCGGTTGGAGTAGAACTTCAGCTCCGGCGAATACAGCAGCGTCTCGTAAGCGGCGAAGCCGGGAACGACCTGATCCATCGCCTTGATGAAGTTGATGATGTTCATCATGGAGCGGTAGGGCATGGCGGCGGTGATGTCGCCGGCGACGGCGTCCGGCAGCGTGGGGCGGACGTTCGACTGGACAAGCTCCTTTTCCCAGGTGCGCTTGCCGTCGAGGATATCGCCGAAGCGCTGGACAAGGATGTGGCCGTTGGCCAGCATGTTGGTCAGCTCGCCGACCTTCTGCGCGTAGGCGATGGGCTGGTTGAAGGGCACGGAAAAGTTGTGGGAGCAGAGGATGGAAACGTTGGTGTTGTCGCTTTTCAGCTCCTTGAACGAATGCCCGTTGACCACGGCGAGACCGTTGTCGTAGTTTTCCTGCGCCACAAAGCCGCCGGGATTCTGGCAGAACGTGCGCACCTTGTTTTTGAACGGCGCGGGATAGCCGATGAGCTTGGATTCGTACAGAACGCGGTTGACCACGTCCATGACCTCGTTGCGCACCTCCACGCGCACGCCGATGTCAACGGTGGAGGGGACGTGGTCGATGCCGTATTCGGAGCACTGCGTTTCCAGCCAGTCCGCGCCGCGGCGGCCCGTGGCGACAACGGTCTCGTCCGCACGCAGCTCATGATCCTGGTGGCCGTCGTGGTAAGTGATGCCGGCGCAGCGGCCGTTTTCCACGATGAAGCCGGTGCACTCGGTGTTGAACAGGATGTCGACGCCCTGCGCCTGAAGCCAGTGCTCGATGTCCTCGTAGAGCTGATGGGCCCGTTCCGTGCCGAGATGGCGGATCGGGCAGCTCACGAGCCGCAGTCCCGCGCGGATGGCGCGCGTGCGGATGGCCTTGACCTCCTCGGTCTCGACCTGGCCCTCGATGTGCTCGTCCGCGCCGAATTCGAGATAGATACCGTCCGTATATTCGATGGTCTGCTGCGCCGTGTCCGCGCCGACGAGCGTGGGCAGATCGCCGCCGACCTCGTAGCTGAGCGAAAGCTTGCCGTCGGAGAAGGCGCCCGCGCCGGAAAAGCCGGTCGTGATGGCGCAGTAGGGCTTGCAGTTGAGGCAGCGTTTTGTTTCCGCCTTGGGGCAGTGGCGGTTTTCCACGGCCTTGCCCTTTTCGACGATGGTGATCTTTTTGCGGCTGCCGAGACGAAGCATTTCCACCGCGGTGAAGATGCCGGCCGGGCCGGCGCCGACAATGACGATGTCTGTTTTCATAGGGAACACAACCAATCCTGATAAAATAGGTGTTTTCACACCGGGGCTATGATATAATAGATCGCAAATAAAATCAAGAGATGCGGAATATGGATATAATACTGACAGGACACGATTACAAATATGCCGTCGAGCAGATGCTGCTGACACTCTATCCGGCGGAGCGGCCGAACTACCCGGCGCGGCCGTCGGGCGGAAGCTGCGTTTCGCTGACGCTGGCGGACGGAACGGCCCGGTGCGCTCTGACCGTGGGCGGCGGCATTTTTCACGGCGAGGCGGCCGTCGGGCCTTACGGGTCGGCGCTGGAGCAGAACCGCCAGGAGCAGCGGGCCGTAAAGCTCGCGTTTTACCGCGCGGCGCTCGCCTCGGGGCATGAAAAGCCCGTGTGGGGCGCGCTGACCGGCGTGAAGCCGGGAAAGCTCATGGCGCGGTATCTGGACGAGGGGAAAACGGCGGAGGATTTCGCCCGCGACTTCGACGTTTCGCCGGAGCGGGCCGCCATCTGCCGCACGACGGCGCAGGCGGCGCGGCAGGCGAAGCGGTCGCTTGCGCCGGAGGATCTGTGCCTGTACGTCGGCATCCCGTTTTGCCCCACGCGCTGCGCCTATTGCAGCTTCATCGCCTCGGCGGTCGGGCAGAATCTCAAGCTGATGGAGCCGTATCTGGCGGCGCTGGAAAAGGAGATCGGCCAGACGGCGATCCGTGTGCGGGAGGCGGGACTGCGCCCGGCGGCGCTGTACATGGGCGGCGGAACGCCCACAACGCTCTCCGCGCCGCAGCTCGACGAGCTGTGCACGGCGCTGGAGCGCGCGTTCGACCTGTCCGCTCTGCGCGAGTACACGGTGGAGGCCGGGCGGCCCGATACGATCACGGCGGAGAAGCTGCGCGTGCTGCGCGCGCACGGCGTCACGCGCGTGTCCGTCAATCCCCAGAGCATGTCCGACGAGGTGCTGGAGGCGATCGGCCGCTTCCACACGGCGCAGGATATTCTCGACGCGGTGAAGCTTGTGCGGCAGGCGGGGGATTTTGAGCTGAACATGGATCTTATCGCCGGGCTTCCGAAGGACAGTCCAGCCGGTTTTTCCCGCACGCTGGACGCGGTGCTGGCGCTCGCGCCGGAGAATGTGACGGTGCATACGCTGTCGATCAAGAACGGCTCGTATCTGGCGCAGCGGCCGGAGACGCTGCCGCCGGCGGCGGAGGTCGCGGCCATGCTGGACGAGGCGGCGGAACGGCTGAGCGCGGCGGGCTACGCGCCGTATTATCTGTACCGGCAGAAATATATGTCCGGCGGCTTTGAAAATCTCGGCTGGGCGAAGCCGGGCACGGAGAATCTTTACAACATCTGCATGATGGAGGAGCTTTGCGACGTGGTGGCGCTCGGCGCGGGCGGCTCGAGCAAGTTTCCTGCCCCGGACGGCTCCATCCGCCGCCGCGTGAATCCGAAATATCCCCGGGAATACATGGAAAGGATCGACCAAAATGGCCTTTGAACTCAATGCGATCAACGCCGCTGCCAGCGCCGATCCGGCGAAATTCATCGCCGAGTGCGACGCGCTTTACAACGAGCGCATCGCGGACGCCGCGCAGCGCATCATCGACAATCTGCCCAACAGCCCCATCGTCCTGCTGTCCGGACCGTCCGGCTCCGGCAAGACGACCACGGCCATGCGCATCCGCGACGAGCTGAAAAGCCGCGGCGTGCAGAGCCACAGCATCGCCATGGACAATTATTTCAAAACCGTCACGCCGACCGGCACGCCGCGCACCGCGTCGGGCGACTACGATCTGGAAAGCCCGCTGTGCATGGACATGGAGCTGATGAACGAGCACTTCACGCTGCTGTCGAGGGGCGAGCGCATTTTTGTGCCGAAGTATGAATTCGCGCGGCATATGCGCGTGATCGAGCCGTCCATGTCGCTGCGGCTCGGAAAAAACGAGGTCGCCATCTTTGAGGGCATCCACGCACTCAACAGCAGCATCACGTCCGTCCATCCCGAGGCGTTCAAGCTGTATATCTCGGCCCGCAGCAACATCACCGACGGCGGCGGGGAATATGCGTTCAAGGGAACCTGGCTGCGCATGGTGCGGCGCGTCGTGCGCGACAGCCTGTTCCGCGGCGCGGACCCCATGGAAACGATGGCCATGTGGGCCAACGTGCGCGAGGGGGAGAAGAAGTACATCACGCCGTTCAAGATGAAGGCCGATCTGCGGCTCGACACGGCGTTTGCCTACGAATGCTGCGTTATGCGTCCGGTGGCGCTGCCGATGTTCGGGCGCGTCCCGGAGGACATCGAGCGCCGTGCGGAAATATGCTCCGTGGCGCCGGCGCTGGAGCGCTTTGTCCCCATCGACGCAAAGTATCTCGCGCCGAACGCCATGCTGCGCGAGTTTATCGGCGGCGGCGTCTATACGTATTGACGGCGTATAAAACCGAATATCGACAAAGAAGGCGGCGGGCATGTGCCCGCCGCCTTTTCGTCAGCCGTAAACGATCTCGTTTATATATTTTTGCGCCTTCTCGTAAATTGACTCCGGCGTCTCCGGGAGGAAGAACTCGCCGTTTTCATAAAGAATTTTTCCGGCGATCATCGTCATGGAAACGTTGGAGGGGTTTCCGGAATATACGATGTTTTTGACAATGTTATGCATCGGCTGCATGTTCGGACGCGACAGGTCGATGCGGATGATATCCGCCTGTTTCCCGGCGCATATCGCGTCGCAGTCGTCCAGACCCATGGCCCGCGCGCCGCCGCTGACGGCGGCGGAGAGCACGGCGGCGGGACTGCCGGCGGCGGCGTCCGATTCGTCCAGCTTTGCCAGGACGTTTGCCAGATACATTTCGCGGAACATATCGAGCGCGTTGTTGGAGGCGGGGCCGTCCGTGCCCACGGCCAGCTTCACGCCGTTTTTCAGGAAGCGGCCGAGCGGGGCGATGCCGCTGGCGAGCTTGGCGTTGGAGCAGGGATTCAAAACGGCGTACAGGCCCCGGCGCGCGAAGATATCAATGTCCTCGTCGGTCATCCAGACGCAGTGGAAGCCGCCGCCGCCGTAGTCAAACAGGCCCAGATCGTCAAACAGCTTCGTGGGCGTCCGCCCGTGCCGCTCCAGGCAGCCGTCCACCTCGGCGCGGGTCTCGGAGTTGTGGCTGAACACGGGGGCCTTCAGCTCGTGCGCGGCCCTGGAGACGAAGCGGAGCATATCGGCGCTCGCGGTGTATTCCGCGTGAAAGCCCATCCGATAGCCGACCATCGGCCCCATGGCCGTGTATTTTTCATAGCTGCGGTAAATATCGTCCCAGTCGTTGTTGGCCGAGAGCGCGTCGCAGATCACGGCGCGGAAGCCCCATTCCTGCGCGATGGCGGCCAGCTCGTCCGTGTGGTAATACATGTCGAAGCAGGCGGTGACGCCGTTTGCCAGGTATTCCAGGAAAGCGACGCGCGCAAAGGCGGCCAGACTGTCCGGCGTGAGCTTTGCCTCGCGCGGGAACACCTGCCGGAACAGCCAGTCCTGCAGCGGCAGATCGTCCGCCGCCGAGCGCAGAAAGGTCATGCCGGAATGCGTGTGCGCATCCTTGAAGCCGGGCATGAGAAGATCGCCGCGCAGATCGATCTGGCGCGAAAAGGCGGGCATATCGTCCCTTTTCGGGCCGACGTAGCGGATCTCGGCGCCGTCTGTCCAGACTTCGTTTTCGCTCAGGCCGGCCGGCTCGAGCACGCGGCCGTTGTAAAATCGTATCATCCGAAAAGCTCCTTCAGTTGAATGTCATAGGGCGGGTACAAAACGCCCTTTTCCGTCACGACGGCCGTGACGAGCGCGTGATCGGTCACGTCGAAGGCCGGGTTCCAGCACTTCACGCCGGCCGGGGCCATGGGCTTTTCATACCACAGGGAGGCGATCTCGCCGCCGTCGCGCTCCTCGATGGGGATGTGCGCGCCGTCGGGACAGGCGAGATCGACGGTCGAGGAGGGGAGCAGCGTGTAAAACGGGACGCCGTAGTGCCGGCAGAGGACGGCCAGGGCGGACGTGCCGATCTTGTTGGCAAAATCGCCGTTGGCGGCCATGCGGTCGCAGCCGACCATGACGGCGCTGATGCGCCCCTGCTTCATGGCCAACGACGCCATGTTGTCGCAGATGAGCGTGCAGTCCACGCCGGCGCTGGCCAGCTCAAAGGCCGTCAGCCGCGCGCCCTGCAGAAGCGGACGCGTTTCGTCCATGTACGCGCGGATGCTCATGCCGCGCTCCGCCGCCAGCAGCAGCGGGCCGAGCCCGGTGCCGTAGCGGGAGGTGGCAAGCGGCCCGGCGTTGCAGTGCGTCAGCACCGTGTCCCCCTCGTGAAGCAGGGAAAGCCCGGCCTCGGCGATGGCGGCGCACATGGCGGCGTCCTCGTCGTATATCGCCTGCGCCTGCTGGCGCAGCAGCGCGGGCAGATCGTCGCTGCCGGCGTGGGCGCGGGCAAAGGCCAGCATACGGTCAAGCTGCTTTTTCAGATTCACGGCGGTGGGACGGCTTGCATCCAGATAGGCGCAGTCGGCCTCCAGCCGCGCGAGAAACTCCGCGCGCGGATAATCGCGCGAGAGCACGGCGACGGAAAACGCCGCAAAGATGCCGATGGCGGGCGCGCCGCGCACCCGCAGGGCGCGGATGGCCTCAAACATTTCCTCGCGTCCGCGCAGCTCGATATAGCGCAGCTCGCCCGGCAGAAGCGTCTGATCGACGATGCGGACGGCGCTGCCGTCCGGCGTGAGGGATACGTTTACGATCTCGTTTTTCATACCCGGTCCAGCTCCCCGATCGCGGCGCGCAGCAGCGCCGTCATGTCTTTTTCCATGCGCTGTCCGGCGTCGAAAACCTCCTGATGCGTCAGCGGCGCGGCGGAAAGGCCCGCGCCCTTGTTGGACAGGCAGCTCAGACCGCACACGCGCATGCCCATGTGCCGCGCGGCGATGGCCTCGCAGGCCGTGGACATGCCGACCGCGCCGCCGCCGAGCAGACCCAGCATGCGCACCTCGGCGGGCGTTTCAAAGCTTGGGCCGGAAAGCTGGACGTATACGCCCTCGTACAGCGTCTGCCCCAGCTCGGCGGCCTTCGCCCGCAGGACGGCGGCCATGGCCTCGTCGTAGACCTGCGTCATGTCGGGGAAGCGCGCGCCGAGCTCGTCGATGTTTTCGCCGCGCAGCGGGTTGGGCACGCCGAGCAGGATATGGTCGCGGATGAGCATCATCGACGGCGTTTCCATCGTGGGGTCGAGACTGCCGGCGGCGTTCGTGACGATGAGCCGCTGCGCACCGAGAAGGCCCATGATCCGCGTGGGCAGGACCACGTCGCGGATGTCGAAGCCCTCGTAATAGTGAACGCGCCCCTGCATGCAGACCAGGGGCACGTTTTCCAGATAGCCGAACAGGAGCTTTCCCGCGTGGCCGGCGACGGAGGAAACGGGAAAGCCGCCGATCTCGCCGTAGGGCAGCTCCGCGCACAGCTGCATCTGCCGGCCCAGCCGGCCAAGCCCCGAGCCGAGGATCAGCGCCATGCGCGGCTGGAAGCCGCCGGACTTTTCAAAAACCTCGTCCCGGCAGCGCAGCAGCTTTTCGTAGTATTCGCTCATACTCAATGCCCTCCCATCGTCTGCCCGGCCGCCTCGCCCGGCTCCGGCGTGTTCCGGAAGGGGCTGGCGGTATCGGCCAGTCCGTCCGATCGAAGCATCTGCTCGATCACGCGCACGTCGCCGGCGATGTCGATGGCCTCGGCGCGGTACAGCGTGTCGAGCTGCTTTTCATAGCCGTCCACAAGCGTGTCCGCGATGCCCTCGATATCGGCCTTGGCCTTGGCCATGTTCTCGCCCGTCACGCCCTGCTCCTCGATGCGCGCGTAGGAGTTGAGAAGCTTGAGCGTCGTGGGCAGGTAGTAGTTCATAAAGCGGGTGATCTGGGATTTCTTTTCCGGGTGCTCCTCGACCTCCTTGAAGATGGCGGCCGTGAGCGTCTGCATCCGGCGTATCTTCTCGCTCATGGCCTCGTCGTCGATATCCTCGTCGGCCTGCCGTATCGCGGCGATGATGCGCTCGTATTCGCTTTGCTGCGCCTCCTGCTCGCGCTGGGCGCGGGTCTTTTTGGCCTCGTCCTCGCGGCGGTAAACGTCGCGCATATCCTCCGGGTCGATCACGAGAAGGCCGCGCTGGTGGTCGATGTAGGCCTTCGGGCCGTAATAGCCGCGGTCGATCATTTCCGTGAGCTGGCGGTCAAGCTCGTTCGACTTCATGCCGAGCGTCGCGGCGAGCTGGCCGATGTTCACAAGCCCCTCCGTGCCCGACACGGTGACGCAGCGGGCAAAGGCCCGGGCCTTGCGGCGGTTCGTCAGCGATTTGAGCAGCATGGCGCCGCCGCCGAGCGCGACGCACAGCGCCGTGATGAGCGTCCAGACCGCGCCGGAGGAGCCGATGGCGGCGATCACGCCGAAGGCCACCAGGATCCAGCCGAACACGTTGAGCGCGCTGCTGCCGGCGTCCGCCGGCCTGTAACGGCGCACGTCCCCGCCCGCCGGGGCGTCTGCCGCCGGCTCCGGGCGCGAAGCGGCGCCGGGCTGGGAGCCGGGCGAGGTATAAACGCGCGACGAGGCGGTCTGTCCCCCGGCGCGGCTGCCGCGCTGGCTGGCGTAATGGCTGGAATAGCTTGCCTGCCTGGTCCCGCGGCCGGAAAAGAGCTTTTTGAAAATGTCCGTTCCGAGCGCGTGCGAGACCGTCAGAAGCAGGCCCAGCGGCGGGAAGACGAACAGCATGACCACGTCGAATATCCACGAGCCGAGATCGCTGCTCCCGCGCCGGTCGGAGGACGGCTGCGGGCGCGGCGGCGTGTCCGGACCGGGGCCCGGACGCTGCTGGTTCGTGTAGCTGTAGTGGTAGCTGTATGGATCGTTGTTGTTCTTATCATTCATAGCTCCTTCATCATAACATAAAGCCCTTCAAAGGAAAAGCGCTTATTTGCAGGATTTTTGCCCGGCCGGCGCGTCCGGGAGCGAAAAAAGGAAAAGAAAATTTGCGCCGGGGAGAAGAAGGCGCTATAATAGCAGCATGGACAGAAACGATTTTAAGGAACAATACATAAAGGCGCGGCAGGCGGTCATCGCCCGCCGTTTTCCGACGCTCAACGATATGCAGCGCCGGGCCGTGCTGGCGACGGAGGGGCCGCTGCTGATCCTGGCGGGCGCCGGCTCCGGCAAGACCACGGTCCTCATCAACCGCGTGGCCAATCTCATGAAATTCGGCCGCGCCTCGGACAGCGACGAGCTGCCGCCGGATGCGGACGAGGGGAAGCTTGGCTGCATGCAGGCATATCTGGCCGGGACGGAGGAGCTGCGCGCGGCGGCGGAGAGCTGCGCTGCGCTCGACCCGGTCGAGCCGTGGCGCATCATCGCCATCACCTTCACGAACAAGGCGGCCGGCGAGCTGAAGGACCGCCTGGCGCGTATGCTCGGGCCGGACGCCGCCGGTCAGGTCTGGGCGCGCACGTTCCATTCCGCCTGCGTGCGCATCCTGCGCCGCGACGCGGAGCGGCTGGGCTATCCGTCGAGCTTCACGATCTACGACACGGCCGACCGCACAGCCATCATGAAGCGCGTGATCCGGGAGCAGAACAAGGACGAGAAGATGTATGCGCCCAGGTGGGTGCTCGATGTGATCGACCGGGCGCGCAACCAGCTTCTCGGGCCCGCGGATTTCGCGGCGCAGGCCGAAAAATCCGGCGATTTCCGCATGCGCGGCGTGGCGGAGCTGTACACGGAATACGCGCGGCGGCTGTTTGAAGCCGGCGCGATGGATTTTGACGATCTGCTGTACAACACGGTGCGGCTGCTGCGGGAGAAGGAGGACGTGCGCTCGTATTATCAGCGGAAGTTCAAATATGTGCTGATCGACGAGTATCAGGACACGAACAACCTCCAATACCTGCTTGCGACGCTGCTGGCCGGGCAGCGGCAGAACATCTGCGTTGTGGGCGACGACGACCAGAGCATCTACGCCTTTCGCGGCGCGACCATCGAGAATATCCTTTCGTTTGAGGATCAGTATAAAAACGCGCGGGTCATCCGCCTTGAGCAGAACTACCGCAGCACGGGGCATATTCTCGCCGCGGCCAACGCCGTCATCGCCAACAACGCTGCGCGCAAGGGGAAAAAGCTCTGGACGGACAAGGGCGACGGCGAGCGCATCACGCTGTACGTGGCAAAAAACGAGGACGACGAGGCCGAGTATGTCGTGCGGCAGGTGCTGGCCGATCTGGAGCTGGGGGAGAATCTGCGCGATCACGCTGTTTTGTACCGCACGAACGCGCAGTCGCGCGTGCTGGAGCAGGCGTTTTTGCGCAACGGCATCCGTCCCCGCATCGTCAAGGGCAACGCCTTCTTTGAGCGCGCCGAGATCAAGGACATGATGGCCTATTTCTTCGTGCTGCTCAACCCCGCGGACGATCTGCGCCTGACGCGCATCATCAACAATCCGCCGCGCGGCATCGGCGCGACGACGATCGAGCGTGTGGCGGCGGCCGCGGCCGGAAAGGGCTGCGGGATGTACGAGATCATGAAAAACGCCGCGCAGTATCCGGAGCTCGGCCGGGCGGCGGAGAAGCTCCGCGGCTTTACGGACATGATGGACGGGCTGATGCAGACGGCGGAGAACGGCGGTCTGGAGGCGCTGTACGACGCCGTGCTCGAGCAGACGGGCTATGCCCGGATGCTGGAGGCGAAGCATACGGACGACGATCTCAACCGGCTGGAAAACGTGAAGGAGCTGAAAAGCTTCCTGATCAGCCATGTCAAGCAGAGCGGCGACGACACGCTGGCGGGCTTCCTTGACGAGGTGTCGCTGTACACCGATCTGCAGAACACGAGCGACGACGAGAACACCGTCACGCTCATGACCATCCACAGCGCCAAGGGGCTGGAATACCCCTGCGTGTTTCTGGTCGGCGCGGAGGAGGGGCTGTTCCCGAGTCTGCCCGCCATCGGTGAGGCCGGGCAGATGGAGGAGGAGCGGCGGCTGGCCTATGTGGCCATCACCCGCGCGCGCAGGCGCCTTTACATCACCTGCGCCCGGCAGCGCATGATCTACGGCCAGACGGCCTCGCACCGTGTCAGCCGCTTTGTGGACGAGATCCCGCCGGAGGATCTGGATCGGCCGTATACCTCGCTCGGCGGCGACAGCTATTTCGATTTTGCGGATGTGGAGGTGCAGGAAAAGCCGCGGAAGATGACCTTCTACGGCCGTCCGGTCACGGCGGAGCCGGCCATCCGCCCGCCGAAGAAGCAGCCGGCGGCGCGACCGAGCTTCCGGCTCGGCGACCGCGTGCGGCACCGGGCCTTCAAGGACGGCACGATCGTCAAGCTCACGCCCATGGGCGGCGATCATCTGGTGGAGATCGAATTTGACGACGTCGGGCTCAAGCGCCTGATGCTCAAGGCGGCCGCGCAGCACATGGAAAAGATATAAAAAACACAGGACCCGGAGCCAGACGCGCTCCGGGTCCTGTTCGTTTGTTCAGTCGGTATCCACCAGCAGCTTCCGGGTCTTCCAGCGGCCGGAGAAATAATACAGCCAGCCCCAGACGACCGAGACATATCCGGCCAGTGCGCTGCCCCACCAGTAGCCGTGAAGGCCCAGCGGCCCGGCCAGCAGAAGGCTCAGCCCGACGCGCGCGACCACGCCGTCCACGAGCGCGATGAGGAGGTTGAGATTGACGTGGCCAAGGCCGTTGATGAAGCCGATCGGCGTGCTCATAAGGGCGAAGGAGAAATACATGACGATCTGGATGCGCATGTAGTCCGGCGCCATATCCAGAACGGCGGTCTCGCGCGTGAACAGCGAGAACACCTCGCGCGGAAGCGTCAGGCTGATCAGCGCCATGAGCGCGGCAAAGACCAGACAGCAAAGCTGCGACACGCCCATGCACCGCCGCACGCGCGCCTGGTTCCCGGCGGCGAGATTCTGCCCCGCGAAGGTCGCCACGGCGGTCTCTGTGGCGTTGGTGACGATGGTGACGAAGCTGTACAGCTTCGAGCCGATGCCGTTGACGGCTGAGGCGACGACGCCGTAGGTGTTGATCCAGGCGTTGATGAAGATCATGGAAACGTTGATAAAGATGACCTGCAGGGCCAGCGGCGCGGACAGCTTGAGGATGGTTCTGAGCGTCTGGGGGTCCATGCGGAAGCTCTCGCGCCGGAAATCGAAGCCGAGCTGCTCCCGGTTTTTATACAGATAGGCGATGCAGCACGCACAGCCGAGAAGCTGCGAGATCGAGGTGGCGATGGCGGCGCCGGCGGCGCGCATATCCAGCACGGCCACCAGCAGCAGATCGAGCACAACGTTCGCCGCGGCCGCCGCGGCCACGAACCAGGTCGGGTGCTTTGCGTCGCCCATGCCGCGCAGCAGGGCGCTCAGTCCGCCGTTGAGGTAGGTGAACGGCACGCCGAGACAGCACCAGAACATGTACTCCACCGCGTCCGTCCAGGCCTCCTCCGGCGTGTTCATCAGGCGCAGCATGGGCTTGTTGAAGGCGATGCCGAGCGCCGTGACGACGAGGGCGATCAGGATCGTGAAGGTGAAGCAGGTGCCGAAGGTGACGCGGATGCCCTTTTTGTCGCGCGCGCCGACCTGCTGGGCGATCAGGATCTGCCCGCCGCAGCCAAGGCCGATGCCGAGCGAATACAGCAGCATGGTGATCTGTCCGGCGGTCGAAACGGCGGACAGCCCGGCGCTGCCGACGAACTGGCCGACGACGGCCATGTCCACGAGATTGTACAGCGTGTGCAGCAGATTGCCCAGCACGAGCGGCAGCGAGAATAAAATGAGCTGCCGGGTCAGCGGGCCCTCCGTGAGATTGTTGATAAGCGATTTGCGGTCAGTCATATGGCTTCCTTCCGTTTCAGACAGGTCAAGAAAAATACCGCGGCCGGTTTTGCCCGGCCGCGATAGAGATTCTGCGGAGTGTGCTTAGAAGATGCCGCCCTTGGCGATCAGGCCGGCGAACACGATGGAGACCATGCTCATCAGCTTGATCAGGATGTTGATGGACGGGCCGGAGGTGTCCTTGAAGGGATCGCCGATGGTGTCGCCGACGACGGCGGCCTTGTGGTTGTCGGAGCCCTTGCCGCCGTGGTGGCCGGCTTCGATGTACTTCTTGGCGTTATCCCAGGCGCCGCCGGAGTTGGACATGAAGATGGCAATGATGAAGCCGGAGGCGGTGGAGCCGCACAGCAGGCCGATCACGCCGCTGGCGCCGAGGATCAGACCCACGATGATGGGGGAGACGATGCCGGCGAGGGCGGGAAGGATCATTTCCTTCAGGCTGTTCTTCGAGCACAGGTCGACGCACTTGGCATAGTCGGCCTCGACGCCTTCCTTGCCCTCGAGCAGACCGGGGATCTTGCGGAACTGGCGGCGGACCTCGACCACGATGCTCTGGGCCGCGCGGCCCACGGCGCTCATGGTCAGAGCGGAGAACAGGAACGGAAGCATGGCACCGATGAAGATGCCGACCAGGACGGACGGATCCATCAGGCTCAGCGTGTAATCCACGCCCTCGATCAGGCCGCGCTCGGTCAGCTTCTCGACGAAGCTGGCGATCAGGGCCAGGGCGGTCAGAGCGGCGGAGCCGATGGCAAAGCCCTTGCCGGTGGCGGCGGTAGTGTTGCCGAGCGAGTCGAGCGCGTCGGTGCGCTCGCGCACTTCCTCGGGAAGGCCGGCCATCTCGGCGATGCCGCCGGCGTTGTCGGCCACGGGGCCGTAGGCGTCGGTGGACAGGGTGATGCCGAGGGTGGACAGCATGCCGACGGCGGAAATGGCGATGCCGTACAGGCCGAGGCTGGCGTTGCCGGCGTTGCCGGTCAGCGTGGTGGAGCAGAAGTAGGCGATGACGACGGCCGCGCCGACGATCAGGATGGGCAGCAGGGTGCTCATCATGCCGAGGGACAGGCCGGAGATGATCAGCGTCGCGGTGCCGGTCTCGGAGGAGGCGGCCAGACGCTGCGTGGGCTTGTATGTATCGGAGGTGTAGTACTCAGTGACCTTGCCGATCAGAACACCGGCGCCCAGACCGGCCAGAACGGCCAGATAGATGCCGTAGTAGCCGATGCCGAACAGCGCCCACACGGCGAAGAAGCTCAGCACGGCGGTGGCGATGGCGGCGAAGTTGGTGCCGCGGGACAGGGCCTTGAGCAGCTCGCGCTGGGAGGCCTCTTCCTTCGTCTTGACGAGGAAGGTGCCGATCAGGGAGCAGATGACGCCCACGGCGGCCATGATCAGAGGCAGGGCCACGGCGCGGGTACGGTCGATCGCGGCGATCTGGTTGAAGGCCACGACGCCCAGAGCGCAGGTGGACAGGATGGAGCCGACGTAGGATTCGTACAGGTCGGCGCCCATGCCGGCCACGTCGCCCACGTTGTCGCCGACGTTATCGGCGATGGCGGCGGGGTTGCGGGGGTCGTCCTCGGGAATGCCGGCCTCGACCTTGCCGACAAGGTCAGCGCCGACGTCGGCGGCCTTGGTGAAGATGCCGCCGCCCACACGGGCGAACAGAGCCATGGACGAAGCGCCCATGCCGAAGGTGATCATCGTGGAGGTGATGGTCTCGATGGTCTCATGGAAGCAAAGCTTGAGGATGCAGTACCACAGGGAGATGTCCAGCAGGCCCAGGCCGACGACCGTGAAGCCCATGACGGAGCCGGCGCCGAAGGCGACGCGCAGGCCGCGGTTGAGGCCCTGCTGCGCGGCGGCGGCCGTGCGGTCGTTGGAGGCGGTGGCGATCTTCATGCCGATGAAGCCGGACAGACCGGAGAAAATGCCGCCGGTCAGGAAGGCGAACGGCACATACCACGTCAGCATGTCGAGCGCGGCCATGATGCAGATGATGATGACCATGCACACGAAGAAGATGCCGACGGTCTTGTACTGGCGGGTCAGGAAGGCGTTGGCGCCGGAACGGACGGCGCGGCTGATCTGCTGCATTCTGGGCGTGCCTTCGTCGAAGGACAGCACGAGCTTGGCCTGGTAAACGACAAAGACCAGCGCGATGACCGACGCGATCAGGCTGATGAGCCAGAGGTTATCCAGCAGCCAGCTGGTGTTCTGGGCGACTTCGGGTTCGGCCGTGGCGGGCTCCGCCGTGGCAGGCTCTTCGGTCGCAGGCTCGGCCGTGGCGGGCTCCGCCGTCGTGGGTTCGGCGGTCGCAGGCTCTTCGGCCGCAGCGGTCGCGGGCTCGGCGGCCGTGGTGTTCTGGCCGAACTGAGCGAGCGCGTTCTGCGCGTTTTCGAGCGCGGAGGTCGTGGGCTCGGCTGAGGCGGCCATGGCGCCGACGCCAAGGACCATACACAGAGCCACGACGAGGACAAGGATTTTGCTCAATGTCTTCATTTGCTCAAGTTTCACTCCTATACATTTATTTCAGGCTTACCTATTATAAACTGTTTCAGACTTCCTTCCAAGAAAAAAATTGAATTCTGCCATAAAATTTTTTGTTGGATTCACAGCTTTCTTTGTTGAAATTTGCTAAGAAAAGCGCTTGCAAAAAAAGCTTTGACAGGTATAATAAAATCAGGCGAAAATTTTGAAAGCACGAGGTTTTTCTATGAAAAATGTCAAATGCCTCCGCTGCGTCCGCTGCGGACGCGAATACGAAGCCGTGCCCCAAGCCACGACCTGCGAATGCGGCGGCATACTCGACGTCGTGTACGATTACGATCATATCCGCCCGCTGGCGGACAAAAAATTCTTCGCCGGCTGCGCCGAGCGCAGCATGTGGCGCTATCGGGCGCTGCTGCCGGTGGAGGAGAATACGCCCCAGCCGCCGCTTCGCGTGGGCTGGTCGCCGCTGTACGACGAGCCGCGCATGGCCGAGCGTCTCGGCATTGCGCGCCTGTGGCTGAAGGACGACGGCCAGAACCCGACGTCCTCGCTCAAGGATCGCGCCAGCGCCATGGCCGTCGCCAAGGCGGTGGAGGCCGGGTATGACAGGATCTGCTGCTCCTCGACGGGGAACGCGGCCTCGTCTCTGGCCGGCAATGCGGCGGCGGCCGGGCTTTCGGCCTATATTTTCGTGCCCTCCCGCGCGCCGGCCGGCAAGGTGGCGCAGCTGCTCATCTTCGGCGCGAAGGTCTTTTCCGTGCAGGGCAGCTATGAGGAAACCTTTGAAATGTCAAAGGCGGCCATCGAGCGCTACGGCTTTTATAACCGCAACGCCGCCATCAACCCCTATCTGATGGAGGGGAAAAAGACCGTTTCCCTCGAAATCGCCGAGCAGCTCGGCTGGCAGGCGCCGGACTATGTGGCGCTGTCCGTGGGCGACGGCTGCACCATCGCGGGCGTGTGGAAGGGCTTTAAGGATCTTTACGCGCTGGGTCTGATCGACCGGCTGCCGCGGCTGATCTCCGTGCAGGCGGAAAAGACCTGCCCGATCAACCGGGCGGTCGAAACGGGCGAGCCATGGCAGCCCATGGAGGAGGACACGCTGGCCGATTCCATCTCCGTCGGCGTTCCGCGCAACCCCGACAAGGCCATCGCCGCCATCCGGGAATCCAACGGGCTGACGGTCGAGGTCTCGGATGAGGAGATACTGGCGGCCATGCGCGAAACGGGCCGCGTGTGCGGCGTGTTCGGCGAGCCGGCGGGCGTCACGGGCATGGCGGGGCTGAAAAAGCTGTGCGCGGCCGGCCGGATCGAAAGCGATGCGCGCGTTGTGGCCATCGTTACGGGCAACGGCCTGAAGGATACGGCCAACGGCATCCGGGCGGCCGGCGAGCCGATCCGGCTTGACCCCGATCCGTCGCTTCTGGCGTCGGTCCTGGGCTGAGGGCGCGCGTATCAAATTATAAGAATGCAGAAAAAGGGAGCGGATCCTCCGCTCCCTTTTTGCTTTGCCGCCGCTCAGAACGCCGGCCGGCGCGCCAGAAAGCGCCCGCCGCCGCGGCGGATGCATCGCCCGTTTTCCGCGACCGGTTCGCCCCGCAGATACACGGTGCGCGCCCGGCCCGCCAGCGCGAAGCCCTCCCACGGTGAATAGTCGCAGTTCGTCTGCTGCTCCGCGGCGCGTATCTCGCCGCGCCAGCCGGGGTCCCAGACGACCACGTCCGCGTCAAAGCCCGGCTCAAGCGCGCCCTTCCGCCCCCAGAGACCGAAGGCCTTTGCCGGATTGGCTGCCAGCATCGCGCACATCTGCGGCGCCGTGATGCGGCCCGCGGCCACGCCGCAGGTCCAGATGAGGGCCGGGCGCTGCTCCAGTCCCGGCAGGCCGTTGGGGATCAGACTGAAATTATGTAAACCGAGCTCTTTTTGTTTTTTGAAGTTAAAGCTGCAATGGTCGGTAGAGATTATGTCGATCTCGCTGTTTGCGGCGGCACGCCAGAGCGCGTTTTTGTCCTCCGCCTTGCGGATCGGCGGCGAGCATACGAATTTCGCGCCCTCGAAGTCCGGGCGGGCGTACACCTCGTCGGTCAGCGTCAGATACTGCGGGCAGGATTCGACCAGCACGGTCCGGCCCGCAGCGCGCGCCGCCTCGATCGCGGCCAGTCCCTCGTGCGTGGACAGGTGAACGACCCAGCAGGGGGCGGCGGCCTCGCCGGCCAGCTCCATCAGCCGCGCCACGGCCGCGGCCTCGACCTCGTTCGGCCGCGACAGCGGGTGATATTTCGGCTCCGTATGCCCCGCGGCCAGCTCCGCGGCCACGCGGCGGTTTACCTCGCCGCCAAGCTCGCAGTGCACGCCCACATAGCAGCCGAGCCGCCCCGCCTCGGCGAGCAGCCCACGCAGCGCGCCGTCGTCCAGCCGCAGATTGTCGTAGGCCATGTAGGCCTTGAAGCTCGAAACGCCCTGCCGGACCATATCCGCCATCTCACGCCGCGTTGCCTCGCTCCAGTCGGTCACGGCCATGTGAAAGCCGTAATCCACCGCGCAGCGCCCATCCGCGCGGCTGTGCCACAGATCGAGCGCCTGCGCCAGCGTGCCGCCGCGCTCCTGTGTGGCGAAATCGAGAACGACGGTCGTGCCGCCGGCCGCGGCCGCGGCCGTGCCGCTGGCAAAATCGTCCGCCGTCACCGTGCCGGAGACCGGCATATCCAGATGCGTGTGGCTGTCGATGAAGCCGGGGAACAGCAGCATCCCGCGCACGTCCACGACCTCGTCCGCCGCGCCCGGCGCGGTGATCTTTCCGTTTTCCATATAGACGTCCCGCGTCTCGATCCCCTCCGGGGTCACGACGCGCCCGCCGCGCAATACGATCATTCCGATCGCCTCCGTTTCCGTTTTTTCCATCATACCACGTTTGCCGCGGCCCGGCAATGAAATAACCGCCGTCTCATACGAGACGGCGGTTTCCGCGGGGCGGGGATGCTTCAATGGCTCAGGAGACGGACGCGAGTTTTTGATAGATGCGGGCCGTGACCTCTATGTAATAGGCGGCGTCCGCGTCGGACATCTCGCTGTCTTCCAGCTCGTCGAGCTTATCCGCCATTTCGCTGTACTGAGAGAGCATGTCCAGATACTTGAGCATGGCCGTCATGTCGCCGGCCGCGCTGTCGTAGCTTTTCATAAATTCGACGTATTCGTCGAAGAAAGCCTCATAGCTGTCCATGGCTTCCTTGAATTCCGGCGTGACGCCGCCCGGGGCGGCGGCTGCGGGGGCTTCGTCCGTTTCCTCCGAAGCGGTCTGTGTTTCTGTGGAGCCGGACGTTTCCTCGGTTTCGTCCTGCGCTGCGGGAGAGGGCTCGGCGGAGTCCGTTTCCTCGGCCGGCTGCGGAGTCGGAGTCCTGGGGGACGGGGTGCGCGCGGCGGTCGGTGCGGCCGTGCTGACGGCGGCGGCCGGCTGGCCTGTGCTGCGCGGGCGCGGGCTGTAGGTGAAATTGAAGAACAGGAACAAAACGGGAACGATCAGTACGAAGCCGGCGACCGCCAGAACGGTGTGGAGCCCCTGCTTTTTCTCCGGCAGGAGGCGCATGCCCATAAGCCATGAAACGGAAAATGCGCCGGTCTGGAGTATGGCGGCCAGTCCTGCCAGAATGTGCCGCTGGCGGAAGCAGAGGAATATAAACAGAAGACTGATGACGGCGAAGACCAGAGTCCATTTGCTGAGCTTTCCTTTTTTATACGCCGCCGTGTCCTCCCGTTCCTCCCGTCGGCGTTCCTTTGCCGCGTCGTTTTCCATTCGGAAAAGCTCCAGCTCCCGCTGGTTCTTCTGCTTTTCCAGCTCCACATCTCTGTAGGTGCGGCTCTGGATGCGGGCGATGGCTTCGACGGGCTGCTCCTGCGAGCCGCAGTAGGGACAGGTAAAGATCTGGTTGGCCGCATCGAAGCTCATAACGGCGTTGCAGCTTTTGCAGCGGTGCTGTACGCTGGCCACCGCCGTGTTTTCCGGCGCGGTCTTCTGGCCGCACTCCGGGCAGAAGCTGGCGGATCCCGGCAGAGGGGCGTTGCATTTTGAACAGCGCATGGGTATTCCTCCTTGACGTTTGTTTATGGGATTGGGGCGGATGGAAATAAATTAAAAATACATCATATGTTGTATTTTGTCAACATCACCTGTTGTATTGGGGCATAATAAGGCCATCCGAAGCGGCGGGGGGGAATGGCGTCTGTATTACCAGCGGATACGGGATCTGCGCGAGGACGCCGATCTGACCCAGGACAAGCTGGTGCAGCAGCTTGGCATGCACAAAACGACCTACACGAACTATGAGCAGGGAAAGCGGGATCCTCCGTTTTCATTCATTATCCGGCTGGCCAGCTTTTACGGCGTATCCATCGACTATATCGCCGGACGGACGAACGACCCGGCAATGAAATAACCGCCGTCTCATACGAGACGGCGGTTTCTGTATGCGGATGGACGCTCAGGCCTTGGCGACCTCGGCGTTGAAGGCCTCGATCAGCTCGTCGATGGCGGCGGCCTGCGTGTGCACGTCGGCGAAGGCCGTGCCGTACCACTGGTCGTTGAGCTCCTCGGCGGTCTTGCCCTGCTGCTCGACCCAGGTGTAGTACTTGAGGTTGTGCACGCGCCTGCGCTCGGGGTAGGTCAGCTCGAGCATGTTGTCGGTCTTCAGACCGCCCAGATGGCGGGCGTAGTCCACGGCGGCCTTTTCGTGGCTGTAATCGCCGTCGCGCGCGCGCAGCTCGTCGATGCGGCTGCCGTACATGACGATCGAGTCGGTCAGCACCGTCGCCACGACGTCGTTTTCCGTGAACTCGTAATACTTGGCCATCTTGATGCAGCACAGGAGATTGGCGATGCCGCTGATGCCGAGAAGGGAAAGCTGCTCGAGCCACGCGCGGTCGACGCCGAGATCGGCGGCGAGATAATCGCGGCCCTCCGGCTCGTTGAACAGGCGCGTGAGGTCCTGGCTGTCGTTGTCGTCGATGGCGATGACCATGTCGGTGTTTTTGACGTTGTGGATCCAGGGAACGTGCTTGTCGCCGATGCCCTCGATGCGGTGGCCGCCGAAGCCGTTGTTGAGCAGCGTGGGGCACTGCAGCGCCTCACCGGCCGCGAGCTTGAGACCGGGATAGCGCTCCTTGAGCTTGTCGCCGGCGCCGATGGAGCCGGCGGAGCCGGTGGTGAAGCAGGCGCCGGCAAAGTGGTCGCCGGGCCGGCGGATGAGCTCGAACACCTCGCAGAGCGCGTCGCCCGTGACCTCGTAGTGCCACAGGTGGTTGCCCATCTGCTCAAACTGGTTGAAGATCATGTTGCGCGGATCCTCGCTCAGCTCGTGGGTCTTGTCAAAGATCTCCTTGACGTTCGACTCGCACCCGGGCGTCGCGATGACCTCGGCGCCGATGGAGTGCAGCCAGTCGAAGCGCTCGCGGCTCATCTCCGCCGGCAGGATGCCGATGGGGTGAACGCCCAGCAGCACGGAGTTGAACGCGCCGCCGCGGCAGTAATTGCCCGTGGAGGGCCAGACGGCGCGCTGGCGGTCGGCGTCAAAATGGCCCGTGACGAGCTCGGGGACCAGACAGCCGAACGACGCGCCGACCTTGTGGCAGCCGGTGGGGAACCACTTGCCCACCAGCGCGAAGATGCGGCAGGGAACGCCGGTGAGCGCGGAGGGGAATTCGATATAGTTGGGCTTGCCGAACAGGCCGCCGGATTCCTTCGGCTCGTTGTGCCAGCTCACGCGGAAGAGGTTGACGGGATCGACGTCCCACAGGCCGGTCCCGGCGAGCTTGTCCAGAATGCTCTGCGGAATTTTGGACGGGTCCTTCATCTGGGCGTAGGTCGGGATCACGACGCCGTTTTCCTTTGCGCGGCGGATGTTGTGGGCAAGGCCCTCTTTATGGATGGAAAGGTCGATCACGGGATAGTCCTCCTCCTTACGGAATAGATAATAACAAGCGCATTATACAACGCCGCGGCGGCATCTGACAAGCGCAATCGTTGAAAAGAGCGCGGGCGGGTGCTATAATTTAACTTGTGTATTCTGTTCGGAGAGGTGGTTTCCTATGACGCCCTTTGCCCTGCACGGCGATCTTATCTGGTCGGAAACGCCGCAGAAGCTGTGTCTGCGGCCGGATTCGTATGCCGTGTGCGATGAAAACGGAAAGTGCGCCGGCGTTTTTGACCGCCTGCCGTCCCGCTATGCCGGGCTGCGGGTGGACGATCACGCCGGGCGGCTCGTTATCCCGGGGTACAGCGATCTGCATCTGCACGCCAGCCAGTACCGGAATCTCGGGCTCGGGATGGATCTGGAGTTGATCCCGTGGCTGGATACGCTCACATTCCCGGAGGAGGCGCGCTTTGCCTCGCTGGAATACGCCGACGGGGTATACGGCCGCTTTGCCGGGGAGCTGCGCCGCGGCTTTACGACGCACGCGGCCGTTTTTGCCACGATCCACGTCCCGGCGACGCTGCGGCTGATGGAAAAGCTGGAGGAGACCGGCCTGCGCACGCTGGTCGGCAAGGTGAACATGGACCGAAATGGGCCGGATTATCTGTGCGAAGCCGGGGCGGCCGCCTCTCTCGAGGCGGCGGAGCGGTGGCTCGAGGCGGCCGGGCGCTTTGAAAACACGGCGCCCATCCTCACGCCGCGCTTTGTTCCGAGCTGCACGGGCGCGCTGCTGAAGGGTCTGGGCGCGCTCGCGGAGCGCTGCGGGCTGGGCGTGCAGAGCCATCTGGATGAAAACCCGGACGAGATACGCTGGGTGCGGCGGCTGCACCCCGAATACCCCGATTACGCCTCGGTCTACGACGGCGCGGGACTTCTCGGGCCGCGCACGCTCATGGCGCACTGCATATATATGAACGAGGCGGAGCAGGCGCTCATGAAGCGGCGCGGGGCGTGGGTCGTACACTGTCCGACGTCGAACATAAACGTCCGCAGCGGCGTCGCGCCCATCCGCCGCTACATGGAGGCCGGGCTGAACATCGGGCTCGGCAGCGATATCTCCGGCGGCCACACCATGGACATGGCGGCCGTCGTGCGCCGCGTGCTGGAAAGCGCGAAGCTGCTGTGGCGGCTGGAGGGGATCGGGCCGCACCTGACGGCGGCGGAGGCGTTTTATCTTGCCAGCCGCGGCGGCGGGGCGTATTTCGGCCGGGTCGGCGCGTTTGAGAGCGGCTTTGATTTTGACGCCGTGGCCGTGGACGACCGGGCGGCCCGGGACGAGGGCGACGATATGCCGAAGCGCTTTGAAAAGCTGATCTACTGCGCCGGCTCGCGCGACGTCCGGGCCAAGTATGTCGCCGGGCGGCAGGTGTATTGAAGCCGCCCGGCGCGCCCCCGGTGCGCTTATCCGAGCAGGCGCTTGATGTGCTTATCCGCCAGCGCGTCCACGCCGGCGAAATCGACGTGGGGATGATACACGGCCTCGAGCCGGTCGTGCAGCGCCTTTGCCTCCGCCAGCGCCGCGTAGGCCTCGGCGTATTTGGCGCGGTAGGCGCTCTGCAGATTTGCCAGCTCCGGCAGAAGCCCCTTGAGCGCGGCTTGGTCGAGATGGGCTCCGAGGTTTACATAATTCGAATCCGCGCCCGGATGCTGCGGCTCGAGAACATGGGGCGCCGTGCCGTCGGCATAGGCTACGCCAAGATCGGTTATGTAAACCCCGTCGAGACTGTCCGGGTCGCCGGAGCACAGGACGTACTCCACGTCGTGGCCGGCGGCCTCGGCGGCCGCGCCGATGCGCCGCATGAAGCTGGATTTGCCGCAGCCGGGGCCGCCCTTGAGTATCCAGAGGAAATCGCCCGGCCTGACAAAGCCGTCGTACAGAGAATAGAAGCCCCGGCCGGTGTTTGCGCCGAGGAAGTAGCTTTTCGCCAAAACACATCACCTCCGGCCATACTATGCGCCGCCGCGCCGCTTTGTGCGGGCAAAGGAGAGCTTTTATGGAAAAACTGCATCTGACGGTGGCGGTAACGGACGCGCTCGCGGGCCGGACCGTCGAAAGCCTCCTGCGGCGGCAGCTGCAATTGCCGGCGGGCTTCGTGTCGCATCTGAAATTTGTGCCCGGAGGCATCACGCTCAACGGCCGTCCCGTGCGCGTCACCGTCCGCGTGCGGGAAGGGGACGTGCTGGCCGCGCGCATCGACGACGCGGGCGCGGGCAATCCCTTTCCGCCGGCGGACTGCGGCGTGCGCGTTTTGTGGGAGGACGAATACGCGGCGGTCGTGTCAAAGCCGGCCGGCGTGACGGTGCATGGGCCGGGCGCGAGCGTGGCGTCCTTTGCCGCGCTGCACTGGGGCGCGGAGCGGGGCTTTCATCCCGTCAACCGGCTTGACCGCGGCACGACGGGCCTCATGTGCCTGGCCGGCTGCGGACTGGCGCACGACCGGCTGCGCCGCGCACTGCACACGGAGCGCTTTGTGCGCGAGTATCTCGCCGCGGCGCAGGGCGTGTGTCCGGCGCGGGGAACGGCGGACGGGGCGGTAGGCGGCCGGCCGGCGCGGACGGATTACGAAAGCCTATGGACGGACGGCGAATATACGCTGCTGCGCCTGCGGCTTTTTACGGGCCGCACGCATCAGATCCGCGAGCACATGGCCGCGCTCGGCCATCCGCTCGCCGGCGATACGGCCTATGGGGGCGGCGGGACGCTGGCGCGGCCGGCGCTGCACAGCGCGCGCTGCGAGTTTGACCACCCCTTCGGGCGGGGGCGGCTGTCGTTTTCCGAGCCGCTGCCGGAGGATATGCGCGTCTTTTTGGCCCAACGGGGCTGCCCGGCGCCGCTTTTTGAAATTTAAGGGGAAAAGCACTTGTCATTCACAGGGAAGTGTGCTTAAATATATTGAAGCATTCGATCGAAATTTTTCCTTTTCTGGAGGGGCTTATGGGCAGAGCAGACGGAACGCTCGTTCGGGACGAGGTCCCGATGTATTATCTCATTCCGCATTTTCTCACAGAGCGCAGCGACTCGATGAACATGATCACGCTCGACATTCCCATCGAACCGCAGCGCGCCTATATGAACGCCAAGCGCCGCGAGGGCAAGCGCATCAGCCATATGGCGATCCTGATGACGGCTTATGCGCATCTGATCGCGGAGTTTCCCTCCGTCAACCGCTTTATCTCTAACCGCCGCATTTATCAGCACAACGACTTCACGGTCTCGCTTGTGGTGCTGCGTCCCGGCGGCGGGAACGACGATACCTTCTCCAAGCTCACGTTCACGCCGCAGGACACCATCTTCGACGTGCAGGAGAAGATCGACCGCTACATTGAGACCAACAGCTCCGGCGAGGAGACGAATCTGCTGGATAAGTGGATGGGCATCCTCTGCCGGCTCAACGGGCTGATGCGCCTGGGGATCAACGTTATCCGCTGGGCCGACCGCCACGGGCTTCTGCCCCGGCAGCTGATCGAAGCCAGCCCCTTCCATGCCAGCGTTCTGATCTCGAACTTGGCCTCCATCCGCACAAATCACATCTATCACCACGTCTATAATTTCGGCACGACCAGCGTTTCCATCACCATGGGCAACATGCGCGACGTGCCCAAGCGCGGCCGCGACGGCCAGATCGAGCTGGTGCGCTGCATGCCGCTGGGCGTCGTGATGGACGAGCGCATCGCCTCCGGGTATTATCTGGCCAGCGCGTTCAACCGCTTTAAGGAAATGCTGGCGCATCCGGAGCTTCTGGAAAAACCGAGCACGGCCGAAAAGGTCATGTAAAGTCCCCGGCAGACAGAAAATGGCGCCGGGCGTCCGCATAAAGGCGGACGCCCGGCGCTTCGCGTCGGCACACGGCGGACGACGGCGGCATACATTGGAGCGGGCGAATATGCCCGACAGGAGGAACGCTATGCCGAATTGTGACGATGTGAAAATGAACATCATAGACGGACGACAAAACGGCCTGCGTCCGGCGCCGCCGTTTCCGCCGGGCTGCTGCTGTCCCACGATGATCGCCGGCCCGACCGGCCCGATCGGCCCCCGCGGTTTCCCCGGAGCCACCGGCCCGGCCGGCGCGGTTGGCGCGACCGGCCCGACGGGAACGACCGGCTCAACGGGGGCGACCGGCCCAACGGGGGCGACTGGCCCGACGGGAGCGACCGGCCCGACGGGAGCGACTGGCCCGACGGGGGCGACCGGCCCAACGGGGGCGACCGGCCCAACGGGGGCGACCGGCCCAACGGGGGCGACTGGCCCAACGGGAGAAACCGGCGCGACAGGAGAAACTGGCCCGACGGGAGCCACCGGGCCCACCGGCCCGACGGGAGAAACCGGCGCGACAGGAGCCACCGGGCCCACCGGCCCAACGGGAGAAACGGGCGCCGAGGGCGCGGCTGGCGCGACCGGGCCTGCCGGCCCGACAGGGGAGACCGGCGAGACGGGCCCTACGGGTCCTACCGGCCCTACGGGGCCTGCCGGAACGGCGGTCACGGCGGAAAACGCCCTGGCCTATGCCGTCACCGGCGGCGAAACGGCGGCCGGCGCGGCGATACCCTTTGAAACGACCACGGTGAATGCGCCCGGCGGAAGCATTGCCCGCCAGAGCGAAACGACGCTGACGCTGCAGCCGGGAACGTACCAGATCACGTTCGTCTCGGACGTGACCGGCACGGATGCGAACGTGGGCGCGGCGCTGGAAAACACCGCCGGAACGGTCAGCTATGCCGCGGCGAGCACGCCCGTTACCGGCACGCAGACGCGCCGCATCGTCCTGACGACGATCCTGACGCCCACCGCGGCCGATACGCTCTCGGTCGTCAACAACACCGGCGGCCCGCTCAATTACGCCAACAGCAGCCTCACGGTATCCAGACTCGCGTGATACGGAGCGGCGGCGGCCGCGGCGCTTGAGGCGCATGAATAAAAACGCCCCCTTGTGAGCCTTGTCTCACGAGGGGGCTTCTGCACGCCTCGGAAAAGTTTGGCCGGCCGGCCCGGATTGACTTTGTCCGCCGCTTATTATATAATGTATCATGTATTGTTATGTAAATCAGTTTTGAACCACTCCGAAAGGATAATGAGGCATCGGATATGAGATCAAGAAAACGCAGGAACAACCAGCCGCTTCTCATCGCGGGCATTGCCGTGGCCGTCGTGGTGATCCTTGTGGTGACCGTCTGTATCATCAGCGCCGCCAGCCGCAACAGCAAATACGAGGCGCTGTATCAGGACGCGCAGCGAAGCTATGTGGCCGAGGAGTACGATTATGCGCTCCAGTACGCGCAGAAGGCGCTTGAGGTCAAGGGCGTCTCGCGGGCAAAGAAGGAGGCCGTTTATCTGCTGATGGCGGATATCTATGTGGCCAAGGGCGACCCGGAGAGCGCCAAGACGCTGATCTACAACGCCTATATGGAGCTGGGAACGGCAAAGCTGGAGGAAAAGCTGCTGGAGCTCAACGAGCTCGTGGGCGACGGCGGCGGGGAGCTGCAGATCGGCAGCGTGAATCTCAAGCGCAGCGCGGTGAGCGCGGTCCTGAGCAGCATGGGGCTGAAATCGGCCGATATCGCGCCTCTTGCGCAGCTGACGAAGCTGCAGACGCTGACGCTGTCGCAGAACGAGCTGGACGATATCTCCGTGCTGTCGTCGCTGAAGAACCTGACGTATCTGCAGCTGGCGGACAACAAGATCACCGATCTTTCGCCGCTCAAGGAGCTTACGATGCTCAAGTCGCTGTATCTGGACGGCAACCCTATCACGGATTTCACGCCGCTGTACGGGCTGACCGGCCTGACGGTGCTGAGCCTGAACAACATCGAGCTGAGCGACGATCAGCTTTCCACGCTGAAAAACAAGCTGCCGGACTGCGACATTCTCAACGACAAGGACGCGCCCACGGAGCTGAAGCTCGGCGGGCAGACGATCCCCGTGGACAGCACCTCGGTCAATCTGGCCGACGCTGGCATCACGGACATCAAGGACTTCGTCTATCTGACGAAGCTGGAAACGCTGGATCTGAGCGGCAACAGCGTGCGCGATATCAAGCCGCTGGAAACGCTCGTGCTGCTGGAGCATCTGTCGCTCAAGGGCAACGGGATATCGTCCATCACGCCGCTTTCGGCGCTGGTGAATCTGACCTATCTCGATCTGCGCTCCAACTCCGTCAAGGATCTCACGTCCCTGTCCAAAATGAAGGGGCTGACGGAGCTGTATCTGGACGGCAACAGCCCCATGACGCTCTCGCCGCTGGCCAATCTCTCGGAGCTTACGACGCTGAGCCTGAAAAACTGCGGGCTGAAGGACGCGGATCTGGAGTATCTCAAGGGGCTCAACCGCCTGCGCTCGCTTTCGCTCGACGGGAACGACAAGCTGACCGGCTCGGCGCTGCTGGCGCTGGAGCAGGCGCTGCCCGACTGCAATATCTCCGCGCCGGATGTGGTCCTGTCCGTTAAATGGAACGGCACGGAATACGGCGTGGACTCCACGAGCATCACGGCCACCAACTGCGGCATCAGCGATATCAGCATGCTCAAATCGTTCAAGAAGCTGGAGTTCCTCGATCTGAGCGGCAACAGCGTTTCGGACGCCTCGGCGCTGTCCGGGCTGACAACGCTGACGGAGCTGAGCCTGGCCGGCAACCGTCTCACCACGGCGCGCGATCTGCAGGGGCTCACGAATCTGAAGGTGCTGGATATCTCGGACAACGCGGACATCACGCTGACGAGCTATCTTGCCAATCTGAAGAAGCTGGAGTATCTGGACATCTCCGGAAACAAGGGCATCGTGGATGTGACGCCGCTGTACGGGCTGACGAATCTGCGCCAGCTGGATGTGTCCAACACGGGGCTGACCTGGGAGCAGGTGTCGGAGCTGGCCAGCCGGCTTTCGGGCTGCCAGGTCCTCACGGATCTGAGCGAGCCGACATCTTCCCCGTCCCCGACGGCCGAGCCCACCCCCGCGCCGACAGCGGCGCCTACCCCGACGCCCGCGCCGGAGATCGTGGACGAAACGTAAGGTCCGGAAATTGAAGAATTTTTAACAATATCCGCGGGAGCTATTGCTCCCGCGGCTGCTTTATGCTATACTGAAAGAACAAAGGAGGTAGTTTGTATGACATTTACCTTTACCGGCAAGAAGATGGATGTGAGCGACGAGCTGCGCGCCTATGCGGAGCGCAAGATCGGCAAGCTCGACCGGCTTTTCCGCAGCGAAAGCGAGGCCTTCGTCACCTTCAGCACCGAACGGGGCCGTTTCCGCGCCGAGGTCACGCTGCGCAACAACGGCATCTACTACCGCGTGTCCGAGCTTACGAGCGATATGTACGCCTCCATCGACTCCGCGGTGGCCTCCATCGAGCGCCAGATCCGCAAGAACAAGACCCGTCTTGAAAAGCGTCTGCGTGAAAATGCGTTTGAGCGCAGCGCCGTGCCGGAGCTGGACGAGGAGCCGGAGGAATTCCGGATCATCCGCGCCAAGCACTTCCCCATCAAGCCCATGCAGCCGGAGGAAGCCATTTTGCAGATGGAGCTGCTCGGCCATGAGTTCTTCGCCTTCTGCAACGAGGACGAGGACGGCGCCTTCGCCGTGGTCTATAAGCGCAAAAACGGCGGCTACGGTCTCATCTGCGCCAGCGACGCGGAGGAATAAAAACCGAAACAAAGGAGCCGTTCCCCAGCGGGGAACGGCTCCTTATCCGATCCGGGCAAAAAGGCGGACGATCCAGCGACCGTCCGCCTTTTTTGGGCAGAAATGGATTTATTCCGCGTCGCCTCCGCGGCGGCGGCGACGGCGTCCGCCGCCGGCCTCGGCGCTGAAGCTGCCGACGGGGACCGGCGCCTCGGGCAGCGCGGGCTTGACCATGCCGGCCTTCGTGAACGCGCCGGCCGGGCAGGCGGCAAAGCACTGGCCGCAGTGGGTGCAGCGCGCGGTGTCGACCACGGAGATCAGACCCTCGCCGCCGCTGACGGCGCCGGCCGGGCAGACGGACGGGCACTTTCCGCAGCCCGTGCACTTGGCGGGATCGACATAGACGTCATAGAAGCACTCGAGCGTGGTGCAGCGCTTGCGGCGGTGGTTGTCCCACTCGGCGCGGTAAGTCTCGATCGACCACAGCACGTTCTTGGCGGTAAGCTCGGAGACCTCGCAGCCGGGCGTGGTGGCGAGATATTTTGCCAGATCAAGCGCCAGATCCACGTCCTCGGCCTCGGCGTGGCCGGCGACCAGATCGGACAGGATGGTCTTCAGCTGAGTCAGACCGTCGCGGCAGGTCACGGATTTGCCGCAGTCGGCCTCGCGGGCGGCGGACACGCAGTCCAGCGCCCAGCGGACGGGGCACATGCCCTCCCGGAACGTGTCGCGGGAGCAGACGGATTCTTTTCCGATATCGCAGTACATATTCCCGGCCTCCCTTACTTTATGCTGTATTCCGTCCACAGACGGGTCTTTTCGATGTCCTTGCGCAGGTCGCACTGCAGGCAGCGCGTGGCCTCGCATTTGGCCTGCTCGCAGGTGTAGGTGGTGAACACGGAGGCGTCGGGGTTGGCCAGACGCTCCTCCGGACTGAGCAGCGGCATATCGACGCGCGCAAGCTTGCCGAAGTTCGCGTATTCGCCGATCTGCGGGTCGCGCGTGCGCTCGACGAGCGTCTCGTCGATCTCGCCGTCGCCGCCGAGATAGCGGTCGACGATGGGAACGACCTCGCGCGCCTGCGCGATGGCCTTGATGACGAAGCTGATGCCCGTGATCACGTCGCCGGCGGCGAAAACGCCGTCAAGGCTGGTGATGTGCTCGGGCTTGCCGTTTTCGGGATTGATGGGGAAGCCGCGGGACAGCTCGATGCCAAAATCGTCGAAGTCGTCCAGACCCGGCCGCTGGCCGGTGGCGAAGATGACGGAATCGCAGGGGATGACCATCTGGCTGCCCTCCTCGGCGACCTCGGTGACGCGGCCGGTGGCCTTGTCGTAGGTCGAGGAGATGACGGTGTGCACGCGCAGGCCGGTGACCTGCTCGGGCGTGCCCTCGATGGCTTCAAAGCTGCGGCCCTCGTAGGAGACGATGCCCTCCTCGCGGCCCTGCACCTGATCCTCCTCGTCGGCGAGGATCTTGTCGCCCTTTTCGAGGCAGGCGAGGTTGACCGTCAGCCCCTTGCGGACGAGCGAACGGGCGCAGTCGTAGCCGACGGAGCCGGCGCCGATGATGCACACGGTCTTTCCGAGCTTGTCCATGCTCTCGCCGGCGTGGATCTCGGCGAGAATGTCGATGGCGGTGTAGACCTGCTTGAAATCGCTGCCGGGTATGGGGAGCTTTTTGCCCTTGGAGACGCCGGCGGCGATGAGCACCGCGTCGTATTCCGCGCGCAGCGCCTTGACGTCGGAGATCTCGCGGCCGCATTCGTAATCAACGCCGGAGTCGACGATGTACTGGATCTCGCTCTTGACGGCCTCGAGCGGCAGACGGTACGCGGGCATGCCGCTGGTCATCGGGCCGCCGAGCTGCGGACGCTTTTCAAAGACCTTGACGTCGTGGCCGAGCTTGTTGAGATAATAGGCCGCCGTCAGGCCGCAGGGGCCGCCGCCGATCACGGCGACCTTTTTGCCCGTGCGGGGCTTGTGGAAGCCCTTGGTCTTCCAGCTCTGGTCGCGGTCGTTCTCCACGGCGAAGCGCTTGAGATCGCGGATGGCGATGGACTCGTTGAGCGCCTGGTGCTTGCAGCCGGTCTGGCACAGATGGTTGCAGATGTAGCCGAGCGTGTGGGGGAAGGTGACCTTCTCGCGGATGATGCCGACCGCGTCGGTATAGCGGCCCTCGCGCACGGCGCGAATGTAGGCGGGAATGTCGATGTGCGCCGGGCACTCGACCTGGCAGGGAACGATGGACTGGTCGGCGGGGACGTCCTGACGGAACAGGCCCTCCGCGTCCACGAGCGCGCCCGTCGGGCACACGGCCACGCAGGCCGAGCAGAAGCGGCAGCCCGCGTCGAGCAGGGGCAGATCGCCCTCCGTGCCGATGTAGGTCTCGCCGTTTTTCTTGTTGTACTGCAGCACGTTCGCGCCGCGCAGATCGCGGCAGGCGCGCACGCAGCGGCCGCACTGGATGCAGCGCTCCATCTCGCGCAGCACGATGGGGTTGTTGGTGTTGATGCCGTTGCAGGTCTTGACGACCGAGTGCATCCGCGCGTGGGCCACGGAGAGATACTGCATCAGCGTCTGCAGCTCGCACTTGCCGAAGCGCTTGCAGCCGGTGCAGTCATGGGGGTGGCCGGCAAGCATCAGCTCCATCGCCATGCGGCGGCGGGCAAGCAGATCCTCCGATTTCGTCGTTACGCGCATGCCCTCCGATACCGGCAGCTCGCAGGAGCAGAACACGCCGTCGCGACCCTCCACGGTCACGACGCACAGCTTGCAGTTGGCCTGCACCGGCAGATCGGGATGCGTGCACAGATGGGGGATATAGATGTCGGCGGCCAGCGCGGCTTCCAGCACGCTCTGACCCTCGCGGGCTTCGACCTCGTGCCCGTCGATGTAGAGTTTGACCATAAACCAAAGTCACCTCGTCTATGTTTTTTTCTGTCATCGCTCATTTTAACATATTCATCAGCGTTATGGTAGCACATTTTTAATAATTAATTTATTGTCATTTCCAATCAGCGGTTGAAATATTGCCTGCGAGCGCATATAATACCAATGTTACGCATCCATTGATGTTTTAGAAAATTCTGAGAAAAGGAGGGTCATGGATGAAAAGAACGCGCATCGCAGAGATATGGAAAAGCCCGGAGGTGTTCGCCAATAATCCGGTGACGGTCTGCGGCTGGATCCGCACCGTGCGGGATATGAAGAACTTCGGCTTTGCCGAGCTCAACGACGGCAGCTCCTTCAAGGGCGTGCAGGTCGTATTTGAAAGGCAGACGCTGGCCAATTACGACGAGATCGCAAAGCTCAACGTGGGCGCGGCGCTGATCGTGGAAGGCATGCTGATCCTGACCCCGGAAGCAAAGCAGCCGTTTGAGCTCAAAGCGTCCTCCATCGCGGTGGAGGGCCTGTCCGCCGGCGATTATCCGCTGCAGAAAAAGCGCCACAGCGTCGAATTTCTGCGCACGATCCAGCATCTGCGGCCGCGGACGAATCTGTTTTCCGCGGTTTTCCGCGTCCGCTCCGTCGCGGCGCAGGCCGTGCACGATTTCTTTCAGTCCCGCGGCTTCGTGTATATCCACACGCCCATCATCACGGCGTCGGACTGCGAGGGCGCCGGCGAGATGTTCCGCGTGACGACGCTGGATCTGGAAAACGTCCCGAAAAACGAGGACGGCAGCGTTGACTACAGCCAGGACTTTTTCGGCAAGGCCGCCAACCTCACCGTTTCCGGCCAGCTCAACGCCGAAAACTTCGCCATGGCCTTCGGAGATGTGTATACCTTCGGCCCGACCTTCCGCGCCGAAAACTCCAACACACAGCGCCATGCCGCCGAGTTCTGGATGATCGAGCCGGAGATGGCCTTCTGCGATCTGGAGGGCGATCTGGAGGTCATGGAGGCGATGGTGAAGTATATCATCACCACCGTCATGGAAAAATGCCCGCAGGAGATGGCGTTTTTCAACAGCTTCGTGGACAAGGGCCTGGCCGAGCGGCTGAAAAACGTCGCCGAAAACGATTTTGCCCGCGTCAGCTATACCGAGGCCGTGGACATTCTTCAGAAGTCCGGACAGGCCTTCAAATACGATGTGTACTGGGGCTGCGACCTGCAGACGGAGCATGAGCGCTATCTGACCGAGCAGGTCTTCAAGCGCCCGGTGTTCGTCACGGATTATCCCAGGGAGATCAAGGCCTTTTACATGCGCCTCAACGACGACGGCAAGACCGTCGCGGCGGCGGACTGCCTCGTGCCCGGCATCGGCGAGATCATCGGCGGCAGCCAGCGCGAGGAGCGGCTGGATGTGCTCACGGCGCGCATGAAGGAGCTCGGCCTGCGCGTGGAGGATTACTGGTGGTATCTTGATCTGCGGCGCTACGGCACCTGCCGTCACGCGGGCTTCGGTCTGGGCTTTGAACGTATGGTCATGTATCTCACGGGCGTGTCCAACATCCGCGATGTGGAGCTGCACCCCCGCACGGTGGGCAACGCGGATTTCTGAAAACTGAAAGCACAGCGGCGGGCCGTTCGGACGAGCGGCCCGCGTTTTCTTTTTTCGGGATCGGGAAGCAGGATTTATTTAACATTGACAGAAGTATAACAATATCGTATGATAACAGCGGCGTTTGTGTGTATTTGCCGCCGCTTCGGGGGATAAAACCGCGAAACGGGCAGAAACAGACAGACGTTTTGCGTGAAACGGGATACAAAGGAGCCAGAGACGATGCGAGAGGAATGGACGGCGCTGAAGCAGGCGATGGAGCGGTGCGCGCCGGGGGACTGGCGGCTGTTCGGGCCGCTGACGGCGTATTTCCGCGGCTTTGCGACGCGCGATTCCTGCGGCCAGTGCGTGCCCTGCCGCGAGGGCAGCAAGCGCATACTGGAGCTGCTGGAGCGGGTGGAAAACGGCGAGCGGAGCGAGCAGATCCTGGATTGGATCGAGCCGCTGGCGGACACGGTCATCGCCACGGCCCTGTGCGGCCACGGGCGGGAGGCCTGCCGCGAGGTGCTGCGCGCGCTGGTACGCTTCCGGGGGCTGGATGCCGCGGGGTATTCCCACCCGGGACTGACGGCGGACGCGGCGAAGGAGCATCCGTTCATCCACGCGGACGACTGCCGTGGCTGCGGAAAATGCCGCCGGGGCTGCCCCATGGAGGCCATCACCGGCGCGCCGGGCCAGACGCACGTCATTGACACGGCCAAATGCGTCAACTGCGGCGCGTGCGTGTCGAACTGTCCCTTCGGCGCGGTGCGCCCGGCAAGCGAGAAAAAGCCGGACGCGCAGGGCGTCATGTATGTCGACGGGATCCGCGTGCCCTTCTGCGGCGAGACGAACGTGCTCGCGGTCATCCGCCGGGCGGGCATCGATATGCCCACGTTCTGCTATCATTCCGAGCTTTCGGTTTACGGCGCGTGCCGCATGTGCGTGGTGGAGTGCGAGGACGGGCGGGTCGAGGCCGCCTGCTCCATGCCGCCGCGCGACGGTCTGCGCGTGCGCACGAATACGGCGCGGCTTTTGCGCAGCCGCCGCGTGATACTGGAGCTGATGCTTGCCAGCCACTGCCGGGACTGCACCACCTGCGAGATCAGCGGCAGCTGCACGCTGCAGAAGCTGGCCGTGCGCTTCGGCATCCGGAGCGTCCGCTTTGAAAACGACCGCGACCGCTACGAGCGCGACGAATCGTCCAGCGCCATCACGCTGGATCTCGACCGCTGCATCCTGTGCGGCGACTGCGTGCGCATGTGCGACGAGGTGCAGGGGATGGGCATCCTCCGCTTTGCCGGCCGGGGCAGCGGGCTGCGCCTTGAGACGGACGGCGCGCCGAAGATCGCGCAGACCGACTGCGTCAGCTGCGGCCAGTGCTCGGCGGTATGCCCGACGGGTGCGATCTTTGTGAAAAACCAGATCGGCGAGGCGTGGGCGGCGCTGCACGACCCGAAAAAGCGCGTCGTCGTGCAGATCGCGCCGGCGGTCCGCGTGGCCATGGGCGAGATGTTCGGCCTTGAGCCGGGCGAGAACGTGATGAACCGGCTCGTGAGCCTGTGGAAGATCATGGGCGCCGAGGCGGTGTACGACACGGTGTTCGGCGCGGATCTGACGATCATGGAGGAGTCGGAGGAGCTGCTGGAGCGGCTGGAAAAGGGCGAGCGCCTGCCGATGTTCACGTCGTGCTGCCCCGCGTGGGTGCGCTATGTGGAAAAGCGCCGGCCGGAGCTTCTGCCGCAGCTTTCCAGCTGCCGTTCGCCGATGCAGATGCTGGCCTCCATCGTAAAGGAGCATTACGCCGAGCTTGACGAGGCGGAGGGGCGCGAGACCTTCCATATCGCCCTCATGCCCTGCACGGCCAAGAAAATGGAGGCCGCGCGTCCGCCGTTCTGCGGGCCGGGCGGGCCGGCGGTCGATCTGGTCCTGACGACGCAGGAGTTCAGTCTGATGATAAAGGAATCCGGCATCCGCTTCGCCAACGTCACGGGCGAGGCGCCGGATATGCCCTTCGGTCTCGGGACCGGCGCCGGCGTCATCTTCGGCGCGAGCGGCGGCGTGGCGGAGGCCGTGGCGCGCCAGCTGGCCGGAAACGACGCCGAGGCGATCGGACAGCTTCCCTATTCCGGGCTGCGCGGTACGGCGGAATTCCGCCGCGCAGTCGTCTCCGCGGGCGGCCGGGAGGTCCGCGTCGGCGTGGTGCACGGACTGGCAAACGCGCAGAAGCTGCTGGACGATATCGAGAGCGGGCGCGAGCAATTCGACTTTGTGGAGGTCATGAGCTGCCGCACCGGCTGCGTGGGCGGAGCGGGCCAGCCCCGGCCGCGCACCGGCGGCCGCCGGGAGCGCGCCGCCGGCCTGTACAGCGCCGACCGCGCCGCGCTGATCAAGCTGGCCGAGCACAACCCCCTCGTTCAGCGGCTGTATATGGCCGGTCTGGTCGACCGGGCGGAGGAGCTGCTGCACGTCCATTACGGCGCGCCGGATGGAAAATGACAGGTTCGCCTGCAAGTGCGGCGGGCGCGTATATAAGACGTATAAAAGAGCCGTTTCCCATCGGAAACGGCTCCTTTTTATACGCGGTACGGCGTCAGCCCATATTCAGATTCTGGGCGCGCCAAAGCTTGGCAAATTCGCCGTCCCTGGCGATCAGCTCCTCGCGCGTGCCCATTTCCGCGATGCGGCTGCCCTCCACGACCGCAATCAGGTCGGCGTTTTTCACGGTGGACAGACGGTGGGCGATGATGATGCTGGTGCGGCCGCGGGCCAGCTCGTCCAGCGAGGCCTGGATGCGCTGCTCCGTGACGGAGTCGAGCGCGCTCGTCGCCTCGTCCAGAATGAGCACCGGCGGATTTTTCAGAAAGACGCGGGCGATGGAAAGACGCTGCTTCTGCCCGCCGGAGAGCATCACGCCGCGTTCGCCGACGTAGGTGTCGTAGCCGTCGGGCATGGCCATGATGTCCGCGTGGATCTCGGCGCGCATGGCGGCGGCGGTAATCTCCTCGTCCGTCGCGTCCGGACGGCCGTAGCGGATGTTTTCGCGGATGGTGTCGGCAAAGACGAACACGTCCTGCTGGATGATGCCGATGTGGCGGCGCAGGCTGGCCTGCGTCACGTCGCGCACGTCGATCCCGTCAAGACAGACCGCGCCGGAGCTGACGTCGTAGAAGCGGGGGAGAAGTTGACATAATGTCGTCTTCCCGCCGCCGGAGGGGCCGACGACCGCCAAGCATTTGCCGTGCGGCAGCGTCAGGCTCACATGGTCGAGTATCTCCGCGCCGCCGCGGCTGTAGTGGAAGCACACGTCCCGGTATTCTACGTCGCCCACGACGCTCGTCAGCTCCTTCGCGTCCGGCTTGTCGGCGACCTCAGGGGCGGTGTTCATGATCTCGCGGAAGCGCTTGAAGCCCGTGGCGCCGTCGGAAAAGACCTCGATGAAGTCGGCCAGCTGGAAGATCGGACGGCGGAAGGCGGATATGTACAGCGAGAAGGTGATCAGGTCGATCACGTCCATGCGGCCTTTCATGATGAACAGTCCGCCCGCGGCGATGGAGAGAAGCTGCATGACGTCCACAAGGAAGGTCAGTCCCGAATGATACACGCCCATGGTCTTGTACCAGCCGCGCTTGGCTTCCTTGTAAGCGTTGTTGGCGCTGCGGAACTTGTCCTCCTCGGCCTGCTCGTTCGTGAAGGCCTTGGCCGTGCGGATGCCGGACAGGCCGGATTCAACGGCGGCGTTGATGTCGGCGAGCTTGGCCTTGACCTCGGTGTTGCTCTTGTCCATTTTTTCATTCCAGTGCCATGTGAACAGGCAGAACACCGGAACGATCAGAAACACGATGATCGCCAGCGGCCAGCAGATCGTGCACAGGATGATGAACGAGCCGATGAGCGTGATAAGGCTCGTCATCAGCATTTCCGGGCCGTGGTGGCTCAGCTCCGTGATGGCGAACAGATCGTTCGTGATGCGGCTCATGAGCACGCCGGTGCGGTTTTTGTCAAAGAAGGAAAACGAGAGCGTCTGGATGTGCGTCAGCACGTCCGTGCGCATGTCGGCCTCGATGCGCACGCCCATGAGATGGCCGAGATAGGTTATGACGTAGTTGCACAGCGCCGAGATCAGGTAGGCCAGCGCCAGTATGCCCATCACGGCGAAGAAGGCGCCGAATTTGTTGACCGGCAGAAGCGACTGCAGGCTGAAGCGCGTGGCGTAGGGGAAGGCCAGATTGGCCACGCAGGAAAACAGCGCGCAGACCATGTCGATGAGGAACAGCCGCATATGCGGCTTGTAATACGATGCGAATATGCGCACCGGGTTTTTCTTGAAGTCTTTCATTTTGTCACAGCGGGCGAGGACGTTTCGCGCCCTCGCCCTTTCCTTTTCTTTTTTTACATGGTTGCGATGACGATCTTCCCGTCCGGGGCGGATATGGCGATCTGCGAGACCTGGCCCTTGTGGCCGTCGATGATCTCGGCGGCGACGGCGTCCTCGATCTGCTTCTGGATCAGGCGGCGCAGATTGCGCGCGCCGTACTGGACGGAGTAGCTCTCGCGCACCAGATAGTCGATGACGCTGTCGTCCCACGAAAAGCGGATGTGCCTCTCGTCCATCACGCCGCGCAGCTCGGAGAGCATGAGCGCGGCGATGCCGCGGAAGTTCTCCTCCGTGAGCTGGTTGAAGTAGACGATCTCGTCGACGCGGTTGATGAACTCCGGCCGCAGGAAATCCTGCAGGGCCTTCATCGCGCGCTCGCGGCCAAGCTCGTTGAGACTCTGGCCGAAGCCGACGGAGCCGGACTTTTTGTCCGAGCCGGCGTTCGTCGTCATGATGATGACGGTGTTTTCAAAGTTGACCGTGCGGCCCTGCGCATCGGTGATGCGGCCGTCGTCCAGGATCTGAAGAAGGATGTTCAGAACGTCCGGGTGCGCCTTTTCGATCTCGTCGAACAGCACCACGGAATAGGGGCGGCGGCGTATTTTCTCCGTGAGCTGGCCGGCCTCGTCATAACCGACGTAGCCCGGAGGCGAGCCGATGATACGGCTGACGGAGAATTTCTCCATGAACTCCGACATATCCAGCCGGATCAGACTTTCCGGCGCGGAGAAAAGATCCTGCGCCAGCTGCTTGACCAGCTCCGTTTTGCCCACGCCGGTCGAGCCGACGAAAATGAAGCTGACGGGCTTGCGCTTGGCGGCCAGACCCACGCGGCTGCGCTTGATGGCGGCGCACACGGCGTCCACCGCCTCGTCCTGACCGATGATGTGGCTTTTCAGGCGCGCGTTCAGCCCGGCCAGCCGGGTGAATTCGTCCTCCGTGATGTTCGCGGCGGGGATCTTTGTCCACAGCTCGATGATGCGCGCGAGGTTCTGCTCGGTCAGCACGGGGCGGCCGAGAGCGGCGATGCGCGCGAGCTCGTCGGCGATCTGCATCTCGCGCGAGCGGATCTGCGCCAGACGCTCAAAGTTGTCGGTCTCGGCTGTCAGAAGCAGCTCCCGCTCCTTTTCGAGGTCGTCCTTTTCCTTTTCAAGCTCCGCCTTTTTGGCCGCGTCCGGGTTTTTCAGATCGACGTCCGAGCAGGCCTCGTCGATCAGGTCGATGGCCTTGTCGGGCAGATAGCGGTCCGTGATGTACCGCTCGGAGAGCGTCACGGCCTTTTCGCACATCTCGTCCGGAATGGTCACGCCGTGGTGATCCTCGTAATAGCGGCGCACGCCCTTGAGGATCTCGACGGCGTCGGCCAGCGAAGGCTCCGCGACCGTGACGGGCTGGAAGCGGCGCTCGAGCGCGGCGTCCTTTTCGATGTGCTTGCGGTATTCGGTGAAGGTCGTCGCGCCGATGACCTGGATCTCGCCGCGGGAGAGCGCGGGCTTGAGAATGTTGGCGGCGTTCATGCTGCCCTCGGCGTCGCCCGCGCCGACGATGTTGTGCACCTCGTCGATGACGAGGATGATGTTGCCCTGCCGCCGTATCTCGTCGATCAGGCCCTTCATGCGGCTTTCAAACTGGCCGCGGAACTGCGTCCCGGCCACGAGACCGGTCAGATCGAGCAGATAGACCTCCTTGCCGAGCAGCTTGTAGGGGACCTCGCCGGCCGCGATGCGCTGGGCCAGCCCCTCGGCAATGGCCGTCTTGCCGACGCCCGGCTCGCCGATGAGGCAGGGATTGTTCTTCTGGCGGCGGTTGAGTATCTGAATGACGCGCTCAAGCTCCTCCTCGCGGCCGATCATGCGGTCGAGCTTGCCGTCGCGGGCGCGCTGCGTGAGATTGATGCAGTAGTTTTCGAGGAATTTCTTTTTGCCGCGTCCGTTCTGCGCGGCGGCGGGCGGCGGCGTGCCGGGCCCGGGGCCGGGGCTTTTGCCCGCGTCGGGATTCGGATTCTGGTTCTGGTTCTGTCCCTGCGGGCCGCCGAACAGGCGGCTGAGGAAGGGGAAGGTCGCAGTTTTGCCCTGATCGTCGTCGTCCGTCTCGGACGGCTCGATGCCCATCAGGCTCTCGATGCCCTCGGCGCCGCCGAGAGCGTTCATCATTTCGCCCTCCAGCCCGTCCAGCTCCTCATCGGACAGGCCCATTTTTGCTATGATGTCGTCCACGGGCTTGATGTGCAGCTCGCGGGCGCACTTGAGGCACAGACCCTCGTTTTTGGTCTGGCCGTTTTCGATCTTGGTGATAAAAATGACCGCCATGTTCTTCTGACAGCGGGCACACAAAGTAGGCTGCATGAAAGTCTCCTTCTTGGGGTAGGATTGAGAAAAGTTATTAGAAGTCTATGAACTGGCTGACAAGGTTCATGTCCATGAAATACGCCGCCGCGTTCGAGCTGCGGAGCGTATCCTCCGGGAGCACGAGCCCGAGATACTGGCAGAACCAGAGAATCAGCGAGCAGAACAGAAAGCCCGTCACGATGCCGAGCCCCAGTCCGCCCAGGTCGTTGATGAGCCCCACGAAGGGGATGCGCAGCGACAGATTCGGCAGATTGACGATGACCGTCAGCGCGATGAACAGAAGCAGGAACGCCAGCGCAAAGCCGAGCACCCAGGTGACGGTCTGGCACAGCACCTGAACGGCGGCCTCCACGACCGTGCAGGGATTTTCCTCGCGGTAGGCGTCGGCCTTGGCGGCCATTTTTTCCGCGGCCGCGTCGGAAATGCCGAGGGCGCGGAAGCTCTGCTGGTAGACGGAGTGGATGATGTCGGGATTGGCGTCGAGCAAGTCGTTGAGGGAATAGGTGACGTTATAGTTGCCCTCCTCGTCGGCCTCGTAGCCGAGCAGCGTGTACGCCTGCGCCTCCACGCGCCCCTCCATATAGCCGGACACGAAGGGCTTGAGCGCGGGGATGACCTCGTAGGCGTAGGCGTCGGACAGAAGCTGCGCGCCGAATATGGACAGGATGATGACGAGGATCTCCACGATCCCCATGATGATACCCTTTTTGAAGCCCTGCCATGCACAGATGACGACGATGCCGATCAAAAGGATGCTCAGGATCAAGGTGATGTTCAGGTGCATTGTAAGCATACCCCCTCAGAACTTGTAAACTTCCGCGAAGCCCGCCGCCAGCAGCAAAGCCTCGCCCCGGTTTCGGATGAGCGCCTGCTTAAAGCCGCTCACATCGGACAGTGTGCCCCGTTTGGCGCCGTTTGCGCCGTATAGAACGACGCTGCCGGTGTCCAGGATCAGAAATTCGCTTCCCGCAGCGTCCAGAGAAAGGAGCTCGCCGGCGCATTCCGTGGCGGAAAGCTCTTTTCCGTCCCCGCTGACCGCGGCGACCGAGGCACCCGAGCCGGAGCGGTAGGGACTGAGCGCGAAGCAGACAAAGCTGCTCCCCGCGTCGTACATCGTAAGATAGCGGCCGCCGAAATCGTAGGCGCCGGCCCACTGGCCGTCCGCACCGAAGAACACGGCGCCGGCGGAGGAAACGGCGCACAGCCGGTCGCTTCCGAGCCAGCACAGATCCAGCAGCACCGTGTCGGAAACGGAGAAGGCGGCGAGCGGGTCCTCGCTTGCCAGTGAGAAGAATTTCACTTCGCTCCCGCCGCTGCCGGGGCAGAGGACGGCGAGCTTCCGGCCGTCCGGCGATACGTGCGCCGAAAGAACATAGTTTTCGGAGCTGTACCAGCGGTATACCGGCTCGTGGGCGCGGTTGAAGACCGTAACGAGCGCCCGCCAGCCGGCCTGCCGGGACACGACGGCGAGATGGCCGCTCGCGCTGCACCGGACGGATACGATGCCGCCGCCGCAGTCATGCGAGGAGAGCCGGCCGTCGGCGTCCGCAAAATACAGCGTCTGCCCCTCCAGATCGAAGAAGGCGGCGTAATCCGAACAGGAGACGACGGCGGGCGAGCCCAGCGGCGCGCTTTCCGCGCACAGGGGCGTGCCGTCCGGCGACAGGAGCGCATAGCCGCTGTTTGTCGCGGCGGCGAGCAGCTTTCCGACGGCGGCGAAGCACTGGCCGCTGCCGGGCTCAAAATCAAAGGCGGCCTGCGTGCTGGCCTGCGCGGCGGATATGACCGCCGTGCCGCGGCCGAAAAGGCGGTCGCGGAAGTACCAGGTGGCGCCCGCGGCGGACAGCAGCAGGATGGCGGCGACGGCGGCCGCGGCGATGCGCAGCCGTTCGCTCCGGCTCAATGGATTTTTCCGGGTCGTTCGAGCCATGGTCTCCCCTTATGTAACTACATATTCTAGCATTATCCTACGGGTTTGTCCATCATTTTTCCCACCTCGCCGGCGTACCATACCCGGTTCATGTAAAGCCCCTGCGGTGGCATGGTTGGCCCGGTAAGGCGCCGGTCGCCCGTTTCGAGCAGCGCGGGGATGTCGCCGGCCCGAAGCTTGCCGAGCGAGGCGTACACCAGCGTGCCGACGATGGCGCGGACCATGTTGTACAGAAAGCCGTCGGCGCACACATACACGCGAATAAGCGCGCCGTCGCGCTCGGCGCGGCACCATTTGACGGTGCGGACGGTCGTTTTCGTCTGCGTGCCCACGGAGCGCACGGCGGCAAAGTCGTGCGTGCCGACGAAGCCCTGCGCCGCGGCGTTCATGACGTCCGCGTCGAGCGGGTAGGGATAAAACGAGGCGCGGCGGTTGAGAAAGGGGTCGGGGATGCGGGAGTTGAGGATGGTGTAGACGTATTCCTTCTGGATGCACGAGCCGATGGCGTTGAAATCCTCCGGCGCGTCCACGGCGTCCAGAACGGCGATGTCCATGGGCAGATGCGTGTTGAGCGCGAGGGGGACGCGGGCGGCCGGGATGGCGCAGGCCGTGCGGAAATTGGCGCAGTAGCGCAGCGCGTGTACGCCCGCGTCCGTGCGGCCGCAGCCGATCACATGCGTCACGTCGCCGCAGACGGCCCGGGCCGCCCGGGTGAGCGTCTGCTGCACGGTCGGAAGATCCGGCTGGGTCTGCCAGCCGTGATAGGCCGAGCCGTCGTATGCGATTTTGACGGCAATGTTTCTCAAAGTCCGAAGCTCCTCAGTACGATAACGGCCGCCAGCAGCGCGGCGGACAGGAAAAAGGCGATAAAATCCCGCCCCGCCAGGTGAAGCTGCTTCATGCGGGTGCGGCCGCGGCCGCCGTTGTAGCAGCGGCATTCCATGGCCACGGCCAGCTCGTCCGCGCGGCGGAAGGCCGAAACGAACAGCGGGATCAGAAGCGGCAGCAGGGCCTTTGCGCGGTCGGTCAGCTTTCCCGTCTCAAAATCGGCGCCGCGCGCCTTCTGAGCCGACATGATGCGGTCGGTCTCCGTGATGAGCGTGGGGATGAAGCGCAGCGCGATGGACATCATCAGACTCAGCTCGTACACCGGCACGTGCAGCTTTTTCAGCGGCGTGAGCAGGCGCTCCAGCCCGTCCGTGATGGCGAGAGGGCTGGTCGTGTAGGTCAGCAGGAAGGTGCCGGCCACGAGCAGCATCACGCGCAGGACCATATAGATCGCATTGCGCAGACCCTGCCGCGTCACCGTGACGAAGCCGAGCTGAAAGATCGGGTCGCCGGCGGTGAAGAACAGGTTGAGGATGGCGGTGAAAACGATGATGTAGACCAGCGGCTTGAGTCCCTTCAGAACGGCCCTGGGGGCGATGCGGCTGACGGCCATGACCGCGGCGAGGCTCGCCGTCACGAGCGCGTAGCCCGCCCAGCCGTTCGCCGTGAACAGCGCCGCGATGAAAAGGGCGGTGGCGATAAGCTTCGTGCGCGGGTCGAGCCGGTGAACGGCGGTGTCGCCGGGGAAATACTGGCCGAGCGTGACGTCCTTCAGCATGAGCCGTCACCTCCCCGCAGCGCCAGAATGGCCCCGGTCAGGGCCTCGGGCGTATAGATGCCGTCCGGCAGCGGAAGCCCCCGGCGCCGCAGCCGCAGGGCCATGTCGGCGCTCGCCGGCAGATCCAGTCCCATGGCGCGAAGCTGCTCCGCGTGGGAAAACACCTCGGCGCAGCCGCCGTCGAACGCGACGCGGCCGCCGTCCATGACGATCAGGCGCGAGCAGAGGCTCGCCGCCGCGCCCATGTCGTGCGTCACGATCAGGAGCGTCGCGCCGCTGGCCTTTTTCCAGTCGAGAAGGTTCTGCAGGATGGTCTTCCGCCCGGCGGGGTCCAGCCCGGCGGCCGGCTCGTCGAGAATGAGCAGCTCCGGCCGCATGGCGAGCACGCCCGCGATGGCCACGCGCCGCTTCTGCCCGCCGGACAGCTCCAGCGGGGACTGGGAGAACATCTCCTCGCTCACGCCGGTGAAGCGCGCCGCCTCGCGCACGCGCTCGTCGATCTCGGCGTCCGGCAGCTTCATGTTCTTCGGGCCGAAGGCGATGTCGGCGTAAACGCTCTCCTCAAAAAGCTGGTATTCCGGATACTGGAACACGAGCCCCACATGCCGCCGCGCCTCGCGCATGGCGGTCTTGGAGGCGAAAATATCCTCCCCGTGCAGCAGCACACGCCCCTCGCTCGGCTTGAGGAGGGCGTTGAGATGCTGGATAAGCGTGGACTTTCCGCTGCCGGTGTGGCCGATGAGACCGACGGTCTCGCCGGCTTCGATGGACAGGTCCACGCGGTCGATGGCTTTCTTTTCAAAGGGGGTGCCCCGGCTGTAGATGTGCGTCAGGGCCTGTGTTTCTATGATCGGCATATTGCCTCCGCAATCGCATCCGCGCAGGATTCGGGATCGGTGATATCGTCCGGCAGTTCCATGCCGCCGCGCCGGAGCGCCAGCAGCAGCGCCGTGGTTTCGGGCACGTCCAGCCCAAGCTCGTGCAGGCGGTCGGCCTGCGGGAAGATCTCGCGCGGCGTTCCGTCCATCGCGATGCGCCCGTGCGCCATCACGAGAACGCGGTCGGCCCGCGCCGCCTCTTCCATGTGGTGCGTGATCAGCAGAACGGTCATGCCGGTCTCCCGGCGCAGCCGCTCGACGGTCTCCAGCACCTCCCGCCGTCCCTGCGGGTCGAGCATGGCGGTCGGCTCGTCGAGCACGAGCGCCTCCGGCTGCATGGCAAGCACGCCGGCAATGGCGACGCGCTGCTTCTGCCCGCCGGACAGAAGGTGGGGCGAGTGCAGCCGCAGCTCGTACATGCCGACGCTGCGAAGCGCCTCGTCCACGCGGCGGCGTATCTCCGCCGGCTCCACGCCGAGATTCTCCGGCGCGAAGGCCACGTCGTCCTCGACGACGTTGGCGACGATCTGGTTGTCCGGGTTCTGGAAGACCATGCCGACGCGGCGGCGTATCTCCAGAAGCTGCGGCTCGTCCGCCGTGTCCATGCCGTCGATCGTGACGCGGCCGGACGTCGGCGTCACGATGGCGTTCGTGTGCTTGGCCAGCGTGGATTTTCCGCAGCCGTTCGCGCCGAGCACGGCCACGAAGCTGCCGCGTTCGATGGTAAGATCCACGCCGTCCAGCGCGGGAGCGTCCGCCTCCGGGTAGGTGAAGCAGACGTTTTCAAATCGGATCATATCAGCCATTTATGCCTCCCAGCGGCAGCTCGCCCCGCACGGGAGCACGAGACCGCTCGCCGTCACGGGCAGTCCAAGCTCCTGCGACCGGCTCGCGCCGCCGAAGTCTTTGGTAAAGATGCTTTCGGAAAGGTAGGTGAGCGTGGAGGCGGAAAGCCCGGTCGTGTAGGAATTGATGAGCACGAACAGCGGCCGCCCGGATAAAACCTGGCGCACCGTGGCCACAAGCTCCCACAGATTGTCCTCCAGCCGCCATACCTCGCCGCCGGGGCCCCGGCCGTAGGAGGGCGGGTCCATGATGACGGCGTCGTAGCGGCGGCCGCGGCGTATCTCCCGCTGCACGAATTTCAGACAGTCGTCCACGATCCAGCGGACGGGCCGGCCGGCCAGACCGCAGGAGGCGGCGTTTTCCTTGCCCCAGGCGACCATGCCCTTGGCGGCGTCCACATGGCACACGGACGCGCCGGCGGCCAGACAGGCGCAGGTGGCCGCGCCGGTGTAGCCGAACAGGTTCAGCACGCTTATGGGCCGGCCGGCGCCGCGGATCTTATCCATAGCCCAGTCCCAGTTCGCGGCCTGCTCGGGAAACAGGCCGGTGTGCTTGAAGTTCATGGGCTTCACGTTCAGACGCAGCGCGCCGTAGGACAGCGTCCACGCCGCCGGCAGCGCGTTTTTCTCCCAGGCGCCGCCGCCGCTGGACGAGCGCCGGTATACCGCGTCGGGCCGCTTCCAGCGGGGGTCGAGCCGGGGCGTGTCCCATATGGCCTGCGGCTCGGGCCGCAGCAGGATGTGCCGGCCCCAGCGCTCCAGCTTTTCGCCGCGGGAGGCGTCCAGCAGCTCATAGTCTTTCCATTGATCGGAAATCCACATCGGTATGTTTCTCTCCCTGCTCATAAATAGACACACTATTATATCATGTCAATATAGGCCGGTCAACGAGTAATCGGACGCTTTTTTTTTGGACAAAATTTAGCGGGCGCGGCGCTTGCATATTTGCCGGGAATGTATTAGAGTATGGGGTACGGAATATCCGGGGTCGTCCGGTCGGAGGTAGTGTGTTCATGCGCAGGGGCTTTTTTTCCCGCTTTGTTGTTTGTCTGGTCGTATTTGCGGCGGCCTTTGGCGTGACCTTCGGGGCGCTGCGGGCCGGCGACCGGAAGGCCGCAGCGCAGAGCGCATCGGCTTCGGCTGCGCCGTCCGTCCGGCCGGACGGGCCGGAACAGAGCGGGCAGCCGGACGCGCCCGGCACGCCGGGCGAAACGGCGGCGCTCCCTGTGGAGACGTCGGCCGTGTTCCCCGATCCGGAGACGCCGCCGCCCGGGGAGACCGGGGAGACCGACGGGCAATCGACGGAGGTGGATGTCGAGTTCAGCGCGCCGTCGATCACGCCGCCGTATCACGAGGAAAAGGCGCCGGACGATTATTTCCAGGACGCGGTCTTTGTCGGCAATTCGCTGGTGGAGGGACTGGGGCTGTATGCCGCCCTGTATGACGCGAGCATCGATAAGGCGCACTTTGACACGGCGACGAGCCTGACGGTTTTCGGCGCCGGGGACTATTTCCGGGACGCCGCGGACGGCGGCTACGGCAAGGTGTATATCGGCCTCGGCCTCAACGAGATCGGCTTTGACCGCGAGGCCATCCGCGAGGAAAACGAAAAGGCGGTCGATACCATCCGGGCCGGCAATCCCGACGCGATCATCTATTTCTTCTCTCTGACGCCGCTGTCGCAGCACCGCTCGGAGACCGACAGCCTGTACAACATGAAAAACGCCGCCGAGGTCAGCGAGATCATCCGGCAGGTCGCAGAAAAGAAAGGCTGCTATTACATGGATCTCAACCCGGTCCTGGCCGGCAGCGACGGCTATCTGCCCTCGGACGTGACCGGCGACGGCATCCACTGCGTCAAGGAATACTACCCGAAGTGGTACGACTACCTGGAACACAATTATGTGCTGCCGTGAGCAGCGGAAAGAAATGAGGTACGACATGAAAAAGATCGTGGCAATGCTTCTGGCGCTGGCGCTGTTTTCCTTCGCCGCCGGCTGCGGGGACAAGGCGGGCGCGGATATCGACGTCGCCGCGCTCGGCGCGGAGCTGGCGCAGGCGGATATTTTTGACGACATCGTTTCGGAAATGCCCGCGGAGCTGGCGCCCCGCTTTTACAGCTATGACGACGGCGACGTGACCGAGTGCGTTCTGTACCAGTCCACGATGGCTGCGGCCGAGGAGGTCTTTGTGGCCAAGTGCGCCGACGAGGCGGCGGCGGGCCGCGTGAAGGCGGCCTGTGAGCAGCGCGTGGCCGATCAGACGGCGGCGTATGAAAGCTATGTGCCGGCGGAGGTGCCGAAGCTGCAGAGCGCGATTCTGCAGGTGTCCGGCTGCTATGTGATCTTCGTCGTCAGCCGCGACGCGGCGGCCGCGCAGAAGATCGTGGACGGCTATCTGAAATAAAAAGTCTCCGGCGTATCCGCCGGATAAAAAAACGCCGTATGGCTCAAGGCCATACGGCGTTTTTTTATGCTATTCACCGCGCCGGGGCTGTCCGGCAGGGACAGGCGGAGCGCTTACAGCCTTCGGATCGGATGCCGGATAACGGTCCTCCATTTTTCCGGCGGCGTTTTTCTTGCGTCGGACATATAAATTTCGTGGTGCAGCCGGTGGTCGTTCAGGTCGTTTGCGTAGCCGTTTTGCGCTATGTATTCATCCATCCGCGCGATGGTCGCGGGCTCGTCGTCGAAGGGGCCGGTGTGCATTATCTGAACGCACAGGCCCTCGTCAACGGTCAGAAATTCCGCGGCCGAGCAATCCAGCTTTTTCTTTTTTTCCGCCGTCTCCACGGCCCACTCAAAATCCTTTCGCGCAATAAAATCCGGCAGACGGAGAACGGAGATCCAGCGGAAGGCGGATTTATCCGCGCAGGCCGCGCCGCCGGCGCCGTCCGGCTGCCAGAAGCCTTCCAGCGGCGGGACGACGTATTCAAAGAATCCGTCGATCCTGTGGTCGGTTTTATAGCTCATCTTCAGCGTGTATGCCACGGCATACAGAACGCCGATCGCCTGCTGATAAGCCCCGTTTTCCTCGTTCGGATCGCCCGCGCCTCTTACGGCGATATGATTCGCTTTTGGAACATCCACGATCTGTGGCCTGTTTTTGGGCATATAGTATTCCTTATACTCTTTTTTGAAATCAAAAGCCATGATGTTCCTCCAAAACCCTGAAGTGATCAGATGGAGTATATCATGAAAGCGCCGGAAAGGCCAGCGGATCCCGAGCTGCTCAGGCGAGCGTGGCGGCCATGACGGCCTTGATGGTGTGCATGCGGTTCTCCGCCTCGTCGAACACGAGCGAACGCGGGCTTTCGAATACGCTGTCGCTGACCTCCATCTCCGTCACGCCGAAGCGGGCGGCGATATCCGCGCCGATGGTCGTGTTCGTGTCGTGGAAGGCGGGCAGACAGTGCATGAACACAGCCTGTTCCCCGGCCAGCGCCATGAGCGCGTCGTTCACCTGATAGGGCGCAAGCTCGGCGATGCGCTCCGCCCAGACCTCGGCCGGCTCGCCCATGGACACCCACACGTCGGTGTACACGACGTCCGCGCCCTTCACGGCGGCGGTGTCCTCGGAAAACTCCAGCACGGCGCCCGTCCCGGCGGCGATGGCCCGGCACTGGTCGATCAGCGCCGGATCGGGGAAGTATTTGGCGCTCGTGCAGGCGACGAAATGCATCCCCAGCTTCGCGCAGCCGACCATGAGCGAATTGCCCATGTTGTAGCGCGCGTCGCCCATGTAGGCGAGCTTGATGCCCTTCAGACGGCCGAAATGCTCCTGAATGGTGAGGAAGTCGGCCAGTATCTGCGTGGGGTGGAACTCGTTCGTCAGACCGTTCCAGACGGGCACGCCGGCATACTGCGCCAGCGTTTCCACGACGCTCTGGCCAAAGCCGCGGTATTCGATGCCGTCGAACATACGGCCGAGAACGCGCGCCGTATCGGCGATGCTCTCCTTTTTGCCGATCTGCGAGCCGCTGGGGTCGAGATAGGTCGTGCCCATGCCGAGATCGTGCGCGGCCACCTCGAAGGCGCAGCGCGTGCGCGTGCTCGTCTTTTCAAAGATGAGCGCGATATTTTTTCCCTCGCAGAGCCGGTGGGGTATCCCGGCCTTTTTCTCCGCCTTGAGTTTGGCGGCGAGCGCGAGCAGCGCTTCGATATCTTCGCTGCTGAGATCGAGCAGCTTCAGAAAGCTTTTTCCCTTCAGATCCATGATTATCCTCCCTGCGGCGGCGCGCCGCGTTCCGTTTTTCAGCGCCGGTCGCTGCGGCGCAGATTTTTTTCCAGTCTGGCCAGCGCCTGCGTGAGCAGCACGACGAGCGCCAGATACGTCAGCGCCACGGCCAGCAGCGGATTGACCGCGTCAAAGGTGTTGTTGCGGATCAGATTTCCCGCCCGCGTCAGATCCTGCACGGCCACATAGCCGGCCACGGCGGTCTCCTTGAGCAGCGCGATCATCTCGTTTCCGATGGCCGGCAGGATGTTTTTCATAGCCTGCGGCAGGATGACGAGCGCGGTCGTCTGCAGCCGGGACATCCCGAGCGAGCGGCCGGCCTCCATCTGGCCGGGGTCCACGGAGGCGATGCCGCTGCGCATGAGCTCGGCCATGTACGCGCCGGAATTGATGCCGAACGTCACGATGGCGACGGCGATGCCGTCCGAGGCGCTCAGTACGATGAAATAGAAGATCAGCAGCAGCACGACCACGGGCACGCCGCGGATGACCGTGACGTACAGGTCGCACAGCGCGCACAGCGGGCGCAGCGCCCGGCTTCCTTCGCCGCAATACTTGATAACGGCCACGAGCGCGCCGATCACAACGCCGATGCCGAGCGCCCCGACGGTGATCAAAAGCGTGTTGCCCAGCCCCTCGAGCAGCATCCTGTAGCGATCCTGCTCAAGGAAGGTCTCCGCGAGCTTGGCCCCCCATGCGGAGAAAAAGGCGGCGAGCGATCCAAACAGCTTCATGCGTCCGATTCAGGGGGCGACGTAGCTTACGCCCCAGGCGGCGAAGATGTCCGCCACGGTGCCGTCGGCCAGCATCTCGTCCAGCGCGGTGTTGACCGCGGAGACCAGCTCGTCGCTGCCCTTGGCGAAGGCGAAGGCATACGGCTCGGTCGTCATGGCCTCCTCCAGCGTCACAAGGCCGAGCGGCCCGGCCATAGCCACGGCGACCTCGTTGTCCACGACCCAGGCGTCCACCTTGCCGCCCGTGAGCGCGGCGGCCGCGTCGTTGTTGGAGGTGAAGGCCAGCACGTCGTAGCCGTTTTCCATGCAGTAATCCTCGGCGGTGGTGCCGGTCTGGACGGATATCTTTTTCCCGTCAAGATCGGCCTTGCAGCTTATGCCGCTGCCGGCCGGGACGACGATGGTCTGGGCGGCGAGGAAATACGGCTCGGAAAAGTCCACGTTTTCCTTACGCTTTTCCGTGATGGTGATGCCGGACATGCCGACGTCGAACTTTCCGGCCTGCACGCCGGGGATGACGGATTCGAAATCCATCTGCTCGATCTGGAGCGTCACGCCGAGGCTCTCGGCGATCTTTTCGAGGATGTCGACCTCGATGCCGGCGACCTCGCCGTTTTCAAGCGATTCGAAGGGCGGAAAGTCCGGGCTCGTGGCGACGGTGAGAACGCCCTTGTCCTGGATGGCGGCCAGGCCTCCGGCCGGCTTTCCGCCGCAGCCGGGCAGAAGACAGAAAACGGCGGCGATCAGGAGCGCGAGCGCGATGACTTTTGAATATTTTATCATGATCCTTCTCCTTTGTGAATTGTCTGAGCTGCCAGATATTCCTTGCAGCTTTGTATCTGTGCGTATACGGAATCGGGCGCGGGGCCGCCGGGCGAGCGGCGGCGGGAAACGCAGCGGTCGAGCGACAGGGCGTCGTATATGTCCTCGTCAAAGCAGCCGCTGTAGGAGCGCAGCTGCTCCAGCGTGAGCGATTCCAGCACCTGCCCGCCGGCGATGCAGTCGGCGACGATGCGGCCGGTGAGCTGATAGGCGCTGCGGAAGGGGAGACCCTTTGCCGTCAGATAGTCGGCCATATCGGTGGCGTTGATGAAGCCGCCGGCGGCCGCGGCGCGCATGGTCCCGCGGCAGACCCTCATGGAGCCGAGCATCGGCGCCATGACGCGCAGGCAGGCCTTCACGGTGTCCGCGCAGTCGAACACGGCCTCCTTGTCCTCCTGCATATCCTTGTTGTAGGCCAGCGGCAGACCCTTCATTACGGTCAGCAGAGCGACCAGATCGCCGTAAACGCGGCCGGTCTTTCCCCGGCACAGCTCGGCCATGTCGGGATTCTTTTTCTGGGGCATGATGGACGAGCCGGTCGTGAACGCGTCGTCCAACTCGATGAAGCGGAACTCCCAGCTCGACCACAGCACCAGCTCCTCCGACAGCCGCGACAGGTGCATCATGACAATGGCGCAGGCGGACAGGAAATCAAGGCAGAAATCGCGGTCGGAAACGCCGTCCATGCTGTTGAGGGCGATGTGGGAAAAGCCGAGCTGCCGCGCCTCCCACGCGCGGTCGATGTCCCAGCTCGTGCCGGCCAGCGCGCAGCAGCCGATGGGGCTGCTGTCAAGGCGGCGGCCGGCGTCGTCCAGGCGGTCGATGTCCCGGCGCAGCATCATGGCGTAGGCCATGAGATGGTGGCCGAACGTGACGGGCTGCGCCCGCTGCATGTGCGTGTAGCCGGGCATGACGGCGTCGGCGTTCGCTTCGGCCTGCGCCGTCAGGGCTTCCAGCAGCGCCAGCACGAGCGAGCGGACTTCGGCCAGCTCGCGGCGCAGATACAGGCGCAGATCGAGCGCGACCTGATCGTTGCGCGAGCGGGCGGTGTGGAGCTTTTTCCCCAGCGCGCCGAGCCGCCGCGTCAGCTCCTGCTCGACAAAGCTGTGAACGTCCTCGGCCTGGGGGTCGACGGCCAGTGCGCCGGCCTCTACATCCGCCAGTATCCCGCCGAGCCCGGCGATGAGCGCTTCGGCCTCGTCCGGGCGGAGGATGCCGCGCCGGCCGAGCATGCCGGCGTGGGCGACCGAGCCGCGGATGTCCTCCGTGAGCATGCGGCGGTCAAAGCGGATGGAGGAGTTGAAGTCGTCGGCGAGCGGGTCGGTATGGCTTCCGGCCCGTCCGTCCCATAGCTTTGTCATGGCGCGCCTCCGTTCATCCCCTGAGCTTTCCCTGCTCCATCAGCGCCTGTATCTGGGTGGGCAGCCCCCAGAGCTGGATGAAGCCGCCGGCCTGGGCCTGATCGTAGTCGCTTTCGCCGAAGGTGCATATCTGTTCGGAATACAGCGAATACGGGCTTTTCACGCCGGCCTTGATGATGTTGCCCTTGTACAGCTTCAGCCGCACCGTTCCGGTGACGGTCTTCTGCGTTTCGGCCACGAACGCGCTCAGCGCCGTGCGGAGCGGGGAATACCAAAGGCCGTTGTACAGCAGCTCGGCGAAGCATATGCTCAGCTCCTGCTTTTTGTGCGCCGTCATCTTGTCGAGACAGAGCGTTTCGAGCGTCTGATGCGCCTTGTAAAGAATGGCGCCGCCGGGCGTTTCGTACACGCCGCGGCACTTCATGCCCACGAGCCGGTTTTCCACGATGTCGAGCAGGCCGATGCCGTTTTTGCCGCCCAGCTCGTTGAGCTTCCAGATCATATCGACGGCGCTCATCTTCACGCCGTCGAGCGCGGTGGGAACGCCCTGCTCAAAGTCGATGGCGACATAGGTCGGCGTGTCCGGCGCGTCGATGGGGGAGACGCCCATCTCCAGGAAGCCGGGCTTTTCATACTGCGGCTCGCTCCACGGGTCCTCCAGATCCAGTCCCTCATGGCTCAGATGCCAGAGATTCTTGTCCTTGGAATAGTTTGTCTCGCGGCTGATCTTCAGCGGGATGCCGTGCGCCTCGGCGTAGTCGATCTCCTTGTCCCGCGAGCTCAGCTCCCATTCCCGCCACGGGGCGATGATGGGCATATCCGGGGCGAAGTGCCGGATGGCCAGCTCGAAGCGGACCTGGTCGTTGCCCTTGCCGGTGCAGCCGTGGGCGATGGCGTCGGCGCCCTCGGCCTTGGCGATCTCCACCAGCTTCTTGGCGATCACGGGACGGGCGAAGGCGGTCCCGAGCAGGTATTCCTCGTAAACGGCCCCGGCCTGCATGGAGGGGATGATGACGTCGTCCACCATTTCCTGACACAGATCGGCCGCGAAAAATTTGGAGGCGCCGGTGAGGAGGGCTTTTTCCTCCAGCCCCTCCAGCTCGTCGGCCTGGCCCACGTTGCCGGCCACGGCGATGATCTCCGCGTTGTTGTAGTTCTCCTTCAGCCAGGGGATAATGACCGAGGTATCCAGCCCGCCGGAGTAGGCCAGGACGATCTTTTTGATGCTTTCCTTCTTCATGATCGGCGCGCCTCCTTGAATGAATATCTGTTTTATGTGCATAATTATACACACAAGGCGGGTTCCGTCAAGGGGGAAATTGATTTTTATCCATATACACAACAAAGCGGCAGACGATGCGCACACGGGCTGTGCACATTGTCTGCCGGAAAGAAAAACCGCCGCGGACTCCGGTCGGAGTCCGCGGCGTGCGCGCGTTTTTCAGCCGATCACGCCTTTGTCCACAAGGCGGAAGCGGATGTCGAAGGATTTGCCCTCGCGGTACACCGTGCAGCATATCTCGTCGCCGACGGCGAGCGCGTCCTTGATGGCGTTGACGTCGTCCACGGAGGCGACGGGCGTGCCGTTGACGGCGGTGATCACGTCGCCGGCCTGCATCCCCTGCGCGAAGGCGTCGGAATTTTCGTCCACGCGGGACACATAAATGCCGGACGGCAGGCCGTAGCGCTCCATGGCCTCCTCGCTCACGGGGCCGGCCACGATGCCGAGCGTGGGCTGCCCGGGAACGTAGCCGTATTCCACGATGGCGTCCACCACGGGCTTGATGACGCTCGTGGGGATGGCGAAGCCGATGCCCTCTACGGCGGCGGAGTAGGTGAACATGACCTTCATGTTGGTGATGCCGACGACCTGGCCGTGCATATTGATGAGCGGGCCGCCGGAGTTGCCCTCGTTGAGCGCGGCGTTCGTCTGCAGGAGGGTCATGCTGAAGCCCTTGTTCGACACGGAGCGGTTGATGGCGGAGATGATGCCGTTGGTCATCGTGCCGGCGTACTGCTCGCCGAGCGGGTTGCCGATGGCGACGACGCCGTCGCCGACCTGGCAGGAGGCCGAATCGGCAAACGCGGCGCAGGGGAAATTCTCGCCCTCGATCTTCAGAACGGCCAGATCGGTGGCGGTATCGCTGCCGACAAAGCGCGCGCTGCGGCTGTCGCCGTCGGGGAAGATTACATCGGCGGCGTCCGAGCCCTCCAGCACATGGGCGTTGGTGACGACATAGCCGTCGGTCGTGAAAACGACGCCCGTGCCCCAGCTCCATTTCTCGCCGCTGCGATAGCAGGTGATGCCGACAACGGCGGGGCTGAGCTGGGCGTAGATATCCTGCAGGGACTTCTCCGCGCCGGCCGTGCTCTCCAGCGTCAGCGTGACGCCGGTGCCGGTGGGGGCGGCGGGGATGTCGATGTCGGAGCTTGACGTGAAGTAGCTGTCAAAATACTCGTACATATCCGCGCCGTCGGGGATGCCGGCGTCGGAGGCGCTGCTGTCGCCGCCGTCCGCGGCAAAGGGGAGGACCGGCTCGACGGCGCTTTCCAGATGCACGTGCAGGTGCGGCCCGAGAATGCGCAGCACGATCCCGGCGCCGGCCAGCAGACACAGCGCGGCGATGGCGACGGCGCGCCACACGGGGGAGACCCGTTTGCCCGCCGAAGGGGTGGCCGGCTGGAAGCAGGACGCGCCGGATCGGAAATGGGGCGCGTCCGGCTGAAAATAGGGCGTGGTGGGCCGAACCCCGTCGGCCGGGGCGTCGGAGGCTTCTTCGGCCGGCGGCTCCGGGGCGGCGGCCTTTTCCGCTTCTTCGGCATACCAGCCGTCGGCCTCTCCGGGCGTCATCGGACGGCCGTTGTACCAGCGGCCGTTTCGGTTCTGTTCGTTGTAAAGCAAGGTTTGCGGCTCCTTTCGTCAGCCGTCGCGCTCCGGGGACGGGAGCGGCGCCGGCGGTTCGGCCTCGGCCAGCGTGAAGATGAAGGCGGTCTCGCCGTTTTCACTCGTGACATAAATGTCCTGGTCGTGGCTGTCCAGAATGGCTTTGACCATATACAGGCCGAGTCCGGCTCCGTCGCGGTCAAGACCGCGGGAGCTGTCGGACTTGTGAAAGCGCTCGAAGATCCGCGGCAGCTCCTCCGGGGCGATGGTCTGCCCCCGATCGGCGATGCGGGTATACAGCTTTCCGTTTTCCTTCCACAGCCCGATGGTCAGACGGCTGCCGTCGTCGGCAAATTTGACGGCGTTGTCCAGTATGTTATAAACCACGCGCGTCAGCGCGTCAACATTCCCCAGCGCGTACAGATGCTCCTCCGGCACGTTCAGATCGACATCCATCGCCTTTTTCCCGATGCGGCTTTCAAAATTCAGAAGCGTGCGCAAAACGAGCTCCGTGTGGTCGAAGACGGTGAACTGCGCGCTGTCGGCGCCCTCCTGCAGCCGGGACATATCCAGCATGCTGCGGACGAGGCGGTTGAGACGCTTGGTCTCCGAGGAGATCGTCTGCAGATATTTCGGCGCGTCCGCCTGCGATATCGTCCCGTCCAGTATGCCGTCGGCAAAGCCGGCGATGCTGGTCATCGGCGTGCGCAGCTCATGGGAGACGTTGGAGATGAATTCGCGGCGCGTGCGCTCGTTGCGTTCGAGCGATTCGGCCATGGAATTGAACGCGTCGGTCAGCTCGCTGATCTCGTTGAGCCCCGGATGCGGGCTTACGCGCGCGGAGAAATTGCCCTTGGAAAAGCTGTGGGCGGCGGCGGCCATCTCCTTGAGCGGCCGCGTGTTGCGCACGGAGGCGCCCCATTCGATCGACACGGCCAGCACAAGGATGAGCACCGACATCGTGACGAAGATCGCCAGCAGCGTGCCCCAGTTTTCCAGCAGCTCGGACGAGTCGTAGCTGATGAAGACAAAGCCGATGAGCTGATTGTCCCGGTTGGCGATGGTCTTGGCCACGACATAGTGCGGCGCGCGGTAAAAGCCGCCAAGCCCCGTCAGCGCCTCGTAGCGCCCGGTCCGGCGAAGCTGATCCAGCACGGCGCTGTCGATGCAGGCGCCGATGTGCGGGCAGACCCATTCCATGTCCGAGCAGGACACGACGACGCCCTTCGTGTTGCACAGGAAGATGTGCTTGCCGGTCGAGCGGGCCATGGACGAGATGTTCATGCGCAGGTCGATGTTCTGCAGGCCGCCGAACAGATGGAAGGCGTTGGCGGTGCGCTCGACCTCCTCGGCGTTCTGCTCCATGTTCGTCCGCTCCTCCTGAACAATGTAGCCGCGCGCCATGAAAAACAGGCTCACGCCGAACAGAAGAAAGCACAGAGCGAACATCCCGGCCGTGACGACGAAATTTTTGAAAAAAATACTTTTCACGGTTCAGCCTAATTCTATATGTAATACAGGCACGGCCGGCTCAGCCGGGGCCGAGCTCGAACTTGTAGCCGACGCCCCAGACGGTCTTGAGCCGCCACTGGTCGGAAACGCCCTCGAGCTTTTCGCGCAGACGCTTGATATGCACGTCCACGGTCCGGCTGTCGCCGAAATAGTCGAAGCCCCAGACCTCGTCGAGAAGCTGGTTGCGCGTGTAGACGCGGTTGGGGGCGCTGGCCAGATGGAACAGAAGCTCCATCTCCTTCGGCGGCGTGTCGATCTTTTTCCCGTTGACGATCAGCTCGTAGGAGTCCAGATCGATCACGAGCCGGTCAAACTCGAGCCGGTGCGCTGCGGCCGTCTCGTCGCCGCCGCGGCGGCGCATCACGGCGTGGATGCGCGCCATGAGCTCCTTCGCGTCGAAGGGCTTGGTGACGTAATCGTCCGCGCCGAGCTCAAGGCCGGTCACCTTGTCGAAGGTCTCGCCCTTGGCGGTGAGCATGATGATGCTCATCTGTGAAAAGCTGCGCACCTCGCGGCACACCTGCCATCCGTCCTTGACCGGCAGCATGATGTCCAGCAGCAGAAGCTGCGGCTCCTCGCTGCGCGCCAGCTCCACGGCCTTTCCGCCGTCCGGCGCGATAAAGACCTCGAAGCCCTCCTTCTCCAGATACAGACGAAGAAGCTCGGCGATGTTGGCGTCGTCCTCGGCGATCAGAGCCTTTTTCGTCATATGCGATTCCTCCCCATGCGGCAAAGTTCCTTTGTAAATATACCACAATTATAAGCGCGCTTCCAGAGCAAAGGTGAACAAAATGTAAAAAGCGAAAAAAGCGGGGGAAAATGCACTTGACTTTAGCATGGTAATGTGTTAGCTTGATAACACGATAAAAAATCAGACGGAGGATAAAGCAATGAAAAAAGCGATGGCAATGATGTGCGCGCTGCTTATGATGGCGGCGCTGTTTACCGGCTGCGGCAGCAAGCAGGACAAGGAGGCTGCGAGCGATCTGGCCTATGTGCAGGACAAGGGAACGCTGGTCGTCGGCATCACTGACTTTGAGCCCATGGACTACCAGACGGACGACGGCAGCTGGATCGGCTTCGACGCCGACATGGCCAAGGCCTTTGCCGAAAGCCTCGGCGTGAGTGTGGAATTCGTGGAGATCGACTGGGACAACAAGATCCTGGAGCTTGACAGCAAATCCATCGACTGCGTGTGGAACGGCATGACGCTCACCGACGAGGTCACGAGCGCCATGAGCTGCTCGAAGGCCTACTGCAACAACTATCAGGTGGTCGTCGTTCCGGCGGATAAGGCCGGCGAGTACCAGACGGCGGCCGACTGCGCCGGGCTGAGCTTCGCCGTGGAATCCGGCTCCGCCGGGCAGGCCGAGCTTGACAAGCTGGGGTATGATTACACCGAGGTCAAGGATCAGGCCACCGCGCTGATGGAGGTCGCCGCCGGCACGTCCGACGCCGCCGTGATCGATGCGCTGATGGCCGGCGCCATGGTGGGCGAGGGCACGGGCTACGCCGATCTGACCTACACGGCCGGTCTGAACGCCGACGAGGGCGAGCAGTACGGCGTCGGCTTCCGCACCGGCAGCGAGCTGGCGGAAAAGCTCAACGAGTTCTTTGCCGCCTCCTATGCCGACGGCACCATGCAGCAGATCGCCGAGACCTACGGCATCCAGGCCGCGATCGTCGAGCCGTAAGAACGGGGCCGAGCGCCCGGAAATAAGATATGCCGTTCCCCCGCTGCCGCCCTGACAGCGGGGAAACGGCGCGTTTATGTCCTATGAAAGCAGGAAAGATATGACGAGCTTTGCCCAACAGTTCCCCATTGTGTTTTCCGCGCTCAACGCGGGCTTTTTGCAGACCCTGAAGCTGTTCCTTATCACGCTCATCGGCGCCATCCCGCTGGGGCTGGTCATCGCCTTCGGCTCCATGAGCCGCTTTCAGCCGCTGCGCTGGCTGACGCGGCTGGTCGTGTGGGTCGTGCGCGGCACGCCGCTGATGCTGCAGCTGCTGGTCATTTATTTCTTCCCCGGCCTCGTCTGGAACTACCAGCTCTGGGGCAGCGGCGAGACCGGCCGCTTTCTGGCCGCCTGCGTGGCCTTCGTGTTCAACTACGCCTGCTATTTTTCGGAGATATACCGCGGCGGGATACAGGGCGTGCCCGCCGGGCAGACGGAGGCCGGGCAGGTGCTCGGCATGACGGGCCGGCAGATATTCTTCAAGGTCACGCTGCTTCAGATGGTCAAGCGCATCGTTCCGCCCATGTCCAACGAGATCATCACGCTCGTCAAGGACACGTCTCTGTCGCGCATCATTGCCCTGCAGGAGATCATCTGGGCCGGACAGGCCTTCATGAAAGGCAGCCACGGCATCTCCGGGGCGATCTGGCCGCTGTTTTTCACGGGCGTGTATTATCTGGTATTCAGCGGCGTTTTGACGGTGCTGCTTGGCCGGCTTGAAAAAAAGCTGGATTATTTCCGCTGAGAGGAGGGGCAGGCATGGCGCTGCTGGAAGCGAAAAATATATGCAAAAGCTTTGAAAAAACGGAGGTCCTGCGCGGGATCGACCTGTGTCTGGACAAGGGGCAGACGCTCTCGATCATCGGCTCGTCCGGCTCCGGGAAGACGACGCTGCTGCGCTGTCTGAACTTTTTGGAAAAGCCCGACCGGGGCACGATCACGGTCGCGGGCGAGACGCTGTTCGACGCGGACGATCCGCAGACGCAGAAGCCCTCGGAGATACGGCGCAAGCGGCTGCACTTCGGCCTTGTGTTCCAGTCGTTCAACCTGTTTCCGCAGTATACGGCGCTGGAAAACGTCATGCTGGCGCGGCAGCTGCTGGCGAGGGAGCAGCCGGACTGGCGCCAGAATAAAAGGACCGTGAACGAGGCCATCCGCGCCGAGGCGGTCGAGCTTCTGGGGCGGATGGAGCTGTCCGGACGCATGGAGAATTATCCGCACCAGCTCTCCGGCGGCCAGTGCCAGCGGGTGGCTATCGCGCGGGCGCTGGCGCTGCAGCCGGACGTGCTCTGCTTCGACGAGCCGACGAGCGCGCTCGACCCGGAGCTGACGCGCGAGGTGCTGCGGGTGATCCGCGGCCTGGCCGAGCAGCGCACGACCATGATCATCGTCACGCACGAGATGAGCTTTGCGCGCGACGTGGCCGATCAGGTGATCTTCATGGACGAGGGAGCCATCGTGGAGCAGGGCGACCCGCGGCGCGTGTTCTCCGCGCCGGAAAAGGAGCGCACGCGCCGTTTCCTGGAAAGCTATCAGGCTTGATTTCGCATCCGCCGTGCGGTAAAATAACAAAAATGAGGATTCATTCCGGGCGGAGCCGCGCTTCGCGCCGGCAGGAAAGGGGAGCTGCGCTATCCGAAGGGCGATCGTGTGTGTGCTGCTGGCGGCGATGCTGCTGGCGCTGGCGGGGTGCGGCTCGTCGGCCGGCGGTCTGCGGATACTGGAGACCTACGAGGCGGACGGCGGCTATGTCATGGCGTTCCGGAAGGACGACCGGCTGTGCGAGCTGGTCACGGCCGTCATGCAGGAGCTTTCGGCCAACGGAACGCTCCGCACGGCGAGTCTGACCTGGTTCGGGGACGACCGGATCGCCATGGACGCCGAGCAGGGGGCCATGGACGAATACCGCGAGGGGCTGGAGACCCGGACGCTGATCGTCGGCGTCAACACGGACAATATGCCGCTCAGCTACGCCGAGGGCACGGAATACCGCGGCTTCGACGTGGACGTGGCGAACTACGTCTGCGGCTACCTTGGCTGGAGCATGGTCGTGCGGCCCATCGGCGCCGACGACATCGGCGTGCAGCTTGCCAGCGGCAACATCGACTGCGCCATGGGCGTTCCGGCGGCGGAGAAAACGAGCGGCTACAGCTACACGCCGGAGTATCTGTCCGGCCAGTATGTTCTGGTCGCACGGCTGGACGGCCCGAAACGCCGCATGGGACTGCGCGGGAAGACGCTCGGCGTGATGACGTCGGACATCGACGTTCTGAACACCAAGCCCAAATTTGTTGCCGGGCTGGGCAGCATCATCTACCAGACGAGCACGTCCAGCCTGTTCGCGGCGCTTTCGGCCGGCGAGGTGGACGGGATCCTGGTGTCGAGTCCGGTCGCCGCGTATTATATGCGCTGAATCAAAGGGCCCGGATGAGACCCGGCCTATATGGAAAAACGCCCGGGGACACCCCCGGGCGTTTTTTGCCGGCTGTGCGGTTTTTGTCCGCGCGTGCGGAGGGCTTTGGATCATCCGCGGGTGCTCTGGGCGTTGTCGTCAGCCTCTCCGGTCTCGGAGGTCGTCTCCGTTCCGGTCTCCTCCGCCGTCTCCGCGGCGGTTTCGCTCTCGGAGGCGCTTTCCGCCTCCGCCGTCTCCGGCTGGAGAATACCGGCCTCCAGCTTGGCAAAGAGGATGCGCTGGACGCTTTCGTTCAGACGCGAAAGCTCGATCTCGCCGCTGTTGACCGCGTCCAGGATCGCCTGCCCGGCGGCGGCCAGATCGTCCGGCGCGCAGATCATGTCGCAGCCGGCCAGCAGCGCGCCGACGGCAAGCTCGCCGTCGCTGTAGCCTTCGACGCCGCCGGTCAGCAGCGGCGTGAGGATAAGCCCGTTCCAGCCGTCCTGGCCGCGGAGCTGGCCGGTGACGTGGTCGTAGGACAGGAAGAAGGGAAGCGTGCGCTCCGCTTCGCCGGATTCGGACTCGGATTCCGCGCTCTCGCCGCCGTCGCTTTCCACGGCGTCGTCCGGCACGATGACGGCGTAAAGCCCGTCAAGCGCTATCGAATCGCTGTAAGGGGCGGCGTACAGAAGGCCGCTTTCGCTGTCGCTCAGGCCGAGATTGAAGCCGAGCGAGCGCATGTTGCCGGCCAGCGAGACGTGGGAGCTGCCGGCGTTTTTATCATAGGCCAGAAACAGCGCCGTGGCCGAGCGCTCCTGCGCGCCGGAGAGCATATCCCGAAGCTGCGCTTCATCCTCGATGTTGTCGCTGGCATATATCAGCCCGCCCACGGGGGTGCTTTCCAGTCCGGCCTGCATCCCGTCGCCGCTGATCGTGACGGGGGAGACGCCGGTAACGGATTCCGGCGTGGCCAGGAAGAGCTGCCATATCTTTTCCTCGATGCCCATGGAGGCGAGCATCGCGCGGCTGAGCTCCTCGTTGGGGTTCGGCTCGGGCGTGGGCTCCGGCGTCGGCTCGGGCGTGGGCTCCGGCGTCGGCTCGGGCGTGGGCTCCGGCGTCGGCGGCGCGGTCACGATGGCGGCCATGTCGTTGCGTTGGGAGAAATTCGGTATCAGAACGAGCAGGCATACGGCGACCGTTATAACGGCCAGCACCAGCACAAGAATGTCCTGTGTTTTGAGTTTGTCCCGGTTCATATAAAAGCTCCTTCCTTCGGCGAAAATAAAGCTGCGCCCATCCTTGTGAAAAGAACGGGCGCAGGAAGCGCTTGAGACCCTCGTCAGGGCATGGTCTTGAGATCCAGCGGGATGATGAGCTTCGGTTCGGTCACGGCCTGGATCGCCTCAATGGCCTCCTCGGCGGTGCCGAGCTCGGCGTTGAACTCACGCAGGACAAGACCGTCGTCCGTCACTTCGATAACGCACATCTCCGTGATGATCTTGTTGACGCAGTGAACAGCCGTGTAGGGAAGCTTGCACTGCTTGAGGATCTTCACGTTGCCCTTGGAGGTGTGCTCCATGGCGACGATGACGTTTTTCGCGCCGACGAGCAGATCCATCGACCCGCCCATGCCGGGCATCATCTTGCCGGGGATCTTCCAGTTGGACAGGCTGCCGTGCTCGTCGACCTCCAGTCCGCCCAGCACGACCGCGTCGACGTGGCCGCCGCGGATAAGGCAGAAGTTGGTGGCGGAATCAACGAAGGCGCCGCCCTTGACGCAGCTGGCGGGCCAGCCGCCGGCATCCACAACGTGGAGCCAGTCGCGGTTCGTCTCGTCCGGCGTGGGCCCCTGGCCGACGATGCCGACCTCGGCATGGACGGTGACATGAACGCCCTCCGGCAGGAAGCTGGTGCACAGAGTGGGCAGACCAACGCCCAGGTTCACGACCCAGCCGTCCTTGAATTCCATGGCGGCGCGGCGGGCGATAAAGGGTTTTATCCGTTCTTTTTCCATTTTAGTTGCCCTCCCTGACGATGATATAGTTCACGAGCACGCCGGGGGTGTGCACGTTCTCCGGCTCGATCTCGCCGACCTCGACCAGATTTTCGGCCTCGACCATAACGATATCGGCCGCAAACGCCATCAGCGGGGCAAAGTTGCGCTGGGTTCCCTTATACCAGATGTTGCCCGCTTTGTCAACCTTGTACCCCTCGAGCAGCGCGAAGTCCGCGTGCAGGGGCTTCATGAGCAGATACTCCTTGTTTTCGATGATGACCTTCCGATCGACGTAGGGGCTTTCCTCCACCTCGGTGCCCACGCCGGTCGGCGTCAGAACGCCGCCGAGACCCGAGCCGCCGGCGCGGATCATTTCGGCCAGACTGCCCTGCGGGACAAGGTCCACGCCGAGCTTGCCGTCGCGCCAGAGAGCCGCCGCTTCGGAGTTGGTGCCGAGGTGCGAGCCAGTATAGTGGACGATCTGGCCGTTGTGGATCAGCTCCGCAAGCCCGTACTGCTCGCTGCCGTCGGCCGTGCCGCGCGGGCTCATGACCATGGACGAGTCGTTGTGGATGGTGTGGAAGTTGCCCTTGCCGCTTTGGGCAAGCGCGCGCATGAGGTGGTGGGGGTTTCCGCAGCCGACGAAATTGCCGATCATGAGTGTCGCCCCATCGGGGATCATGTCGACAGCCTGCTGCACAGTGATGATTTCAGCCAAGGTGCATTTCCTCCTGTTTTATGATGATTTACGGGGTGTTGACGGCAGAATAAAATTTTAACGGGTGTGTGATTTTTTTGATGTAAATGTGATTTGTTTAACCCAGACAAGCCGGGGAAAGGGCGCGCCGGAACGCGCCCTTGGGTCGATGAAACTCAGACCTTTTCCCAGCTGGTGGCAACGCCGAGACCGCCGCCGATGCACAGCGTGGCAAGGCCCTTCTTGGCCTCGGGACGCTTGAGCATCTCGTGGATCAGGGTCACGATGATGCGCGCGCCGGAGCAGCCGACGGGGTGGCCGATGGCGAGAGCACCGCCGTTGACGTTGACCTTGTCCATGTCAAAGCCGAGCTCGCGGGCCACGGCGATGGACTGAGCCGCGAAGGCCTCGTTGGCCTCGATGAGATCGAAGTCCCCGACGGTCAGGCCGGTCTTGGCCATGAGATTCTTCGTCGCGGCGACGGGGCCGGTGCCCATGATCTTGGGATCGACGCCGCCCTGGCCCCAGCCGGTCAGCTTGGCCATGGGCTTGAGGCCGTACTTCTTAACGGCTTCTTCCGAAGCGAGCACGATGGCGGCCGCGCCGTCGTTGATGCCGGAGGCGTTGCCCGCGGTCACGCGCAGGGAGCCGTCGTTTTCGACCTTGCGGCAGGCGGTCGCACCGAAGGTGTCCACCACGGAGCCGCCGTCGGCCTCGAACTTGTTGTCGTCGGAAAGACGGAAAGCGCCCTTCAGGCGGCCCATCTTTTCGCGGTCGGGGTTCTTCTGGGGGAACTCGTCGACCTTGAAGTCAACGATCTCCTTCTTGACCTTCACGGGGACAGCCACGATCTCGTCGTCGAAGCGGCCGGCTTCCATGGCGGCCTTGCACTTCATCTGGCTGCTGTAGGCGAAATCGTCCAGATCGTCGCGGGTGATGCCCCAGATGTCGCAGACGTTCTCGGCGGTGGTGCCCATGTGGTAGTTGTTGAAAGCGTCCCACAGACCGTCCTTAACCATGGTGTCGACCAGGCCCTTGGTGCCCATGGAAACGTCCATCTTCTTGCCGTAGCGCATGTCGGGCAGCGCGTAGGGGGCGGCGGACATATTCTCCATGCCGCCGGCAACGACCAGATCGGCGTCGCCGCAGGCGATGGCGCGGCCGGCCTCGATGACGGCCTTCATGCCGGAACCGCAGACCATACCGACGGTGAAGCAGGGCACGGCCACGGGCACGCCGGCCTCGATGGCGGCCTGACGGGCGGGGTTCTGGCCCAGCGCGGCGGTCAGGACGTTGCCCATGATGACTTCGTCAAGGTTGGCGGGATCGACGCCGGCGCGCTTGAGCGCTTCCTTGATGACGACGGCGCCCAGCTTGGGAGCGGGGATGTCCTTGAGCGAGCCGCCCATGGAACCGACGGCGGTACGGCAGCAGTTGACAAGATAGATGTCTTTCATTGAATAACCTCCAATTTTTTCAGGCCCCGAAGGGCGATTATTGAACAAAGTGATACACACTCTATCAAAGTATAGTACATGCTTTGTGAAAAATCAAGCGCGCCGCGCCGCATACCGGCACAAAAAAGAGGCGCGGTGTTTATTTATTTTTCCCGGATACATGGTATAATAGGAAAAACGCGAAAAAAACACGGGCCATGAGGCGGAGGAAGGCTATGAAACGGCTGGTCGGGATCGTTCTGGCGGCGGCGCTGCTGGCGGCGCTGTGCGCCTGCGGGAAAAAGACGGAGGAAGCGGCGGAGCCGGCGGACGGCGCGGCCGGGGCGTTCGCGTATGCAAGCGCCGAAATGCCGGGCGGGCCGTCGCGGGGGCCTTCCGCGGGTATGAGTGCAGAACCGGCATCCGCGCCCATGCCTGCGCCTGTGCCTACGCCCGTACCCACGCCCGTACCCACGCCCGTACCTACACCAGTACCGACGCCCGTACCGACGCCCGTACCGACGCCCGTACCTACGCCTGTACCCACGCCCGAACCGACGCCTGAGCCCACGCCGGTGCCCCTGCGCGCCGGGACCTATGAGAGCGCCGACGGCAGCGTTCTCACCGTCGGCCGCGACGGCAGCGTCCGCTATAAAACGCAGGTGTCCGGCACGGTGAACGGCACGCCGATGACGGCGATGCTCACGTTCTCCGGCACGGCGAAGGACGGCGGCTTTTCCTTCACGAAGGTCGGCTACGGGCTGCTGGATCTGACGGAGACGGCGCGCGCCAACGGACTGGACGACGCCTCCCGCTGGGAACAGGAGGCGTGGGCGCTGTATCTGGAGCAATACGGAAAATGACCGGGAGAGAGAAACATTGGATATTTATGAAGCTGGAAAATGCGATGTGGCGGTGATCGGCGCGGGCCACGCCGGGATCGAGGCGGCGCTGGCCGCGGCCCGGCTCGGCTGCGATACGGTCTGCTTCACGCTCAGTCTTGACATGGTGGGCAACATGCCCTGCAACCCCGCCATCGGCGGCACGGGCAAGGGCCAGCTCGTCCGCGAGCTGGACGCGCTCGGCGGCGAAATGGGGCGGGCGGCGGACAGGGCCTGCATCCAGTACCGCATGCTCAACACGGGCAAGGGGCCGGCCGTGCGCTCGCTGCGCGCGCAGGCGGACCGCCGCCGCTATCAGGCCGTGATGAAGCGGACGCTGGAGGAGCAGGAGAACCTGCGCGTGAAGCAGGCGGAGATCGTGGATATCGGCGTGGAGGACGGGCGCGTCGTGTCCGTCACGACGGACAAGGGCGCGGTCTGGCGCACGGGCGCCGTCGTTATCGCCTCGGGCACCTATCTGCGCGGCCGGACGATCACGGGCGGATGCGTGCGCGATTCCGGGCCGGACAATATGGCCGCGGCCGTCGCGCTCGGCGGGCGGCTGGGCGAGCTGGGGCTTTCCATGCGCCGCTTCAAAACCGGCACGCCCCCCCGCATCAACGCGCGGACGGTGGATTTTTCCCGGATGCAGCTTCAAAGCGGCGACGAGCAGGCCGAGCCGTTTTCCTTTTCGACCGACGTGCCCCCGGAAAACCGTGCCGTGTGCTACCTGACGTACACCAACCCCGAAACGCACCGCATCCTCCGCGAAAATCTCAGCCGCAGCCCGCTTTACAACGGCGTGATCGACGGCGTCGGGCCGCGCTACTGCCCGTCCATCGAAACGAAGATCGTCACGTTCCCGGATAAGCCGCGCCATCAGCTTTTCATCGAGCCGATGGGCCTTGACACGCAGGAGCTGTATGTGCAGGGCTTTTCCTCGTCGCTGCCGGAGGACGTGCAGGAGCGCGCCCTGCGGACGATCGAGGGGCTGGAGCACGCGGAGATGACGCGCGCGGCCTACGCCATCGAATACGACTGCGTCGATCCGACGGAGCTTTATCCGACGCTGGAGACGAAAAAGATCGCGGGCCTGTACGGCGCGGGCCAGTTCAACGGCTCGTCCGGCTACGAGGAGGCCGCCGTGCAGGGGCTCGTGGCCGGCATCAACGCCGCGCGGCGCGTGCAGGGGCTCGGGCCGTTCATCCTCCGCCGCGACCAGGGCTACATCGGCGCGCTCATCGACGATCTGGTCACCAAGGGCACGGAGGAGCCGTACCGCATGATGACCTCGCGGAGCGAATACCGCCTTGTGCAGCGGCAGGACAACGCCGACGAGCGCCTGACGCCGCTGGGGCATGAGCTGGGGCTCGTTTCCGACGAGCAGTACCGCCGCGTGACGGAAAAATACGAAATGGTGCGCCGGGAGATCGCGCGGCTTGAACACACGAAGGTGTACGAGCTTCTGAAAAGGCCGGAGAATACATATGATTCGCTCGCGCCGCTCGACCAGGCGCGGCCGCCGCTGCCGCAGAGCGTGCGCCGCGAGGTGGAGATAAGCGTCAAATACGCCGGCTACATCCGGCGGCAGGAGCGGGAGATCGAGGAATTCCGGCGCATGGAGAGCCGGCGCATCCCGCCGGAGATCGATTACGACGCCGTGCCGGGGCTGCGCACCGAGGCGCGGCAGAAGCTCGGGCGCATCCGGCCGGAGAATTTCGGCCGGGCCGGCCGGATATCCGGCGTTTCGCCGGCGGATATCACGGCGCTGATGATATGGGTGGAGAAAAACGAATGGAGACCGTGATACTGGGGCTGTCCGGGGGCGTGGATTCCTCCGTGGCGGCGGAGCTTCTGAAGCGGGAATACCGGGTTTTGGCGCTGTATCTGGAAAACGGCGCGCCCGGAGGACAGGAGGCGGCCCGCGCCGCCGCCGCGCGCGCCGGGATCGAGCTGGCCGTCGGGGATGTGCGCGGGGCGATGGAGGAGAGCGTGTGCGCGCCCTTTGCCGCGGCCTATCTGCGCGGCGAGACGCCGAATCCCTGCGTGCTGTGCAATCCGGCCGTGAAAATGGCGGCGCTGGAGCGCTTTGCCGACGCGCATGGCGCGCGCTATATCGCCACCGGCCACTATGTCCGCCGCGGCGCGGACGGGCTGTATATGGGCCGGCCGGCGAACGATCAGAGCTATATGCTCTGCCGCATCACGCCGCGCCAGGCGGAGCGGCTGCTGCTGCCGCTGGGTATATACGAAAAGACGGAGGTGCGCGCGCTGGCGGCCGAACTGGCGCTGCCGGCGGCGCACAAGCGCGACAGCATGGAGATATGCTTTATTCCCGGAAACGACTATGCCGCCTGGCTTGACGCCCGGGGCGACGTGAGCGGGCCGGGCGAGTACTGGTACGGCGGGCGCTGTGTCGGCCGGCACCGGGGCATATCCCGCTGCACCATCGGCCAGCACCGCAATCTCGGGATCGCGCTCGGCCGGAAGGTCTACGTCGGCCGCATCGAGGCGGAAACGGGCCGCGTGTATCTGGTGGACGAGCCGGAGCTGTGGAAGCGGCGGGTGATCGTGCGGTCGCTGTCGTGGCTCGCTCCGCCGGAGGCGGAGGAATTTGACGCGGCGGTGCGCACGCGCCATACCCGCGGCGCGCCGACGGTCTGCCGCGTGCGCCGGACGGCCGACGGCGGCGCCGAGCTGCGCTGCGCGGCGGCGGTGCGCGCGCCTGCACCGGGACAGGCGGCGGCGATCTACGACGAAAACGGGCGACTGCTCGGCGGCGGCTTCGTCGTCCGGGCGGATAACGGTGAAAGCGCGGACGACGCTTCGCGCGGATAAGACATGGAAAAACGCGGCTTCGGCGTATAAAGCCGGTCTTCGCGTGCATGGCCGCCGTATAGCGGCGCATAACGACGGAAAAGGAGAAAAAGCATGGAGCTTGCCCCGTATTTCAAAAGTCTGGTCGATCAGAACCGGGAACCCATTGTGATCTGCGACACGGCGCACACGATCGTATACATGAATCCCGCGGCCCGGAAACGCTACGAAAAGCGCGGCGGCGCGGCGCTCATCGGCCGCAGCCTGCTCGGCTGCCACAACGCGGCCTCGTCCGCGGCGATCGGCCGCGTGCTCGAATGGTTCGGCCAGAGCGCGGAGCACAACGTCGTCTTTACCTACCGAAATGAAAAAGAGGACGCCGACGTCTATATGGTAGCGCTGCGCGGCGGGGACGGGACGTTGATCGGCTATTACGAAAAGCGCGAGAGCCGCCGCCATGATACCGGCGCGTACTACGCGATGGAGTGAGAAAGACCGGCCGCTGTGCGGAATATCGAAAAAGTGAAAAATTTGAATAAATACCTTGATTTTTTTTGGCTTTTATCCTAACATGGAATTGCGCTGGAAAAGGTGCGAAAGAAATGAAGGATGGAGTGAAAAAGAAATGAAGTACTGTTCAAAATGCGGCAGCCAGATCGAGGATGAGGCCGTCGTCTGCGTAAACTGCGGATGCCCGGTCGGAAGCCAGCCGGGAAGGGAGGCGTCCACCGCGCCGGTAGGCCAGCTGAAAACCAATCGCAGCCTGCTGAAGCTTATTCTCCTGTCTATTATCACGCTCGGCATCTACGGTATCGTGGTCATGTCGTCCGTCAGCACGGACATCAACGTCATTGCCGGCCGCTACGACGGGAAAAAGACCATGCACTACTGCCTGGTCCTCTTTATCTTTTCCTGGCTGACGCTGGGCATTGTCCCGCTGGTGTGGAACCATAAGCTTGCCAACCGCATTGGCGGCGAGCTCAATCGCCGCGGTATCGCTTATTCGTTCGGTGCGGGGACCTTCTGGGGCTGGGGTATCCTTGGCTCCCTTATCGTGGTCGGCCCGTTCATCTACCTGCACAAGCTGCTCAAATCCATGAACCTTCTTTCGGAGAACTACAACGTCAACGGCTGAGCCGGAGACGGGATCGAAGACCGGCCGCCGGGCGGCGGGATAAAAAGCGAGGCCTGCGGATAATTCCGCAGGCCTCGTTCCGTCTGTCAAAAAACGCGCGGCGTGTTTTCATGCGCTGTCCGCCGTGCGGCGGGAAAAAGCCCTGCATGGCAGGGCTTTTGAAGGATTCCGGGCGAATTTGCCCCGCCCGGAAAAAGCCGGCTTGAGCCGTTATTTTTTTGCGTTCAGACCGGCGGCGCGGTCGCGTCCCCAGAAAAACAGGGCGACGGTGCCGGGGCCGGTGTGGCTGCCGATGACGGTGCCGACGCTGTTGATGCACACGGGGCCGTCCAGCTTCGGGAACGTCGCCTCCACCAGATCGGCCACGGCCCGGGCGTCCTCGGGGCAGTCGGAGTTGGAGATGTAGCACTTGCCGCTGTAGTCCAGCCCGTCGTCGGCGTATTCGCGCATGCGGTCGACGATGGCGGCGATGACGCGCTTTTTCGAGCGTATCTTTTCCACGGGAACAAGGTGTCCCGGCTCGTCCATATGCAGCAGCGGGCAGATGCCCAGCACGGTGGCGACGGTGCCCGCGGCGCGGGAGATGCGCCCGCCCTTGACGTAAAAGCTCAGATCGGTGGAGAAGAACCAGTGGTGCAGGCGCAGGCGGTTGGCCAGCGCCCAGTCGCGCAGCTCCTCAAGGCCCATCCCGCCGTCGCGCAGATCGGCCAGCTTATCCATCAGAAGCCCGTAGCCGGACGAGGCGCCCAGCGAATCGACGACGTACACGCGCCGGTCGGGGAACTGCTCCCGGAGCATTTCGGCCGCGCTGCACGCGGAGTTGTAGGAGCCGGAAATGCCGGACGACAGGCTCACATGGAGAACGTCCTTTCCCTGCTTGAGAAACGGCGTGAAAAAGCGGATGAATTCCTCGATGTTGACCTGCGAGGTGTGGCTCTCGGCGCCGGACGCGATGGCGCGGTAAAAATCGTGAAAGGGAACGGACTGGCCGAGATCGTCGGGGTACTGCTTGTTGTTGAGAGTGAAGTGAAAGCAGACATAGTGGATGTCGCGGGAATCGAAGTGCTCTTTGGACAGATCGGCCGTCGAGCAGCAGCTGAGAATGTAATCGCTCATGTAATTGCCTCCGTGGTCGTGTTTTCCTGTTTACCAGCATAGGCGCGGCGGCGGCCGGATGCAAGCTACTTGCGCGCCGGCGCGTCTACAAAGCGGAAAGAGCGCGTAGAAGCCGCGCTCTACGGCTCTACACGCTCCTCTCTACGGCTCTACGGATCGTAGAATCCCTTTATTGCGAAGGCTTTCGACGGATGTGGAAGCTGAGATAGACCACCAGCTCCGCCGGGACGAGAACAAGGAAAAGCTGCCATATATTCCAGCGCATGAAGATCAGGTAGAGCAGCACGAGAAGGCTCAGTACCAGCCCCATGACGATCCACACGTTGCCGCGGCCGCCGCGCCACAGGCTGTTGAGCACCAGCACGGCGATGAGCGTGACGGGCACGGCCGCGCCCAGGATCAGCCACACGATGTGGCCGAGCAGCCACAGCACGACAAAGGCCAGCACGGCCACCGTGCATATCGAGGCGACGCACACGCCGATGATCATGGAGTAGTCCGGAAAATCGCCCTTCAGCGGCATCCCGTCGGGCGTCGGCTCGTTGTGCTCATGCAGAAAATAGTCCACGTCCACGCCGAAAAGCTCCGCCATGTTCCGAAGCACGAGCAGATCCGGCAGCGCGGCGGCGCGCTCCCACTTGGAAACGCTCTTGTCGGAATAGCTGAGCTTTTCGCCCAGCTCCGTCTGCGTCATGCCGGCGGCGGCGCGCAGGCGGATGATGTTGGCGGCCACGGTCTGCCGCAGTTCGTCCATTTCCATGTATGTAGGCTCCGTTTCGATCGTGGTTCGGTTACGGCTCGGCGATCCCGAGCGCCGTGAGCTGCGCGATGAGCGCGTCGAGATCGGCGGCCACGGTCGCCTCGTCCGCGCCGTCGAACTCGTTGACGACGGCCTCGATGAGGCGGGCGCGTTCGACGCCGCGCTCAAGCCCCTCCCAGACCATGGCGGCGGTCTCGCTGATGGGGGCGAGATCGCGCCAGCCGTCCGCTCCGCGCTTTTGGATGCGGATATCGTCCATGTCGTAATCCAGTCGGTAGTCGGCGTTTATCTTCATATCGTTTCACCGGCACACAAAGCAGTGCCACTCCTCCTCATGCTTATGCTCTTCAATGGTGAAGCCCGCGGAAAGCAGGCCCTGCTCCACCTCGGCCTCGCGCCCGTCGATCACGCCGGAGGCGATGAAAACGCCGCTTTCGGCCATGAAAGGGCGGACATGCGGCGCCAGCGCAAGAATAACGTCCGCCACGATGTTGGCCAGCACGATGTCGTAGCCGCCGCCGAGCTTCGCGCGCAGGCGCGCGTCGGCCGTCAGATCGCCGGTGCGCACCGTGAAGCGCTCGCCGCAGCCGTTGAGCGCGGCGTTCGCGGGAACGATCTCCCGCGCCTTTTCGTCGATGTCCACCGCGGTGACGCGCTCGCAGCCGAGCACGGCCGCCGCGATGCCGAGAATGCCGCTGCCGCAGCCGAGATCGAGCGCCGTCTTTCCCGGGCCGGCGAAGCGCTCGAGCGCCTCAAGGCACATCCGGGTCGTCGCGTGCGAGCCGGTGCCGAACAGCAGGCCGGGGTCGAGAACGACCGGCAGCCGGTCGGACTCGGCCTGCTCCCATTCCGGGACGATGACGAGCTTTTCGCCGACCGGCAGCGGCTTGTAATAGTCGCGCCAGCGGTTTTCCCAGTCGGCCGATTCGACCGTTTTCGTCTGCGGCGAAAGGCCGAGCTTCTGAAGCTTGGCCAGCAGCGCCGCGGACTCGTCCGTGTCCGAAAGCCAGAACTTCACGCGCGACGCGCCCGCGTATTCCTTTTCCAGCGCCTCGTCCACATAGTCCCAGTACTGCGTGTTTTCGTCGAGGAAGCGGCGGAAATCCGCCTCATCCTCGATCACAAAGCCGGAAAGCCCGTATTGCCCGAGCTTTTCGCAAAGCGCGTTGGGGTCGCCCTCCGCGCTCACGCTCACTTCGATCCATTTGTCCATTTCCAATCCGCTACCTCCGGCATGTCCACGCCGTATTTGTTGATATACTGCCGGTGCTCCACCAGCTTGTCCTTCATCTGCTGCGCCAGCGCCGAGCTGCGGTTGCCGAGACAGGGGAGATGATGCAGCGCCAGCAGCACCAGATTGAAGCGGTCGAGCCCGTTGAGCACGCGCATGTCGAACGGCGTTGTGATGGTGCCCTCCTCCACATAGCCGCGCACATGCAGATTCTTGTTTTTCCGCCGGTACGTCAGCTCGTGGATCAGGCTGGGGTAGCCGTGGAAGGCGAAAACGATGGGCTTGTCGGCCGTGAACAGCATCTCATAGTCGCGGTCGGACAGACCGTGCGGATGCTGCGTGCTGGCCTGCAGGCGCATCAGATCGACGACGTTGACGACGCGGATGCGAAGCTCCGGGAACGCATCGCGCAGGATGGTCACGGCGGCGAGCGTTTCCAGCGTCGGCGTGTCGCCGCAGCAGGCCATCACGATTTCCGGCTCCTCGCCCGCGTCCGTGGAGGCCCACTGCCAGATGCCAATGCCCTCGGTGCAGTGCTTGACGGCCTGCTCCATGGTCAGCCACTGGGGGCGCGGATGCTTGGAGGCGACGATAACGTTGACGTAGTTGCGGCTGCGGATGACGTGGTCGAAGCAGCTGAGAAGACAGTTGGCGTCCGGCGGCAGATAAAGGCGGACGACGTCGGCCTTCTTGTTGGCCACGTGGTCCAGAAAGCCGGGGTCCTGATGCGTGAAGCCGTTGTGATCCTGCTGCCACACGTTGGACGCGAGGACGTAGTTCAGCGAGGCGATCTTCTGCCGCCAGGGTAGCTGGTTGCACACCTTGAGCCATTTCGCGTGCTGGGCGAACATGGAATCGACGATGCGGATGAACGCCTCATAGGAATTGAAAAAGCCGTGGCGTCCCGTGAGAAGATAGCCCTCGAGCATCCCCTCGCAGACGTGCTCGGAGAGCATGGAATCCATGACCTGCCCGTCGGGCGCGAGAAATTCGTCCCCGGGGACGGTGTCGGCGTTCCAGTCGCGGCTCGTCTGCTCAAAAACGGCGGACAGGCGGTTCGAGGCCGTTTCGTCCGGGCCGAACACGCGGAAATTGCGCGTCTGGGCGTTCTCCTTGTAAATATCGCGCACGAACTGGCCGAGCCGGCGCATATCCTCGCATTCCACGGCGCCCGGCGCGGGCACGTCCACGGCGTAGTCGCGGAAATCCGGCATGCGCAGATCGCGCAGAAGAAGGCCGCCGTTTGCGTGGGGGTTGGCGCCCATGCGGGCCGCGCCCTTCGGCGCGAGATCGGCAAGCGCCTTGACGGGCGCGCCGTTTTTATCAAAAAGCTCCTCCGGCCGGTAGCTGCGGAGCCAGTCCTCGATCATCTGCCGGTGCTCCGGCGTGTCGGCGGGGATGGGGACCTGATGGGCGCGGAACGTGCCCTCCACGGGCAGTCCGTCCACGGCCTCGGGGCCTGTCCAGCCCTTCGGGCTGCGCAGCACGATCATCGGCCAGCGCGGCCGCGACGGTGTGCCGCCGTCGCGCGCGTCCTTCTGGTATTCCAGGATCTCGCTGATGCAGTTGTCCATGACGTCGGCCATTTTCCGGTGCATCTTCTTCGGATCGTCGCCCTCGACGAAATAGGGCTTCCAGCCGCAGCCCTCAAAGAACTTGCGCAGCTCCTCCTTGGAAATGCGCGCGAGCACGGTGGGGTTGGCGATCTTGTAGCCGTTGAGATGCAGGATGGGAAGAACGGCGCCGTCGGTGCGCGGGTCGTTGAATTTGTTCAGATGCCAGCTCGTGGCGAGCGGGCCGGTCTCGGCCTCGCCGTCGCCCACGACGCAGGCCGCGATGAGCCCGGGGTTGTCCGCCACGGCGCCGAAGGCGTGCGCCAGCGAATAGCCCAGCTCGCCGCCCTCATGGATGGAGCCGGGCGTTTCCGGTGCGACGTGGCTGGGGATGCCGCCGGGGAAGGAAAAGCGCTTGAACAGCCGCTCCATGCCCTCCTCGTCGCGCGTGACGTCGGGATAGACCTCCGTGTAGCTGCCGTCCAGCCAGTCCTGTGCCACCATGGCGTTGCCGCCGTGGCCCGGGCCGGACAGATAGATCATGTCCAGATCGTATTCGCGGATAACGCGGTTGAGATGGGTGTAGATAAAATTCTGTCCCGGAACGGTGCCCCAGTGGCCGACGATCTTCTTTTTGAAGTCGGCCTCGGTCAGCGGCGTGCGCAGCAGGGGGTTGGACAGAAGGTAGAGCTGGCCGGCGGACAGATAGTTTGCCGCGCGCCAGTACATATCCATTTTTTCCAGAAGCTCCGGCGAGGGAGCGAATTCCTTATGATAACTCAATGCCATTCACCTCGTCATCAGTATTTGCGCCGCAGGGAACGTTGATTCATTATATCGCAAATGCGCCGCCGTCACAAGTCAAAATAACGCAGGTGCATTCGCGGCGCGGCTGTGATATAATAAAAACATGAAAAAGAAAAGCATGATCGGGCTGGCCCGATGGATCACGGATAAATACATTTATGTTATGCTCGGTGTGTTCCCTCTGTTCTGGGGCGGCGGCTATCCGAACATAACGGAGCCGAAGGCGCTGTTTTTTTACGGCGCAACGGCGCTGTGGCTGCTGTGCGTGCTGATACTGGGCGCGCTTTCGGCGCTGCGGCGTGAGGGCTTCCGGCCGGCGCTGCGGCCGGTCCACTGGGCGTTGGCGGCGTTTCTGCTGCTGGCGGCGGTGTCGGCGCTGCTGTCGCCGTGGTGGCAGAACTCGCTGCTCGGCGCGCCCTCGACCAACGGAAAGCCCCGCTACGACGGCTTCGCGACGCTGGTGTGCTACGGAGCGCTGTTTTTCGGCGTGTCGCTGCTGGCGCGGCCGAAGCGCAGCTATGTGTGGGTGATGGCGGGCGCGGCGGCGCTGTGCTGCCTTGTGGCGGCGCTGCAGCTGCTCGGCTTTGATCCCTTTGGCCTGTACCCGGCGGGCACAAATTATTACGATAAGTTCGGCGCGTATTCCGGCGCGTTTCTGGGGACCATCGGCAACATCGGCCTGCTGGGGCAGTATCTGTGCATCGTCACGCCGGTGACGGCGGTGTTCGGCCTGCGGGCAAAGCGGCGCTGGGAGCGGATATATCTGCTTTCGGCGGCGTCGCTGTGCCTTGTCATCCTGGCGTTCAGCCAGGCGGAGGCGGCGTATGTCGGGACGCTGGCGTGCGTGCTGGTGTGCGTGCCCGTGCTGCTGCCGACGAAGAAGGCGCGGCGCGCGGCGGGGCTGTGCTCCGTGCTGGCCGTGGCGGCGGGACTGGCGGTTCTGTGGTTCTGGCCGGGGCAGAGCGGGACGCTGTGGGAGGCCTCGCGCGTGCTGCACGGGGATATACGCGACGAGTTCGGCTCCCGCCGGATCGAGATATGGCGCGGCGCGCTCGCGCTGGTGCCGGAGCGGCCGCTGCTCGGCGGCGGGCCGGGCACGTTCGGCGAGCGGATCGACATTTCGTGGAGCCGCTTTATCGAGGAGACCGGGCAGATGCGCACGGCCGTCGTGTCGAACGCGCATAATCTCTATCTTGCCTATCTGGTCAACAACGGTGCTCTGGGGCTGGCGGCGTATCTGGCCTGCATCGCGTGCAGCGCCGTCACATGGGTGCGCGGCCGCTTCGACGGCGATTACATCGGAGCGGCGGGCTGCGGGCTGCTGTGCTGCATGGTGCAGGACTTTTTCTGCGTGGCGCTGAGTCTGGCCGCGCCGGTCATGTGGGTCGTGTGGGCGCTGATGGAAAGCGGCGATGCGCGGCCGGAGGAGGAAACGGAGGAAGCCGCCCCGCCGGAAGAGGAACCGGAGGCGGCGCCGCCGGAGGAAACGGAAGGAGCTGCACCGCCGCCGGAGAAGGAAGCGGCGGGGGCGGAATAAGGGAGCGCGCCCGTTTGCGGGCGCGGAACCGGATACAGGAGGTTTTGGCATGCCCATCTGCGTTTACAGCGAAACGGGGCCGCTGAAGCGGGTGCTGCTTCACCGGCCGGGAAAGGAGCTGGAGCATCTGGTGCCCGGCTCGCTCGACCGGCTGCTGTTTGACGACATACCCTATCTGGCCGGCGCGCAGCAGGAGCACGACCGCTTTGCGGCGCTGCTGCGGGAAAACGGCGTGGAGGTATCGTATCTCAGCGAGCTCATGGAACAGACGCTTCGCGCCGAACCGGCGCTGCGTGAGCCGTTCGTGGACGAGTTCATCGCGGCCGGCGGCGACACGGCGCGCTTCCACGCCCGGGCGCTGCGGGCGTATCTGCTGTCGCTCGGAAGCGAGCGGGAGCTTGTGGAAAAGACCATGGCCGGCGTGCGCATGCAGGATATCGCGCCGGCGCGGACGGACAGCCTGTCCGCCCTGCTGCACCGCGCGGCGCAGTTCGTGCTCGATCCGATACCGAACTTGTATTTCACGCGCGACCCCTTCGCCTCGATCGGGCGGGGCGCGTCGCTGCACAGGATGTATGCGCAGACACGCCGCCGCGAGTGCATATACGGCTCGTATATCCTTCGCCGGCACCCGGATTTCGCCGGCAGCGTCCCGCTGTATTACACGCCGGACGAACCGTTTTCGCTGGAGGGCGGGGATATCCTGAACCTGTCGTCGCGGCTGCTGGCGGTGGGCGCGTCGCAGCGGACGTCTCCCGAGGCGATCGAGCGCCTGGCGCAGCGGCTGTTTGCCGATCCCGAATGCCCGGTCGAAACGCTGCTGGTCATGGACATCCCGGGGATGCGCGCCTATATGCATCTGGACACGGTGTTTACGCAGCTCGACGCGGATAAATTCATCATCCATCCGGCCATCCTGCCCACGCTGCGGCTGTTTGTGCTGGAGCGCGGCGCGGGCGGCGCCGTGGGCGTCCGGGCGCTGGACGAGCCGCTGGAGCCGGTGCTGGAGCGGCTGCTGGGGCTGGAGAGCGTGACGCTGATCCGCTGCGGCGGGTCGGACTTTATCGCCGCGCAGCGCGAGCAGTGGAACGACGGGTCGAACACGCTGTGCATCGCGCCCGGCCGCGTCGTGACCTACGACCGGAATTATGTGACGAACGAGCTTCTGGACAAAAACGGCGTCGAGGTGCTGGCCATTCCGGCGGGCGAGCTGTCCCGCGGCCGCGGCGGCCCGCGCTGCATGAGCATGCCGCTGGTGCGCGGCGCGCTGTGACGCTTCGTACAAGCGCCTGAAGAACAAAGAAAACCGCCCGCTTCTCTGGGAAGCGGGCGGTTTGTTGTTGCCTTGTCCGGTATCAGGAAGCGTCCACTTCGCCGCCGGAATCCGAAGGCGTTGCGGGGCCCGTGGTCGGCGAGGGAGTGTTGATCGGAGGATCCGTCTGGATGGGAGGCTCCGTGCCCTGAGAGTTGTGCGTGGGCGTGGTTACGACCGTCTCGCTGGGGTTGAAGCCGCCCTGCCCGTTCCTGGCCGTGGGCGAGGGAGACGGCGAAGCCGAAGGAGAGGCCGACGGCGAAGCCGAGGGAGAGGCCGACGGCGAGACCGAGGGCGAGGGAACGGGCGTTTCCGTCGCCTGCGGCGTGGGCGTGGTGAACTTGCCGTAGGGCACGAAAGCAAAGGAACCGAGGCTGTCCACCAGGAAGGTGACGGAATGGTCGGCAATGATGTAGGTATCAAGCTTCTGCCACTGGCCGTTCACGTTCTGGAACACGATCAGTCCATCCCCGTCGGGGAAGGAGGGATCGGTGATCTTCAGGATCATGGGGAAGCTCGCGGCCTTTTTCCCGACCCAGGCGGCGTTCATCAAAACCGCGTCGGCGGGATTGACGCCGTCGGGCGCCTGCGTGCCGGCGGTGATCTCAATGTTTTTGCCCATATCCTTGCCGTAGGAATCCTGAAGGATAACGGTGCTCGTCATGTTGGCGGCGGCAGCGTTTTCAGCCGGGGCGTTGGCGCTGGCGCGGGAGCAGCGCACGCAAAGCACGACCAGAACGGCCACGACCAGCAGAAGGACCAGACCGAGCAGGACATATTTCACCGAGCCGGAACCGGAGCCGGACCGGGGCTCATATTCAAAATCGTCGGCGGGTTCAACGGGTTCGGCGCGGCGGGAACGCCGCGGAGTGTCGGCGCTGTGGACGCCGCTGCTTCTTCTTTTGGGTTCTTGCATTGAACAGACCTCCATGCATTTGGGTGGTATCACCATGGATAAGCAGCATTATAACTGTTTCTGCGGAAAAAGGCAACAGAAAAACTGCAAAAATTACGAAAAATTACGATTTTAAGAAATGAGCGGGGAAAAACAAGAAATTCGTTTTCGATGTCTTGACAAGGCCGGGCAGGGATAGTATAATAGCAAAGCTTTTGGCCGAGTGGTTCAGTCGGTTAGAACGCCGGCCTGTCACGCCGGAGGTCGAGGGTTCAAGTCCCTTCTCGGTCGCCAGCTGCTGTAGCTCAGTAGGTAGAGCACGTCATTGGTAATGACGAGGTCAGCAGTTCGAATCTGCTCAGCAGCTCCACAAAAAAGCCTGTAGCCTTCCATGGGTACAGGCTTTTTTGCTGTCCAGACGTGCCGGGATATTATAATGTTACTGCAAAGGGAGGGATGTATCATGTATGATCCGTGGAGCGTTTCGCAGCGCGGCGTCGTCGAATTGAACTTTTCCGGCTGTCAAAGCTGGCTCGATGTGGTAAAGGCCGTTAAGTCGGCCTTCGATATCCCGGATTTTTATGGGACAAATCTGGACGCTCTCTGGGATTGCCTTAGAGATTTCGGCGGAAGCTGGGCTGTTCCCATTGAGATTCAGATACAGAACTACCGTAGGCTGTCCGGCGAGGCAAGGAAGAAAGCTTCGGATATCATCGGCCTGCTTGACGAGTTATGTGAGAAATATCCGCATATTCACTATACCGTTTTGAACTGACGGCGGGACGTACCTCCGTCAGAAGCGGCCATCCGGCGAGCGTCCAGGACGCTTCCGGGTGGCTGTACTGTTGCTCGGATGAAACACACGCCCCGTGCACGGCCGCCGGGCCGGATGCATACGATGAAAGGAGAAAGGGGGCGTCGTCTATGGATTATTGCAGCGGCTCCGGCCTTGGAAACGGCGGATGTCCGCCGGGCGCCTACAGAGCGTATGTGGCCATTCAGGGCCCGATGGGCGACACCGGGCCGACGGGGCCGCAGGGAGAAAAGGGCGAGACCGGCGAGGCGGGTGTACAAGGCATTCAGGGCCCGACGGGCGAAGCCGGCGAACAGGGGCAGCAGGGAGAAACGCCGACCGTCACCGTGGCGGAGGATACGCCGGTGAGCTATAAGCTGAACTTCAAAACCAGCGATCAGGATATGACCACGCCGAATCTTCTCGCCCCCTTTACCGAGTATCACGTCGATCTGTCCGCGGCGGACAGCACGCTGTCCGTTCCGCTGAAGGATCTGGTGCTGATCTATCAGCGCACGTCGTCCAGCTCGCTGCGCCTTTCCATCGCGCCGAAGAATACGGCCGCGCCCGTTCTGGTGGACGTGCGGCGGACGACCATCTACGACGGCGCCGTTGAGGCGCAGACGATGAACAACGCCACCATTTCGGCCAGCGTTGCGATCGACGGCACGGTGTACACAAACTCGCAGGAAACGCATAATATGCGTATCCGCCAGCAGGATCCGGCCACGGGGCTGTGGTCGCTGTGCGAGGTCAATTCGTTTCTTTCGGCCGGCGGCGCACGCTGCTCCGTCCGCGTCCAGTGGAGCGAATACAACGTGGACTATCCGCCTCCGACGGCATGAGAGGACGGCTTTCTTTTTCGGTGAACGGTAGAACAACAAACAGTTCTTCGCAGAAAAACCGCCGCGTTCCCGTTTGCGCCATCCGGCCGGGAAGCGTGATTTTGACGGAAAATGCCGTCTTTAGAGAAAATCGCGTCGCCCGCGGCTTATTTGCAAGCCCTTGATAAAATGCTTTTAAGGGCAGGAAAAAAGAACCGCCCGGCTATCCGGAAGCCGGACCGACAGCCGGGGGCGTTCCTTTCTTACAGGGCATAAAAACAGGAAGCCCTAAGGCTTCCTGTTATTCGTTATCGTGACCCATCGCTTTCAGCATTTGTATGGCTGCGTTTTTCTGGCTCGGTGTCAGACAGATCCAACAGTCGAACAGTTCTTTCATATCCGGGGTCAGTTCCACCATATCGGCGTCGGCAAAAAACTGTGACATAGTGATGCCGAATCCTCTGCATATCGTCTCGAGTGTTGCAACGGAGGGGACTGTATTTCTTCTGAAGATATTTCCGATCGTGGACTGCGCCAAACCGCACTCCTTTGAAAGTCTGTACTCCGTCCATCCGCGCTCCCGCAGCAGCTGCTGGAGACGAGCGTGCGTATCCATGGCATCACCACCTTTTTCATAACTATTTTACTTCCAGGTTGAAATATAATATACTTATTTTTACCTATCAGATAGCGTTGGTGTCCAATTCAATGGAAATGTTTTCGTTTTCTCAGTATCTGCAAATAAAATATTTGTTCTTAACAAACGAAGTCAGTTTGTTTCTGATATCATCAGCGCTTCCGCCTTCGATCGTTGATTTGTCAATGATAAAAGTCTGATTATTGGTTTGAAATAAAAAGAAATAGGCGGATGTTTCATAAACCTTGGTAAATAAGGAGTATTCAATTTCTGCCTCGCCGCTATATTCTTCGCTTTTCGAAGAAACTTTTAAGACATTATCCTTAAAGAGGTAATTGTTCTCAATGTCCTTCATTTTCCCCAAAGCCCTGTATCGTGATTTTGGTATGACAAAATACATATATAAGTTAAGAGCGATTATAAACAGATCTACATAGATTAAATTATTCAGGGCAGAATCGAAGCCAAATACAATAAGCTCTGCAATGATTACAAAAAGTAGAATAAAACAAAAAATTTCTCTTAGCCGTACGGCTTTTTTAGGGTTTGTTTTCTTATAAAAAGATAAATGTGTCAATGCCTTTGTCGAATCAAAATCTAATTTGCATTTTGCCCGGATTTCCATATCATCACTTCCTCAGGCATATTATACCATGTTGGAGGATAACCCGCAAGGAGCAGCGAAAAAGTAAAGCCCCAAAGGCTTATGCCTTCGGGGCTTTGGTGCGGGCAACAGGACTTGAACCTGCATGGGTCACCCCACCGGAACCTAAATCCGGCGTGTCTGCCAATTCCACCATGCCCGCAGGACGCTCTGCCATTATAGCGGAAGTTGACAAAGCTTGCAAGGCGGGATATTATATTTTTTCAAACAGACAAAAAAGGAATCGACACAGATGAAGCATAAACATGAGCTTGCCGTTTTGCTCGCGGCCTGCGGCTGGGGGCTGATCGGGCTGTTTACGAGACGCCTAGGGGCGCTGGGGCTTGGTTCGGGCGATATTCTGCTGGTGCGCGCCTGCGGCTGCGCGCTTTTTTTCGCTGCGGCGCTGGCGCTCCGCGGTCTGTCCGGCTTTGCCGTGCGGCCGCGCGATCTGCCGCTGCTGACGGCCTTCGGGCTGACGACGCTGTTTTTTACTTACTGCTATTACCGCTCCATCGCGCTGGCGAGCATGTCCGTGGCGTGCACGCTGATGTTCACGGCGCCGGTGTTCGTGATGATCATGAGCCTGTTCGTTTTTCACGAGCGCTTCAGCCGGCAGAAGCTGATCTCGCTGTTTCTGGCGCTCGGCGGCGTGGCGCTGGTGTCGGGGCTGGTATCCGGCGGGACGGCCTTTTCCGCGCTGGGCGCGCTGTTCGGGCTGCTCAGCGGGCTGGGCTATGCGCTGTACAACATCTTCTCCAAGCTGCTCAGCCAGCGCGGCTACACGGTGTGGCAGATCAATTTCTACGGCTGGTTCATCTGCGCCGTTTTCTGCGCGCTGATCTGGGGCTTCCGGGGCGCGGCGCCGGCAGTGGCCGACGGGGCGGGGCGCTGGCTGTGCTTCTGGATGGTGCTCATTTCGGGCTTCACGCCGGCGCTTCTGTATAACTGGGCGCTTGGGAGCATGGAGGCCAGCCGTGCGTCCATGATGGGAACGCTCGAGCCGGTCGTGGCCACGGTCGCCGGGGCGGCGGCCTTCCACGAGAGCATATCGCCGGCCGGCTTTGCCGGCATCGCGCTGGTGCTGGCGGCGGTCGCCGTGCTGAATATAAAACGGAGAAAAGCATGAAAAAGCAGCAGCCCGCGGGCTGCTGCTTTTCTTATATCCTCACCGGCTTTACGTCTTGGGCTTGAAGCTGTCCTTGAGCGCCACGGCGCGGTTGAACACGAGGTGTCCGGGCGTGCAGTCGCGGTTGTCGGCGGCAAAATAGCCCAGACGCAGGAACTGGAAGCTCTCCGGCGCCTTTGCGTCCGCCAGCGCCTTTTCCACCTTGCAGTCCGTCAGCACCTCCAGCGAATCGGGATTGAGGCAGGTGATGAAGTCCTCGGCGGCGTCCGGCTCGGGATCGGCGAAAAGATAGTCGTACAGGCGGATCTCCGCGTCGGCGCAGCTGCTCGCGTCGACCCAGTGAACGGTGCCGCGCACCTTGCGCCCGTCGGGCGTGTCGCCGCCGCGCGTCGCGGGGTCGTATTCGCACAGCACGTTCACGACGCGGCCGTCCGCGTCCTTTTCGCAGCCGGTGCAGCGCACGACGTAGGCGCCCTTGAGACGGACCTCGTTGCCGGGGTAGAAGCGGTTGTACTTCTTGGCCGGTTCCTCCATGAAGTCGTCGCTTTCGATGTAAAGCTCGCGCGAGAAGGACACGGAGCGCGTGCCGGCGGCTTCGTCCAGATTGTTGTTTTCGATCTCGAAAAGCTCGGTCTGATCCGCGGGATAGTTTGTGATCGTCAGCTTCAGCGGGCGCAGAACGGCCATGCGGCGCGGCGCCTTCGCGTTCAGCTCGTCGCGCAGGCAGGACTCGAGAAGCGAGTAATCGACGGTGGAGTTGACCTTGGACACGCCGATGCGCTCGATGAAATTCCGGATGGACGCGGGCGTGTAGCCGCGCCGGCGCAGACCGCAGAGCGTGGGCATGCGCGGGTCGTCCCAGCCGGAGACGTATCCCTCCTCGACGAGACGGCGCAGCTTCCGCTTGGACATGACCGTATAATTGATGCCAAGGCGGGCAAACTCGATCTGACGCGGCCGGCAGGGAACGTCCGTGTGCTCGATGACCCAGTTGTACAGGGGGCGGTGATCCTCGTATTCCAGCGAGCACAGCGAGTGCGTGATGCCCTCGAGCGCGTCCTGGATGGGATGGGCGAAGTCGTACATGGGGAACACGCACCACTTCGTTCCCTGGCGGTGATGCTCGATGTAGCGGATGCGGTAAAGCACGGGGTCGCGCATGTTGAAGTTGCCGCTTTCAAGGTCGATCTTCGCGCGCAGGGTATACTTGCCCTCGGGGAACTCGCCGTCGCGCATGCGGTGGAACAGATCAAGGCTCTCCTCGATGGGCCGGTCGCGCCACGGGGAGCGGGCGGGGTGAGAGGTGTCGCCGCGGTATTCGCGGAACTGCTCCGGCGTCAGCTCGCAGACGTAGGCCAGGCCCTTGCGGATCAGGCCCTCGGCCAGCTCGTAGGTCTTTTCAAAGTAATCGCTGCCGTAGAAGAAGCGGTCGCCCCAGTCAAAGCCGAGCCAGTGGATGTCCTCCTGAATGGCGTCGACGTATTCGGTGTCCTCCTTGGCGGGGTTCGTGTCGTCCATGCGCAGATTCGTGATGCCGCCGAATTTTTCCGCGGTGCCGAAGTCGATGCACAGCGCCTTGCAGTGGCCGATGTGCAGATAGCCGTTCGGCTCCGGGGGAAAGCGCGTGTGTACCTGCATGCCCTCATAGGGGCCGCCGGGCGCGATGTCCTGGGCCACGAAGTCCATGATAAAGTTTTTCGAGACGTTCTCTTCGGTCATTTTTCGGTTCCCCCTGTCTGTTTCGGTCAAGGCCGGGCCAGAAGACCCGGCGGGATGATACGGCGACGCGGGGCCGGGTTCTCCCGGCCCCGCCGCAGCGTATTTTTACGGCTTTTGTTATTTAATGTTGTAGCAGATGGTGTAATAGGCGCCGTCGTCGTGGCTCCAGCCGCTGGTCAGCTTCACAACGACGTAGTAGGTGCCGGGCTCCACTTCGCATTCGCCGCGCTGGTAGGCGCTGCCGTCCTCCTCGTAGCCGGTGATGTAGCCGGTGGGCACGCCGTTGGCGTCCGCAAGGTGGTCAAGATCCGAATTGATGACCCAGGTGCCGTCCAGATACTGCGCGTCCTCTTTGTAATAGCTGCGGATGCGGATCTCGACGGTGCTCTTTTCCTCGACGGTGAACGAGAAGATGTCCACGCTGTCGGCGGCGTCGCCTTCGCCGCGGCCTTCGCGGTTGACATAGGCTGCCGTCCAGGCGCCGGCCGTGAGCTCCGTGGCCTCGTCGGTGGTGTCGTTCGGCTCAAGCTCGATGAGATCGGCCTTTTCGTATACCTTCTCGCCGTCGTCGCCCGTGAGGACCATCGTGCCCTCGGGAGCGGTGTTGTTGGCGGCGCGGAAATCGTCCAGGCTGATCGTCTGGCTCAGATCCATGCCCTCCATGGAGGCGGTGCTGACGGCGTAGCTCTGGCCGTCGCCGGCGGCGTCCATGACGCACAGGCCGAGAAGCTCGCCGTAGGCGCTGACGAGCGGGCCGCCGGCGTTGCTGCTGTTGACGGCAGCCGAGGTCTGCACGCAGTCAAAGCCGTTGACCGTCACGCCCGACGCGATGACGCTGCCCTCCGTGAGCGCACCGTCCGGGCCGAGCGCATAGGCGGCCTCGCCGTCCTCGGCGCCCCATTTTCCGGCCTGCAGATCGGGCGTGTCCTGCCGGGAGCAGGCAAGCACGGCGATGTTCATGTCGGCGTTATAATAGCGCACGCCGGTCACTTCGTATTCGCCCCCGTCGTACAGGGCGATTGTGGCGCGCGCGGCGCCGAGAATGCTGTCCATGCTCGTGAAAACGCTGCCGTAGGCGAAAAATCCGCCGCAGGTGTTCACAAGCGCGCCGGACTTGTTATAGGCGTTCACCTTGACGATGCTGGGCGCGATGAGGGATTTGATCTCGTCGGCGGTGTAAAGCGTGCGCGCGGCCTTTTCCGCGGCTTCCGCCTCCGCCTGCGCCTTTACCGGGTCATAATAGCTGCTCAGAACGATGGGCTCCGGCGTCGCCTGCTGGCCGAGGACCTGGTCGGCCAGATCGCTGAACACCGAGCAGCCGGAGCAGCCGATGATCAGAAGCAGAGCCAATAGAACAGGTATGAAACGTTTTTTCATGGTATCCTCCTGGTGTGCAAGTTGGTTACAATTTGTTGTCCTTTTGTAATTTTTGTTCATTATACTATCTTTTTTCTATGTTTACAAGCCCCAAATTTCGAGATATAATATTATGTAATTTTCCAGAAGCGGGAGGTGGGGTCGAAATGCCGGATATTGCGATCGTCGGCGGCGGTCCGGCGGGGATATCCGCCTGGCTCAGCGCGCACGCGCGCGGGCTGGACGCGCTTTTGCTGACCAATCCTCCCCAGCGGTCGAGACTGGCCCGTGCGGCCCGCATCGACAACTATCCCGGCTTTGACGGCGTCACCGGCGCGCAGCTGCTGGAGCGGATGTACGATTCCGCCGCGGCGCTGGGCTGCCGGCCGGCGTATGGCCGGGTCACGGCCGTCATGGCGGCCGGCGGGGGCTATATGCTCAGCGCCGGCGAGCGGGTGTACGAGGCAAGCACGCTCATACTGGCGGCGGGGCTGGCCCCGCAGAATCTGTTTCCCGGCGAGGAAAGGCTTCTGGGCCGGGGCGTGAGCTGGTGCGCCACCTGCGACGGCATGCTGTACAGGGGGCGGCGGGTGGCCGTTATCGGCCTCGCAGCCGACGCGGAGGAAGAGGCGCAGTTCCTCCGCAGCATCGGATGCGAGGCGGAATACTTCGACGCATCGCGCGCAAAGCGCTATGAGATCGAAGGCGGAGATCGCGTGACTGCGCTGAAGGCGGACGGGGCAAGCTATCCCGTGGACGCGGTGTTCGTTCTGCGCGACGCCGTGAGACCGGACCGGCTCGTGCCGGGCCTTGAAACGGACGGCGGGCATATCCGGACCGGCGCGCGGATGGAGACGAACCTGGCCGGCGTTTTCGCCGCGGGCGACTGCACGGGCGCGCCCTATCAGATCGCGCGCGCCGTCGGACAGGGCTGCACGGCCGCGCTGGCCGCCGCCGATTATCTGGCCGAAAAGAACAAGAAGGAGTAAGGATATATGTCAGTGAAAAATTTTACGGCGGGCGACTTTGACGCCGCCATTTCCGCCGGTACGACGCTGGTGGACTTCTGGGCCTCGTGGTGCGGCCCGTGCCGGATGCAGAGCCCGGTGGTGGACGAGTTCGCCGCCAGGCACCCGGAGGTGCAGGTCGGAAAGGTGAACGTGGACGAGCAGCAGGCGCTGGCCATGCGCTTCGGCGTCATGTCCATTCCCACGCTCATTGCGTTCCGGGACGGAAAGCCGGTCGCACAGCAGGTGGGGCTGGCGCCGATGGAGAAGCTGGAGGAGATGACGCGATGAACGAGATACCGAAACAGTACGACCCCAAGCAGGTCGAAGACCGTATTTATAAAATGTGGTGCGACGGCGGCTATTTCCACGCCGAGCGCGATCCGGAGAAAAAGCCCTTTACCATCGTGATCCCGCCTCCCAACGTGACCGGACAGCTCCATCTGGGCCACGCCTTTGACGAGACGCTGCAGGACACGCTCATCCGCTACAAGCGCATGAAGGGCTATTCCGCGCTGTGGCTGCCGGGCTACGACCATGCCGGCATCGCCACGCAGATCAAGGTCGAGGAGCAGCTGCGCAACAACGAGGGGCTGACGCGCTTCGATCTCGGCCGCGAAAAATTCCTTGAGCGCGTGTGGGATTGGAAGAACAAATACGGCGACCGCATCGTCACGCAGCTGAAGACGCTCGGCTCCTCCTGCGACTGGGAGCGCCAGCGCTTCACGATGGACGACGGCTGCTCCAGGGCCGTGCGCGAGGTGTTCTGCAATCTGTACGAAAAGGGCCTGATCTACAAGGGCAAGCGCATCATCAACTGGTGCCCCCACTGCACGACGGCCCTGTCTGACGCCGAGGTGGAATACGAGGAGAAGCAGGGCAGCTTCTGGCACATCCGCTATCCGCTCACGGACGGGAGCGGCTTTCTGGAGATCGCCACGACCCGCCCGGAGACCATGCTGGGCGACGCGGCCGTCGCGGTCAACCCGGAGGATCCCCGCTATAAGCATCTCATCGGCAAAACGCTCACGCTTCCGCTCGTCGGCCGGGAGATCCCCATCGTCGGCGACGAGCACGCCGACATGGAATTCGGCACCGGCTGCGTGAAGATCACGCCCTGCCACGACCCCAACGACTTTGAGGTCGGTCTGCGCCACGATCTGCCGCAGTATCTCATGCTCGACGGCGAGGGCCGCATCACCGGCGGCTACAAGTGGGACGGCATGGACCGCTACGCGGCGCGCAAGGCCATCGTGGCGGAGCTGGAGGAGCAGGGCTATCTCGTGTCCATCGAGCCGTGCGTACATAACGTCGGCACCTGCTACCGCTGCCATAACGACGTGGAGCCGCTGGCGTCGGATCAGTGGTTCGTGAAGATGGAGCCGCTGGCGAAGCGCGCCATCGAGGTCGTGGAAAACGGGACGGTGAAATTCGTGCCGGAGCGCTTTGCCAAGACCTATCTCAACTGGATGCACAACGTCCGCGACTGGTGCATCAGCCGCCAGCTCTGGTGGGGCCATCAGATCCCTGCCTGGTACTGCGCCGACTGCGGCCATGTGACGGTCAGCCGCACGGACGCCGTCTGCTGCGAAAAATGCGGCAGCCATAACATTGAGCGCGACCCCGACGTGCTGGACACCTGGTTTTCGAGTGCCCTGTGGCCGTTTTCCACGCTGGGCTGGCCGGACACGGAGGCGGAGGACTATAAATACTTCTTCCCGACGGACGTGCTCGTGACGGGCTACGATATCATTTTCTTCTGGGTGGCCCGCATGATCTTCTCCAGTATGGAGCAGACCGGGCGCGAGCCGTTCCACACCGTGCTCATCCATGGCCTGATCCGCGACAGCCAGGGCAAGAAAATGTCCAAATCCGCCGGAAACGGCGTCGATCCGCTGGAGATGATCGACCGCTTCGGCGCCGACGCGCTGCGCTTCAACATTATCACGGGCAACTCCCCCGGAAACGATATGCGCTTCTATGTCGAGCGCTGCGAGGCCATGCGCAACTTTGCCAACAAGCTCTGGAACGCCGCGCGCTACGTCATGATGAATCTGGACGTGACGGAAAACCGCCTGCCGGACACGCTCCGGCTGGAGGACCGCTGGATCGTTTCCAAGCTCAACGAGCTGGTGCGCGAGGTCAACGAAAACTTTGACAAGTACGAGCTGGGCATCGCCGCGACGAAGATATACGACTTCATCTGGGACAGCTTCTGCGACTGGTACATCGAGATCACAAAGCCCCGCCTGCGCGAGGGCGACCGCGACGCGCAGTACGTCCTGCTGTACGTTCTGACGGACATCCTCAAGCTTCTGCATCCGTTCATGCCCTTCATCACCGAGGAGCTGTACGGCGCGATCCCGCACGAGGACGGCAGGCTGATCGTGGCGGCCTATCCCGAATACGATCCGGCGCTGTCCTTCCCGGGGGACGAGGCGGACTTTGAGGCCGTCATGACGGCGGTCAAGGCCGTGCGCAGCCGCCGCAGCGAGATGAACGTGCCCGCGTCGAAGCGGCCGCATCTCATCATCGCCGCGGACCGGCCCGAGGTCTTTGAAAAGGGCCGCGTGTATCTGTCCAACCTGGCCTATGCCGGGAGCGTGGAGGTGCGCGCCGACGTGCCGGCGGACACGGCCGGCATGGTCAGCGTCGTGACCGAGGACGCGAAGATGTTCATGCCGATGGCGGAGCTGGTCGATCTGGCGGCCGAGCGCGCGCGCATCGGAAAGGAGCTGGAAAAGGCGAAAAAGGACGTCGCCGGCCAGCAGGCGAAGCTGGCGAACGAGAACTTCGTTTCCCGCGCGCCGGAGCGCGTCGTTGCGGCCGAGCGCGAAAAGCTCGCCAAGGCGCAGGCGCTGTGCGCGAATCTGGAGGAGAGCCTGAAAAATTTGGGCTGACGACGCTTTTCGACCGAAAGCGCGGACGAAAAAAGCTAGAATTGCACCGTACCGGAAAGGGTACGGTGCAATTTTTTTGATCTTTTACGCAGAGGTGGGGATACAAATGAAGGTTCTATCGACATACCGCGACGGCCGGCTGACGCTGTATCTGCAGGGAGAGCTCGACCATCACGAGGCGCACGAGGCGCTGCGGCGCATCGCCCGCACGCTCGACGATTATCTGCCGCGCGACTGCGTGGTGGATATGGGCGGGCTGACGTTCATGGATTCGTCCGGCATCGCGCTGGTGCTGAAGGTCAACAAGCTCATGGCGGAGACCGGCGGGCGCGCCTGGGTGGAAAACGCGAAAAACCAGCCGCTGAAGGTGCTGGACGCTTCCGGCATAGACCGATTGCTGCGGGTGTCCACCGCGGCGGAATAAGGGGGAGATACATACGATGAAAGGGCAGAACTACATCAAGCTGGAATTCCCGGCCCGCAGCGCAAACGAGGGCTTCGCGCGGGCGGCGGCCGCCGCCTTCGCCGTGCAGATGGATCCGACGCTCGAGGAGCTCGGCGACATCAAAACGGCGGTGTCCGAGGCGGTGACGAACGCCATCGTCCACGCTTACCCCGATTCCATCGGGACGGTGCAGATGCGCCTGCGCATTCTGGAGGGGAACGTTCTGGAGATCCGCGTGACCGACCGCGGCTGCGGCATAAGCGACGTCAAGCGCGCCATGGAGCCGATGTATTCCACCGGCGGCGAGGAGCGCAGCGGCATGGGCTTTACCATCATGTCGAGCTTCACCGACTCGCTCAAGGTCAAGTCCGCGCCCGGCCGGGGCACGACCGTCACCATGGCGAAAAAGCTCGCCATCAAGCTGCGCGCGTAAATTGGACGAGCAGGTCGCCCTGCTGCGCAGGGCAAAATCCGGCGACCGGGACGCCTCGGGGCGGATGGTGGAGGAAAACGCGGGGCTGATATGGGCTGTGGCGCGGCGCTTTTTTGGCCGCGGCTGCGACCCGGACGATCTGTACCAGCTTGGCTGCGTGGGCTTCCTCAAGGCAATCGAGGGCTTCGACGAGCGCTACGGCACGCGCTTTTCCACCTATGCCGTGCCCAAGATATCCGGTGAGATACGCCGCTTTCTGCGCGACGACGGCGCCGTGAAGGTAAGCCGGACGCTCAAGGAGCAGTACGCCGCCGTGCGCAGCGCGCGCGGCGAGCTGGAGCAGCGCTGCGGCCGCGCGCCGACGGTGTCGGAGCTGGCGGCCTGCACGGGGCTGAGCCCGGAGGAGATCGCCATGGCCGAAAGCGCGGCCGAGCCGGCCGCCTCGCTTCAGCAGGAGCTTGGCGCGGAGGGCTTTTCGCTGGAGCAGACGCTGTCCGACCCGGACGGGGAGGAGCGGCTGATCGAGCATGTGGCGCTTTCGCAGGCGCTCGACCGGCTCCCGGAGAACGAGCGGATGACGCTGTATCTGCGCTTCTGGCACGGGATGACCCAGACGGCGGCCAGCCGCGTGCTCGGCGTGAGCCAGGTGCAGGTGTCGCGGCTGGAAAAGCGGGCGGTCGGCCATCTGCGCGAGCTTCTGCGGGATATGGAATAGGACGGGCAACCGCCGCGGCCGGAATAAACGGCTGCGGCGGTTTTGCTTTGCATGGGTGGAGAGTGGAGCGGAGCGGCGCCGAAGCAACGGCGCGTTGCTTGCCTGCGCGGGTATTCTGTGCTACAGTGACCGCAGGGAGGTGTTCCGCATGGATACAAAGGATATCATATACCGTCTGAGGACGGAAAAGGGGCTGTCGCAGGACGGCCTGGCCGAAAAGCTGTTTGTGACGCGGCAAGCGGTGTCCCGCTGGGAAACCGGGGAGACGACGCCGAATCTGGAGACGCTGAAGCGGCTTTCGTCGTTTTTTGACGTCTCCATCAACACGCTGCTCGGCTCGCCGAGGCAGCTGATCTGCCAGTGCTGCGGTATGCCGCTGGAGGACTCCACGACCAGCCGGGAGCCGGACGGCTCGTTCAACGAGGAATACTGCAAATGGTGCTATACCGGCGGGGAGTTCACCTATACCAGCAAAGAGCAGCTCATCGACTTCTGCGTGGAGCACATGGCGAGCGAGAGCTGGCCGGCCGAGCAGGTGCGCGCCCACATGGAGGCCATGGTGCCGGAGCTGAAGCACTGGAAAAGGTGACGCGGCGCCCGGCGCGTCAGAGCGATCCCGGGGCGTTCTCCCCGGCGTAATTGGCCGCGACCCAGTCGCGCACATGCTGCACGAACAGCCGGGTCGAGCCGGACAGCTCCTCCTTGTCCCGCACACAGATGCCGATCTCGCGCCAGAAGCGCTGCGGCAGATCGCACACGGCCAGCGGGTAGCTGCTGTGGCCGAGCATCAGCTCGGGAATGACGCTGATGCCGAGGCCGTTGGAGACCATGGCGAGGATGCACTGGTCCTCCTTGATGGTGTAGCGCGCGTAGGGGCGCACGCCCAGCGCGTTGTAGGCGGCGGTGATCTCGTAGTCGTCGCCCTCCTCGAGCTGGATGAACGTCTCCGTGCCGAAGGCCTCCAGCGGAAAGACGCCGCAGCCGGCCAGCCGGTGCTCCGGCGGGAGGATGACCTTCAGCTCGTCGCGGTGCAGCGGCCATGTGTCCAGCGGGCGCGTGCCCGGCAGGCGCAGAAAGCCGCAGTCGGCCTGCCCGCTGGCGACCCAGGACTCGATCTGGTCGTAATAATCGGCGTTCAGGACCTCGAATTCAATGCTCGGATACATGGCGTCAAAGGTTTTCAGAATGTAGGGGAGCCACTGGGCCGAAACGCTGGAAAAGGCCGCGACCTTTACAAGCCCCTCCGTCATCCCGCGCAGATCGGCCGCCGCCTGCTCGAGCTGGTGCTGCTGGGCGCAGAGGCGGCGGATATACGGAAGCAGCGCGCGGCCGTCCGCCGTCAGTGCGACGCCGCCGCGGCTGCGCGACAGAAGCGGCAGACCGAGCGTCTGCTCCAGCGCGCTGACGGCGTGGCTGACGCCGGACTGGGTGAAGCTGAGAAGCTGCGCGGCCTTGGTAAAGCTGCCGCACTCCACGACCTTCAAAAAGATCTGATACTGAGCCAGACTCATGGGCACGCCCCCTTTGTCAAATATTATACATACTTTTTTTCATGTCTTCAATAAAAAAGATGCGTTTTACTAAAATAAAAGTTTGTGATATGGTAAACGCACGGGATCGGAAGGGAGGACGAACCTTCCGGGACCGGTTGGCCGGAGTGATGACCGGCCAAGGTGTTGAAAACCTCATTTCCCCCTCCATGCACAGTAGTGTGCGCCGCCGCTTGTTACCATTGGCAAGCGGCGGTTTTATTTTTCATAGCTTTCCGGGCGGGGCGGATGCGCCCGGAGGGATTCAAAGGGTCTTGCGAAGCAAGACCCTTTTGACTTTACGCCCGCCCCGGGGTGGGTGAACGCGCCGGTTGCCGCGCGGCCTATTCTTTTCCGGCGGGCAGCTCGGCGGCTGAGGCGGGATAGCGGCTATGGACGCTGAAATAGCGGCCCAGCTCGCGCAGAAACAGAAAGAAATCCTCCGTTTCCGGCGGGAGTCGGCGGTCCTTCAGGCGCGTTAGGTAGAGCTGACGGCGGAAGAAGTTGCCGTTCACGCCGACGACGGCGATGTCCGAGGTGCGGTCGCGGCTGCACAGCGAACGCGGATAGAAGCCCACGCCGAAGCCGTCCGCCACGGCGCGGGGCGTCATCTCCGGGTCGCGCAGCTCATGCACGCGGCGCACGCGCGCGCCGTTCATGGTGAAAAAGTACTCGCACAGAAAGCGGAAGGCGTAGCCCTCCGGCAGCGAAACGAGCGATTCGTGCTGGATCTGGCGGAAGTCGATGCGCTCGCAGCGGGCGAGCGGGTGGTCGCTGCGGATAAGCAGCAGCAGCGGCTCGGAGAACAGAAGCTCGGACGTCAGCTCGGAATCGCTGTCGTCAAAGAGCGTCAGGGCGAAGTCGGCGCGGCCGGATTGCAGCAGCGGCTTGACGGCGTTGCGCTGGGGCAGGTCCTGAACGGTGCTGAACGCGGCGTCGCGGTCGCGGTAAAGCACGGCGGCCGCCGCGGTGAAATCCGGCGCCTCGGTCACGATGGTCAGCGGGCCGGCGGGGCCGTCCTGAAACTGGCGCATCTGCTGGCGGATGTTTTCCGCGTGCACCAGAAGGGAGGCGGCCTCCGTCTGGAGCGCCTGCCCCGCGGCGGTAAGCTCCTTGCGCCGGCCGCTGCGGCGGAACAGCGCCACGCCCAGCTCCTCCTCGAGCTTTTTGACGGCCATGCTGAGCGTGGACTGGGATACGTTGAGCACGCCGGCGGCCTCCTCCATGCTGGCGCTGCTGGCCACGCAGAGGAAATATTGAAGTTTCAGCAGGTCCATTTCGGCCGGCCTCCTTTTTATGCGGGGCTGTTTGCAGGGCCAGTATAGCATACTGTTCAAAAAAATTGAAGATTGTTCTTCGGCTATTTGAATTGAAACGCCGCACTCCTATTGATAATATGTTATCAAAGCGACAGGGGAGGTTCGGATATGGACCGGGAGCGCGAGTACAGGGAAAAGATCATACGTCCCGAGGAGGCCTTTTCGATGATCCGGGACGGAGACTGCATCAGCGTCGGCGGCAACCTGTGCGAGCCGCAGGTGTTTCTGGCGGCGCTGGGAGATCACGCGGAGAAGATGAACGGCGTGGAGATCGTCACCGGGAAGCAGCAGACGTATTCCTATCAGACGAAGCCGGGACTGCGCGGACGGCTGGACACCATCGGCCATTTCTTTGACGCCGGGCAGCGCGAGGGCTTCCGGCTCGGGAATGTGACCCATGTGCCGACCAATCTGCATGATTACATGAAGGTCGTGCAGGAATCGCGCCGCATCAACGTTTTTGTCGCGCAGGTCACGCCCATGGACGAAAACGGCGACTTTACCCTCTCCGGCTCCAATATGTGGGAGGGCGAAAATCTTGACCATGCGGAAACGATCATTCTGGAGGTCAATCCGCATATCCCCCGCTTCCGCGGCTGCATCCGTATCCCGCTTCACGATGTAACGGCGCTGTATGAGGTCGATACGCCGCCCGTGACGATCCCGCGCAGCGTTCCGAGCGAAACGGATAAGGCCATCGCCGGCTATGTCGCCGAGCATATCCATGACGGCGACTGCATCCAGATGGGCATCGGCGGTATGCCGGACACAGTGGCGGGCTTTCTGTTTGACAAGCATGATCTGGGCCTGCACACGGAGATGTTCACGTCTGCCTGCGCCGATCTGATCGAGGCCGGCGTTATCACCGGCGCGAGGAAAAACCTGGACACGGGCCGGCACGTCGGCACCTTTACGCTGGGCGACGAGCGGGCTTACCGCATCTATGAAACAAACCCGGACGTGCTGTTCCGGCCGGCGAGCTATACGAACGATCCCATGGTGATCGCAAGGATCGACAACATGGTCTCCGTCAACACGGCGCTGGAGATCGATCTGACCGGGCAGATATGCTCCGAGAGCATCGGTCCGCTTCAGTGGAGCGGGACGGCCGGCGCGTGGGACTTTGCCTACGGCGCGAGCCAGTCGCGCGGCGGCCGCGGCATCATCGCCCTGTCGTCTACGGCCAAGAAGGGGACGATTTCACGCATCCGGGCCACGCTCACGCCGGGCGCGGTCGTGACCATTCCGCGCACCATCGCGGATATCGTCGTGACCGAATACGGCGCGGCGTATCTTCGCGGACGCACGGTGCGCCAGCGGGCGCAGGCGCTCATCGCCGTCGCGCACCCGGATTTCCGCGATCCGCTTCGCAGCGAAGCGCACCGGCTGGGGTATCTTTGAAAGGAGCTTTATGGACGCGCAAGAGCAATACGAGCAGAAAAAAAGCAGTCTGGACGGCTGTCTGGCGCGGATCGAAAACGGGGACACCATCGCCGTTTCCGGCGTCATCACGGAGCCGGTGAGCTTTCTGGGGAGCCTGTCGAAGATCATTCCGCGGCTCCGGGACGTTACGGTCGTCAAAAGCAAGGACAACGAGTATGACTATCTGCGCGATCCGGCGACGCGGGGACATGTGGAGACCATCGGCCATTTCTACGGCCCGGCCTTCCGTGCCGGCCACCGGCTCGGCATCACGTCCTACATCCCCTCCGATCTGCACAACTATATGTCCGAGCGCGTGCGCTACCGGCCGAACAACGTCTTTGTGGCGAAGGTGGCCGATATGCAAAACGGCTGCTTCCAGATCCCCTACTGCCAGATGTTCGAGCGCGAGGCCTATGAATGCGCGGACAAGGTCATTCTCGAGGTCAATCCGCGCTTTCGCCGCGTGCGCGGCGGCCTGGACATCCCCATCGGGCGGGTCACGGCCTTTTTCGTTTCGGACACGCCCTTTTTCACCATCGAGCGCTCGGTCCCGACGGAGATGGAGAAAAAGATCGGCCGCTATGTGGCCGACATGATCGGCGACGGCGACTGCATCCAGCTTGGCATCGGCGGACTGCCGGACGCGGTGGGGGAGTATCTGAAGGAGAAAAACGACCTCGGCATCCACACGGAGGTGCTGTCGTCGTCCATGGCGGATCTGATCGAGCGCGGCAACGCCAACGGAAAATATAAAAACCTCAACCCCGGCGAGCATATCTGCTGCTTCTGCCTGGGGGACGAGCATCTTTACGACGTCATCGCGTCGGAGCCTGCCTGCCGCATCGTGCCGAGCAGCTACGGAAACGACCCGTTCGTCATCGCGCGCAACCGGAACATGAAATCCGTCAACACGGCGCTGGAGATCGATCTGACCGGCCAGATATGCTCCGAGAGCATCGGAGCCAGCCAGTATTCCGGGACCGGCGGCGCCACGGATTACGCCTACGGCGCCATGCATTCCGAGGGCGGCCGCAGCATCATCGCCTTTGCGTCCACGGCCAGGGGCGGGAGCGTGTCGAAGATCAAGGCCGTGCTCACGCCGGGCGCCGGCGTGTCCATCACGCGCAACCATGCCGACACCATCGTTACGGAATACGGCGTGGCGGAGCTGCGCGGACGGACGATACGCGAGCGCGTGGACGCGCTCATCGCCATCGCCCATCCGGATTTCCGTGCGGAGCTGCGCCGCCAGGCGCGGGAATACGGCATCGTTGTCTGATATGGCCCGAAGGGCTTAAAAATTTTACAGGAGGATCAGAAGTATGGGACAACCCATGGCAGACTATGTCAAGCTGCCGGAGCTTGACGAGTATAAGGAATGGTTCAAGGATTTTGCCGATCTGTACCGGGAGGACGGCATTCTGCAGGTCACCTGGAAGACCAAGAATCTTCCCATGCATCACAGCGGCATGAGCCACCGGGCCATGAGCCAGCTCACCCGCATGATCTCGATGGACTGGAAAAACGAGATCATCATCTACACCCACATCGGCGACAGCTGGATGACCGAATCCGACCCCAACGGCTGGGAGACCTATTCCGAGCTGCCCACGCAGCGCTTCCAGCATCAGTACTTTGACGACACCAACCTCATCAAGAACATGGTCTTTGACCTGGACGTTCCCACCATCGGCGCCATTCCCGGCCCCGGCTTCCACTGGGACTCCGCCATGCTCTGCGATCTGACCATCTGCTCCGAGGACACCTGGATGGAGGTCCCCCACGCGCACGGCGGCCTGGTCCCCGGCGACGGCATGGGTCTGATGGCGCAGCACTACTTCGGCACCAAGCGCGGCAACTATTATATGATGACCGCCCGTCAGTGGACGGCGCAGCAGATGCTCGACTGGGGCATGGTCAGCGAGGTCGTCCCCAAGGGCACCGTGCTCGACCGCGCGTGGGAGATCGCCCGCATGTGGAAGCACATGAGCTATGAAAACCGCACCATCATGTCCAATCTGGCCAAGCGTCCGCTCAAGAAGCTGCTGGTCGAGGATCTCAAGCTGCACACCGTTTCCGAGCAGTACGGCTCGCTGCTGAGCATCTTCGGCGGCACCATGGGCGACGTGCACGACGGACAGCAGGACGAGAAGTACATCAGCCAGACCAACGACTGGCGCTACTGCCACGACTGGATGCAGCAGCCGCCCACGCGCGAGAGCTGGGACGGCTTCCGCACGAAGCCCTTCGAGTGGTTCAAGAAGGTCGAGGCCGGCGAGGAGGTCAACCCCTTCGCCTCCAAGCCCTGCGAACCGTACCGCCCCAAGCCCGCCGACGCGAAATAAAAAAGAAAGCCTCTGCGCCATAGCTGGGTGTACGTAAGACAGTATTGCGCTAAGATTGACGAAGCGGCACGAAACCGCATGGAGTTGATCGTGCCGGAGCTGGCGAAGCGAAACGGCGTGACCGAGCAACTGAAAGCCGATAACCAAATGGAATGGGTACGGCAGATGAACGCTTGCAAGGCACAGGCAGAAGCTATCGTGAAGTTTGAGCTGATTTATGATTGACACCGAGAACGCCCGGACGAAAAATGTTTGGGCGTTTCTTGTGCAAATGGTAGAAAAGTTCAAACTTTTATGCTATACTTTAATATAAGAAAGTGTATTGTGCCTATCAAGTCATCACGGAGTGTTCACAAAGGTATGCTACAATCTCTAATATATAAACTTGAATTTGGCAAGGAGTTATTTCCTATGAACGATATTGAAATTGGATTGCAAATGTACAAAAAAGCCACAGATTTCGTCAATAAAAGATTTCCGAGTGGTTGGGGCGGCTGTGCTGTCATTTTTACAGAAGACCAACAGTATTTGATATCCGTGGCGTTAGAGTCTTTCAACGCAGGAGCAGGCTTATGCATGGAAACGGGAGCAATGTGTGAAGCACAAAAGCTCAACTTGCGAATTACACATTCATTATGTGTTTCGAGAGAGAGCGAGAATAGCGATTTTAGAATTTTGACCGCTTGCGGCATGTGTCAAGAAAGATTTAGATATTGGGGTGGTAATGTCAAAATAGCAATCACCAACCTCAATAATGAGATTATATTCAAAACATTAGATGAACTGTCGCATCATTATTGGGGCAATGCATTTCCAAAATCCGAACGGGAAGAATACGACAATCAATAATCCGTTAGGCAAATTCCAATTTGTGGGGAATAGAAAATTTCAGTTTTACGAAGCTGAGAAACCCCTTTAGGAACTAAAGGGCGCACTTCTATACTCTCTGTCGAGAGTAGTGCGTCCTGCGGAGCTCCATTCCCGGTCAGCAGAAGAAAACTGCTCGACCGAGAATGTTGCGTCACTTCGTTCCGTCAAGGTGGCTACACCCCCTTGCGCCGCTAAAGCGGCTATCCCCTGTG